>CAZYVT010000005.1:0-97776 GCA_964651335.1 uncultured Enterobacteriaceae bacterium | reverse complement strand
CCACCATGTTCGCCGCCGGCGTGCCGCTGGTCGAGGCGCTCGACTCGGTGGGCGGTGCTTCGGGTAACTATGTCTACGCCAGCGCAACCAAGCAGATCCAGCAGGAGGTTTCCACCGGAACCTCGCTCACGGTGGCCATGCAGAACGCCAACGTGTTTCCTGCGATGGTGCTGCAGATGTGCTCGATCGGCGAGGAGACCGGCGCGCTCGATTCGATGCTGAGCAAAGTGGCTGATTTCTACGAGGCCGAGGTGGACGACGCGGTCGAGGCCCTTTCCTCCCTGATGGAGCCGATGATCATGGTGGTGCTCGGCACGCTCATCGGCGGCATGGTGATCGCCATGTACTTGCCGATCTTCAAGATGGGCCAAGCCGTCTAGATGTCGGTTTTCGGCTGGCTCGCCCAGCCTGCCGTGCTGCCGTGGGTCGCGCTGGTGTTCGGGCTGTGCGTCGGCTCGTTTCTGAACGTCGTCATCCATCGGCTGCCGAAAATGCTGGAGCGCGAGTGGCGCGCGCAGTGCGCCGAGCTCGCTGCGGCGGCGGGGGAACCTGAAGGCGCCAGGGCCACGGCAGACGCGTCTCCGGCACCCCATGCCCCCGCACCCGCTCTCCGCAAGCAGGAAGAAGCGCCCTATAACCTCTGGACTCCGCGCTCGGCCTGCCCTAAATGCGGCCGCCCCATCCCGGCGACGCAAAATGTTCCGCTCCTGTCCTGGCTGCTGCTGCGGGGCCGGTGCGCGGCGTGCAGCTCGCGGATCAGCGCCCGCTACCCGGTCGTCGAGTTCGCGGGCGGCGTGGCGGCCGCATATGCGACGGTACGTTACGGGCCGACGCTTGCCGCGCTCGGCGCGATGCTCTTTTGCTGGAGCCTGATCGCGCTTACGGCAATCGATCTCGACACCCAGATGCTGCCCGACGACATCACTCTTCCGCTGCTCTGGGCCGGGCTCGCCTTCAACCTTGACGCGACGTTTGTGCGGCTCGGCCCGGCGGTGATCGGAGCGATGGCGGGATACCTGGCGCTGTGGTCAGTGTACCGGGCATTCAAGCTTCTCACCGGCAAGGAAGGCATGGGATACGGCGACTTCAAACTGCTTGCGGCGATCGGGGCGTGGCTGGGCTGGCAGATGCTGCCGCTCGTGATCCTGCTCTCCTCGATGGTCGGCGCGGCGGTGGGCATCACATTGATGGCGTTCGCGGGTCACGGCCGCGACAAGCCGATCCCGTTCGGTCCCTACCTTGCCGCAGCCGGCGCGATCGCTCTGTTCTGGGGCGCGGAGATTTCCGGCCGCTGGCTGCCGCTGTTCACGTGAGCCGGAAGTTCGTCGTCGGGCTCACCGGCGGCATCGGCAGCGGCAAGAGCGCGGCCGCGGATGAATTCGCGCGGCTCGGCGCGGCGGTGGTGGACACGGACGCCATTGCTCACGAGCTGACGGGCGCCGGCGGGGCCGCGATACCCGAGTTGCGCCGGCTGTTCGGAGAATCCTGCTTCGATTCGTCCGGCGCGATGGATCGATCCAAGATCCGCGCGCTGGTCTTTGCCAATCCTGCGGCAAGAAAACAGCTCGAAGCACTGCTACATCCGATGATCCGCGCCGAATCCGAGCGCCGCATCACCTGTGCAAGCGGGGACTATGTGGTTCATATCGTGCCGCTGCTCGTCGAATCACCCGACTATCGCGAGGGCATGCAGCGAATCGCGGTGGTCGACTGCCCGGAAAAAGTTCAACTCGAGCGCGTGAGGCTCAGGAGCGCATTGGCAGAGGACGAAGTGAGGCGCATCATCGCTGCGCAGGTTCCGCGTCAGCAAAGGCGCGCCGCCGCGGACGACGTGATCGACAATTCAGGGACGATTGCCGCACTGCACAAGCGGGTCGCCGAGCTGCATCGGAAGTACACTGCCCTGGCGAAAGCGCAAGAGCGCTATTTGTCTTGATTGCGCGATTCCTTCAGAATGCAGCGAAATTTTCGGCCGAGGCCGGGCGGGCGCGCGCGTGATCAGCTACGAGTATCCGCTCAATGAACGCATCCGGACGCTTCTGCGCCTAGAGGACCTGTTCGAGCGCTCGCGGCATTTCATCGCCCGTACCGACCCGCTTGATCACCACGTCGCGCTGCTGACGCTGTTCGAGATCCTCGAGGTCGCGAGCCGCGCCGACCTGAAGTCGGACTTGCTGCAGGAACTCGAGCGCCAGAAGCAGGTGCTGCTCTCATTCCGCGACAACCCCGAGATCTCGGAGGAAGCGCTCGGCAATGTCCTGCGCGACATCGAGCAGGCTTCGGCGGCGCTGTTCTCCATGACCGGCAGGATCGGCCAGTACCTGCGGGAAAACGAGTGGCTGATGTCGATCAAGCAACGCACCGGAATACCGGGCGGCGCATGCGAGTTCGACCTGCCGTCTTACCATTACTGGCTGCACCGTCCGGCCGACGAGCGCATCGGCCAGCTTGCCGCATGGACGAGTCCCCTGTACCCGTTGCGCGACGGTTCTGCGATCATCCTTCGGATCCTGCGCGAGTCGGGAAAGCCGCACCGGATGTCTGCGCCACTCGGGACTTTCCAGCAGATGCTCGGCGGCAAGATCGCGCAGATGCTGCGCGTGCGGCTTGAGCCCGGAACGCCGTGCGTTCCCGAGATCAGCGCCAACAAGTATGTCCTCAATATCCGATTTCTGGCACAGAACGGCGAGGATCCGCGCCCCAAGACCGCGGACTGGGACGTCGGCTTCGAGCTGACCTTCTGCAATCTGTGACGGCGCAAGCGAAGACGGTGCCGTGCCCCAGGTGCGGCACGCTCTCAGAGTTCGCGCCCGCCAACAAGTGGCGCCCGTTCTGCAGCGAGCGCTGCGAACTGATCGACCTCGGCGCCTGGGCGAGCGAGTCCTACCGCGTGCCCGACGTCGCTCCGCCGGATCCGCAGCAGGACGAACTCAAGGAAGAGTAACCCTGAGGGAGCGCGGCTCGATCGCGATCACTCGATCTCCTCGAACGCAGCGATCGCCTCGAGGAAGGCCGCTTCCTCATCCCTCGTCCACGACCCGATCAGCGCGTCGAGGGATTCCCCGACCACGTTGGCGCGGCGTCTTGGCGACTCGAGCCCTGCGCCTTCGCGCAAAAGAAGCAACGCCGCCTGACTGAACGACACGCCCTCCGCTCGGGCAAGCTCGCGCAGGCGTCGCTCGAGATCCTTGTCGAACCCGCGTACTGTGAGCTGCTTCATGAAGCCTGCCTCAGGCTGACTCGCGTGTGACTCATGGAGAGTCATTCTACAAGTCACTGCCCGACATGGTGCACCGAGAACTGTGAATCTAGATTGACCAGCTTCCCCGGATCATGGCAAGACCGTGCGCGCCGCAGGAGCGCGCGCGCTCGATGTCCCCTCGCGTGACGCCGCCGATCGCATAGACCGGAATGCTTGCACCGTGCGCGTGCTGCGCGAACCCTTCCCAGCGGAGCGGGCGCACTGCGGGATGGGAGGACGTGGCATGCACCGGTCCGAGAACGGCGAAATCCATTTCGAGCTTTATCGCACGCTCGAGCTCTTCGCGCGTGTGACAGGACGCCGCGACGAGCGGACTTTTCGGTTTGGCGTCGAGCGCCATGAGTTCTGAGGCCGTGAAGTGAATGCCGTCGGCGTCCGGAAACGGTGATTTCACGAGCACCCTGCAGCCGTGGCGGTGCGCCATGGCCACGACTTGCGCGGTGAACCGGTTCCGCTCGGCCCCCGCCATCGCGGGCTCGCGTACCTGCACCAGCTTCAGCCCGGCCTGCAGGCGCCGCTCGAGTTTCTTCAGCATTGGCTCTACGCCAATCGTCTCTGCGGAGGTAATCGCATACTCGAGCGGCAAGGCGAGCGACGCGAGCACCGGCGCGTTGGCCGGCAGCATCGGCTCGGCCATGGGCGCCTCGAGCCGCTGCCAGCGAATCGCCTGCTCCTCCTTCGGGTGCGGCTCGCCGCTCCACTGCACTACGCGGAAGAAATTCAATCGCACCATTGCATGCGGGTAGGTGAAGACCCGCGTGATCCAGGGGTAGGCGCGGCACACGTCGATTCCGAGCTCCTCGTGCAGCTCACGCGCCAGTCCCGCCTCGGCGCTTTCGCCGTCATGGATCTTGCCGCCGGGGAACTCCCACCATCCGGCGTAGACCTTGCCGACCGGGCGCTGCGCAAGCAGGAATGCGCCGTCGGCGCGCTCGATCACCGCGGCGGCGACATCGAGCACCGCTATTTCTTCTTGGCGTGCTGGAGGGCTCCGGAGCCGCCCATGCGGCGACCCGCCCAATCCCGCGCGAACTGGTAGCCGACGCGGCCGCTCCGCGAGCCGCGCTGCAGCGACCATTGCAGCGCTTCGTCGCGCGCGGCCTCCGCCTCCTTCCGCGAGCAGCCGAACGTTTTCAGCCAGTGCGCCACGATCTTCAGGTACTCGTCCTGGTCGAAAGGATAGAACGAAACCCACAAGCCGAAGCGCTCGGAGAGCGAGATCTTCTCCTCGACCGTCTCGCCCGGATGAATCTCTTCGCCGACGTACTTCGTTTCGAGGTTCTCCGCCATGTACTCGGGCATCAGGTGCCGCCGGTTCGAAGTCGCGTAGATCAGCATGTTCTCCGAGGTCGTGGAGATCGAGCCGTCGAGCGCCACTTTGAGCGCGATGTATCCCTCCTCGGCGCCGTGGAAGGTGAGGTCGTCACAGAAGACGAGAAAGCGCTCCGGCCGCCCGGCGACCAGATCGGTGATCGCAGGCAGATCCACGAGATCGTTTTTCTCGACCTCCAGCATGCGCAGACCCTGGCGCTGGAACTTGTTGAGCAGCCCCTTCACGATCGAGGACTTGCCGGTGCCTCGCGCGCCGGTCAGAAGCACGTTGTTTGCCGGCCGGCCTTCAAGAAACTGGCGCGTGTTCTGCTCGACCTTCGCGATCTGGGGGTCGATGCCCTGCAGGTCCGAAAGACGCATCCGATGCACATGCCTCACCGCCTGCAGCCACCCCTGCCCCCTCGGCCCGCCCTTGCGCCAGCGAAAGGCGATGCTCGCCTTCCAGTCGGTCGGCGGCGGCGGCGACGGCAGCAGCGGCTCGAGCCGCCGCAAGAGCGTTTCAAGATCCTTGTTCACGTCCGGTATTCTGCATTGATCCTGACGTAGTCGAAGGAAAGGTCGCAGGTCCAGACGGTCGCCGCGGCCTTTCCCCGGTTCAGTACCGTCCTGACCGTGAATTCGGGTTTTCTCATCGCTGCCACGCCCTGCTCCTCCCGGTAGGCTGGAGAGCGTCCGCCTCCCTTTGCGACGAGGGTGTCGTCAAGGTACAGATCCACCTTCGCCGCGTCGAGACCTGCGACGCGTGCGTTCCCGATCGCGGCGAGGATCCGCCCCAGATTCGGATCGGAAGCGAAGAATGCAGTCTTGACGAGCGGCGAGTGTGCGATTGCATACGCGACCCGTCGGCATTCCGCCTCGCTGCGGCCGCGCTCGACCCGTAGGGTGACAAACTTGGTTGCGCCCTCGCCGTCCCGCACGATCGCCTGCGCAAGCTTTTGCGCGACCTCGGTGATCGCATCCCCGAGGTTCGACAGGTCTTTCATCGATCTCGCCACCGGCCCCCGGCCGGTGGCGAGAAGCATGAACGCATCGTTCGTCGAGGTGTCGCCGTCCACCGTAATGCAGTTGAAGGATCCGGCGGCTGCATTTTTCAGCATTCTTTTCAGCAAGCTCCGGGAAACTCCTGCGTCGGTCGCCACGAAACCAAGCATGGTTGCCATGTCGGGCCGGATCATGCCCGCGCCTTTCGCAATCCCGGTAACGGTGGCCTCCCCGTTGGACAGCCTGACTTTCCGCGACGCCGCCTTGGGCACCGTGTCCGTGGTCATGATCGCTTCGGCCGCCGATGCCCAGTTACCGGGACCCAGATCGGCCACAGCCTGCGGCAGCGCTGCCGTGATGCGCTCGACCGGCAGCGGTTCCATGATCACTCCCGTAGAGAACGGCAGAACCTGACCCGGAGCGCAGGCGAGGTGCGCCGCTACGCTCTCGCAGACCCGCGCAGCGCGCTTCAGGCCGTCTGCGCCTGTGCCCGCGTTCGCGTTCCCCGTGTTGACAATCAGTGCCCGAACGTCGCCTGCGAGATTTTTTTTTGCGAGCACCACCGGAGCAGCACAAAACCGGTTCTTCGTGAACACGCCTGCAACCGCTGCGCCCGGCGGCAGCCGCATCAGGAGCAGGTCGTTGCGCCCGGGTTTCCTGAGACCGGCCCTCGCCACTCCCAGCTCGACCCCAGGGACCGGAAACAGCTGCGCAGGATCGGGCGGCGCGAGGTTCACCGCCATTCAGGTCAGTTTACCGTGGCAGTGCTTGTATTTCCTGCGCGATCCGCAGGGGCACGGATCGTTGCGGCCGATCTTGGTCGTCGAGCGCACGATCGGCTGCGGTTTCTTGACCGCCACGGTGGCAAGCGCCACGTCGCCCGAATCTTCCTCCACTGGCCCTTCCAAGCTCGCATGCTGCATTTGAACGTTCTCGACATGCTGCTGGTCGTCCGCCTTGGGAATCTCCTCGGAGGTCCGAATCTCGACCGCAATGAGCGTCTTGGTGACCTCCAGCTTGACCGCCTCGAGCATGGTCCCGAACAGCTCGAACGCCTCGCGCTTGTACTCCTGCTTGGGGTTCTTCTGCGCGTAGCCGCGAAGGTGAATGCCCTGCCGCAGATGGTCGAGCGCGGCGAGGTGATCGCGCCAGTGCGCATCGAGAATCTGCAGTGTCACGTAGCGCTCGTACTCCCGGAACGAAGCTTCGGCGCCGGGCGGAATCTTCGCGGCGTAGGCCTCGTGCGCGCGCGCGGTGACACGTTCGAGCAGCGCCTCGTCGGTGAGTTCCGGCTCCATTTCGAGCCAGCTCCTGAGCGGCAGCTCGAGCCCCAGCTCCGCCGCAAGCGCGGTCTCCAGGCCCGCAACGTTCCATTGCTCCTCCACGCTTTCCTCGGGCACGAACTGGCGGAACAGGTCTGCCACGACACCCGCGCGCAGGTCGGCGATCCGGCCGGACACGTCTGCGGAATCGAGCATCTCGTTGCGGAGCGCGTAGATCGTCCTTCTCTGGTCATTGGCGACGTCGTCGTACTCGAGCAACTGCTTGCGGATGTCGAAGTTCCTTGCTTCGACCTTCCGTTGGGCGCTCTCGAGCGAGCGCGTCACCATCGAGTGCTCGATCGGCTCGCCTTCCGGCATCTTCAACATCACCATGATGCGGTTGATGCGCTCGCCGGCAAAAATCCGCAGCAGCGGGTCCTCGAGGGAGAGGTAAAAGCGCGAGCTCCCCGGGTCACCCTGGCGCCCCGAGCGGCCGCGCAGCTGATTGTCGACGCGCCGCGACTCGTGCCGCTCCGTGCCGACGATATGCAGCCCGCCCTCCTTGATCACCAGGTCGTGCAGTTGCTGCCATTCGCTGCGCAGCTTCTCGGTGCGCGCGCTTTTCTCCTCAAGGGAAAGCTCCGCCGAGGCCTCGATCAGCTCGCATTGCTTTTCGACGTTGCCGCCGAGCACGATGTCGGTGCCGCGGCCCGCCATGTTGGTGGCGATCGTGACCATCTTCGGACGGCCCGCCTGCGCCACGATCTCGGCCTCGCGCGCGTGCTGCTTCGCATTCAGCACCTGGTGCGGCAGCTTCTCCTTGCCGAGCATCCCGGAAAGCAGCTCCGAATTCTCGATCGATGTGGTGCCCACGAGCACCGGCTGCCCGCGCGCATGGCAGACCCGGATGTCGGCGATGATCGCGTCGTATTTTTCCTTTGCGGTGCGGTAGACCTGGTCATGGCGTTCTTCCCGGATCATCGGCATGTGGGTCGGAATGACCACGGTTTCCAGCCCGTAGATCTCCTGGAATTCGTACGCCTCGGTGTCGGCCGTGCCGGTCATCCCGGCGAGCTTGCGGTACATCCGGAAGTAGTTCTGGAACGTGATCGAAGCCAGTGTCTGGTTTTCGCTCTGAATCGAGACCCCCTCCTTCGCCTCGACTGCCTGATGCAGCCCGTCCGACCAGCGCCGGCCGTGCATCAGCCGGCCGGTGAACTCGTCGACGATGATGATCTCGCCGTCCTGCACCACGTAATGCTGGTCGCGGTGGAACAGATGGTGGGCGCGTAGCGCGGCATACAGGTGATGCACGAGATTGATGTACGCCGGTTCGTAAAGGCTTGCGCCCTGCGGCAGCATGCCGACGCGCGCGAGGACTTCCTCCGCCTTGGCGTGGCCGGTCTCGGACAGCAGAATCTGATGGTTCTTCTCGTCCACCCAGAAGTCGCCCGACGCCTTCTCGTCCGCCTGCTTGGCGAGCAGCGGCGCGACCTGGTCCATTCTGTGATAGATCTCGGTTCGGTCCTCGGCCTGACCGGAGATGATGAGCGGGGTTCTCGCCTCGTCGATCAGGATCGAGTCCACCTCGTCGACGATCGCGTAGCTCAGTCCCCTCTGGAACCGCTCCTCCACGCGCATCGCCATGTTGTCGCGCAGGTAATCGAAACCGAACTCGTTGTTCGTCCCGTATGTGATGTCGGCGGCGTAGGCACTGCGCTTGTCGCCGGGCTCCATCTGTGGAACGTTCACGCCGACCGTCAGGCCGAGAAATCCGTAGATCTTTCCCATCCACTCGGCGTCCCGCCGCGCCAGGTAATCATTCACGGTGACGATGTGCACGCCCTTGCCGGTGAGCGCATTGAGGTAGGCGGGCAGCGTCGCCGCCAGCGTCTTTCCCTCGCCAGTGCGCATCTCGGCGATCTTGCCGTCGTGCAGGACCATCCCTCCGACCAGCTGCTCGTCGAAGTGGCGCATCCGCAGCGTTCGCTTGCCCGCCTCGCGAACGACGGCGAAGGCCTCCGCAAGCAATTCCTCGAGCGCCTGCCTCTCGACAGCGGCCCGCTGCTCCTCCAGGGCTGCGGCGACGCTCGCCGCGAGCCGGCGCCTGAACTCCTCGGTTTTCGCCCGCAGTTGCGCATCGGATAGCCTGGAAACCTCAGCCTCCAGAGCGTTGACCCGGGTGACGGTGCGCGCGTACTGCTTGAGAAGTCGCTCGTTGCGGCTGCCGAAAATCTTGGTGAGAACGTTCGTGATCATGAACGCGGGGGTCTGGGCGTTCTAACCCCCGGAAAAATAACTATTTTATCATGCCAGGGCGAGTGCCCTGACGAGGGAATTACCTTGCTCGAGCGAGCGACGCGCTCGGGTCGCGGGCATCCGGAAG
Source organism: uncultured Enterobacteriaceae bacterium (assembly GCA_964651335.1). Taxonomy (GTDB): domain Bacteria; phylum Pseudomonadota; class Gammaproteobacteria; order Burkholderiales; family SG8-39; genus 2-02-FULL-66-14. The sequence continues at coordinate 88,553 of CAZYVT010000005.1, read as the reverse complement.
TTGCGGATTCGAAGCGAGCAGGAAACGCGTCGGGTTTTGCGGCGTGCCCCTGAACCGCACCTCAAAGTGCAGATGCGGCCCCGTCGACCGGCCGCTGTTGCCGGTCTCCGCGATCTTGCGGCCACGATGCACCATTGCACCTTCCTGCACCAGCAGCCTGGAGAGGTGCGCATAGCGGGTGACCAGATCGTTGCCATGGTCGATGTCGATCATGTGGCCGTACTGCGGGTGGTACCCGGCGAACTCCACCGAGCCCCCCGCGGCGGCGACCACGGGCGCGCCGACATCCGCGATGAAGTCGATTCCCTCATGCATCGCCTGCTGCCCGGTGAACGGATCGATTCGCATGCCAAAGCCCGAGGCGTTGAATGGGGCGTTCACGGGCAGGATCGTCGGCATCAGCTTCTTGTTTACCGTCTGCACGAAAAGCTGCGCTTCGAGCACGCCAAGCATGTCGGTCCGGTTCTCCACCTGCCGCGAAAGCATGGTGAGCTTTTCATTGAATTCGGCGAACGACAGGTCGTGCGCCGGCGCCGATGTCGCCTCGGCGCCGCCCAGCCCCGGCGTCTCCGAGAAGCGGAACTCCTGTGTCCGGATCCCGGCGAGTGTAGAGAGCCGTTCGCCGAGCGCGTCCAGGCGGGTGAGCTGCGCCTGCATCTCGCCAAGCTTGACGGCCATTGCGTTCAGGTTTTGCTGCACGAACTCACGCGCCCGCTCGCTGTCGCGCTTCTGGGTCGCGAGCAACAACTGGCGGACGACGGGGATCTTGAGTTCCGGGGCAAAGCGTAGGCTGATCCAGTAAAGGCCCGCCGTGAGGCCGCTCAGAACCAGCAGTGCGAGCCCCGCCGAAGCCACGAAATGGCGCAGGGCAAAGGTGAGCGTCCTTGCCCTTCCCAACCGATCGGAGATCAAGATAATCTGCAACTGGTCACCTTGTTCTATTGCGCCGCGCTATGACACTCCCCAGAATCGACCGGATCCTCGCGACCGACAGCGAACTGCAGCCGGTGGTCGCGAAAGCGCACGAAATCGGCGCGCTTGCCAAGCTCTGCGATGAGTTCCTCCCGCCCGAATTGGCCCATCAACTGCGTCCGGCCAACCTCCAAGGCGGCAAACTTGTCGTCCTCGCAGCGAATGCCGCGGCGGCCGCCAAGCTCAAGCTTCTTTCCGAGTCTTTAGGCGACTTCTTGTCCAAACGAGGGGCGAAGGTTAATTCAGTTTCGGTGAAGGTGCAACCGGCGCAGGGCAACGAAATTGGCCCTGCCTCGGCTCGATCCACGCGCATCTCGGCAGGCGCTTTCGCTGCCTTATCAGAGCTTTACGGGCAACTTGGCGACTCCCCCGCGCGCCGCGCGCTGGAACACCTGCTTGCAGGTGAAACTGCGGCCGATCCTAGACCAGGACCACCGGGACGAAAACGAGCGCGACCTTGAATACACGCCACGCTGTACGCAGGTAATTCCGGGCTAGGTCGCTGGCTGTTGCACCAGGAATGCAACGCCGGGGGGGACATCCTGGGCGCGCTCGAACGTGACGGTCTCCGTCGCGCCGGGGTCGGCGAGCAGGGTGCGAAGCAGGCGGTTGTTCAGCGCGTGGCCGGACTTGTGCGCGACGAACGCCGCGAGCAGCGGCCGGCCAAGCAGGTAGAGGTCGCCCATCGCATCCAGCATCTTGTGACGGATGAACTCGTCGGCGAAGCGCAGGCCCTCAACGTTCAGCACGCGGTAATCGTCGAGCACCACGGCGTTATCCAGGCCGCCGCCGAGCGCGAGCCCGCTTTCGCGCAACTCTTCGACGTCATGCATGAAGCCATAGGTGCGCGCCCGGGCGACCTCCTTCAAATAAGAGGTGTCGGCAAAATCGACCGTCAGCGATGTCGTGGAGCGGTCGATGACCGGATGGTCGTAGACGATCGAGAACGAGAGCTTGAACCCCTCGTACGGTTCAAGGCACGCCGATTTGTCACCGTCGCGGACTTCGACGCGCTTCTTCACTCGCAGGAACCGCTTCGGCGCACCCTGTTCCGCGATGCCTGCCTGCTGCACGAGCAGCGCGAACGGCGCCGCGCTGCCATCCATGATCGGCACTTCGGGTCCGTCGAGGTCCACGTACGCGTTGTCGACCCCAAGGCCGGCCAGCGCGGACATCAGGTGTTCCACTGTGTAGACCTTGATGTTGCCGTGTACCAGGCAGGAGCAGAGCCGAGTCTCGCCGACGAGGTGGGCGCGCGCCGGCAGGTCCACCGGCACCGCGAGGTCGACGCGCCGGAATACGACCCCGGTATCGGGCTGCGCCGGCCGCAGCGTCATGGCGACCTTGCGGCCGGTATGCAGCCCCACGCCTGTGGCGCGGACCAGGGATTTCAGGGTTCGTTGGCGCAGCATGCAAGGCCGTGATTTTAGGCTTTTTCCGAGCGTTCAGCGCTGCGATGCGGGGTTGTTGCCGCTTCGCAGTGCGTCGTAGTTCTTCGGGCAGGTCGGGCGCCCCGGCAAGGAATGGGGCGCCCTGTGTACCCGGCGCGCGGCTAGTCGGCCTGCTTCCGCAGGAATGCAGGAATGTCGTATTTGTCGACGCCGCTATTCTGCAGCGCCTCCACCTGCGCTGCCCGGTCGCGCCTGCGGAAAACCGCCGGAGTGTCCGAGATCGCTCCATAGTCCACCGCGGGACCCGGTGCCGTAACCGGCTGGTTATCGGTGCCGGTCTTCTGCGAGACCACGAGTTGCGGCTTGCCCTGGCGTGCCGCCACCGGCGCGCCAAGGCCGGTCGCAATGACCGTCACCCGCAGATCATCGCCGACCGCGTCGTCGAACACGCCGCCATAGATGATGGTCGCATCGTCGGCGGCGAATGTGCGGATGGTATTCATCACCTCCTTGGTTTCGCGCAGCCTCAGGCTTGCCTCCGAGGCCGTGATATTGACCAGCACTCCGCGCGCCCCCGCCAGGTTCACGCCTTCGAGCAGCGGACAGGCGATCGCCTGCTCGGCGGCGATGCGGGCGCGGTCGATGCCGTTCGCCATGGCCGAGCCCATCATCGCCATGCCTTGCTCCAGCATCACGGTGCGCACGTCCTGGAAGTCGACGTTGACCAGTCCATCGCGATGGATGATGTCGACGATCCCTCCGACCGCGCTGCACAGCACGTTGTCGGCGGCGGCGAAGGCTTCCACCTGCGTGACGTCATCGCCCAACACCTCCTCGAGCCGGTCGTTGAGAATCACGATGAGCGAGTCGACGCGCGGGGCAAGCTCCTCGATGCCGGTGTCCGCGATCTTGAGGCGCTTGGAGCCTTCCCAGGCGAACGGTTTTGTCACCACCGCCACCGTGAGCACGCCGATGGAGCGCGCGATCTCGGCGAGCACCGGTGCCGCGCCGGTGCCGGTGCCGCCGCCCATGCCGGCGGTAATGAACACCATGTGCGCCCCGGCAATCGCCTCTTCGAGCCGGTCCCGCTCGGCAAGCGCCACCGCTTTCGCCTCCTCGGGCTTGGCGCCGGCGCCGAGGCCGCTGTTGCCGAGCTGGATCTGGTGACGCGCCAGGTTGCGCGCGAGCACCTGCGCGTCGGTGTTTATTGCGATGAACTCCACTTTCTCCACACCCCGCCGGATCATGTGGTTCACGGCGTTGCCGCCCGCTCCGCCGACCCCGATCACCTTGATCACGGGGCCATGTGCCTGCTCATTCACGATCTCGAACATGTTGTCCTCCTTGCCGGTTAAAAATTCCTCTGGAACCACTCCCGCATCCGCCCCAGAACCGCCCCGAACGAGCCGTTCTGTCGCGAAATCCTTCCTTGCTGCGTCTGCGACACTCCTTCGAGCAGCAGGCCCACCGCGGTGGCATACCGCGGGTTGCGCACGACCTCCGACAGCCCTCCTGCGTAGCGCGGCACGCCGATCCGCACTGGCATGTGGAAGATCTCCTCGCCCAGTTCGACCATTCCCTGCATCACCGAGGACCCGCCGGTCAGCACCACCCCGGAAGAGAGCAGTTCCTCGTAACCGGAGTCACGCAGCACCTGTTGCACGAGGGAAAAGAGCTCTTCGACGCGCGGTTCGATCACTTCGGCAAGGGTCTGACGCGACATCGCGCGCGGCGCGCGGTCGCCGATCCCCGGCACCTCGATCATTTCGTTCGCGTCGGCAAGCTGCCTGAGCGCCACGCCGTGCCGGATCTTGATCAACTCGGCTTCGGCGGTCGGCGTGCGCAGCGCCATCGCGATGTCGTTCGTGATCTGGTCTCCGGCGATCGGGATCACCGCCGTATGCCGGATCGCGCCATGGGTGAAGATCGCGAGGTCGGTGGTGCCGCCGCCGACATCGATCAGGCACACACCGAGATCCTTCTCGTCTTCCGAGAGTACGGCGCGGGAAGAAGCGAGAGGCTGCAGGATCAGGTCATTCACCTCCAGTCCGCAGCGCCGCACGCACTTGACGATGTTCTGCGCCGCCGACACGGCGCCGGTCACGATGTGAACCTTGACCTCGAGCCGCACCCCGGACATGCCGATCGGTTCGCGCACGTCCTCCTGCCCGTCGATGATGAACTCTTGCCGGAGAACGTGAAGAATTTGCTGGTCGGTGGGAATGTTGACCGCCTTGGCGGTCTCGATCGCGCGATCGACGTCGAGCGCGCTCACTTCGCGGTCCTTCACCGCCACCATGCCGGTCGAGTTGAAGCTCTTGATATGGCTTCCGGCGATGCCGGCGTAGGCCGAGGCGATCTTGCAGTCGGCCATCAGCTCCGCTTCCTCCAGCGCGCGCTGGATCGCAGCCACCGTCGCTTCGATGTTGACCACGACGCCCTTTTTCAGGCCCTTGGACTCGTGACTGCCCATGCCGAGGATGTCGAGCGTGCCGTCGGCCCCGAGCACCGCCACCAGCGCCGCCACCTTCGAGGTGCCGATGTCCAGGCCGACGATCAGGTTCTTGCTGTCCTTTGCCATCGTCATTCAGCCGTTCAGTTCGGGCACGCGCAGCGCAAAGCCATTCGCGTAGCGCAGGTCCACGGATGCGTGCCGCCTCTGCATGCGCGCGAGCGTCTGCGGGTACACCGATACGAAGCGCGCCAGGCGCCGCTCGACCGGTTCATTGGCGAGATCGCGACCAAGTTCCAGCTGCAGGCCGCCCGCGAGCCGCAGCTGCCAGGCGTAGCGCGAAGTCAGGATCACGCGCTCGGGCGTCTCGCCGACGGGTGCGAGCAGCTCCACGAACCGCCGGTAGCGACGCGTCACCTCGGCCTCGGCGCCGGCCGGTCCCGCGAATACCGGCAGCGGCTCGACGCTCGTTGCGGTGAAACGCTCACCGTGCGTGTTCACGAGACCGGTCTCGCCCCAGCGCGCCAGCGCAACGTGCTCCTCGAGCGCAACTTCCAGCCGGTCGGGCCACACGCGTCGCACCTGCACGCGCCGAACCCAGGGAAGCTGCTCGAGGGCGCCGCGAAGGGCGACCAGATCGGCGGCGAGGAAGTTGCCTGCTGCCGCGGCTCGCGTGGCGCCTGCGATCTCGTCACGGGAAGTGTGTGCGAGCGTCCCGAGCACCGTGATTTCTCGCAGCGGAAGAAGCGACGAGTGCGACACCGCGTACGCGGCGGCGAAGACGAGCAGCGCGGCGGCGAGGCCGCTGAGGGCGTTCGCCGCGGCATTGAGCAGCCTCGGGTTATCCCACATGGGCGCTCTCCAGAATGCGCACGCACAGGTCCTCATAGGACAGGCCGACCGCGCGCGCCGCCATCGGCACGAGCGAGTGATCGGTCATTCCCGGCGCAGTGTTCACCTCCAGCAGGTAGGGATCGTCTGCACGGTCGAGCATCAGATCGACGCGCCCCCAGCCGCGGCAGCCGAGGGCGCGAAAGGCGGCGAGGCAGAGCCGTTGCAGCGCCTGTTCCTTATCCGCGGGCAGTCCGCAGGGCAGGATGTAGCGCGTGTCCTCGGCGATGTACTTCGCCTCGTAGTCGTAGAAGTCGCGCGGCGTCTCGAGGCGGATGAGCGGCAGGGTCTGGTCGCCGAGAATCCCGCCGGTGAGTTCCATCCCTTCGATGAACCGCTCGGCGATCACCGCACGGTCGTAGTTGACCGCGAGCGAGTAAGCCTCTTCCAGCGCGCCGGCCTCGCGCACCTTGCTCATCCCGATGGACGAGCCTTCGTTCACCGGCTTCACCATGAGCGGAAGACCCAGCCGCTGTGCCAACGCGCCGAAGTCGGTGCCCGCATGGAGCACTTCATGGTGCGGCGTAGGAAGGCCGCTCGCCTGCCACACGAGCTTCGCGCGCAGTTTGTCCATGGCGAGCGCCGAGGCGAGCACCCCGCTGCCGGAATAGGGAATCCCGAGCCACTCCAGGATCCCTTGCACCGTGCCGTCCTCGCCGAACCGGCCGTGCAGAGCGATGAACACCCGCTCGAATCGCTCCCCGAGCAGCGCGTCCAGGCCACGCTCGGCGGGATCAAACGCATGCGCGTCCACCCCGCGTTCTCTGAGCGCATGCAGGACCATCGAGCCGCTCTTCAGCGACACCGCGCGTTCGGCTGACTTGCCGCCCAGCAGAACCGCCACCTTTCCGAAACGCCCCCTCACTCCGCTTCCCCCACGATGCGCACCTCTACGACAAGATCAATCCCGGTCTTCGCGAGAACGGTCGATCGCACCGACTCGATCAGCCACTCGATGTCGGAAGCACGCGCCACGCCTTTCGGATTGACGATGAAGTTGGCATGCCTCTCGGAGACCCGCGCCCCGCCGCGTTCGAGACCTTTCAGCCCGCAGGCGTCGATCAGGCCCGCCGCGTGCTGGCCGGGCGGGTTGCGAAATACGCTTCCCGCGTTCGGCAGCTGCAGCGGTTGCGAGGCGACCCGCCGCGCCAGAAGAATCCGCATCTTTTCGCGTGCGACGCCGCCGTCGCCCGGCGGCAGCTTGAACCACGCCGCCGCAAACCATTCCTCGCCGCCCATCTTCAGCGCGCAGTGCCGGTATCCGGTCTCGAATTCCTCCGGCGCTCGTTTCCGCTGTGTGCCGGAGCGGTCGACCGTCAGGACTTTCTCGACGACGTTCCAGGTTTCGCCGCCGTAGCAGCCTGCGTTCATGGCAAGAGCACCGCCCACGGTGCCTGGAATGCCGGCGAGAAATTCCGCGCCTGCAAGGTCGTGGATCGCGGCGAAGCGCGCCACCTTGGGGCAGGCGACCCCTGCGTCGGCATAGATGCGGCCGCCGACGAGCACCGGTTGCCGCGCGGCCGAATGCATCAGCACCGCGGTGCCGCGGAAGCCGCCGCAGCGCACGAGGAGATTCGAGCCCAGGCCGACGAACAGAACCGGCTCGTGATGCGGCAACTGGCGCAGGAACGTGGCGAGATCGTCGAGATCGGCGGGAACGTAGAACCGGTCCGCGACGCCGCCGGCGCGCCAGGTCACATGCCGTGCCATCGGCTCGCCGTACCGGAGATCCCCGCGCAGTCCCGCGAATTGTTCGGTCTCTCGCATCTGCATTGCAGTTCAGCGTTCCTTTGCTGCAAGTTGCGGCGGGACGTTGCCGATCGATCCGGCGCCCATGACGAGCGCCACATCGCCCGGCCGCACCACGCGCCGGATCGCTGCGGCGAGCTGCGTCACTTCCTCCACGAAGACGGGCTCGACCCTTGCGGCCACGCGGATGGCGCGCGCGAGCGATCTTCCGTCGGCCGCCACAATCGGCGCTTCGCCTGCGGGATACACCTCCGCGAGTACCAGCGCGTCGGCGCTGGAGAGCACTTCGACAAAATCCTCGAACAGGTCGCGCGTGCGCGTGAAGCGGTGCGGCTGAAACGCGAGCACGATGCGACGACCCGGAAAGGCGCCTCGCGCGGCGGCGAGGGTCGCCGCCATTTCCGCCGGGTGGTGGCCATAGTCGTCGATCAGGGTGAAGCTGCCGCCGGCGCACGCGATCTCGCCCCAGCGCTGGAACCGCCGCCCGACACCGTTAAACCCGGCCAGCGCCTGCAGGATTGCGCTGTCCGGAACACCGAGCTCGGTGGCCACAGCGATGGCAGCGAGCGCGTTCTGTACGTTGTGCAAGCCAGGCAGGTTCAGCGTGACGTCGAGGGCTGCGCGCCCGTCGCGCAGCGCACTGAAGCGCATCGCGCCCGAAGCGTGCTCGACCCGTTCGGCGCGCACCGCGGCATCGGGCGCAAAGCCATAGGAAACGACCGGCTTCGAGACCAACGGCAGGATCTCGCGCACGTGCGGGTCGTCCACGCACAGCACCGCGCTGCCGTAGAAAGGCAGGTTCTGCAGGAAGCTCACGAACGCCTGCTTCAGCCGCGCGAAGTCATGCTGGTACGTGTCCATGTGGTCAGCGTCGATGTTCGTGACGACCGCGATCACCGGCTGCAGGTGCAGGAAACTGGCGTCGGACTCGTCCGCTTCGACGACGATGAATTCGCCCGCACCGAGCCGCGCGTTCGAGCCGACGGCGTTCAGCCGCCCGCCGATCACGAAGGTCGGGTCGAGCCCGCCTTCGCCGAGAACGCTTGCCACCAGGCTCGTGGCCGTGGTCTTGCCGTGCGTTCCGGCGATCGCGATGCCCTGCTTCAGCCGCATGAGTTCGGCAAGCATCAGTGCGCGCGGCACCACCGGGATGCGCTGGCCGCGCGCCGCGATCACCTCCGGGTTATCGGCCTGCACTGCGCTGGAGACGACGACCGCATCGGCTCCGGCAACATGTTCCGCGGCGTGCGACAGCGCCACCTTGGCGCCGAGGCTTTTCAGGCGCCGTGTGGCGGCGTTCTCCGCCAGATCGGATCCGCTCACTTCGTATCCCAGGTTGACCAGCACCTCCGCGATGCCGCTCATCCCGGACCCACCGATGCCTACAAAATGGATTCTGCGCACCTTGTGCTTCACGCGGTTTTTCCTTCGCCCATCTCGATGCAGCGCTCGGCGACGGCGCGGGTCGCCCCCGGCATGCCAAGCGCACGCGCCGTGCGCGCCATCTCCAGCAGCGTCGAGCGGTCGAGAGACCGAAACAGCTCGGCCAGCCGCTCGGGCGTCAGTTGCGACTGCGGCAGCAGGATTGCGGCGCCGCGGTCGGCGAGAAAGCGGGCGTTTGCGGTCTGGTGGTCATCGACCGCGTGCGGGAACGGCACCAGCACGCTTGCCATCCCCCCAGCGGAGAGCTCGGCCACCGTAATCGCGCCGGCGCGGCAAATGACGAGATCGGCTTCGGCGTAGCGCCGCGCCATGTCCTCGATGAACGGCAGCAGCTCGCCCTGGACGCCCTCGGCCGTGTAGTTCGCGCGCAGCGATTCGAGGTGCTTCTCCCCGGACTGGTGCACGACCGCCGGGCGCTCGGGCGGCGTCAGCAGCGAGAGTGCCTTTGGCACGGCATCATTCAGCGCCTGCGCCCCGAGGCTTCCGCCGACGACCAGCAGGCGCAGCGGCCCGCTTCTCGCTGCAAAGCGTTCTTCGGGCGCCGCAATCCGCGCAACTTCGGCGCGCACCGGATTGCCGGTCCACTCCGCGTTCTTCAGCGTCCCCGGAAAAGCCACCATCACGCAGTCGGCAACACCTGCAAGAATGCGGTTCGTGAGCCCGGCGATCGCATTCTGCTCGTGCACCGCGAGCGGCCGCGCAAGGAGCGACGCCATCATGCCGCCGGGAAATGCGACATAGCCGCCAAGGCCGAGGACCACGTCCGGGCGATGCGCAAGAATCGCGCGCGCGCTCTGCCAGAACCCGATCAGCAAGTGGATCGGCAGCAGCAACGCCGCAAGGATTCCCTTGCCGCGCAGCGCGCCCGCCCGGATCCAGGCCATCTCGTAGCCGCGCGCAGGCACGAGGCGCGCCTCCATGCCGGTCTTCGATCCCAGCCACACCACGCGCCAGCCGGCCTCGCGCATCGCCTCGGCCACCGCGAGCCCGGGGAACACATGCCCGCCCGTCCCTCCGGCCGTGATCAGGATGGTGCGGCTCATGCCGGCAGGCCCCTGGCCAGTTGACGATTCTCCCAATCGATCCGCAGCAGGACCGCGATCGCGACGCAGTTCGCGATCAGGCCGGAGCCGCCAAAGCTCATCAGCGGCAGCGTCAGGCCCTTGGTGGGCAGCAGGCCCATGTTCACGCCCATGTTGACGAGCGCCTGAAAGCCGATCCAGATGCCAACGCCCTGCGCAGTGAGGGCCGCAAAGTGGCGCTCGCGCAGCGCCGCCTGCCGGCCGATGGCGAAGGCCCGCAACACGATCCACACGAACAGCACAATCACCACGGCAATGCCGGCAAATCCGAGTTCCTCGGCGATCACCGCCAGGAGGAAATCCGTGTGCGCCTCGGGCAGGTAATGGAGCTTTTCGACGCTTGCGCCGAGCCCCACGCCAAGCCACTCGCCGCGACCGAATGCGATCAAGGCGTGCGACAGCTGGTAGCCCTTGCCGTACGGGTCCGACCAGGGATCCATGAAGCCGAAGATGCGTTGCATGCGGTAGGGCGAGGACAGCACCAGCCCGATGAACCCGACCGCCAGCATCGCGACCAGCGCGACGAAGTGCCGGCCGTTCATGCCGCCGAGGAACAGAATGCCGAATGCGGTCAGTGCGATGACCACCAACGCGCCGAAGTCGGGCTCGCGCAGCAGCAGCCACGAGACGAGCAGCATCACGCCGAGCATCGGCAGCAGTCCTTTCCTGAAATTCTTCATCACCGCGTGCTTTCGTACCGTGTAGTCGGCGGCATAGAGCACCGCCGCGAGCTTCGCCGCTTCGGAAGGCTGGACGTTGAACGCATAAAAGCTGATCCAGCGCCGCGCGCCGTTGACCTCGCGTCCGATTCCGGGAACCAGCACGCAGGCGAGCAATGCCAGGCAGCCCAGGAAGAGCCAGGGCGCGGCCTGCTGCCAGAAGCGCACCGGCACCAGGAAAACGCTCATCGCTGCGAACAGCGAGAGCGCAAGGAAGGCTCCATGCCGCAGCAGGTAGTAGGCCGGGTTCTGGCCGGCGTAGCGACTCGCTTCCGCCGTGCTGATGGACGCCGAGTAGACCATCACCAGCCCGGTCATGACGAGCAGCAGCGCCGCCCAAGCAAGAGAACGGTCGTATTCCGCGGCCGGCGTGTTCTGCGCAAATACATAGCTCGCCATGTTCTATTCGCCCAGCGCGCGCACCGCCGCAGCGAACGCCTCGCCGCGGTGCCTGTAATCGCGGAACATGTCGAAGCTCGCGCACGCGGGAGAAAGCAGCACGGCCTCGCCGGCGCGCACGCATTCGGCAGCGCGAACGACCGCCTGCTCCAGTGAGGCGCACTGTTCGAGCGGCACGCCGCTGGGCCGAAGCGCGCTCTCGATCCGAACGGCGTCGCGCCCGATGAGAAGTACCCGCGACGCCTGCTCTGCCACCGCCGGAGCCAGGGGCGAGAAGTCCTGCCCCTTGCCGTCGCCGCCGGCGATCAGGACGGCCTTCTGCGCAACGCCGCGCAGGGCCGCAACGGTGGCGCCGACGTTGGTCCCCTTCGAATCGTCATACCAGGCCACGCCGCGACGGACCGCCACGCGCTGCAGACGGTGCGGCAGCCCTCGAAACGTCCGCAGCCCGTCGGCGAGGGATTCGAACGGAGTTCCGGCCGCGCACGCAAGCGCGTATGCGGCGAGCGCATTCGCCGCGTTGTGCCAGCCGAAGATCGGGAGCTCGCCGACCGCGAGAATGCGCTCGCGGCCGCGCACCAGCCACGCCCGCTCCTTGATCCCGAAATCTTCGTCACGGGTGGGCGTATCGAGCCCGAACGTCACCACCCGCCGGCCGGGGAGCGCGCATGCCATCGAGCGTGGATCGTCCCGGTTGAGCACCTGCACACCGCTGCCGATGAAGATGCGTGCCTTCGCCGCAGCGTAGTGGTCGATCCCAGGGTAGCGATCGAGGTGGTCCTGGCTGATGTTGAGCAGCGCTGCCGCGTCTGGCTCGAGCGACCAGGTAGTTTCGAGCTGATAGCTCGAAAGCTCGAGCACCCAGACCGCCGGCGGCCGCGCGCGCGGCTTCATCAGCGCATCGAGCGCCGGCGGGCCGATGTTCCCCGCCACCTCACAGTCGATGCCCGAGGCGCGCAACAGGTGTCCGGCGAGCGCGGCGACCGTGGTCTTGCCGTTGGTCCCGGTGATTGCCAGCACCTTCGCCCGGGAGCGGCCGCGCACCGCCCAGGCGAACAGCTCGATGTCGCCGACCACCGGAACGCCGCGCGCGCGCGCCGCTCGCACCACCGGCTCGGAAAGCGGCAACCCGGGGCTGAGGCAAAGAAGGTCCGCGCCCTCGAGCAGCGCGCTGCCAAAGGCCCCGGTCACCAGTTCCGCTGCGCCGAGATCGCTGGCGCGCGGCGGGACGGCGCGCGTATCGGCGACTCGCGGCACGCCCTTCTCGAGCGCTACCCAGCGCGCGACGGAAAGCCCCGTGTCGCCGAGCCCGAGCACGAGAACGCGCTTGCCGGCAAGCGCTACCGGTTGCGGACGCGGCAGCGTCTGAAAGAGCGGCTCGCGCATCATCTCAGCTTGAGGGTCGAAAGCCCGAACAGCACCAGCATCATGGTGATGATCCAGAACCTCACCACGACCTGGCTCTCCTTCCATCCCTCGAGCTCGTAGTGATGGTGCAGCGGCGCCATGCGGAAGATGCGCTTGCCTCCGGTCCACTTGAAATACAGCACCTGGATCATCACCGAGAGCGTCTCGGCGACGAACACCCCGCCCATGATGAAAAGGACGATCTCCTGGCGCACGATCACGGCGACCGTGCCGAGCGCTCCGCCGAGCGCCAGCGCCCCGACGTCGCCCATGAACACTTCCGCGGGATAGGTGTTGAACCAGAGAAATCCCAGGCCCGCCCCGATCAGCGCGCCGCAGAACACCGCGAGTTCGCCCGCGCCCGCGATGTGCGGAAGCCCGAGGTACTTCGAGAACACTGCGTGCCCTGCGACGTAGGCGAAGACGCCGAGCGCGCCGCCGACCATTACCGTCGGCATGATCGCCAGCCCGTCCAGGCCATCGGTGAGATTCACGGCATTCGAAGTGCCCACGATCACGAAAAACGTGAGCACGATGAATCCGATCGGTCCCAGCGGGTAGGCGACGAATTTGAAGAACGGAACGATCAGCTCGTTCAGCGCCGGAACGTTTTGCGCGATGTAAGCCAGATACGCTGCGGCGGCGAGTCCGATCATCGATTGCCAGAAAAACTTGGCCTTCGCCGAAAGCCCCTTCGGATTGCGCTGCACGACCTTGCGATAGTCGTCGATCCAGCCGACCGTGCCGAAGGCGAGCGTCACGAGCAGCGCCACCCACACGAACCGGTTCTCGAGGTCGCCCCAGAGCAGCGTCGTGATGCCGATCGAAAGAAGAATGAGGGCGCCGCCCATGGTCGGCGTGCCGGCCTTCGTCAGGTGCGACTTCGGCCCGTCGTCGCGCACCGACTGACCGATCTTGTATGCGGTCAGCTTGCGAATCACGTACGGGCCGAGGATGAGCGAGATGGCCAGCGCGGTAAGGCAGGCCAGCACGGCACGCAGCGTGATGTAGTTGAAGACGTTGAACAGCCGCACGTCCCGGGCCAGCCACTGGAAGAGTGCGAGCAGCATCAGGGGCACCGTGCCTGCGGGCCCGCCAGTGCGGCAACGACGCGCTCCATGCGCATGAAGCGCGAGCCCTTGACGAGCAGTGTCGCCCCGGATACGGCGCGCGTTCGGGTGGCGTCGATCAATTCATCGGCGGTGGCAAAGTGGCGCCCCCGGCGGCCGAATCCGGCGACCGCATGCGCCGTCAGCTCGCCGAGCGCGTAGAGGGCGCCGATCCCGCGCTCCGCGGCGTAGCGTCCGACTTCGAGATGGAAATCCGGCCCCTGGTCGCCCACTTCGCCCATGTCGCCGAGCACGAGCACCGCGCCATCGCCCGCGGTCGCGAGCACGTCGATCGCGGCGCGGACCGAATCGGGGTTGGCGTTGTAGCTGTCGTCGATCAGCGTCGCGCCCGAGGCAAGGCTTTTCACCTGCATCCGGCCGGCGTATGGACGGAATGCATTGAGACCTTCTCCGATCGCCGCCGGCGGGATGCCGGCGGCGAAAGCGCTCGCCGCTGCGGCGAGCGCGTTGCACACGTTGTGCAGGCCCGGAATTGCGAGCGCTGCCGAAGCGTCGCCTGCCGGCGTGTGCACCCGTATTTCACTCGACAGAGCCGTGAGCGAATAATCGCCCGTGACGCTCGCTCGCGCTGCAAGGGCGAAGTCCACGATCTTCCGATTGCCGGCCGCGCCGACAAATGTGGCGAGCTGCGGATCGTCGGCATTCACCACCGCAATGCCACCTGCCGGCAGCACGCCATAAACCGAGGCGTTCTCGGCAGCCACGGCTTCGACCGTATGCATGAACTCCATGTGCTCGCGCTGCGCATTGGTGACGAGCGCAACCGTGGGCTGCGCGAGCGCGGCGAGATCCGCGATCTCCCCCGGATGGTTCATGCCGAGCTCGATCGCGCAGTAGCGGTGAGAGTCGTTCATCCGCAGCAGGGTGAGGGGCACGCCGATGTCCGTGTTGAGATTGCCGTGGGTCGCGAGCGCGGCGTCCTCCCCAGCATGCGCGCGCAGGATCGAGGCAAGCATCTCCCTGGTCGTGGTCTTGCCGTTGGAGCCGGTGATCGCAATCACCACAGGCGCAAAGCGCTTGCGCCAGCAGGCACCGAGGCGCCCGAGGCCGCGCCGCGTCTCGTCCACGACGAGCACGGGCAGCGGCGCTGCGCCCGTGTAGCGCTCATCCACCATCGCGGCCACGGCGCCGCGCTCCTTCGCCGCGGCGAGAAACTGGTGTCCATCGAAGCGCTCGCCGCGGATGGCGACAAAAAGCTCGTCCCTGCCGATGGTGCGGCTGTCGGTCGAAACGGCGCCGAAACGCACGTTGGCGCCCCGCACGCGCGCGTCGATCGCGATCGCGGCTTCACGCAGGTTCATCATTCGCCTCTCCAGCGCTCGAGCGCCGCGGCGGCGACGACTGCGTCGGAGAACGGCAATTGGCGCCCGGAGATCTCCTGCACCGTCTCATGCCCCTTGCCGGCAATGAGGATGACGTCGGCGGCCTGCGTCTCGCGGACCGTGCGCTCGATGGCTGCGCTGCGGTCCGGCTCGATGACGTATGGGGCCGTGACGCCGGCGCGGATCGCTTCGATGATGGCGAGCGGATCCTCGCTTCGCGGGTTGTCCGAGGTGAGCACGACGCGATCGGCGTGACGGGAAGCGGCTGCACCCATCAGCGCGCGCTTGGCGGGGTCGCGGTCCCCGCCAGCGCCGAACACGACGGCAAGCCTGCCGCCGCGCGCCGCAGCCACGGGGCGAAGCGCCTGCAACACCTTCTCGAGTGCGTCCGGGGTGTGCGCGTAATCGACTACCACGAGCGGTCGGTCGTCGCCGCCAATGCGCTGCATCCGTCCCGGCAATCCAGGAAGGTTCGCGAGCAGAGCTGCGGCGTCGCGGAACGGGATCCCGTAAGCAAGCAGGCAGCCGAGCACACCGAGCGCGTTGGCGACATTGAAACGGCCGGGCTGATTGATGCGCACTTGGGCGTCGCCCCAACTGGACCCGAGCACCGCTTCCGAGACATCGCCCGCGATGCGGATCTCGCGCGCGGCGATGTACTCAGTCACGCTTCCGGGGGCCACTGCCGCCTCCGACAGGCAGTAACCGATCGTGCACACGCCCCGGCCGGAAAGTCGTTGCGCGAGCCGCACGCCGAGCACGTCATCGAGATTGAGCACTGCTGCGGCCAGTCCCGGCGCATCGAACAGCCGTGACTTCGCCGCGGCGTACGCCGCCAGTGTGCCGTGATAATCGAGATGATCGTGCGAGAGGTTGGTGAACAGCGCGCAATCGAACACGACGCCGTTCACGCGCCCCTGCACCAGGCCGTGCGAGGACACCTCCATCGCGACGCCGCGCGCGCCCTCCCGCCTGAACCCGGCGAGCCTGCGGTGCAGCTCAAGCGCATCCGGCGTGGTATTGACCTCCTCCGAAAGCGCTCCCGGAAAACCGCTCCCCAGAGTGCCGATCACCCCGGTTTTCGCACCACACTTTCCGAGCAACGCCGCGAGCCACTGGGAGCAGGAGGTCTTGCCGTTGGTTCCGGTGACGCCGCACACCCACAGCGATTCGGAGGGGCGGCCGTAGAATTCGTGCGCGAGATTGCCCGCCTGCACCTTCAGGCCGCTGACTCCGGCATTCGGCACGCGCCAATCGTCGTGCCAGGCAAAGTCTGTCGACTCCCAGAGGACAGCAGCAGCGCCGCGCTCGATCGCCTGGGCGATGTAGCGGCGCCCGTCCGACGACTCTCCCGGATAAGCGAAGAACGCAACGCCCGGCACGCAACGACGGCTGTCGGCGACGAGACGCTCGATCATCGCGCCCTGGGCCGCAAGCCGTCCGAAGAGGTCCGTTCGTTCCAGTCCCACCCGTCCGCCCAACAGCCGCCGCGCACGCAGCTGAGCGCCCACACGGCGTCCACCAGCGCAAGGAACCAGTCGCGCATCAGGTGCTCTCCCTCGCGTCCTCGATTTCGCCCGGGAATTCCACCGGCGCGAGCGGCGCGTCCTGAGGCACGTTCATCAGCCGGAGCGCGCCCTGCATGATCTGGGCGAATACCGGAGCCGCCACCGCCCCGCCGTAGTACTGGCCGGCGGCGGGCTCGTCGATCATCACGGCGATCACCAGGCGCGGGGCGCTTGCCGGCGCGAAACCGACGAATGCGGCGATGTATTTGCGCGCCGCGTAGCCGCCGTTCTCCTGCTTGTGCGCGGTTCCGGTCTTGCCGGCGACGCGCCAGCCCATGATGCGGGCGCGCGGTGCGGTACCGCCCGGCTGCACTGCCGCTTCGAGCATCGCGCGAATCTCCCGCGCGGTCTCCGGGCTCACCACCTGCCGGCCCGCGGCCGGCATGCCCGTCTTCACCAGAGAAAGTGCAACGAGGTCGCCGTCGCGGGCGAACACGGTGTAGGCGCGTGCAAGCTGGACCAGGCTCACCGAGATGCCGTGGCCGTAGGCCATGGTCGCCTGTTCGATCGGACGCCAGGTCTTTGCGTCACGCAGCTTTCCGGACGCCTCGCCGGGAAAGCCGAGCTGCGGCGGCGTGCCGAAGCCCAGACGCCGGTAGAACTCGTGCATTTCCTCGCGCGGAAGACTGAGCGCGATTTTCGCCGCGCCGACGTTGGAGGACTTCTGGACGATCTGCGCGACTGTGAGTGCGCCCGAGGCGTGCGCATCGTGGATCGTGTAGCGGGCGATCGTGAGCGTACCGGGTGCGGTCTGGATTACGGTTTGCGGCGTCACCCTGCCGAGCTCCATCGCGAGCGCCACGGTGAACGGCTTGAGCGTGGAGCCAGGCTCGAACAGATCGGTGATGGTGCGGTTACGCAGTTGCGCGCCGCTCAATCTCGCGCGGTTGTTCGGGTTGTAGGACGGAACATTGGCGAGCGCAACCACTTCTCCGGTGCGCGCATCGAGCGCGATCACCGCGCCCGCCTTCGCCCGGTGCGCTTCGACCGCACTGCTCAGCGCCGCGAACGCGAGGCTCTGGATCTTTCCGTCGAGCGCAAGTCTCAGGTCCCTGCCGTCCTGCGCGGCGCGAATCGATTCGACGTCCTCGACGACATGGCCGAGGCGGTCCTTGATGACGCGCCGGCTCCCGGGCGCGCCGGCGAGGCTCGCCTGGAAGGCAAGCTCGATGCCTTCCTGGCCGGAGTCCGCCACCCCGGTGAAACCGACCACGTGCGCCATCGTCTCGCCACCCGGGTAGTAGCGGCGAAACTCGCGGTGCTGATAGAGGCCCGGAATGCCCAGCTCTGCCACGTGCGCCGCGGTTTCGGGCGGAATCTGGCGCTTGAGATAGACAAAATCGTGCGAGACGTCCGAGATTCTCCTTTCGAGCTCGCGCGGCACCATGTCGAGGAGCGCAGCCAGGCGCTGCAGCTGGGCGGGCGACGCCTTTACGTCCTCGGGAATCGCCCAGACCGACTTCACCGGCGTCGAGATCGCGAGCGCATCGCCGTTGCGGTCGAGAATCCGCCCTCGCGTCGCCGGCATTTCGAGCACGCGCGAATACCGCGCATCGCCCTTTTCCTGCAGAAACTCGGTCTTCAGCGCCTGCAGGTAAACCGCGCGCGCGACGAGCACGCCGAACGCGGCGAGAAACGCGATCAGCACAAATCGCGCGCGCCAGATCGGCAGGCGTACCAGTGCGGGTGCGGAAGCGAGGCTCACGGCTTCGTCGCGGCGTCGCGCAGCTCGATGACACGCACCCGTCGCGGATCGGGCGCGCGCAGGCCGAGAGTCCCGGAGGCGATTTTCTCGACGCGCGCGTGCAGACCCCAGGTGCTCGATTCCAGCTGCAACTGCCCGTACTCGACCTCGAGTTCGCGCGCCCGGCCTTGCTCGAACTCGAGCTGCGAAAAGAGCTTGCGTGCCTGGTGTTGGGAAGAGACGAGCCCGAGCGCGCAGGCGAGGAGAACGAGGAGGAGGAGAAGGTTCAGCTTCGCCACGCGTCGGGCTCGATTCGGGTGATCAGTGCGGGATCCAGGGGCGCCGCCGTGCGTTCCGCGACCCGCAGCACGGCGCTCCGCGCGCGCGGGTTGGCTGCGACCTCGCCGGCGCCGGGACGGAGCGCGCGGCCTACGATTCTGAGCGCCGCTTGTGGCATCTCGCTGGCGCGAATCGGCAATTCCCGTGGCAGCAGCGGCTGCGCCAGGGCGCGCACGAAGCGCTTGACGATGCGGTCCTCGAGCGAATGGAAGCTCACCACAGCGAGCCTTCCGCCCCGGGCAAGCCGCGCAACCGCCTGAGGCAGCATCAGCGACACTTCCTCAAGCTCCCTATTGACGAGAATCCGTAGAGCCTGAAAGGTGCGCGTCGCCGGATTCTGGCCGGCTTCCCGTGTGCGGACCGCCGCAGCCACGAGTGCGGCAAGTTGCTGGGTGCGGACGATGGGTTCGCGTGCGCGAGCACTAGCAATCGCCGCTGCAATCTGTTTAGCAAACCGTTCTTCGCCATATTGTTCGATCGCCTCCCGGATCTGCGGCTCGGTCGCCGTGGCCAGCCAGTCCGCCGCGGACACGCCCCGCGTCGGGTCCATTCGCATGTCGAGCGGTCCATCGGCGCTGAAGGAAAAGCCGCGCGCCGGGTCTTCGAACTGCGGCGATGACGCGCCGAGGTCCGCAAGCACCCCGTGCACGAGTCCCACTGCATGCGCGTCGAGCACGCGCGTCAGCTCGGAAAACGGCGCGTGCGTGATCGAAAAGCGCGGATCGGAGATTTCGCGCGCCGCAAGCACGGCCTCCGGGTCGCGGTCGAGCGCAATGAGACGGCCCGCGGAGCCGAGCAACGCGAGAATCGCCCGGCTGTGCCCGCCGCGACCGAAGGTTGCATCGACGTAGATGCCGTCCGCGCGCACCGCGAGCGCGGCAACGGATTCCGCGAGCAGAACTGCGCGATGACCGGGGCTGGGTTCGCTCATCGCTCGGCCCGGCGCTCACAGCGAGAAGTCCTCCATGCCCGGAGGCGGCGTGCTGCCGCCGGCAAGCGCACCGTCGCGCTTCGCACTAAACACGCCCTTGTCCCAGAGTTCGAAATAGCGTCCCTGCCCAAACATCATCACTTCACGCTCGAGCTTGGCGTGCATCCGGAGCGCGGGGGAAATCAGGATCCTTCCAGAGCCGTCGGGCAACACATGCTCCTCGAACCCGAGCAGCAAGCGCTTCCACCAGCTTGCCTGGGCGTGAAAGCTCGGGAATTTCTCCACCTGGGCGCGCACCGATTCCCACTCGGGTTCCTGGTACAGGAGCGCGCAGCCGTCCGGGTGCGCGGTCAGGACGAGCGGCTTGCGGGGCGTGGCCAGCGTTTCGCGATGGCGCGTGGGAATGGCGAGCCGGCCCTTCGCATCGAGCGTAATGACGGCCGCACCGTGATATGCCTCTCCCATCCCTCGCTTGCCTCCGCCTTTTCTTTTTACGGCCGTGAAGCCAGAATAAAGCCACTTTTTTCTACGTTTTCCCACTTTATGCGAAAAAAGGACCGGAGGTCAAGCAAGGACTTACAATTTTCTTTGGCCCAACAAAGACTTAGCGTCGCAATCCGAAGCTGGATCTACGAAGCAGAAAACCGTAAATAATTAAGCTGTTGCGAGCGTTACTGAAAGCCGCGTCTCAAATGCAAATAAGCCGGCGGATCGTTGTCCGGTCGCCGCAGGCTACCGCGACCTTGCGTCTGCGCCAGTCACCCGCTCGATCCGCCGCCGAATGCTCTGTCGCGCAACTTGGTCCCCCGCCTCTTCCGCGCGCTTCTCCTGCACGCCGAGCCACGCGAGCAGCGGGCGCCGCCAGCCTTGCGACGAAGCAATCTCGACGGCGTTGGCGATTCCTTCGGGCGTGATCTTCGCGGTCCTGAGTCGCACCCCGGCCGCAACCAAGCGCGAAAGCGGCTCTTCGCCCACGGCGCGCGCCCCACGGCCCGCCAGGTACTCCGCGTAGGCCAGTTCCTCAGGACCCGCATCTGTGCGCAGCGCCTCGAACCCCGGGCAATCGTCGAACTCGAGGCTTGCAGTGTGCGCAGCGCAGCGCACGAGCTCGGCGCGCGCCATCAGATCGCCGCGGCCGGTGCGCGCGATCTCGGCCCTGGCGTGCGCGAACTCTTTCTCCGCGAGCTGCGTGTCGCCCGCCAGGTAGTAGCGCTCGAACTGGGCCAGCGCGCCGCGCGCGTTCAATTGCCAGTCGGGCGGTGGCGGCCCGCCAGCACAGCCCGCCACGATCGCCACGACAACAAGCAAGGCGGCTCTCACGGCAACGTGATCTCCGTTTCGCGCTTGAACGGCCACTTGCGGTTGATCTCGTCGATCAACCGCGAAACCTTGCGCAGGCTCTCGTCCACTTCGGCGCGCAGCCGTGCGAGGTCCGTCGTCGCCGCCTTCGCGTTCGTGCTCACGGTCTGCGCGTCGGCAAGCACCGCATCCATTTTCTTCAGGCTCTCGCGCATGTCTCCGAGGACCGCCTCCGCCTGCACCACCGCCTTGCGCGTCTCTTCCACCACGCCGCCGTCTCCCAGCACGCGCCGGTCGGTATTCGCGAGCAAGTTGTCGAGGCGCGAGGACGCCCGCTCGAGCGAAGCGAGCAGCGCGCCCGCGCGGTCGATCGTCGCGATCACCTTCGCGGCGTGCTCGCCGCCGCCGAGCACCGCGCCCAGCACGCCGTGGCGCCCGGCCATGCGCTCGCTGACGGTTTGCAGGTTGGCGAGGGTCGACTGCACGCTCCCTCCCGAACCGGTGAGCCGCTCGAGGTTCTCGAGGATGCCGCGCAACGTGGCAACCAGCTGCGGGATCTCCTCCGTCGTGTCGCCGCGCAGGACGGGGCGCACCGCGTCGTCGGGAAGCGGCGGGTCGCGAAGATTGCCGCTGTAGACCCGGATTTTCGCGCCGCCGACCAGCCCCCGCTCCAGGGTGAACACGCTGGTGGTGCGCAGCCATTTCGCCTCGCGCTGCGGCACGTCGATCTCGATGCGCGCCTTGCCATCCTCGGTGAGCGCGATCCGGCGCACGGTCCCGATCGGGAAGCCGGAAAACGTCAGGTCCATCCGCACGCTCACGCCCTCGGCGTTGTCCGCCACCAGGGTCAGGCGCTGCACCGCCTCGAACACGCCGCGCGCATAGAGCACATACGCCACGAAGCCGATGGCGATCAGCAGCGTCAGCGCGAGCAACAGCGCGACGCGGAACTGCAGGTGCTTCGGCACCGGCGTGACCGGGCTTTCGGTGTCCATCTCAGACGTACTTTACCGCCAGCGCGAGCACCTCGACGGCGCCGAGTGCGAAGAACAGCCGCACCATGCCATCCAGCACCACGACCGGCACGGACTTCAGCCGCGGCGAGGCGTGCAGGCCGGCGGCGATCGGGATCACCGCCACCAGGCCGCCGAACACCAGGCACTTCAGCACAAAGCCGCCGAGCGCCGCCGGCCCGAACACCAGCGCCACGACGCGCGTGAAGTCGGCGAAGCCGTGCGGCGATAGGCCGTACATCGCGGCATACCCCAGCGCGAGCGCGGTGGCGCAGCTGACCACGGTGAGCGAGAACACCGACAACGCCGCCGCGGCCACGCGCGGCACGAACTCGCGCTCGAGCGGGTCCTCGCCCGCGGCCTGCATGCGGTCGAGATCGCCCGAGGCCTTCATCAGCGCGATTTCGGTGGCGATCGCGGCGCCCGAGCGCAGCGCGACGAACAGAGCCGTCACCAGCGGGATCAGCTCCAGCACCAGCGCGCGCATCACCAGCTCGAGCGCGTACTGCGCCAGGCCGAACTCGCGCGCCGCGGTGACCGCGATCTCGATCACCACCAGGCTGAACAGCGTCGTGAACAGCGTGAAGCCCGGCAGGATCTGCCAGGCGGTGAAGTAGATCTGCTTGAGCGCCACATCGCGCGTGGCCGCGCGGTACGCCGAGGGCGACATCGCCGCCGCGAGCGTCAGGCCCGCGAACCGCACAGCCCGCACCCAGCCGGTGAGCCAGTCGAGCAGCGGGCCTGCGACGCTCATGCGACTTCGCGCACCAATATTTCCAACACCGCGCGCTCCAGCTTCAGCTTCGCCCCCGCGGCGACGATCTCCTCCCACGTGTTCTCGTCCACCGGAATGCCCTCGCGCTCGCGCTTGGCGCGCATTTCCCGCTCCGGCTCGCCGGCGATGCGCACCTTGTCTAAGCCGGGCGCGACCGGAGATTTGCGCAGCGACTCGAGGAACGCTGTCGTCTCCACCGCAAAAGTGTCCGCGGTGCCCAGGCGCTTCGGATCGATGAGGATGGTAAGCATCCCGTTCCACACCCGCTTCTTTGAGCGGTCGTCGGAATGCCAGGTGCCGCCGCCGGTGAGCGCGCCGCCGAGCAGCTCGCAGACCACCGCAAGCCCGTAGCCCTTGTGCAGGCCGAAGGTGCGCAGCGCGCCGAAGGGTTCGATCACGCCGTACCGCGGGTCCGAGGTCGGGTTGCCCTTGTCGTCGATCAGCCAGTCGGGTGAAACCCTTTCACGCTTGTTGTGCGCGACGCGGATCTTGCCTTGCGCCACTGCGCTCGTGGCCATGTCGAGGATGAAAGGCGGCTCGCCCGGGATCGGAATGCCGATGGTCACCGGGTTGGTGCCGAAGCGCGCATCCGCCCCACCGTAGGGCGCGACGATGGAGCGCGAGATGACGTTGGTGAATTGAAGCGAGATCAGGCCCTCGGCGACCGCCTGCTCCGCCCACTGCCCGATGCGGCACAGATGGTGCGAGCGCCCGAGCCCCATCACGCACATGCCGTGCTGCTTCGCCCGCGCGATGCCGATCTCCATCGCCTCCAGCCCGATCACCTGGCCGTAGCCCATCTGACCGTCGAGCGAGATCATGGCGCCGCCGTCGAACACCAGCTTCGGGTGCTGGTTGACCCTGAGCCCGCCCTCGAGCAGCGAGTCGACGTAGCGCGGGATCATGCCCACGCCGTGCGAATCGTGCCCGGTGAGGTTGGCCGTGACGAGGTTTTCGGCAACGAGTTTCGCCTCGCGCGCGTCGCTGCCGCCGGCGGTGACCACGGCCTCGATGGCGCGCGCGAGCGGTGCCGCCTGGATGATCCTGGATTCCGTCATGCCTCAGTCGGGTTTGATGCTGCCGCGCTCGACCACGCGCGTCCAGCGCGCGACCTCGGCCTTCATGAAGGCGCCGAACTCTTCGGGCGTGCCCGCGACCACGTCGAAGCCGATCTGGGTCATGCGCTCCCGGATCTCCGGCGACTATTCCTGGAACTTAGAGCCGATGGCGCGCCCTACGATATCGGACGACTCGCCGGCGACGAATGGAATCACGATCTTGATCGGCTTGGACGGGTAGGCGTGCCCGTGCGCGGCGCTGCAGGCGAGCCCTGCGAGCAACGCACCTGCGCAATGTAAGGTTCTATGCATCGATCCTCCTGGATAAAGTCTAATACAATCGCCGTATCCGCGATCCTGTTCGCGTCGAGAGCATACCGGCGGTTGGCGCCCGGCAAATCCATCGGGAGACATCCATGACACGCATGGCAGCCGCAATACTCGCTCTTTGTGCCACCGCAGCGCTCGCGCAGTCTTACCCGGGCAGACCGATCCGCGTCATCGTTCCGTATGCGCCGGGCGGCACTTCCGACATCCTCGCGCGCCAGATCGGTCCGAAGCTCACGGAGGTGCTCGGCCAGCCGGTGATCGTGGAGAACAAACCCGGCGCCAACGGCAACGTCGGCGCCGACTTCGTGGCGAAATCCGCTCCCGACGGCTATACGCTGCTGCTCACCGACCTCGGCGGGCTGGTCATCAGCGCGAGCGTGTACCCGAACCTGCCATTCGACCCGGCAAAGGACTTTTCTCCGATCGTGATGGTGTCGTACTCCCCGCACGTGCTCGCGGTGCACCCTTCGGTGCCGGCAAACAACGTCAAGGAGCTCGTCGAGCTCGCAAAATCGAAACCAGGCAAGCTGAATTTTGCGGTTTCGGGCATCGGCGGGGCGCCGCACCTTGCGGGCATCGAATTCGCGCAGCGCACGGGCGTGCAGTGGGCCTACATTCCCTACAAGGGTGGTTCGCAGGCGGTCGCGGACGTGGTCGCGGGCCAGGCCGAGGTGCTCTTCAACGGGATGCTCGCGACGTGGCCTTCCGTGAAGGGCGGCAAATTGAAGGCGCTCGGCATTTCGAGCGCGGCACGCGTCGCCGCCGCGCCCGATACCCCGACCGTTGCCGAGCAGGGGCTGGCGGGATTCGAGACCGGATCCTTTCAGGGCGTAGTCGGCCCCGCGGGAATTGCGCGCGAGACCATATCGAAGCTCAACGCCGAGCTGGTGCGCGTGCTGAGCACCGTGGAGATGAAGGAGCGGTTCGCTGCGCAGGGCACCGAGGTGCGGGCAAATACCCCGGAGAGCCTCGGCGAGTTTTTGCGCGGCGAGAAGGCGCGCTGGGCACGGGTGGTGAAGGAATCCGGCGCCAGGTTCGAGTGAAAGGAAACGATGGAACTTCCGCAGAACGCATTCAAGCGCGCGCTAGGGGCGGGCAAAGTGCAGATCGGGCTCTGGTCGAGCCTGTCTTCGCACTACACGGTCGAGGTGATCGCGGGCGCCGGGTTCGACTGGATCCTGCTCGACATGGAGCACTCGCCGAACGACCTCGAGTCGCTGCTCGCGCAATTGCAGGCGGCGGCGCCCTATCCGACCGCACCGGTCGTGCGCGTGCCGTGGAACGACATCGTGACGATCAAGCGCGTGCTCGACGTGGGCGCGCTGTCGCTTCTGATTCCGTACGTCTCGACGGTAGCCGAGGCGAAAGCCGCCGTCGCCGCGACCCGCTACCCGCCGGCGGGTGTGCGCGGGGTCGCAGGGACTACGCGCGCCACGCGCTTTGGCCGCGTGCAGGGCTATGCGAAAAAGGCGCACGAAGAGATCTGCGTCCTGGTACAGGTCGAAACGAAGGAAGGGCTGGACGGCATCGAGGCGATCTGCGCAGTGGAAGGGGTCGACGGCGTCTTCATCGGACCGGCGGACCTGCACGCCTCGCTCGGCTACACCGGCGAGACTGCGAACCCGGCAGTCGTGCCGCTGATGGAGGAAGCGATGCGCCGCATCCGCAAGGCCGGCCGCGCGCCCGGCTACCTGTCGCCGGTCGAAGCCGATGCGAAACGGATGCTCGCAGCCGGGGCTTTGTTCGTCGCAGTTGGAGCAGACGTCGGTATCCTCGCACGCGGGGCAGAGGCGCTAGCCGCCAAGTTCGACCTTCTTCGGTAGTCATATGAACGCACCGATCATGCTGACGATCGAGCTTTACGCGCCCGTCCAGGAGCAGCTCGAGAAGAGTTTTACCTGCCACCGGTTGTATGAAGCCGCGGATCGGGATGCGTTTCTCAAGAAACACGCCCCGAATGTGCGCGCGCTCGCGACATTCGGAAAATGGGGCGCGGACAAGGCGCTCATTGCCGCCCTCCCCAAGCTGGAGATCATCGCCAATATGGGAGTTGGCGTCGATGCCATCGATCTCGACGAGGCGAAGAGGCGAGGGATTATCGTTACCAACACGCCGGATGTGCTGAACGACTGTGTCGCCGAAACCGCGATGTCGCTCGTGCTCAATGTATTGCACAGGTATCCTCAGTGCGAGGCATACCTCCGCGCCGGCTACTGGACGACGCGTGGCGCACCTCCACTATCCGCCCAGGTAAAGGACAAGACCATCGGCATCCTCGGACTTGGGCGCATTGGGGAGACGATCGCGAAGCGCGCAGAGGCGTTTGGCATGAAGATTCGATACCACAGTCGCTCGAGAAAGAGTGTTCCCTATCCATACGACCCCAGCCCGGAACTTCTTGCGAAGAACTCCGACGTGCTCCTGATAGCGACCTCCGCCGGACCGCAAACAAATCAGATTGTCAATGCGAAAGTTCTCGACGCGCTGGGGCCCAAGGGTTACGTGATCAACATCTCGCGCGGCTCGGTCATTGATGAGCCGGTACTGATTCGCTACCTGAAGGAGGAACGCATCGCCGGCGCCGGCCTGGACGTGTTCGAGAACGAACCGAACGTGAATCCCGAATTTTTCGCCTTGCAGAATGCGGTGATCTATCCGCACGTCGGCAGCGCGACGAACGAGACGCGCTTGGCGATGGGCATGCTGCAGGTGGACAACCTGCGCGCTCACTTCGCCGGCAAGCCGGTGCTGACGCGCGTCGTTTAGCGCTGGGCCGGCCGTTGCGGCCGCCGCGGCCTATTTCAGGGAGACGGCTTGCCGCGCTCCGCGACGAGCTTGACGAACGCCTCGGCCTCGAGCGGCTTGCCGAACAGGTAGCCCTGCGCATGATCGCAGCCCCGGGCGATCAGGAACTTCAGCTGCTGCTCGTTTTCAACACCCTCCGCGATGACCTCCAGCTCGAGGCTGTGCGCCAGATCGATCACCGCGCGGGTGATGGCCATGTCGTCGCGATCGCCGGGTATGTCCCGCACGAACGAGCGGTCGATCTTGAGGCTGTCGAGCGGCAAGCGCTTCAGATAGCTGAGCGACGAGTAACCGGTGCCGAAGTCGTCCACCGAGAGGCTCACGCCGATCTCCTTCAGCGCGCGCAGCGCGGCGATCGCCTCCTCGGCGTTATGCATCACCGTCGATTCGGTGATTTCGAGCTTCAGCAATCGCGGGTCGAGCCCGGTTTCCAGAAGCGTGTCGCGCACCATGTCGACGAGCTTCGGGTCGCGGAACTGGCGCGCCGAGAGATTCACCGCGACGCTCAGGCGCCGGTGACCGTTGCGGTTCCATTCGAGCGCCTGCGCGACGGCCGCTTTGAGCACCCAGGCCCCGAGCGGCACGATCAGGCCGGATTCCTCGGCGACCGGGATGAAGTCCGCGGGCGAAACCAACTCCCCCGACTCACGGCGCCAGCGGACGAGCGCCTCGGCGCCCGTCACCTCGCCGCCAGGCAGGGTCACGATGGGCTGGTAGTGCAAGACGAACTCGCCGCGCTCGAGCGCTCGCCGCAGGTCGCGCTCGAGATTGAAGTAGCTCACCGCGCGGTCGTTCATTTCCCGCGCGAAAAACGCCACGCAGCCACGGCCACGGTCCTTTGCGCGGTACAGGGCGGCGTCCGCGTACTTGAGCAGCGTTTCGGGGTCCGTGGCGTCCCTCGGAAAGACGGTGACGCCGATACTCGTCGAGATCAGAAATTCACGCCCTTCGACCGACAAAGGACTCGCCACGACGCCGATCAGCTTCTGCGCGACGATCGCCACGTCTTCTTCGCGCGCCAGGTCCGCCAGCACGACGACGAACTCGTCGCCGCCCGTGCGCGCCACCGTGTCGTCGCCGCGTACGGCCTCCGACAGACGCCAACCGACTTGCGCCAGCACCCGGTCGCCCATGGCGTGGCCCAGGCTGTCGTTGATCACCTTGAATCGGTCGAGATCGAGGAACAGCACTGCCCCGACGCGGCCCGAGCGCTCCGCGCGCGCGATCGTCTGGCGCAACCGGTCGGAAAGCAGGTTGCGATTGGCCAGTCCGGTGAGCGGGTCGAAGTTCGCCTGCCGCTCGAGCTCGGCCTGGTAGCGCACGCGCTCGCTGACGTCGTTCTGCACCCCCACGTAATGCGTGACTTGGCCGGATGCGTCGCGCACCGGCGCGATGCGCAGCTCGTTCCAGAACTGCGTCCCGTCCTTGCGGTAGTTGCGCAGCAGCGCGCTCGCTTCGCGGTGCTCGCGCCGCGCCGTGCGCAGCGTCTCCAGCACAGGCTGGTCGGTGTCGGCGCCGAGCAGGAAGCGGGGGTTACGTCCGAGTGCTTCGGCGGCGGAATAACCGGTGTTGCGCTCGAACGCCGGATTCACGTACACGATCGGATTGTCCGCATGCAACGCATCGGTGATCATGATCGCGTTGACGCTCGCCTCCAGGGCGCGGTCGCGCAATCGCAGCGCCTGCTCGGCCAGTTTGCGCTCGGTGATGTCGAGGACGAACGTGTAGTAGCCGAGAACGTCGCCCCCGTCCCGACGGTTCGGCAGGAGGTGAACCTCGATCTCACGCCGCACGCCGTCCGAACGCTCGTGCGTGCGTTGGTAAACGACGGTCTCGCCGCCGAGGGCCCTTGCGATCTGCTCGCTGATTTCCGGCCATACCTTCTCGCCAACCATATCGCGCACCTGCGCTCCGACGACGTCGGAACCAGGATTGAAAATCAGGTCAGCATATTGGTGGTTCGCAGCCCGGATCGTCAGATCGCGATCGGTGTAGGCGACACCAGCCGGGATGTTCTCGGTGATGAGGCGCAACTGCGCCTCGCTTTCGCGCAGCGCTTGCTCGGCCCGTTTGCGCCTGGTGATGTCGAGGACGAATGCGTAATAGCCGAGGACCTCGCCGCCGGCCGAGCGGTTCGGCTGGAGGTGCACCTGGATCTTGCGCCGCTCGCCGCCGGAGCCCTGTTGAGTACGCTGGTAAACGAGAGACTCGCCGGCGACGACCCTTGCGATTTGTTTCTCGACCTCCGGCCAGTCCGGCTCGCCGACCACCTCGCGTACGTGCCGGCCGATGGGATCTGCACCGGGCTGGAAATGCAGTTCCACGTAGCGACGGTTGGCTGCCCGGATCCTCAGATCGCGGCTGATATAGGCAACCCCCGCCGGGATGTTTTCGGTGATGAGGCGCAACTGCCCCTCGCTTGCGCGCAGCGCCTCTTCCGCGCCGCGCGCCTCGGTCACATCCTGCATCGAGCCGACGAGGCACTGCGCGCCTTCGATCTCGATCCGGTCGATCCGGTCCCGGACAACGCGAATTTCGCCCGACTTGCGGCGGATGCGGTGCTCAACGCCCTGTACTGTTCCAGTTCGGCGCAGCATCTCCACGATGCGCTCGCGCTCGGACGCATCGATCCAGACGCCGAGTTCGACGGTGGTATGCCCCGCGACTTCCTGCTGGGAGTAGCCGAGCAGCTCGCAGGCGGTGTCGTTCATGTTGATGATCTTGCCATCCGCGAGCCGGGTGATCAGGATCGCGGCCGGACTGGAGCGAAAGACTTTGCCGAAGCGCTCCTCGCTGCGCTCGAGCGCGGCGGTCGCCCGCAGGCGCTCGATCTCCGCAGCGGCGCGCGCGGCGAAGATGCGCAGCACGGAGCG
Source organism: uncultured Enterobacteriaceae bacterium (assembly GCA_964651335.1). GTDB lineage: Bacteria > Pseudomonadota > Gammaproteobacteria > Burkholderiales > SG8-39 > 2-02-FULL-66-14. Next base: position 58,921 of record CAZYVT010000005.1, on the reverse strand, counting down.
CGCGACTGCCTCGTCCTCCAGAGACCGGGTATGCATCACGGTCAGCAGGCCGAGCGGCTCGCCCTCGGCGGATTGCAGCCTTACCCCCAGATAGCAGTGGACGGCGAGTCCCACCAGGCCTTCGTCTTGCGGGAACTGCTCCTGAACGCCACGCGGATAGAAGCACTCCGCTTCGCCGATCGCGACGCTGCATGGTGTGCCCGCCAGCGGGTACTCGAAAGGCTCGGCGTGCTCCAGACCGTTCCAGAATGCGATCACCTTCACCCGGTCGCGCCCGCCTCGGGCGAACTCGCCGACGAACGCATAGCGGACGCCCAGCATCTCGGCAAGACTGCGCGTCAGCGTGCGCATGAACTCCTCGCCGGTAGCCGATGCCGTCCCCTCGGTGAGCTGGCGCAGCAGGCGGTCGGTGCGCTTGCGCTCGGTGATGTCGCGCACCACGCATACCGTTGCACCGGTCTCCGAATCGGGGCTGAGACTCATCTCGATCGGAAATTCCGTCCCGTCCTTGCGTCCTCCAGAAAACTCCTTCCCGGCGCCGATCGGCCCCGTGTGCGGCTCCGCGGCGTCGCGCGACGGTCGAGCGCAGGCTAATTCATGCATGGACGGTTTCACGGTTGTCCTCTTGGTTGCTTCGGACTGCCGCGGCGAGCGTGATGGATTCGCGCCATTGCCGCGCGCGCGGCTCGCCATTCCCAGCCAGGTGCTGGGCGCAGTAGTCGAACTCCTCGTGAGGCAGCGAAGGGCTGAACCAGGCCTCGCCGCGCTCCAATGCCGCGAGCGCCAACCCCAGTTCCGCTCCCGTCCCGCATTTGGGCAGATACCCGCAGGCGCCGGCGCGGAACGCCAGCAGCACGTATTCCGCCTCCATGTGCCGCGATACGATGAGCACGCGCACCTCGGGCAGTTCGCGGCGAATGGTCTCGGTCGCCACCAGGCCGTTCATCCCTTCCAGGGAAATGTCCATCAGCACCACGTCGGGGCGCAGATCGCGCGCCAGCGCGACCGCCTCCTCTCCCGAGGACGCTTGCGCGACCACCTCCGCCCCCGGGATCGATGCGAGCAGGGTGCATATGAAGTTGCGTATGAATCGGTAATCCTCGACGAGCAGCAGGCGCATCAGTGGCTCCCATTTCGGTGGACGGCACGGTCGGTCTGGAAAAGCGCGGATCTCATGGACGCCAACGTACCGGAACGCGGCAAGTCGTACCATCGGGGGAACCCTGAAGCGAAGGCCTGAATAGCCTGAACCCGGAGCGGTGCGCGCCTATGCGGTGGCGCGAGGCCTGTCCTGGCTCACTCGGGGTACGACGATGCCGTTGCAGGTGCCGCGGCGAAAGCCGGAACCGACAAGGCAATGGCGCACCGAGGCCGGGCGCTGGGCATTTGCGGATCCCCCGCGGGCGCGGCGGCTCTTGCCTTTGCAGGATCGTGCTCGCCCAGCAGAGCGGCGAATCGCTCGGGAGCGATCGGCTTGCTGAAGTAGTAGCCCTGCATCTGGTCGCAGGCGTGCTGCCGCAGGAACGCCAGTTGTTCCGGTGTCTCGACGCCTTCTGCGACGACCGTGAGGCTCAGGCTCCTGCCCATCGCGATGATCGCCTGCGCAATCGCGCTGTCCTCCGAATCGCCGGGAATGTCGCGGATGAAGGAACGGTCCAGTTTGAGCGTGTCGATCGGGAAGCGCTTGAGTTGCGCGAGCGATGAGTGGCCGGTGCCGAAATCGTCGATCGCGAGCCGCACGCCCATCCGCTTGATGGCGCCGAGCAGTTGGACCGCCCGGTCGGTGTTGTGCATCACCATGCTCTCGGTGATCTCGAGTTCGAGCAGCTCCGGCGCCATGCCGGTATCCCGCAGCGCGGCGGCGATGTCCGGAAGAAGGTCCGGATCGAAGAACTGGCGCGGCGAGAGGTTCACCGCCATGCACACCGGCGGCAGGCCCTCGCGCTGCCAGGCCACGTTCTGCTCACAGGCGGTCTTCAGCACCCACTTGCCGATCGGCAGGATGATCCCGGTTTCCTCGGCGACCGGAATGAACTGCGCCGGCGACACCAGGCCGAGTTTCGGGTTCTGCCAGCGCAGCAGCGCCTCGACACCGGAAATCGCCCCGGTCCAGAGGTCCAGCTTGGGCTGGTAGTGGAGGAAAAACTCGCTCCGCTCCAGGGCATCGCGCAGACTCGTCTCGAGCGCGATGTGGTCGAGCGATCGGGTCTTGATGTTGCTGGAGTAGAACTGGAAGTTGTTCTTGCCTTCTTCCTTGGCGAGGTACATGGCGATGTCGGCGTTCTTCATCAGGGATTGCTCGTCCTGCGCGTCCGCCGGATACATGGAGATGCCCACGCTTGCCGTCACGCGGCACTCCTGCCCGCCCAACACCACCGGCTCGATGACGGCGGAAAGGATCTTGCGCGCGACCGCCGCGACCTCGCCGGCCTCGTTCACTTCCTGGACCAGCACCACGAACTCGTCGCCGCCCAGTCGGGCGACGACGTCGCTCGCGCGCAGGCACTCCCGCAGGCGCGCCGACACCTGCTTCAGCAGCGCGTCGCCCGCCTCGTGGCCGAGCGTGTCGTTGACGATCTTGAACCGGTCCAGGTCGATGAACAGCAAGGCGAGCTTGCGCCCGTAGCGCCGCGCCGATCCGATCGCGAGGTTGAGCATCTGGCTGAACATCACGCGGTTCGGCAGGCCGGTCAGGCCGTCGTGCGTGGCCAGGTACTCGATGCGCTCCTCGGCCCGCTTGCGCTCGGTGATGTCGCGCCCGACGCCGCGGTAGCCGGCGAAGCGGCCGGTGGCGTCGAACATCGGCTCGCCGCTCACGCTGGTGTAACTCCGCGTCCCGTCCGGCAGCAGGCGGCTGTAGATCTGGTCGCGGAACGGCTCGCGCGCGTGCAGCACCGCGCGGTGCGCATCCCAACCCCCCTCGCACTCGACGTTGTGACCGAATTCCCATGGCCGCTTTCCTAGAAATCGTTTTCTCAGTTTGTCGTCCGCGCTCCCCGAACCCCGGCCTTCGAAGCGGGAGAAGCGGAATTCGGCGTCCTGCTCCCAGTACCAGTCCGAGGAGAGCTCGGTCAGGCTGCGGAAGCGCGCCTCGCTCTCGCGCAGCGCCTGCTCGACCCGCCGGCGCGCCGTTACGTCGCGCAGCATGCCGCGGAACCCGGCCGGCCTCCCGTGGCCGTCCTTGATCAGGTTGACCGAGCCTTCGACCAGCACCTTGCTGCCGTCCTTGCGCACCATTTCCCAGTCGTAGGCGTAGGCCGGCACGCCGGTGCGGTATACGTCATTGAACGTCGTGTACACGCTGGCCGCTACCCCCGGCGCCTGATACAGACGATTGTTCATTCCGATCAGTTCGCTTTCCGGATACCCGAGCAGGCGGCAGAGCGCAGGATTGATGAAGACCAGATTGCCCTTCAGGTCGACTTCGTAATAGGCCTCCTCGATGCTCTCGAGGATGAGGCGGTACTTCTCTTCGCTCGCCAGCATGGCCTTCTTCGCACGCCGGCGCTTGGCGTCGCGCGCGAAGCTTTCCAGCGCGAACGAAACGTTTTCCGCCATGCGTTCCAGCAGTTTGACGATCTCGTCGTCGAACGCGCCGACCTCATCGGAGCAGAACAGCAGCACGCCGACGGCGTCTCCCCCCTTCAGCAGGGGCACCGCAGCAGCGGCGAGGATCCCCGATTCCCGCGCCGGCCCGCGCCAGGGCAGCGAGCGTTCGTCGTTGAGGAAATCGTTGCTGACGCAGGATTTGAGGGTGCGGAACGCGGTGCCGATCAGGCCGCGTCCCTCGGGCGTGGCCTGGTCCATCGAAACGCGGGCTTCCCGCAAATGCCGCTCCCCCGTGCCGGTCACGGCGGAGACCTTCGCCCAGCGCGTCTCCGGATCGGGGGTGAACACCGCCGCAGTGGTGACGAACTGGCCGTCTCGCACCGCGGCGTCGCACACCTGCTGGTACAGTTCTCCCTGCAGCTTGGTGCGCAGGATCGCCTCGTTGGTTGCGCTGAGCGCGGAGAACATTCTCCCGATTCGCTGCGCTGCCCGCTCGGCGCGCTTGCGCCGGGTGATGTCGCGCGCGATGCTGACGATGATCCAGCCGTCGCCCGAGCGCATCGCGCGCCGGTGCAACTCGGTCACCGTTTTGCGGCCGTCCTTGGTGCGCGCCGAGGATTCCGTCCTGGTACCCTCGGCGCCCGCGGCGATGACCTCCTCGTACTTCTGCTCGAGTTCCTTGCGGTCCGCCAGCAACAGGTCCTGCGGCCCCATCTTCAGCAGTTCATCCCGCGAATACCCCATTCGCGTGCAGGCGGTCTGGTTGACATCGACGAACCGCATGGTGGCGCGATCGACCAGGTAGATGGCATCGCCGGACATGTCCATCGCCGCGCGGAAGCGCAACAACTGCTCATCCGTCTGCGTGCGATCCAGGAACGGGTCGTCGCGATGCAGGTCGGCATGCGGTTTCATCGACGCCAACCGTACCGGAACGCGGCAGGTCGTCCCATCGGGGAAACCCTGAAGCGAGGACCTGGATACCCTGAACCGGGGGTGCGCCCCCCCGGGGTCCCTCGAAGTCAGCGCGGCTCGCGCACCAGCCCGATTCGCAACGCGTAACGCGTGAGCCCGGCGACGTCGTGGATGCCGAGGCGTTCCATCAACTGCGCGCGATGGGTCTCGATGGTCTTGACTGACAGATTGAGCCGCTCGGCGATGTCGCGGGTGCCGCGGCCCTCGGCGATCAACTGCAGCACCTCGCGCTGGCGCGGCGTCAGCTCGGGGCCGGCCGGAGCGTCGGCTGGGACACCGTGCACGAAACCGGAGATCAGGTGGCGCGCGACGCCTGGAGCGACGTAGTTCTCGCCGCGCATGAGCGCGTGCAGCGCCAGCTCCAGTTCGCCCGGCGCGGCGTCCTTGAGCATATAACCGGTGGCGCCGGCCTGGATCGCCTCGCGCACGTAGATCTCGTCGGCGTGCATGGACAGGATCAAGACCCGCGTTCCGGGGCAGTCCTGCACGATGCGCCGGGTGCAGTCGATGCCGTTCAGCTCCGGCATGGTGATGTCGATCATGGCGATGTCGGGATGATGCTCGCGCGCCAGCCGCGCCGCATCGCGGCCGTTGGCCGCCTCTGCGACGACTTCGACATCCGCGAGCGCAACGAGCAGCGCGCGCAGTCCCGCGCGCACCAGCGCGTGATCGTCCGCAAGCAGCACGCGGATGCGCGCGCTCATGCGGCGCCGCGGGGCGCAAAGCGCGCCCGCACTTCGGTGCCGCCGCCACGCGCGGGGCGCACCTCGAGCTCGCCGCCGGCAAGACGGGCGCGTTCCTCCATTCCTGTCAGCCCGGCGCTGCGGCCCTCCGCCCCCGCCGCGCGCGCCGCGGCGAGATCGAAGCCGGCGCCGTCGTCCGCGACCATCAGCGTCACCGCGCCGTCTTCGATGCGGCTTGAAAGCGAAATGCGCTGCGCCCGTGCATGGCGCAGGCTGTTGGTGATGGCTTCCTGCGCGATGCGGAAACAGGCCGTCTCGATCGCCGGATCGAGCCTCGCCGCGGGCAGATCGATGTCGGCCTCCACGCGCGCGCCGGTGAGCTTTTGCTGGCGCCCGGCCAGCCAGCGCAGCGCCGGCCCCAGGCCGAGGTCGTCCAGCACGGTCGGGCGCAGATTGAGCGTCAGGCCGCGCACCTGTCGAAGTGCGTTGTCCACCAATTCCATCGTCTCGCCGAATGCGACGGGATCGACGTGAGCGCCCGGAGCGCGCCGCAGCACATCCATACTGAGTTTCACCGCGGTGAGCGCCTGGCCGATTTCGTCGTGCAGCTCGTGCGCCACCGTGCGGCGCTCCGTTTCCTGCACCTCGAGCACCCGGCGCGACAGGGTCGAGAGCCGCGCTTCGGCCGCAAGGCGATCCGAAATGTCCACCGCGGTAACGATGCAGCGATTGTGCCTGGCCAATTCGATGGGCTGCGCATTCACCATGACGTCGATGATTTCGCCGCCTTTCTTGCGGTGACGCCACAGGCTCCGGAACGGCGGTGGCGCGCGTGGAGCGCCGCGCCGCTCGGCAAATAATGCCAGTAACTCCTCGCGATCCTCTGGCATCCATATTTCCGTAACCGACATCGCAATGAATTCCTCGCTCGACAAGCCGTAGTTGCTCACCGCGGCGCCGTTGGCTGCCAGAAATCGAAGCTTTTCGGGGTCGATCAGCCAGGACGGAACTGGACTGGCATCGAACAGCGTGCGGTAGCGCTCTTCGGCGTCCCTGACGTGCTCGTGAAGCCTTGCCGCCGCAAGCGCCGAAGCGCCGATGCCGGCCAGCACTTCGAGCGCCTTGATCTGTCCAGGCGTGGCGGGTCGCCCCTCGGTTTTCCTGAAAATCAGAATGCCGACGAGTTGCGCCTGCGCGATCATCGGCAGCGCGACACCGCCGAATTCGGCCAGCAACGGATGTTCCGCGGCGAGCGCAGAGATCATTCCGGGCGCCGCGTCCGCAAGCGCTTTGCGGCATTCTTCGACCCAGCTCGCGAGGCGCGCATGGAACGGAAAAACAGCGCCGATCTGCGTGGCCCAACCCGGCCCGCTCGCCGTTGCCAGACGCAGCTCGCCGGCATTCTCGCTCGCGAGCAGGATGGCCGTGTCAGCGTGCGGGGACTGGCGCGCGGCGAATACGGCCAGATCGTCCAGAAGTCGCCCCGCATCCAGCGTAAAGGCAGCAGCGGTGCTCAGCTCATAGATCGACAGCACGGCGCGCAACTGGATGTTCTCGCCGCGCAGCCGGTGCATCTGTGTCGCCCGGGTGATTACGGGAAGAAGCGTGTTGAGGTTGAACGGCTTGAGGATATAGTCGAAGGCGCCGATCCTCATCGCCTCGACCGCCGTCCGGACCGTCCCCTGTCCGGTCATGATGATCCCGACCAGGTCCGGATCGACTTCGAGCGCGGCCTTGAGCAGGGTCACACCGTCCATCTCGGGCATGGACAGGTCGGCGAGCAGGATATCGAAGCGCGACTCGCGCAGGACGACGAGCGCTACCCGGGCCGAAGTGAATCCGTACGCTTGGTAGCGCTGCTGGTTCAGCGTGTCGCACAAGGCGGTGACGAGCGCCGCCTCGTCATCGACGACGAGTATTCTCGCAAGCGGTTCAGCGGGCGCCAGCATGGCCGAACTCCTCGCGGGTCGTTACCCCGCCGTTCCCTTGCCCCGCGTGAGGACGTACAACGCTTCGCGCAGCTCGCGTACTTTCGGCGGTTTGCCGAGGATGCGATCCACATGCGCGGGCACGTCGCCATTTTCCGACATGCGCATGCCCCAGCCGGTCAGCATGATCACCGGCGTCGCCGGGGATGCCTGCTTCACTGCACGCGCCACCGCCCGGCCGTCCACATAAGGCATGCCGAGATCGGTGATCACGACTTCGTAGGGCACGCCGCGCTCCAAGGCGTCGCGAAACATATCGATGCCGCCCTGGCCGGTGTCCGCGATCGCAACCCGGTGCCCCTCGGAGACAAGCGCGTCGCGCAGCGACCGGCAAAGCATCGGGTCGTCATCCACGATGAGCAGATTGAGCGCAGGCATATCGGCCGCGGAGATCGTCGGCCGCTTGGTATCGCCTATGGTCGTGCGCGGGACCGGGAACACCAGGCGCACCGTCGTGCCCTTTCCCGGTTCGCTATCGATTTCGATTTCCGCGCTGTGGCGTTCCATGACACCGTACACCATTGCGAGGCCAAGACCGGTGCCGCGCTCCCCCTTGGTGGTGAAGAACGGCTCGAGGCAGCGGCGGCGGGTGTCTTCGTTCATGCCGATGCCGGTGTCGATCAGCTCGAGCACTACATGGGTCGGCGTCGCGTTGGCACGCTCGCCCCAGATCATCATGCGGGTGCGCAGGGTCAATGCGCCGCCCTCCGGCATCGCGTCCACCGCATTGAAAACCAGATTGGTCAGCGCCTCGCGCAATTCGCTCTCGATGCCCATCACCTGCGGCAGCTCGTGCGCCAGATCCGTGCGCAGCTCGATGACGTGGCCCTGTTTCTGCGCCTGGTCGCTCCATCGCGGCCGGGTCAGATCCACGACCTGGTGCACAACACGATTGAGCTGCACCGGCAGGAGCACCAATTGCGGTTCGCGCTGCCGGTGGAATTCGCGCATCCGGGACACCGTATGGGCCACGTCGTCGATGGCCCGGGCGATCGTCGCCAGGTGCGCCCGGCCCCGCTCGCTCAGCCCGGTTTCGTGCTCCAGCAGCGATTCGACATACAGGGATACCGGAGAAATGGCGTTGTTGATGTCGTGCGCGATGCCGCTCGCCATCTGGCCGAGCGCGCGCAGGCGCTCCTGCTGCATCACGACCTGCTGCGTCTGGCGCAGATCGTCGTAAGCGCGCTGCAGCGCATCATGCAACTGCGCATGCTGCGCGGCGAGGGTCACGTGCTCGCTCAACTGCCGCAGAAATTCGCATTCGATACTGTTAAAGCTATGCGCCTCACGCCGGCAGGCGATGAGAACACCCATGATCTTGCTCTCGATCGCGAGCGGCGTGACCACGAGCGTGCGCAAGCCTGCCTGCGCCAGTCGCGTCGAGAACGGCAGTTGCACGCCGGCGGTGTCCGGCTCGTGCACCAGTTCGCCGCGTATGGCACGGCTCAAGCCATTCGAATCGATGTTAAGCGCGGTGCCTTCGGTCAGGCCAAGCGCTTCGGCGAGCGGCTGGCTGTGCGCGCCCACCGTGTCCACCGTGAGCCGGTAGTCGACCGGGTCGTAAGTGCAAATGACGGAAAAATCGAGCGGCAGGTTTTTCTCGATGTCGCCGAGCGTGACCCTGAAAATGCTCTTCAGGTCCTGCCGCTCGCCGATCGCGCGGGTAATCTGGTGGAGCAGCCCGAGCCGGCCGAGTTGCTCGTGCACCCGCTGTTCGGCGCGGCGGCGCTCGGTCGCGTCCCGGATCGCGGCGATCGCCCGCATTCCCTCCGGCGTTTCGAGGGGGGCGAGGCTGATGTCGACCGGAAATTCGCTGCCATCCTTGCGCCGCCCATACAGCGTGCGCCCGTTGCCCATCGGACGAATGCGCGGGGCGGCGAAATAACCGCGGCGAAGCTCGCCGTGACCGCCGGCGAACCGCTGCGGAATCAGCACTTCGACCGGCTGGCCGAGCAGCTCCTCGCCCGCGTAGCCGAACAGGGTTTCGGTCTGCCGGTTGACCCTGAGGATGCGACCGTCGCGGCCGGCGATGACGATGCCATCGGGCGAGCCCTCAAAGAGGACTTGGAAACGCTGCTCGCTCCGCCGAGACTCCTCCTGGGCCTTTCGCAGTTGCCGGTGTTCTTCGGCCTCCTCAAGGGCGCGGCGCACCGCGGGACCCAGCCGCACCAGCCGCTGCTTGAGCACGTAGTCCGTCGCACCCAATTTCAGGCACTGCACCGCCTCTGCGTCGTCCATTGCGCCCGAAATGACGATCACGGCTGCGCCTGGCTGCTTTTCCCGCGCCAGCTTGAGAGCCGCCGCTCCGCCATAGCCTGGAACGTTGTAGTCGCAAAGAATGAGGTCGAAGGAGCCGTTTGCCACTGCGGACTCGTAACTCTCCTTGTCCACGACGTGAACGATCTCGCAGGCGAAGTCCTCCGCCTCCAGCGTTTTCCGAATCAGCTCCGCATCGCGCAGGCTGTCCTCCAGATGCAGCACTCGGATCGCAGGTTTCATTCCGGGTATTGGCGTTGAACGGCTTTCCTGGATGCCCGGGCTCAGCGCCGGTCGTCCCGCCGAACGCTGCCCGGCGGCGGCTCGTTGAGCACCGCCCAGAACGCCCCCAACTGCTTCACCGCTTCGATGAAATCAGGGAACTTCACGGGCTTGACCACGTAGGCGTTGACGCCCAGCGCGTAGCATTCCGCCAGATCCTGCTCCTCGCGCGACGAGGTCATGACGACCACCGGGACCCGGGTGAGATTCGCATCGCCCTTCATCTGGCGCAGCACTTCCATCCCGTCCACCCTCGGCATCTTCAGGTCGAGCAGCACCAGGGCGGGCTGGCCGTTGCCCCGGCCGGCGAACTCGCCGCGCCGATACAGGTAATCCAGCGCCTCCACGCCGTCGCGCACATGGAGGACCTCGTTGGCCACGTGGAAGTCAGCCAGCGCCTCGAGCACCAGTTCTGCATCCCGGGGACTGTCTTCGACCAACAGGATTCGTGGCAGCGGGTCCATGAACTTGTACCGTCCTCTCCCGGCTAAGGCGAGTTTGCCGTCCCCGGTTTCAGGGTGAAATAAAAAGTGGCGCCGTAGCCAGGCCGAGCCTCGGCCCAGACCCGACCGCCGTGGCGGGTGATGATACGCCGTACGGTGGCCAGGCCGACGCCCGCGCCCTCGAACTCCTCGGCGCGGTGCAGCCGCTGGAACACGCCGAAGAGCTTGCCTGCATATTGCATGTCGAAACCGACGCCATTGTCGCGCACGTACAGGATGAAGCGTTCTTCCTCCTGCCCGGCGCAGCCGACCTCGATTTTCGCCGGCTCGCGCCCGCGGCTGTATTTGACCGCGTTGTCCAACAGGTTGACGAACACCTGCCTGAGCATCGAGGCATCGCCGGTCACGCCAGGCAACGGTGCGATGGTCCACGCAATATCGCGCCCGCGCGTGGCCATCTCCAGGTTGCCGAGAACTTCCTGCACCAGGTCGTTCAGGGAAATACCGGCTTCGTGCATCTCCGCCTGACCCATGCGGGAAAAGGCGAGCAGGTCGTCAATGAGCTGGCCCATCTCGCTGCTCGTATCCAGGATGATTTTCAGATAGCGCTGCGCCTTCTCGGAGAGCTGCCCCGCGACGGACTTGGCCAGCATTTCCCCATAGCCGGCGATGTGCCGCAGCGGCGAGCGCAGGTCGTGCGAGACGGAGTAGGAAAAGGACGCCAGTTCCGTGTTAGCCGCCTCCAACGCCTGCGTGCGCTCCTGGACGCGCCGCTCCAGGTCGGCATTGAGCCGGCGGATTTCCTCCTCCACGCGCTTTCGCTCGGTGGCATCCCGGACCGTGGCGATCGCCTGCATTCCCTCCAACGTCTCCAAGGGGGCGAGGCTGATGTCGGCGGGGAATTCGCTGCCGTCGTTGCGCCGCCCCAGCAGCTCGCGCCCGTTGCCCATCGGACGAATGAGCGGGGCGGCGAAATAACCGCGGAGATTTGCGCCATGGCCGCCGGCAAGCCGCTGCGGAATCAGCATTTCGACCGGCTGGCCGAGAATCTCGTCACGCGCATAGCCGAACAGGGTTTCGGTCTGCCGGTTCACCCTGACGATGCGGCCGTCGCGATCGGCGATGACGACGCCGTCGGGCACGGCTTCGACCAACTGGCCTAGCCGCCTGAGTTGCTCCTGCACCTGCTGTTCCGCGCGGCGGCGAACGGTGATGTCGAGCAGCGTCATGACGATGAGGATGACTTCGCCAGCGCTGTTCCGCACGGGCGCGCTCGTGTAGCTGCAGACCCATTCGTAGTCGGTCTTGAGGTTGCGTAAATGGGTTTCGTAGTCGCGCACGTGATCGCCGCGCATGGCGCGCGGCAGCGGCCACTCGTCATACGGCATGATCCGGCCGTCGGGATAACGCAGCTCCCACTCATCCGCGTATTCTTCAACCCTCCGGTGCATCTCTTCCGTGGAGGTGAAACCATGGAATTTGAGGGCGGCCGCATTCATGGAGATGTCGCCGCCTTGTCCATCGCACAACACCAAACCTATTTCCGTATTGTCAAACGCCGCCACCAGTTTGCCGCGCTCCAAGCGCAGCTCCTCCTCGGCACGCTTGGGCTCGGTGATGTCACGCGTGACTTTGGCAAAACCGCGCGCTTGCCCGGCCTTGTCGCGCAGCGCCGTGACCACCACGTTGGCCATGAATCGAGAGCCGTCCTTGCGGACGCGCCAGCCCTCGTCTTCGAAACGTCCTTCGGAGATGGCAGTCTCCAGCTCCCGCTCGGGCTTGCCCCGATCGATGTCCTCCTTGGGGTAGAAGCGCGAAAAATGCTGCCCCACGATTTCCTCGGCCCGGTAGCCATTGATGTGTTCGGCACCCGCGTTCCAGCTCTCTACGCACCCGCCGGCGTCCAGCATGATGATCGCGTAGTCCTTGACGCTCTCGACCATCGTCCGGGACCGCTCCTCGCTCATGCGTAACGCCACCTGCACCTGCTCACGCTCGATGATTTCGCGATTCAACTCCCGGTTGGCGGATTCCAATCCCGCCGTGCGCTCGAGAACCCGCTGTTCCAACTGCTCATTGAGTTCGTGGATGCGCTGGCCCTCAGCCAGTTCCCGGTCCATTTTTCTGCGCACCGCCCCCAGCCACGCCAGCAACGCCAGCAGCGCAAGAAAAACGAAAGCGGCGGTAACACCGATGGTGGCGGTTCTCAGCTTCTCCACCGGCGCGAGCACTTCGTCCAGATCTACCTTCACCACCATCCCCCAGCCGGTGTCCGGCACTGGCAGCGAATAGGCAAGGATGAGATGGCTGCGATAATCAAGCGCCTCCCAGACGCCGGTTTCGCCGCGCGCGGCAACGGTGGCGGGCCACGCCGGAACATCCTTGCCGGCGGACAAAGGCACGCGCATGCGCAGCGCCGTCTGCTTGCGAAAGCGGAGCTCATTGAGAAACAGCGCGTGGTCGCCCGCCTTGCGCACCAGGACCGACTCCGCGCTGCGGCTTTCCACCGGCCAGGTTTGAATGAGGCCATACAGATAAGCCAGATTGCTGCGCAGGACGAGCACGCCCGCCGCATCGGGGCGATCGGGGCTCATGATCGGGAGAAAGATGTCCAGCAAGGCCTGATCGGGCGCCGAAGGATCGCCCGGATAGATGTCCGAGGTGACGGGGATGGTTTCGGTCGCCGCCTTGAGCGCGAGCCGCCGGCCCTCGGCGGTGAGTCGGGTGTATTGCCCCACGCCGAAGCGGATATTCGCGCCGGGGTCGAGAATCAGCAAGGCGTCGTCGCCCCGGTTTCGCATCACTTCCCGCAGCGATTCCCGCCATGGCGCGGGCATTTCAGCCGTGCTGCGGCCCAGCCAGTCTGTCAGGGCGCCTTGTCCCAGCAGACGGGCGATCGAGCGGGCGTTTTTTTCGTATCTCTCGATGTAGTAGCGGATCTGCTCCGCCTTCAGTTTGCCGATCGAGGCGAGTTCTTTCGCGGCATCGGACTTGGCCGATTGCGTGAGCTGCTCGAAAAACGCATAACCCGCCCCCACGACCAGGACTGTAAAAACCAGGAATACGGCAAGCGGTCGCCACACGAATTGGCGGTTGCGAATGCGTTCCCCGCTGGACTCGGCCATCGGGTGCGCCGCGTCCTGGCGGCGCACGCCCAGGTCCACCAGCATCCACGCGCCGGCAAATACCAGCAACCAGACAACCACCAGGGTTGCCAGTGCCTGACTCAGGTTTCGATTCGCGGCCGCGAGCAAATCGTTCTTCGATACCCCGACCAGGACGTGCAGCCCCGCTTCGGGGAACCCGGGCAATGCGCTCGCCGCCCAGATCCGGGATGTTCCACCGAACTCGATATCCTCGCGCACCTCCTCGCCCTGCGGGTCCCGGGCAAAGCGAAACAGCGGCGAATCGGCGATGGACGTGCCGCGCAGTTTTTCTCCGTCGGGGTGCCAGGTGAGGACGGTTCCCTTGCCGTCCACGAGCGCGATCACCGCATTTTGTCTTGGCAGCGTCTGCGAACGCGACTGCATGGTCTTTTCCAGGTTCAGCGATGCGAGCAGCACGAACTTCGGCTCGCCCGTTTCGCGCCGCGCGGCGTAGGCGATCTGCAGGACCGCGATCCCGGTCAGGCGGCCGAACGCCGGCTCGACGGCGAGCGGGTTCCTGGAGTTGAGCGCCTGCTGGAAATAACGGCGGTCCGTGAGGTTCAAGGTCCTGCCGGTACGCAGCGAATCGCAAAACAGCTCGCCATTCGGCTTTATGGTGAGTATCCCGGTGTACTGCGGATGCTCCTTCAGCACATCGGCCAGGAAGGCGGAGCAGGCCGCCCGGTCCTGCGTATCGAGATCCCGCGCCCGGGACAATCCGTAATGAAGCTGCGCCGTGCCCCGGACCGTATCCTTGAGGTCTTGCGCAACCTGTCGAGCCGCCGCGGCCAGGTCTTGCCGCGCGGCGGCGATCTCGGAGTCGCGACGTTCAAGAAACTGCATCCCGCCCACCAGCGCCGGGACGAGCATCGCAAACAGGATCAGAAGCAAAAGCCGGACGCGGATGCTCAAAGGCCGACCTCCCGAGCACGGTATGGGCTATTCAGGCACACCCACAGACGAGATCGAGGAGCACCAACATTTTCCCGCAACCCGGCTTCCGCTCGCGCTCGCAAACCTGCATCGCGCACGTTGTGGATGAGAAGCAGTCTCTCTGAAATCGCGAACGGGCGCAAACTGATGTCCCCCCGAAGCTCGCTCTCGTCCTGGCGGCGCGCGAACAGGGTTTGGCCCCGTTCCCATGGTCCGGCTGCGCGGGTTCGCGCCATATCCGCCCCAAAGTTTCGAGTGCCCGCCGGCACGGCGCCTGTTTCCGAGTTGACCAGGCTTATCGCCTGGTGCGCCGAAACTCTACCGCGCCGTTTGCCCCGGTTCCAGCCGCCGGTGCTCAAGAATTTCTCATCGGGGTTCAGCGGACGCCGAACGATGCAAGGCGGTGCGCGCCGTTCGGCCGAGCGTAGTCCGCAGGCATCGGTGCGCGGACCGCCATGTCGAGTGGCCACGCGTAGCGGCCGGCGACCGCATCGGGGGAGAGCACGAACCGGTAGTCGATTGCGACCACGCGCCGGCCGGACGCAACCTCCCTTTCCACCACGGTCCCGCCCCTGGAATCGATCTCGACCGCGTGCCCGATACCTCCGATCCAGGCGGTCTGGATCAAAGGGCTGCGACCGTGGAAATCCACCGTGTAGCCACCGGGCGAGTCGGTCGTAATCGCAATACGCGAGCCGCCGCGGACTTCGACCATTCCCTTGGCGACATCCTCCGCGGTGACCTCGAGGACGCGAGCCTGGTGTTCCATGACGACGTAGCCGTTGGGAAGCCCGATCGCCCAAACTTGCAGCGGCGCGCGCGTACTTCCGTCGGCGACGGCGATGCCGGCCGGAAGTGCGCAGGCAAGGGCCGCCAGCCACAGAATCCGTTTCTTGACGTTTAGCGATGTTTCCATGATGCCTCCTTCTGATCGGTCACTCGAACGACCATTGCGTTTTGGCGCTCGACCGGGTCGCTTGTGCCTCGGCCGAAACCTCGCTGGCTGCGACCGCGGCTCGTGTGTCGGTCCGGATGGTGGGACTGCGGAGGGTTCGGAACCATCGGGGAATCCCTGATATGGGCGGGGCAAAACACTGATTCACCTGTTGGGAAATGGCTTACTTCCGTCAGGTCGAACCGCTCGAACAGCGCGTTCGACCCGGTGTTGTACCGACTGAAGTACGATCATGCCGCCGGGTGCGGTGTCGTGTGAGTGCGGCGCGAGGCTTCGCTGCGTTCGCGTGCGGAGTGTTTCTCGCCGGCTGTTCGCACGGCCTGCTGCTGCAGGACCATTCGCTTGCGGGACGCGTATGGGACGTGCGCCCCGGCGCATTTGTCGAAGCCGGAAAGACCACGCCGTCCGATTACATTGCCGACGGCGCCGCGACCGCCGCAAGTTTCGATTTCATCTGGTTTACGCCGCGGGCCGCGCGCGCAGATCCATGCGCAAGGCGGCTGCTACACTAGCGCCGCTCCAGAGGAGGAGAGATTCCGATGATGACGCTTACCCGATGTGCGGCCGCGGCTTTACTCACCGTCGCCGCGGCCGCTTCGGCGCAGACCTGGCCGACCAAGCCGATCAAATACATCGTGCCGTTCGCGCCCGGCGGCACCACCGACATCCTCGGCCGCTTGATCGGCGCCAAGCTCTCCGAGGCGCTCGGCCAGCCGGTGGTGGTCGAGAACAAGCCTGGCCAGGCAGGCTCGATCGGCGTTGCGGAACTCGCGCGCGCCGCGCCCGACGGCTACACCATCGGCGGCGGCACGATCAGCTCGCACGCGATCAACATCTCGCTCTATTCGAAGCTGCCCTACGATCCGCTCAAGGACTTCTCGCCGATCACCATGCTCGCGACGCTGCCGAACATGCTGGTCGTGCACCCGAGGATCCCGGCAAACAACGTGCAGGAGCTGATTGCGTTTCTCAAGGCCAATCCCGACAAGCACACCTTCGGCTCGGCGGGAAACGGTACGTCGCAGCACATGTCGGGCGAATTGTTTAAGGCGATGACCGGCGTCCAGATGCAGCACGTGCCGTACAAGGGCAGCGGACCGATGATACCGGACCTGCTCTCGGGCACGATCTCGATGAGCTTCGAGAATCTCACCACTGCGTATCCGCCGGCGAAGCAGGGCAAGCTCAAGGCACTTGCGGTGACATCGAGCAAGCGCTCATTCCTCGCCCCCGAGGTACCGACGATGGCCGAGGCAGGCCTTGCGGGCTACGACATCAGCTCCTGGCAGGCGATGTTCGCCCCTGCGGGAGTGCCGAAGCAGATCATCGACCGGCTCTACCTGGAGACCGCCAGGGCGCTCAAGGCACCCGACGTGGCGAAGCGGCTGCAGGATCTCGGGCTGGAAGCGGGCGGCATCACACCCGAGGAGCTCACCGCGATCATTCGCACCGACATCCCGAAGTTCGGCAAGGTCGTGCGCGAGTCGGGCGCGCGCGTCGACTGACCCAATCATGAGCGACGCCCTCTCCTATCTGGTCAAGGTGCGGCCGGAGGCGATGGGGCACTACTTCGCCTTCCTCAAGGAAACGGGCAGGCACCTCGACCCGAAGACGAAAGCCCTCATCTCGGTGATCACCAAGGTGCACGGCCAGACCGAGCGCGGGCTCAAGCAATACGTGAAGCGAGCCTTGGCTGTGGGGTGCATCGCTCCGGAGATCCTCGACGCGTTGCTGATGGCGTTTCCCGCGCTCGGGCTGGCGAAGATCGTCTGGGCGGTGGACATGCTGCTGGCGATGAAGCTGCCCGAGTTCGATCCCGAACGCATGGCCGGGCTGCAATGGCGCGAGCTGGCGCCGCTCACGAGTATTGCGAAAGAGAAGCTGCAGCGGCTGGAATGCGCCGGACGCGGTGTGTTCGTCTATCGGGCCGGCGAGGAATGCCGCATCTACGACGTTCACTGCCCGCACCAGGGCACGGACATCCCGCTCGAGGCGCTCGCCGAGGGCGGGCTCGTCTGCCCGAAGCACGGCTGGACGTTTGACGCGGGGAGCGGCGCGTGCGTCGCGAAGGGCGACCGGCCGCTGCGCCGCCTCGCCTCGAAGATCGAACAGGGGATGCTGCTGGCGCTGCTCTAAGCGGGCGCGGTCTCCGCCGGGTCGAAGTCGATCTCGACCTTGGCGCCGTTCGGGTCGAAGAAAAAAAGCTGCCAGGTGCCGTACGCCGGCAATTTCCGCAGGTCATAGGCGACACCGCGCGCCTTAAGCTTGCCTACGGACCGCGCGAGATCGCTCCCGGTAAACGCCATGTGGTCGATCACGCCCTTGCGCAATTCCTCGCGTGGACGCCCGGCGATGATGTGCAGGATCGCGTCGCTGCCGCCTTCGCCGTAGAGCCAGGCGCCGGGAAATGCGAACGGCGGGCGCGGGCCGGGCCTCAGGCCGAGGTGCTCGGCGTAGAAGGCGAGCGTCTTCTCCAGATCGTCGGTCAGGATCGTGAAGTGGTTCATGCCGGCGACGGCCATGCGCGTCTCCTCAGGACCTTGCCGCGCCGGCCTGCCTCGTCTTGTCGAGCACGGTCATCGCGGTAGTGACGAATGAGGCAATGTCCGCGGCATTCGCGGGCACGATCAGCGTGTTCGACGTCTTGGCGAGGTGCGCGAACGCCTCGACGTATTGCTGCGCCACCTTGAGGTTCGCCGCCTCCATGCCGCCCTTGTCGATGATCGCTTCCGCAACCGCCCTCACGGCCGCCGCGTTCGCTTCTGCGATCACGCGGATCGCCGTGCCCTCGCCCTGCGCCCGGTTGATCGCGCTCTGCTTCTCGCCCTCGGACTCGAGGATCGCCGCCTGCCGCTTGCCGTCGGCGATGTTGATCTGCTGCTGCCGCTCGCCCTCGGACTTGGCGATCAGCGCGCGCTTCTCGCGTTCGGCGGTGATCTGCGCCTGCATCGCGCGCAGGATCGATTCCGGCGGCGTGATGCTCTTGATCTCGTAGCGCAGCACCTTGATGCCCCAGTTGCGCCCCGCCTCGTCCAGTGCCGCGACGATGTGGCGGTTGATGTCCTCGCGCGACTCGAAGCTCTTGTCGAGCTCCATCTTGCCGATCACGCTGCGCAGCGTGGTCTGCGCCAACTGGGTGATCGCGGCGATGTAGTTGGCCGAACCGTAGGAGGCGAGTCGCGGATCGGTCACCTGGTAATAAAGGACGCCGTCCACCGCGAGCTGCGTGTTGTCCTTGGTGATGCACACCTGTTCCGGCACATCGAGCGGCACTTCCTTCAGCGAATGCATGTAGGCGAGGCGGTCGAGGAACGGGATGATGAGGTTGAGGCCCGGCTCGAGAATCGCGTGGAAGCGCCCGAGCCGCTCGATCACGTAAGCGCTTTGCTGCGGCACGATGCGCACGCCCTCGATCACGAACGCGATCACCACCGCAATGAAGAAGACCCACACAGCGTAGCCTCGCGTGTCGGGTATGGCGGCGGTGATGGCCGTGAGGACGACGGCGACGATCAGCTTGGCGAACATCGGTAACCTCCTTGGGCGGGAAACCGGTGCCGCGGGCTGGGACTCAGCCGGGGCGCCGTGCGGTGACTTTGAGCGTATTGCCATGGGTGGAGACTACGTACACGATCGCGCCTGGCTCGGGAGCCTGGTCGCCTTCGACGCGCGCGTCCCAGGATGCGCCGCGATAGCGCACGCGCGCCAAGCGTGCACCCTGGTCCACCCAGGTCTCGAAACTGGCCGGTTGGCCGGCGTCCACCTGCGCCATTTGTTTTGCGGCGTTGCGCGCGCGGTACGCGAACACCCAGTAGCACCCGGCGCCCGCGACAATTGCCGCGACGATCGCCTGCACGGGGAAATCGTAACCCAGGTACGCGGCGGCGCTGGCGCCGAACGCCGCTACGCCGAGCATCACAAGGTAAAACGTGCCGGAGACCAGCTCGACGATCACCAGCGTCAGGCCCATGATCGCCCACGCGAGATACTGTTCCATGGCGTCTAATGTGGCACGCAGAGCGCCGCCGCGCAACCACCGCGGGATCGGCGACGTAAAATCATCGCCGCCATGGCTGCCGCAGCCCACAACGCCCTTGCCGCCGAGCTCGCATGAAACGACCCCTGGACGGCATCACCGTCGTGGCGCTGGAACAGGTGATCGCGGGGCCGTTTTGCACCCGGCAGCTTGCGGAACTGGGCGCGCGCGTGATCAAGATCGAGCGCCCGGGCAGCGGCGACGCCGCGCGCGGCTACGACCGGACAGTGAAGGGCCTGTCTTCGCATTTCGTCTGGGTCAATCGCTCCAAGGAAAGCCTTACGCTCGACGTGAAGCATGCGCAGGCGAGGGCGATCCTCGCAAAGCTGATCGCGCGCGCCGACGTATTCGTGCAGAACCTCGCCCCCGGCGCCGCAGACCGCATGGGCCTGGGTGCGGCAGAGCTGCGCGCGAAGCACCCGCGGCTG
The DNA here is from genome assembly GCA_964651335.1 of uncultured Enterobacteriaceae bacterium. Lineage (GTDB taxonomy): Bacteria > Pseudomonadota > Gammaproteobacteria > Burkholderiales > SG8-39 > 2-02-FULL-66-14. Next base: position 39,247 of record CAZYVT010000005.1, on the reverse strand, counting down.
ATCTGGTGCGGTATCTCCGGCTACGGTCCGGCGGGGCCTTACGCGGCGAAGAAGGCCTACGACCTGCTGGTGCAGTGCGAGGCAGGGCTGCTTTCGGTGACCGGCACCGAGGAGATGCACGCCAAAGCCGGAATTCCGGTCGCAGACATCGCCGCCGGCATGTACGGCCTGTCCTCGATCCTCGCCGCACTGTTGAGGCGGGAGCGCGAAGGCTGCGGTGCGACCCTCGACATCACCATGTTCGAGTCGCTCGGCGAGTGGATGGGGTTTCCCGCCTACTTCACCGCGTACGGCGGAACCGCGCCGCCGCGCTCGGGCGCGTTCCACGCCACGATCGCTCCCTACGGCCCGTTCGCCGCAGGCGATGGCAATAGCGTCTTTCTCGGCGTGCAGAACGATCGCGAATTCGCGCGGTTCTGCGACATCGTGCTTTGCGATGCGGCGCTTGCCTCGGACGAGCGCTTCGCCACCGGCCCGGTACGCGACGCCAACCGCAATTGCCTGCGCACCGAAATCGAGCGCGCGTTCTCGAATCTGACCGCGACCCAGGTCCTGGAGCGGCTGGAGCGCGCCGAGATCGCCAACGCGCGCCTGAACACGATGCAGGAATTCTGGGATCACGCGCAACTCCAGGCCCGTGATCGCTGGCGCGACGTGGATTCGCCGGCGGGAACGCTGAAGGCGATGAAGCCCCCGCTCAATCTCGACGCGTTCGAGCCGCGCATGGATGCGGTTCCCGCACTCGGCGGGCACACCCGGCAGATCCTCGCCGAGCTGGGATGCGCCGCAGGCGAAATCGAGCGCCTCGCTGCCGAGGGAGCGATCTGATGGATGCGCGCGAAGCCGCGGCGTCCAGGCCGGATTCGCGCGCGCGGCCGCCCGGCCCGGCGCGCCTCACCGGGATCGTGCAGTCGTGGAAGTTCGCCAGGGACCCGCTCGGGCTTCTATCAGGGATCGCCCGCAAGTACGGCGACATCGCCTGCTTCTCGCTCGCCGGCAATGAGGTGTTCCTCGTCAGCCACCCGGATTACGTGCGGGAAGTCCTGATCACGCAGCGCGCGAAATTCGAGGTCAGCGCGTTGCGCGCGCGGCTCGAGCTCGTCCTCGGGACGGGACTGCTCACTGCGCGCGGCGAGCTGCACGCGCGGCAGCGGCGCCTGATGCAGCCGGTATTCCGCAAATCGAGGATCGACGCCTACGCGGGCTGCATGGTCGAATTCGCGCAGCGTACCTCCGGGCGCTGGACTCCGGGAGGCGAGATCGATATCGCCGCGGAGATGATGAAGCTCACCATGGCGGTGGTGGCGAAAACGCTGTTCGACCATGACGTCGAAGGCGAGGCGGACCGGGTCTCGCGCAACCTCACGCTCCTGATGTCGTATTTCACGCGCCTGCTGTCGCCGTTCCTGCGCTATGCCCTCAACCTCCCCCTGCCCTCGACGCACAGATTCCGCAGGGCGCTGCAGGAGCTGGACGAGGTCATCTACGGCATGATCGCGCACCGTCTGCGTCATCCCGGGCGCGGGGAGGACCTGCTCTCGCTCCTGATGCAGGCGAAGGATGACGAAACCAACGCCGCCATGAACGAGAAGCAGTTGCGCGACGAGCTGCTGACGCTGTTTCTCGCCGGTCACGAAACCACCGCCAACGTGCTCACCTGGACGATCTGGCTGCTGGCACAGCATCCGGAGGCAGATGCGAAGCTCCACGCCGAGGTGCAGTCGGTGCTCGCGGGCCGGCCGCGCTTCGAGGCCGCGGATGCCGATCGCCTCTGCTACACGCGCCAGGTGATCCTGGAAGGGCTCCGACTCTACCCGCCCGCCTGGTTTGTCGGCCGAACGCCGCTCGAGGACGTCCGGCTCGGTGGTTACACGATCCGCAAGGGCGCGACCGTCCTTCTGAGCCAGTATGTGTCGCACCGGGACGGCCGCTTTTTCGACCAGCCGGAACGCTTCCACCCCGAGCGCTGGACCGAGGAGTTCGAGCGCAGGCTGCCGCGCGGCGCGTTCTTCCCGTTCAGCGCCGGGGACCGTCACTGTATCGGCGAAGGGTTCGCCTGGCTCGAGGCATTGTTGATCCTTGCCACGCTGATCGAGCGTTGGAAGTTCGATCTCATACCCGGTCAGGCGGTCCGGCCACGTCCCTCGGTGACGTTGCGGCCCGGCACCGCGGTGCGAGCCATAGTGCGAACGCGCGACTCGAGCCAGGCTGCGCGAACACGCGGATTCGACCGGCCCGGAACTCGATGAAGCCCGCCCACGCAGTCCTGGCTCTCTGCATCGGTCTCACGGGCTGTGCGACCCAACCGGGCCCGAACGACCCGATTGTCCTGCAGCCGGCGTTTCCATCCCTGCCGGCGGCGCGCCTCGCCCCTCTGCCAACCGCCATCGGCGTCTTTTACACACCCGAATTCACCCATGGCGCGATGACCGACCGGGGTGCACCCGAAGTCACGCACCGGCCCGGAACTGCGAGCATCGCGCTGTTCGATCATGTGCTCGCAACCGTTTTCGAGGGCGTGGTACGCCTCTCCGCGTGGCCGCCGCCGGCGGCGGCTGCGCCGGAAGACACTTCACTGGTATTCGTTCCCAGAATCGCAGGAGTCGCTACGATTCGCAATCGCCCGACCCAGACGACAGCAGGGTTTTCCGGCCGCCTGATCGAGTATGGCGTCGACGTCTATACGTCCGGGGGCGATCGCATCGACTCGTGGACCCTCCACGCGAGGAGTCGAATGGACGGTGCGTGGACGCCGCGCGACGATCGGCTGTATCCGGCCGCGTTTCGCGATGCTGCCGCGCAATTGCTGACCTCGATTGTCCGGCGGCCGGCGCTGCATGCAAGACTTCCGGTCGCAGCACGCGCGGAAATTGCCCCTGCCCGTCCACATGCGAGTCAACGCGGCCCGATCCGGCTCGCGATTACATCACTCCTCGAGCCCTCCGAGTCGCGCGAGCGCAAGACCACCAACGACACCGCCTGTCTTGCCGACGCATTGGCGCAGGCCAATCCGGAGATGTCCGTCGTGCCGGTCGAGCAGATCCAGGATGCCCTGTTCCCCTGGTTCGAACACTCGACCCTCATGGACACCGCGCAACAGATGCCTGAGCTGATGCGCCAGACGGCCGTTCAGGACGGAATCGGGACTGCAGGGCTGGATTACGTCGCGCTGATCCACACCGAACGCAGCAGCGACCGCAACCCCGATGTCCTGCGCTGCGACACTACTTACAGGGCGCCGGGCTGCTCCGGGGTGCGCGGCGACGCGCTCAAGACGCGGCTTCAGGTCACGCTCTGGGACCTGAGACGATTCACCATGAGCGCAAAGTTCGAAGTGGAAAGCGCGGGTTCCGCCACGTTTGCCGGCTTGACCGTGCCGATTCCCGGTACCCAACGGGCGTCGGCAAGCGCCTGCGAGCGGGCGGCTGCGGCAATCAGCCACTTGATCCGATCCCAATAGGACGGCGACTTGAGCGCGGCGGTCGGCAGGACGCCCCGCAGCCGCGTCCCCAGGGGCCGCGCGGCCGGGCCGCAGCCGTTTAGCCCTTCTTCGTCGCCTCGATACCCGCCGCGCGCGCGAGTTCGCGGTGCACGCGCGACACACGCTCGACTTCGCCCTTGGCGGCGAAGCGCTCATAGAAACCCTCCTCGCGGAACTGCTTGCCGAGCTCGGCCCAAGGGGCGAGCCGCTGCTCCCAGCGCGCCGGGCGACCGGCCTCCGGCTCTGCATCCTCCTTGGCGAGATCGGCACAGACCCTCATCAGCGCCTTGATCGTCACCGGCTTGGTCACCATGTAGTTGTCCTTGCCCCAAACCGCATCGCCGAAAGCAGTGCGCGACGCCCTGAGGAAGTCGCGCACGACCGCGTAGTAGCGCGGCACTTCCTTGGAGCTGCCGCCGGAAACCTGGATCGAGCGCCAGCGGCCGCGCACCCAACGGTGCAGCTCGTTGAACAACTCCGCCTGCAGCACCCACTTGTCGCGCTGGCTGCGGCCGCCGAGCCGGTTGATGCGGTAACGCAACGGGCTATCACCCTCGCCGTACAGCCGCTCCACCAGGCGCGCAGCGAACTTGCGGTCGGGCGCAGCCCAGGACACGCGCTCGTACAAATCGATCAAGTGGCTCTTGTTGATGCGGGTCGGCGTCGAGTTGATGATGACGAACATCTCGGCCGCAAAGTCCTCGCTGCGGCCATCGAAGATGATGCAGGGAACGTTGATCGTCGCGGCGTCGTTCGGCCGCTCCAGCATGTAGAAGTGCAGCGCCGCGAGCCGGTGTTGTCCGTCGATGATCAGGAACTTCGAGCCCGGCTCGGTGATATGGCCGCCGCCGTCGCCGTTGGCGCGAAACGCCAGCCTCTCCGCGGTGTAGAGCAGGACGGTGCCCGGGATCGCGGGCTGCGTCACGGCGGTCTCGTAGAAATTGGTGAGCTGGCGGATCTTGGCGCGCGACAGCGACCGCTGGAACGCGCGATCGTTGCGCTCGATCCGGGAGATGAACTGCGCGATATCGTCGTCCGGCGAAATGGGCGAGGCGGCGATCTCCTCGCCCTCGCCGTAGAACCGGCTGATGAAGCGCACCCGGGCGAGAAGATCCTTCGCCCGGTAACTGACGAAATAGAAGATCCCGTCCTTCTGGCGGATCTGCGTGGCCTGCACGTCGTAAGCCCTCCCGGAAACCCGCCCCACGGCGGTCGGAACTGGCCGAATATACCCGAGGCGGCAAAATCGAGCAGGAAAAGGGCGTTCGGCCCCCCTCTAGGGACAGGCGGGAAGCATCAACGCCTGCAAGACCTCGGCGGTTGAGCGGTTCTGGACGAATCCGACCACTCCGGAGTGCTTTGCCTCCGCCTTGGGCAACAGGGGCAGGGTCCGGCGCTCCGAGAGCCGCCCGTCCGGGGAAAACCCCAAGGGTCCGACCCACTCGAAGACCACGAAATCGTGCCTCAGGGTCTTGCCGCGGTTTTCGCCCGCCCCGACCGCGGAAACGAGCTTGTTCTCGTAGGTCGCGAGGTAGAGCGCGGCATCCGCCCTTTGCGAGAGGTCCAGGACCTCCGCCCGCGCCTCGACCTCGTACACGTCCTTGCGACGCGCATCCAGGGCGAGCGCGATTCGCGAGCGCGCAGGCCGGGCATTGATTTTCGCCACCGCTTCGTCAAAGGCGCCGGAATGCCAGCGCCTGAAGTCCTCGCCCTGCAGCACGACCTGCGGCGTGTAGATCGCCGTGGCGCGCTTCAATTTCGCGAGCTTACGCTGGCGCGCAGCAAAGGCGTTGCGCGCGAACGGGTCCTTCCAGCCGATGTAGTCCCAGTAATCCACGTGCAGCGCGATCGGCACCACGCGTTCCGGTGCATAGCCGCGGCTTCCCAGCGATGACAGCCAGCGGTCCGCCGCCGGACAGCTGTCGCAGCCTTCCGAGGTGTAGAGCTCGACCAGGGCGGCGGTTCGCTCCCCGGATTTCGCGCTGCATTGCATCGCATGTGCGTGGACTGCCTGCAGGGCGGCAAGCAGCAGTGCGGCACGAAGCAGTCCTCTGGTCATTGCAGTTGGTCGAAACAGCCTACCGGAGCTTACTACTGCTTCTGGAACCGCGGGTGCCGCGGGTCGTCGACGTCGATCGCGCCGAACCCCTGTCCCGGCTGTGCGCCGTCCAGGAGCTTCGCCAGCTCGCGGTGGCCCCGCTCGCGCGCAATGTCGGACGGCCTGCGCCCGTCGCGGTTCTTCGTCTGCGGGTCCCGGGTGCGCGAAAGCAGCAGCTTCACCGCTGCCGGATCGCCGCCATCGGCGGCGCCATGCAGCGGCAGGTTTCCCTTCAGATCGCGCACATTGCCATCCGCACCGCGCTCGAGCAGCTTCTGCGCCGTGAGAGCGTTGCCGGTGAGCGCCGCCCAGTGCAGCGCCGACTCGCCTTCGTCGTTGCGCGCCTTCGCGTCCGCGCCCGCCGCGAGCAGCAACTCTGCATAGACCGGATCCGCGTGCAGCGCCGCGAGATGGAGCGCCGTCTCGCCCGTGGTGGAGCGCGCCGCGGTGCTCGCGCCCGCCTTCAGCAGCAGGACGGCAAGCTCCTTCATGCCCTTCTCGACGGCGCGGTGCAGCGGCGTCTCGCGCTCGGCGTTGCGCGCGTTGACGTTCACCTTGCCGCGCGCCACCAGCCCTTCGGCGACCAGTGGCTTGCCGTCGTCGATCGCCTCGAACAACTGCTCCTCCGGTGTTTGCGCAACCGCAATGGTGGTGAAAAGCAACAGCGCGGGAAATACAAGTCGGTGCATGGGGCGAGCGGTGGATTCTAGTCGAGGGGCACGCGGTGACGCCGGAAGAACCGCCACATCTCCTCATTCGCGTCGATCACTGCCGTTCCCGGACCGAGCAGCCTCGGCAGATAGTCGAGCTCGCCACCGGGCCAGACGTGGCCTGCGCCGACCCGGGTTTCCCCGAAATACTCCACACCTTGGGCTATCGCGTTCACCCCCACACCAGATAGAAGTACTGCCCGATCAGCAGCGCCGCCATCACCCACAGCGCACGCCGCAGCCAGGTCCGGTAGGTCGGCGCATCGATTCGCTCGCGCACGCGCATGCCGCGGAACAGCGCCACCATCGAGGGGACCGTGAGCGCGGCGGCGGCGAGCCAGAGCGCCGCGTCGACGTTGCCATAGAGCGCCCAGGTGCCGACCTGCACTGCCTTGCCGACCGAGAAGCACAGGTTCAGCGTCTGCACCGTGGCAATGGGGGGCAAGCCGAGCAGCATCAGGTAGATGATGAGAGGCGGCACGGCGACGTTTGCCGTCGCCTCGAAGACTCCCGCGACCAGGCCCACTCCCAGCCCGATCGGCAGACGCCAGTTCTTCACCAACGCGTTCTCACCGCGCTTGAGCTTGTCGAGGCCAAGATAGACGAGGATCAGGAAGGCGAGGACGAGCAGAAAGGGCGCCGGCTTCGCTGCGATGAGAATCCGCGTGCCCGAATACGAGCCGACTGCCATGGCAAGTGGCAGAAACCAGAAGCTGCGAATCGCCTCGCGCCAGCCGCCGCCTCGCGCCACCGAGATCACCGTGACGACAAGGGTCACCGGTGCGATCAGCACGATCGCCGCCTTGATATCGAGCACGAGCGCAGCCAGCGGCGTCGCGATCAGCGGAAAGCCGAAGCCGAGCGCGCCGTGCACGAATCCGGCGAGAATCATCACCGCAGCGACGAAGACGATGTGCCAGACGCCGAGCGTTTCGAGGGTCACTGTAGCGTCATCGCCAACGCGTCGGCGAGGTGGAGCATGTCATGTCCCGCCCTTCAGCGCCGCGGCAAGCGCAGCGTGGTCGTTCACGCACTCGGCGTAACGACGCCGCGGTCGATCGCATAGACCGCGTCGAGCGTATCGCGCACGTGCGCGAGGCTCGACCCGCACAACAGCACCGAGAGGCCCTCGCGCTTGAGCCCGCGGATCACCTCCGCGAGCCGGTGCGCGAGCACCGGCGCGACGCCTTCCAAGGGCTCGTCGAGCAGCAGCAGTTTGGGTTCGCTCGCGAGCGCGCGCGCCAGCGCCGCGAGTTTTTGCTGACCCCCCGAAAGCTGCAGGGCCTTGCGCGTGGCGAACGCCGCCACCTCGGGGATCAGGGCATACACGCGCTTGAGGCGCGCCGTACCATCGCTCGCGCCGCTCGCCCAGGCGGGAAGAAGCACGTTCTCTTCCACCGAAAGTTCGGGCACAAGACGGCGGTCCTCGGGCATGTAGCCCAGGCCGGAGCGCGCCCGATCGTGCGTAGGCAAGGAGTCAAACGCGCGCCCGTCGAACTGAATCCGTCCCGCGTCCGCGGGCACGATGCCCATGATCGTGCGCACAAGTGTCGTCTTGCCTGCGCCGTTGCGTCCGATCAGACCGACGAACTGACCGGTGGCAACGGCGAGATCCACCGAGCGCAATATGCTCGCACCCTGAATCGAGACACTGAGCCCTTCAATGCGCAGCATGTTCGCCCACCACGAATTCGCGCACTTCGGGATTCTCCAGCACCGAGCGCGGCGCCCCGTCCGCGATGATGCGTCCTTCGTAGAAGGCGAGCACGCGGTCGCTGTAACGCTCCACGATGTCCATGTCATGCTCCACGAACAGCACTGTGACGCCCTGCGGCCGCACCGCCCGCATCACGGTGTCCATGACTCCGAATTTCTCCTCCGCGGACACGCCGCTCGTCGGCTCGTCGAGCAGCAACACCTTGGGCCGCGCCGCCAGCGCCATCGCGATGTCGAGGAGCTTTCTGATTCCCTCCGGCAGCACGCCGGCGAGCTTGTCGGCGTAGGAGGCGAGGCCGAATCGTCCGAGCGAATCGGCGACCACCGCTTCGACCCCTTTCACGGCGCCGCTCTGGCGCGCGGCGATCCCCGCACTCACCAGCAGGTTGTCATGCACCGTCTGCGACAGGAACAGCTGCGGGATCTGGAACGAGCGGCAGATGCCACGGTGGGTGACCGCGCGCGGCGCGAGTCCCGTGATGTCCTCGCCCTGATAGTAGATGGCCCCGGAATCCGGCTTCAGATAGCCGGTCGCCATGTTGATGAAGGTGGTCTTGCCGGCGCCGTTCGCGCCGATCAGTCCGACCGTGCTGTCGGGCCGGATCGCGACCGAAATGTCGTCCGCGGCGGCGAGCGCGCCGAAGCGTTTCACCAGGTTGCGGGTTTCGAGGACCGCCATGCGCTCAGCCCCGCGCGCGCCGCCGCTCGAACAGCGACCACAAGCCCGAGGGCAGGAACATGATCACGACGAGCATCGCCCCTCCAAGCACCATCTGCCAGGTATAGGGCGAATACTGGTAGGCGAAGGTGCGGATCGCCTCGAACAGGGCCGAGCCGAGAAACGGCGCGGCGACGTTTCCCGTGCCGGCAAGGATTGCCACGAACACGAACTCGCCCGACGTGGTCCAGTAGGCCATCTCGGGGTCGATGTGGCCCACCGCAAGCGCGACGATCGCGCCGCCCACGCCCGAGAGCACCGCCGCGATGACGTAGTTGAGATGCACCACCGCGCGCACCGAGGCGCCCAGATACTCGACGCGCAGCTCGTTGTCGCGGATCGCCGGCGCGATGCGCCCGAGGAGCGAGTGCTGGTAGCGGTGCACGCCCCAGGCCGCGAGGAACGCGGCGATCGAGGCGAATGCGTACAGTACGTAGCCGGTTCCGCCGCCCATCGGGATTCCAGCGAGCGTGCGCGCGTCGACGTTGAAGCCGTCGGTCGAGCCGAGCGCCGAGGACTTCACCAGCAGGCCATAGAGGATCATCGAGAAGGCGAGCGTCAGCATGGCGAAGAAGATCGCGCGGTAGCCCGCCAGCAGCGCGCCGAGCACGAGCGCGATCAGCGCCGCGGCAATCGCGCCGGCGGCCACCATCGCGATCGCGTCGGAGAACTTGTACACCTGGTTGAGGATGCCCACCGCATAGGCGCCGGCCGCGAAATAGAGCCCCTGGCCGAAGGAGACGAGCCCGGTGCGCATGAGCAGCAGCATGCCGAGGACCACGAGCCCCTTGCCGAGCGAGATGATGGCGAGCGAGATCGCCCATTTCGGGAGCACGAGGCCCGCGGCGAGCAGGACGGCGAGCGCGATGAACAGGGCGCGGCTGGTGCGGTCGCTCATATCTTGCGCGCCTCGGCGCCGGCAAACAGGCCCTTGGGCCGCGCGAGCAGCACCAGCGCCATGACCAGGTAGATCGAGAACAGCTCGAACTGCGGCAGGTAGTGGACCGACGCCGAGCGCACCAGCCCCACGATCAGCGCGCCGAGCGCCGCGCCCGGAAGGCTGCCGAGGCCGCCGATCACCACCACCGCGAACGCGAGCACGATCACCTCAACGCCCATCCCCGGCAGGACCGAAACGGTCGGCGCGGTGAGCGCGCCGCCAAGCGCCGCGAGCATGGTGCCGGCGGTGAAAGTCACGAGGTACATGCGCGAGACGTCGATCCCGAGTGCCGCGCCCATCTCGCGGTCGTGGATCACCGCGATGAGGAGCTTGCCGGCGCGCGTGCCCTGCAGCACCCAAGTGAGGGCCACACCCACGACGAGCGCCGCGACCACCAGCACGCCGTTGTACACGGGGTAGGTCAGGCCGGCGAGGCTGAAGCTGCCGAGCAGGCCGTACGGTTCGGAGATCACGTAGGACTCCACGCCCCACACCAGCTTGATCAGGTCCTCGAGGATCAGGAACAGCGCGTAGGTGACGAGCACCAGCACCATCTCGTCCTTGCCATACATGAACCGGAGCAGCCCGCGCTCGATCAACGGACCGGCGACGAGGCCGACGATCACCGCTGCGGCGGCGAGCAGTGCGTAGCTGCCCATCGGGGGATAGCCCCTCGCGAACCAGTAACCGACGAGCGACGCCGCGGCATAGGCGCCGAGCGCGTACAGGCTGCCGTGCGCGAGATTGAGGATGCGCATCACGCCATAGACGAGCGTGAGCCCGACGGCGATGATGAAAAGCCACGACGAATAGATGACGCCGTCGACCAGCACAGCGCCAATGTTTCCCACGCAATTCCCCCGGAAAGGACGGCGCGGACGGTTGCGCCCGCGCCGCTGCGATCAGTCGCCGGTCAGCGCGCCTTGAAGTCGGATTTGAGCCAGGCCTCGCTCTTCACGCCCTCGGGCGGGTTGACCAGCGCCGCCGGATAGCGCTTGATATTGACGATCGCGAATTTGCCGTCCACCAATTTCGCGGTGCCGATGGCGTTGTCCATCACCGCCTGGTGGCCCTTGCCGAGCTTCATGTCGACGCGCCCACCCGGCCCTTCGTACGAGAGCCCCTCGAACGCGGCGATCACCTGATCCTGGGTTGGTGTCTTCCCGCCCGCCGCCGCCTGCGCCTTCTCCCAGGCCGCCTTCACGCCGAGCACGGCCTGCGAAGCCTTGTAGGCGGCGTAGTTCGGCACCACCCCGTAGCGCTCCTCGAATACGCGCTTGAACCAGTTCGCGAGCGGCGTGTCCGGAGCGAACGGGCCGAAGGGTCCGCGCCCGCCGATCACCGTGCCATCGGGAATCTTGGTGCCCAGGCGGTTGATCGCCGGCTCGCCCGCCGAAAGAACGACGAGGCTCTTCTGGAACAGTCCGCGCGGCGCCCCCTGCAGCACCAATCCCTCGAGGTCGCCACCCCAGAAGCTCGAATGGATGATGTCGGCGTTGGCGCCGAGCAGGGTCGAGATCTCCGCCCCGAACTGGCCCGCGAAGAGCTTGGGCATCTGCGAAGTGGCGACTTCCACTCCGGGCCTGAGCGCCTTCATCGCCAGCTCGAAGTCGGTCCAGGAATCCTGGCCCCAGGCGTAGTTCTGATTGATGCCGGCGATGCGGCGCGCCTGCGGCTTCATCTCCGTCACGTAGAGCGCCGCCGCGGTGTTGTCCATCGTGCCGGTCGGCCCCGTCCGGAACACATGCTTGTAACTCGCGTCCTCGAAGATGCGCGGCGTGCCGCAGTCGAAGAGTACGGTGAGCTTCTTCAGCTCCTCCGCGACCGGCGCCACCGCGAGGCAGTCGCCGCTCGAGATGTAGCCGATGACGAGATCCACGTTCTGGCGCTGCACGAGGTTGCGCAACTCGCTCACCTGCTTGGTGGTGCCGCCCGCCTCGTCCACCCACACCGCCTCGAGCGGCGCGCCGCCGAAACCCTTGCCGGCGTAGGGCGCCGGCACGCTGCCCGCGTTCAGAGTCTCCATGGTGATCTCGAAGCCGTTTCTCGCCGGCACGCCGAAGGGGCCGGCCGCCGACCCCGAAAGGAACGTCACGATGCCGATCTTGATCGGCTTCGCGTCCTGCGCCTGAGCCGCTCCGCCGATTGCCGAGACGCCGAGCGCGAGCGCGCCCGCCGTCAACAGTCTGCTCCATGCTCGCTGTTTCATCAGTTTTTCTCCTCTGGTCCACCGCTCCTCGCCGCTGCTCGGGGCGATGCGGATGGCCCTGATGTTACCTCTTTCGCCCGCTGCGGCAGGACCAAAAATCAGAACGGCTATCCGGTGGCAACGCGGACGGCGAACCAGGCGCCCCCGGCGAGCGCGAGCAGGGTCGAGAGCGCCCGCCGCAGGCGTGCCGGGCCGGCCCCCTCGCCGAGACGCGCAAGGAGCGCGGCCGCCGCGAGGACTGCCGCAGCCTGCCCGATTTCGACGCCAAGATTGAAGGCGATCAGGGCGCGCGCGAACGCCCAACCGCGCAACTCGATCCCCTCCAGCGCCGAAGCAAAGCCGAACCCGTGCACCAGGCCGAACAGAAACCCGATCACCCAACGCCGGAAGCCTGCGGCCGGGGAGTACAGGTTTTCGAGCGCGATCCAGAAAATCGACGCTGCGATCGCGGGCTCGATGACTGCGGCCGGGACTGCCGCAATCCCGAGGCTCGCAAGTGCGAGTGTCACGCTGTGCGCCACGGTAAACGCCGTCACGATGCCGATCGTGCGCCACAAGCCGCGGCTGCCAATCACCAGCGCGGCGAGAAACATCAGGTGGTCGTAGCCGGTGAGAATGTGCTCGACGCCGAGCGCAAGGAACTCGGGCCAGCCCTGCGCGGAAGGTCCACCCTCGTCGATGCTCGCGATGGTGCGATAGTGCTCGCCGAATACGAGCTGAAGCTGATCCGCATATTCGATCTTGCCGCCCGCCTTCGGGCAGGCGAAAACAAGCTGCAGGATCGCGCGCCCGTCCTCCAGGCGCGAGCCCTGAATACGGACGCGGCCCGGGCGGCAGGCCTCGCTTCCGCGCGCGACCTTGACCTGGGTGCGCAAAGCGTCGGCAACGCGCTCGGCGCTCGCGGCGTCGCCTTCCGCCGCATGCGCAATGAGCTGTGCCGGTTCCTGCGGCAGCTCGCTGAGCGAAAGGCTCAGCCGGACGATGACGCGGTCGCCTTCCACCGCGACCGTCGCAATCCCGGTGCTCGTCACGTGCGCGAGCGCGTCGAAGGCAACGAGCAGCGCTGCAATCCCTGCCCCGAGCCCGTGTTTCACTTTCATCGGACTGCGATCACCTCTTCCCACGCCTGCGCCACGTAGCCGGGTATGAGTGCGATCCCGGCACCGCCCTCCACTCTCGCATAGCGCGCAAGCCCGATCGGGTTTGCCGCGCCGAACGCGACCGCGAAGGCGACGGTGCCCTTCACTGCCACGCGCAGCGCCGGTGAGTCGAGTCCGAAGGAACCCTGCGCGGCCAGTTCTTCTCCGGTCAGCACGCGTTCGGGCGGCGAGACGTGAAGCAGCCTGAGGCCTGTTTCAATGCGCGCGCCAGCGTCCGCCGAAATCGCGGCGGCCGGCTCCGCCGCGCGCCAGACCGCGCCATCGCGCACGAAACGGCGGCGGCGCCCGCCCGCCGTGACCTCGACTTCGGACACGGTCGCGGGTGCAACATGCGCCATCAGGCCGGCGGCCTCGAAGCGGCCGAGCGGGCTCTGCCTGCGCTCGCCGTGCAGCGCGAGGCCCACAAGAATTGCAGCCGCAGCGACGGCTGCCGCTGCGAGAGCGCGCCGCCTCAGTACCGCCGGCGCCACCATACGATGACGCCGATCAGCGCCACGATCCCGGGCAGGCCGAACACGCACACGATGAAGATGCCGCGCATCTGCGCGTTCGTAAGCGCCACCGTCGGCAACACCTCGACCGGCGGTTTCATCGCCGGTCCTCGCTCCTCGCCGCGCAGCCAGGCGAGCAGATTCAGAAGCAGATCCGCGTTTGCAAGGTACGGAAAGAAGGAATTGCTCGCGAAATCGGCGTCGCCCACCACTGCGAGCCGAAACGGTTTCGCGTCGGCGCGGGCGTCGAGCCTCCCCTCGGCGACCACGGCGAGCGCGCGCGCAACCGGTGGTGCGTTCTCGGCGCCGCGCGCAGCTCTCGCGAGGGTGCTCGAGGCGCTGCTCGAAAAGAGCGCGCTCGCCTTCACGCCCGGGGCCGCGATCGCCTCCACCGGCCGTGCGCCGGGAAAGAACGAGAGCGCGAGCCCGACTGTCGCCGGGTGGCGCGCGTAGGCGACGACCGCGATCATCTGTTCGTCGGTGTAGTAATGGCTCGCCGGGTCTACGATCACGCCCTCGCCGACCCGCACGCCCGCGCGCTGGAGCAGCGCCGCGAATGCCGGCTCCAGGTCGAAATCCGGCTCGATCAGCAGCAGCAGGCTGCCGCCGCGCGCGAGATGCGCGCCGATCGCCGCGACTTCGGGCGCGGTATGGCGGGTGCGCGGATTGGCTTCGACCAGCACCGCGCAGTCCTCGGGCACGGCGCCCTGCGTCGCAAGCGTCAGTTTGCGCACGCTGTAGCCGAGTTTTTCGAGCGCGCGCCGCAGGCGGCCGAAGCCATGCTGTTCCACCTGCACTACCGCCATGCCTTGCACGTCGTGGCTGTGCGCGTGCTGACCCTCGAAATGGGTGTGGAACTCGAAGTTGTCGATGTCGTACTCGCCATGCCCCGCGAGGAAGCAGACCGGGCGCCGGTCGGTGCGGAGCAGCCGCAGGATGCCGAGGGCGATGTCGCGGTCGTCGGTCGTCACGACCTCGACGCGCTCGCCGCCCGCGGCGAGCAGCGCGGCGTTATACAGCTTGACGCCGAGCCGGTTCGCAAGCCCCGGGTTCTGGTCGGGATCCACGGTGCGGACCTTGAGACGCGGGTTCGCGCGGCCCATCACCTCGACCATTGCCTTCGCCGCCCGTCCGGCAGGGCTCTGGTTCTGATAGAAGTACGTCAGCTCGACGTCGCGCTCGAGGCTGCGCACTACGCGCAGCGTCTCGGTCGCCGGCGTGAAGCTCTTCTCCCGCGTCAGATCGAAGTACGCATCGTGCTTGTAGAGCGCGACGTTGGAGGCGATCGTGGCGCCAAGCGCAGCGCAAGCGAGCGCAGCCTGCACCAGCAAGCGCCTCGCACGCGAAGCGGGCACGGCGACCGCAAGCCCGGCTGCAAACAGCACGGCGAGCGCGGCGAGGACACCGGCAAACCAGAGCGCGCCCCAGACTTCGCTCATCGCTCGGCCAACCGTCGCGTGGCAAGAAATAGCGCCACGAGCGCGAGCGTCACAAAGTATCCGGCGTCGGAGAGGAACAGGGCGCCAGTCGCGATCGGCCGGAAATGCCCAATCAGCGACAGGTTGACGGCGAACGCCTGCAGCGTTTCCGGAAGCATCGCCGCGACCGCGTCGGCAAACCACAGCATGAGGAACACGCCGATCGAGGCGGCTGCTGCCACAACCTGGTTCTCGGTGAGGCTCGACATCAGCAGCCCGACGGCGACGAGCGCCGCGGCAAGCAGCGCGAGCGCCAGGTAGCCGCTGAAGATCGGCCCCCAGTCCGGCTCGCCGTACGCGCCGAGGATCGCCGCGTACACCGCCGACAGCGCGTACATGCCGAGCACCAGCGCGTACGCCGCGAGGAACTTCCCAAGCACGATCCACAACTCGGCCACCGGCGCGGTGAGCAGCAGCTCAAGCGTGTCGCTGCGGCGCTCCTCTGCGAACGCGCGCATGGTGAGCACCGGCACCAGCAGGATCGACAGCACGTACATCTGGTGGAAGATGTAGGTCAGGTTCGCGACCTTGGTGGCGAACAGCGTCAGGCTGAAGGTGTAACCGAGCACCAGCAGGAACACCGCGGACACGGTGTAGCCGATCGGCGAGGTGAACGTCGCGTGCAACTCCTTCCTCGTCAGCACCGCGAGCGGGCTCATGCGAGCGAGAGGAACCAGCTCTCGAGATTCGGGGTCTCGGCGATCGCGCGCAGGCCGCGCAATCTTCCGCCCAGCAGCACCGCCACCCGGTCGGCGGTCTTCTCCACCTCGGCAAGGATGTGCGAGCTCATCAGCACGGTGTGCCGCCCGGCGAGGCCGCGGATCAGGTTGCGCGTCTCGATGATCTGGCGCGGATCCAGGCCGTTGGTCGGTTCGTCCAGGATCAGCACTTCGGGATCGTGCACCAGCGCCTGCGCGAGCGCGACGCGCTGCCGGTAACCGCGCGAGAGCGCCGGAATCGGCGAGCGCAAGCGGTCGGCAATCGAAAGCTGCCCGGCGACGCGATGCACCGCGCCCTCGACCTTGCGCTCGGGCACGCCGCGCAGCCGCGCCATGAACACGAGGAACTCCCCCACGCGCATGTGCCGGTAGAGCGGCACCGACTCGGGCACGTAGCCGATTTTCCGCCGCGCGGCCATCGGATCGCGCACCGCGTCGCAGCCGGCCACCTCGAGCGAACCCGCGCTGGGCAGCAGGTAGCCCGTGAGCGCGCGCAGGAACGTGGTCTTGCCAGAGCCGTTCGGGCCGAGCAAACAGAACACCTCGCCCTTGCGGATCTCGAGCGAGAAATCCTCCAGCGCGACGACCGGCCCGTAGCGCTTGGTGACGCCGCGCGCGACGATCGCAGGCGGGACCGCGCTCATTTCATGCCCTTCTGGCGCACCAAAACAAAACGGCCCGGTCGCCCGGGCCGTCCGGATGCCGGGTTGCGATCAATCGTAGTACGCGGGCGCCTTCTTGGTCGCCTTGAAGACCTCCGGGTCGTGCCCGTAGAGGATGGTGGCGTTCTCGGTGTCGCGGATCTGCCGGATCCTCGCATAGGTGGCATAGGCGTCCACCGGATGCGTGACGCCGGGGATCGGCGGGAGCAGGTTCTTGTCGAGGCTTTCCTTGAGGTAGACCGTGTCGCTCGTCAGGATCACCGAACCGGTGTTGCGCAGGCGCGCGACCGCGAACTGGCTGCCGGGGGTGTGGCCGCGCCCGCGGATGACGCGGAAGCTGCCGTCGCCGAACAGGTCCAGATCGCCGCTCAGCCGCAGCACGTTGTACTTCTTGGTGTCGGCGAAATCGCCCGGGATGTAGTACACCGAGTAGCCGACATCGGGCCACCAGGCGGCCTTCATCTCGTCGTCCTGCACCACCAGCGTCGCGTTGGGGAACTGCGATACGTTGCCGCCATGGTCGAGGTGCATGTGCCCGACGACCACGTACTTGATGTCGCCGGTGGTCAGGCCGATCTTGGCCAGTTGCGCGGCCATCGCGTCGTCCTTGGTCATCTTCAGCCCGAAGCCCTTGGCGAGCGGGCCCCACCAGCCATCGGGATCCGCAATCGTCTTGTCGTTGTTGCCGGTGTCGAAAATCACGTTGCCCTTCGGGTGCTTGATCACGTAGAAACTCACCGGCGCCCAGTCGATCGTGCCCTGACCGCCGATCTGCAGTGCCGCCTTTGGAAACCCGCCGAGCGAGCCGGAGGTAAATACGTACAGTTGTTGCGCCGCCGCCGGAACGGCGCACAGCGCCGCAAACGCCGCAACCGCCAGCAACCTGAATGTCGCCATGATTGTCCTCCCTCTTCTGATGGCGGACCGGGACCAGCCCACCGTGCGGACATTTTCGGAACAACGCTTGCGCCTGTCAAGTGAGCGAACCGCAGGCCGCCGCAGGCATCACGCAACCAGTGTGGCGGGATCGATCGTCTCGAGCAGCGGCGGCAGCGGGCAGTCAAGCACCGCGCCGACCAGGCGCATCAGCTCGGCTTCCGCAAGCCGGATGGCGCCGTCGGCGGTGGCCGCGGCGAACAACCCCTTCACCACAATCGCCTTCTGCAGCGGCGCGAGGTTCTTGAGCGCCTCGAGCGCCTTCGCCGCGGTCTCGAGGTTCAGGTCCCCGGACGCCTCGGCAACCTGGGCAAGACCCAGTTCCTTCATCCCGGCACGCAGCGCGTTCTCCAGCTCCTGTTGACGTTCGCCGCTGGCATCGGCACGAACACCTGCGTGCGCGACCAGCGAGAGTACGGCGAGCACCTCGGCCTTGAGGTCCGCGACCTTCTTGCTCGTGATCGCCCCGGCGCCCGGCTTGGCAGTCAGCTGGTGGCGCACCAGCATCAGGATGACAAATCTGTGGAGGGACACCCGCCGGTCGGCGCTGATCAACGTCTCGAGCGCCTTGACCAGATCCCGCTTCATCTCGTCGGATGACGCCTTGACGGCGGGCAATCCCAGATCGACCAGCGCCAGATGAAATGCCGGCCCGAGTCCCCGCGTGAGCGGCGCCATTGCGCGTGCGCGCTCGCCGAGCGCGGCGAGTCCTGCCGAGGCGAGCGCTTCGATCTGCTGCTGCATCACGTCGTCGTTGCGCGCCAGCAGCAGCGCGATCATCGCGGCGCGCGCGCCGTCCGCATTGCGCAGCTCCTCGCGCAATCCCTCGGGCAGCGACGCGAGCAGGCGGGCGGCGTAGTCGATCTTCGCGCCGTGCACCGAGCCGACGAGCTGGGCGCTTTCTCCCGCCGAGCGTCCCCACGCCGTGCCTGCATCGCTGCCACGCCTGCCTGCCACCGGCACCGCGCCCGTGTCCCCGCCCGCAAAGCCCGCGGCGCGACCGAACGCTTCCTCGCCGCCCGCGGCAGACGGTGGCGCCTCGGCCGAGCGCCGTTTTCGGTAGGAAGAAGGCTGGAATCCCGGACGGACCCGCCGGATGCGCTCGTCGAGTGGCGGATGCGTATCGAACAATCCGCCCAGCCACACCTTGATGCTCTGGCCGAAGAACATGTGCGACATCTCTTCCGCATAGCGGCTCGTGATCAGCGCGGTCGAGCTGCGGATCTGGTCGAGCGCGCCGGCGATGCCGTCCGGGTTGCGCGTGAACTGCACGCTCGAGGCGTCGGCGAGGAACTCGCGCTGCCGCGACACTGCCGCCTTGATCAGCCGCGCGAAAAACAGCCCCACGTAACCGATGATGAAGAGCGCCAGCCCAACCGCGAAAATGCCGCCCACGTTCTTGCTGTCGCGGCTCTCCCGCACGCTGCGCAGGATGAAGGTGCCGATCGAGCCGATGAACACGATCCCGGCGAGCACGCCGATCATGCGGATGTTGAGCCGCATGTCGCCGTTCAGGACGTGGCTGAACTCGTGCCCGATCACGCCCTGCAGCTCGTCGCGCGTCAGCGTCTCGAGCGTGCCGCGCGTGACCGCGACCACCGAGTTCGATACGTTCCAGCCGGCGGCAAAGGCATTGATTCCGCGCTCGCCGTCCATGATGTAGACGCCGGGCACGCGCACTCCGGATGCGATCGCCATCTCCTCGACCACGTTGCGGAGGCGCCGCTCCAGAGGATCGTGCGTCTCGGGCGGGACGCTCCGCGCACCGATCATTTGCGCCACCGCGGCACCGCCGTCGGCAAGCTTCCCGACGCTGACGAGGCTGACGATGAAGATGATCGCCGCGGTCGCCGCTGCGCCCCA
Organism: uncultured Enterobacteriaceae bacterium; assembly: GCA_964651335.1. Lineage (GTDB taxonomy): Bacteria > Pseudomonadota > Gammaproteobacteria > Burkholderiales > SG8-39 > 2-02-FULL-66-14. Next base: position 20,066 of record CAZYVT010000005.1, on the reverse strand, counting down.
CAGGTACACGGCGCCCGGCACGGCCTTGATCATGGCGAACAGGCCGGGTGCCTTGCCGGCAGCATCGTACGGCGCGCTGAACTCGGAGATGCCCCAGATCCACACCCCCGCGAGCACCAGGTCCACCGCGATCACGACGCCGGCGACGGCGAGCAGGAACAGCAGCACCATCACCCGGGTGTTGCGCCGGGCGAGCTGCTGATGCTCGAAGAACGTGGCCACGGCCACGCGATTTCAGAACTTGACGGCGGGCGCCTTGCGCTCTTCCGCAGAATCGGTCGCCTGCAGCAGCTCGGCGGCGCTGAAGCCGAGCATTCCGGCGAAGATGATGTCCGGGAACGATTCGCGCTTGGTGTTGTACTCCATGACCGAGTCGTTGAATGCCTGGCGGGCGAAGGCGACCTTGTTCTCGGTGCTGGTCAGCTCTTCCTGCACCTGCATGACGTTCTGGTTCGCCTTGAGGTCCGGATAGGCCTCGAAGACCGCCAGCAGCCGGCCGAGCGCGCCGCCCAGCACGCCCTCGGCCTGCGCGAGCCCCTGCATCGCCGCCGGGTCGCCCGGCTTCGCGGCCGCCGCCGCCGCCGCAGTGACCGCTGCGCCGCGCGCCTTGGTCACCGCCTCGAGCGTCTCACGCTCGTGCTTGATATAGCCCTTCGCCGTCTCCACCAGGTTGGGAATCAGGTCGTAGCGGCGCTTCAACTGCACGTCGATCTGCGCGAACCCGTTCTTGAAGCGGTTGCGCAGCGCCACCAGCCCGTTGTAGATCGCGACCGGCCAGATGACGAGCGCTACGATAATCCCCAGTACGATCCAGAATTCCATGGTCTGCCTCCCCGGCATTGACAGCGAGGGCTAATATACACTGCATCGTTTTCTTCCAGAATTCTCGCGCCGGCAGTCGCGGTCGCGCCGCGCGAGTGCGGAGCGCGTGGCGCCGATCACCGCGAAAAAGCGCGCACCCTCTTCTCCAGGCGCAGATAGTCTCCCAAGTGGGCGTGCATCAGGCTTTTCCAAAGCTTACCGTGATTCGGCACGGAAAAATGCAATAGCTCGTGGACGATGACGTAATCGCCGATCTCGCGATCCAGCGCGAGCAACTCTGCGTTGAAGTTCAGATATCCGGCGCTGGAGCAAGAGGCCCACTTGTTGCGCATCGGACGGACCGCCAGCGAGTGCACGCGCACATCCAGCTTTTCAGCCCACTCGAGCACGCGGGCCTTGAAGTCATCCTTGTCCCGCCAGGCCCTCATGACCGAAAGCTCTTCTGCAGGAGTTCGAATAGCGCCTCGACTGTGGCGGTGACCTTGCGCGCCCACTCTTCCGGCATCGCGGCATCCGCATCAAAGCCGCGCCGGGCCTCCGCTTCCGCACGCGGCACATAGCGCCACCCGATCGCCTGCGCGTAGGCGAGGATGCGGGCCTGGACGGTCTTGTGTTCGCCGGGCTTGGCCGCCATGTCGTTTACATCAGCTCCATGTTTTCCGCCATGCCTGATATTCGGATGGCCGCAAACGATAGCGGGCAATGTTGCCATCGTGCAGGCTCATCAGTTCCGTTTCCACCACCTCGACGAAACGTGCGCGACTTTCCTGCGATACATTCTCCGCGGCGCGCCGTCTGATCAAAGCAGTCGCAGCCTTCTTGTCCAAACCGCCGCGAACGACCGCGGCAACGGTTTCAGCGACCAGCACACGATGATGCAGACGGAACGGGTCCGGGTCTCCCAATGACCGGCGCACCGCTGAATAGCGCGCACAGGATCGCTCATAGGCCCAGACGAATACATCTCGCAGCAACTCTACGCGATTCAATTCGTACACCCCGAGAATGCCGTCCATATAGGCACGTTCTGGAATATCCACAAACGACAATGGACACAAATTCCGGCGCATGAGCGGCAAGTTCGCCGCGAGACGCGAGACGCGCTTATTCACGTCCTCGAACGGCTGCAAATAAGGCAGATGAACCATGGCGAAAAACGCCTGCTCGAATGGATCTTGAATCGCTGTAGCGGTATCGAGGAATTTCTGGAAACATTCTTCGATCAGTTGCGGCACTTCCAATGGGTGATAGACCGTCTTTGCGACTCCAACCGGAACACTGCGCAGGCGTCCGCATGCCTGCGGATCGAGCAGGTTGTCGGACAGCAAAGCGTGCAGATTGAGAATGGTGTAACGATTGAAGCCCATCTCCGGCGCCTGATCGGCCAGCAACTCAATCGCTGCTTTGTGATTCAGGATCATTTGCGCTTCTTTGGCGTCCTTGCCTTCGGCGGACTCTCCCAACTCCAGCAAACGCTCCGTTTCCAGCAGCGAGTAGGTATTGCCTTCCAGGCGGCTGGAGTTCCATGACAGATCAATCATCAGCCGGCTGAAAATTTGTCGCACATAGGTTCCGGCCGCAAGCTGCTCGCCGTCGGGCGAGCGTCCTGATTCAAGCAGACGTTGCCGGGTTTCGGCTGGAAGGTAGAAGGTTTCGTTGGGGCGATAGCCATCAGGAAACGTTCGGTCGTAGCCAACCGGACGGCGACGCTGGATCGGCTCGCGCACGGCCCGTTTGATGACCTCTGCTTCGGATGAAATCGGGAGGGTGGTCTCACCGTATCCTTCCGCTCTGATAGCCGGGAGTACAGTGTGCGATTCGGCCGTGGCTGCAGGCAACCGATAGCGGCTCGCCCGGCCACGTCCCTCTGCGATCAAGCGCTTCTCTGCGACGAGCCATGCCAGGCGACGCTGCAAAGTCCGATGCGGCAAGGCAAGCGGCAGCGCCCCCCTGATCTCCTCGATGGAACCGCCCTCTCGAAATTGAGCCACCGCGCTCAGAACTGCGTCGAGTTCATTGCCGGGAATCTGCTTTGGCACGGAAGCCCTTTTGTGGCGCGATTACGAATATCGCGCCATAAAGAATCGTTTATGGCGCGTTAATTCATTATCGCGCCACATTAAGGGGCGCGCAAGTAGCTTTTCACGCCACTACAACCCTCCTGCGATAATCCGCCAAACTTCTGCGGATATGCGATGGCGAACCTCGAGAAAACCAACGTCAGCACCAGGCAGCCTCGGCTCACAGTTGCCGAAGAGTGGGTCGGTGGGCGCAGGCTCATGCCGTCCTACGTCATGGAAGACAAGCCCTACCGCCCGGAGCTGGTCATCTGGCTCGACGTCACAAACGACCTCATCCTCGCCTCGGAGGCGCTGAAGCCGGGCGAGCCTCTGGGCGTCGAAGCAGAGTTGCTCGCTTCGGCCATGAAAGCGCCGATGGCCGGCAAGCCACGGCGTCCCAGCAGCATCAGGGTCGCCGATTCCGCGCTCGCGGCTCTTCTGCGCGGCAGGCTCGATCCAGACGTGCGTATCGAAGTCGCAGAAACGCCGGAGCTCGATCGCGTGATCGAGCTCATGTCTGCGTCATTGCTTCGCGATGAACAGGACGCAAGCTATCTCGAAGACGGCAAGATCTCGGCCGATACGATGCGCCGGTTCTTTGCGGCAGCGGCCAAGCTCTGGAAGATGGCGCCGTGGAAGAACGTCTACGATTCGCAGCTCCTGCGCCTCGACTGCCCGGCGCTCGATGCCCGGGACAAGGTCGTGTCGATCATTGGCAATCTTGGAGAGAGTTTCGGTGTCCTGGTGTTCGATTCTCTCGATGGATTTGAGGCCATGGCCGAGCGCGGCGATGCGCACATGGCCGGCAAGCAGCTAATCGATCTCGGCACGCAGATATTTTCGATCAACTTCGAACGCGGCTCGGATATCCCGAAGGCGATGCGCCGGGAAATCGACCAGCACGGCTGGAGGGTACCCGATGCAAACTCCTACCCGCGCATTCAGTGGATCGATCCCGATCGCATGCTTCGCCCGCTCACCGAGCGCGACGTCGTGTTTGCCACCGCTTGCGCCGAGGCGATCACCGAGTTCTTTGCCCGGCATGGAAACAACATCGCCGGTGGAACCTTCAAACGGGCGAGCGAGCGGATAGTGCTTGAGGACCTGCCGGGGCTGCCAACCATCGAGCTGGCCGCACCGCATCCCGGGCGCGCCTGGGAAGAACAAGACGAGTCGTTTGATGACGAAGCGGAGCTCGAGACCGAGCTCGCGCGCGGACACGAGATCGTCGAGTCGTTTGTGTTGGCACAGAAGAGCGCTGGTCGAGATGACGATTGGCTCGCCGCCGCGGCATTCTGCTGCGACAATCTCTGTGAGTTCAAGATCAACTACGCCGACGGCCGAGCCGTCGGCTGGACCGCGGCGCTCGTCGAAGAATACCTGCTCGATTACTTCCCGCGAAAGGTGTCCGCGGACGAGGACTTGATCGCGAAGACGCCGGAGATCCTGACGGCCTTTTTCGATTGGGCCGAACAGTCGCACCTTGTCGGCAACCGAACGGCCGACGCGATTCGCAAGCGCATCAAAAGCAAGCGCAATCGCTTCGATGCCGCGGCGCGGGATCCCGGGAACTTCGGCATGGCGAAGTCGCTATTCATGGGCATGCAAGACGCCGGCGTCGATATCACGAAGCAAAGTGAAGTCGACAGCTACATCCAGTCGCGCAATACCGGGTTGGCGGCAGGGGGACGGGATTGGTTTGCGCCCTTGCCGAACGCGAAGGCTCGCGAGGCCAAAGCCTCCGAAGATCCCGCTCGCTCTCGCTGGGTTTGGTCTGGCGAAGGTTCTCCACCGAATCCCAAAGCGCCGTGCCCGTGCGGCAGCGGTAAGCGGTACAAGAAGTGCTGCATGCCCAGATAGCCGTCGGCTGGTACTAGCCTGGACGGTTTTATGTTCACCGGGTGCGGGCATGGCTCACTCTTTTTTCTTGGGCCGCGGCTTGCGCAGTTTCTTCACCGCTTCGTCGAAGTCCTTTTCCACTTGCGAGGGCTGGGCAAGCTCAAGAACCCGAAACTTTTCAAATTCCCGTTCCGCCTTCCGCAACGCCTGCTGGTGCGAAATCTTGCCCGCGTGCGTGAGAATCTCCCGGCCGCTCAGGCGCAGGAAATCCTCCAGCTTGGCGATCCAGTCCCGCATATACATGGGCTGGCGATTCAGCGCGCGAAGTTCGGCAAATTCCAGATACGCCGTCACGATGCGATTCAGCCCTTCCAGTTCCTCCGCCCTCAGGTAATTCTTCGCGATGGCTGCTTCCTCCTTCGTCGGTTTCCCGCCCAGCCATGTTGTCATCCCCAGGTTTTGTTTCCCGGCGTCCACACGCCCATGCACCATTTCAGCGGCCGTCTGCCCGTGCGCCGCCCAATGCATCTTGTTCTGCACCGTGGCGAAGAACACCTGCGACGCCTCTTCGCCCGGGTCATAGTCAATGCTCGTCGCGTAAATCTCCAGCACCTTGCGCCAGAACACCTTCTCCGACGACCGGATGTCGCGGATGCGGGCCAGCAGTTCCTCGAAGTAATTCCCGCCCCCTCCCCGCTTGAGCCGCTCGTCATCCAGCAAAAAGCCTTTGACGATGTATTCCCGCAGCCGCTGCGTCGCCCAGATTCGGAACTGAGTGCCGCGGTGCGACTTCACGCGGTAGCCCACGGAGATGATTACGTCGAGGTTGTAGAACTTGGTCTGGTAGTTTTTGCCATCGGCGGCAGTTGTTAAGAATTCCTTAACCACTGACCCCGGCTGTAATTCGCCTTCCGCGAAGACATTTCGAATGTGCATGCTCACGTTCGGAATGGAGGTTTGAAACAGCTCGGCCATCTGAATTTGCGACAGCCAGACCGTCTCGTTCTCCAGGCGGACCTCCAACCGAGTCTGGCCGTCGCTGGTTTGGTAGAGGAGAAACCGGGATTGGGGTTCGTTGCTCATCGTGTGTGAACGTAAAGCTGCGTCGTCATGAACCGGTCTATCAGATCGCCGAAGAAGAGCGACGCCTTGGTCAATCTGGCTACAGGTTGTAGCCAAAATGAAGGCTGTAGTCCTTGAACTTGGGCGCATCCTTCGCGCCGCGAATGGAACAGGCTGCGTCCCAGATCCAGGATTCAAGGGATTTGTCGTTTGCGTTGGCCATGGAGGATTATGCAGTGACCGCGGCCCAAAGGCGCTTTTCGAGCGTGTCGATGGCGGTCTATCGCCTGTACGGAACCGGAGGCGTAATATTACGGCGATGAAAACGAATCAACCGGTGAATCAGCGCCGCCGCGAGTTGCTTGGCGTGGCGGTCGCCCTGGCAGGCATGCCGCTCGCGGCGCGTCCCGCCGACGACAAGACCATGAAGATCGGCGTCATCGGTTCGGGCCGGATCGGCGGCACGATCGGCGGGTTCTGGGTGAAGGCCGGCTACGAGGTGATGTTCTCGGCGCGCGAGATCGGCGAGGTCAAGGAGCTGGTCGCGAGCCTCGGGCCCAGGGCGCGCGCGGGAACGCCCCGCGAGGCGGCCGCATTCGGCGAGGTCGTGCTGGTCTCGGTTCCTTATTCGGCGCTGCCACAAATCGGCCGCGATCTCGCCGCCGAACTGAAGGGCAAGGTGGTGCTCGATACCTGCAACCCGGTCCAGGCCCGCGACGGCGACATGGCCGTGGAGGCCCGGGCGAAGGGCACCGGTATCGCGTCGGCCGAGTTTCTGCCCGGAGTGCGGCTGGTGCGTGCGTTCAACAGCGTCGGATACAACTCGATACGCAGCGAGGCGCACCGTTCGGGCGAGCGGGTTGCGATCCCGCTCGCGGCCGATGACGAAGCTGCGCTCAAGATCGCGATACGCCTGGTCCAGGATGCGGGCTTCGAGCCGGTGGTCGTAGGGCCGCTCGCGCGGGCGAAGGAATTCGACTACGGGACGCCGGTGTTAGGCAAGGCGCTTACGGCGCGCGAGTTACGCAAGGTCCTCGGCATCGGTTCCTGAATCGATCGCTGAGCGGCCGTCGGCGCTAACGCAGCGACTCCCAGAACTCCACCATCCGGCGGCGCAGCGCAGCGTCGGGCAGCCGGCCGCGCGCCGCTCCCAAGTTGTCAAGCGCGTATTCGGGCTTGTCCATGCCCGGAATGACGCAGGTCACCGCCTCGTGTGCGAGGATGTACTTGAGGAAGAATTGAGCCCAGCTGGCGGCATCGAACTCGGCCGACCAGGCGGGCAGCGGCCGGCCGCGCACCGCGGCGAAGAGCTTTCCCCGCCCGAACGGCAGATTCACGAGCACCGCAGTACCGGTTTCGGCCGCGGCCGGAAGCAGGCGCTGCTCGACGCTCCGCTCGCCGAGTGAATAGTTCACCTGCACGAAGTCAAGCCGCTCGCGCCGCATGAGGTCGATCAGCCGCTCGTTCGCGGCCTCCTGGGAATGCGTCACGCCCAGGTAGCGGAATACGCCGCGCTGCTTCCACTCGCGCAATTGCGCGAGCTGCGCCGCCGCGGCGCCGAGATCGGTGCCCGGATTGTGAATCTGCATCAGATCGATGCGTTCGGTGCGCAGCCGCCGCAGCGACTCACGCATTTCGGACTCCGCCGCCTCGCGCCCCGCGGCGCGCACTTTAGTCGCAAGGAACACCTGCTCGCGCGCGCCAAGGCCGGAGAGCAGCTCGCCCAGTACCGTCTCTGCGCGGCCGTACGAGGGCGCAGTATCGACGACGCGCGCGCCGCCATCGAGCAGCGTGCGGAGCACGGCTTGCCTTTCGGCACGGCGCGCCGCATCTTCGCCGATATCGAACACGATCGCGGTGCCGAGTCCCAGCGCCGGCAGGGGCTCGCCGCTACGCGGAATTGCGCGCGTCAGCAGCGGGCCTTCGGCCGCGATCGCCGGCGTGCGCGCGAGCGTGGCGGCGGCGATTGCGCCGCCTAGCGCAAGGAACGTGCGGCGGGAGAGACGCGTGCCGAACGTCGAGATGGTGCGCGGGTCCGTCATTTCAGCTTCCTCCGGAGATTGTTGGGCTCGGTGCTGCGGCGCGGCGCTCCTGGGCGCGCCCGAGTGCGAGTGCGAGGGCGAGCCACGCCGCCATCAGCGGAATCGCGGCGAGCGAAATCGACGCGAGTTCGAGGCCCCCGGCGCGCAGCACCGCGAACAGCCACCCTCCGGCCGCATCGGCGCCGCGGAACACGACCACGTCGATCACATTTTTCGCCTTGTACTTCTCCTCCCGCGCAAGCACGGTGAAGAGCACTTCGCGCGCCGGATTCGAAATCGCGAAATTGGCGGTCCGCTGGATCGCCTGAAACGCGATCACCACCGCGAGCGCGGGCGACGCCGCGAGCGCCGCAAAACCGGCCGCGAACACCGCCGGCAGCACGCCCGCCGCCGCGCCGACACCGAAGCGCGCGAGCAGGCGCCCGGTCGCGAAGAACTGAATTGCGACCGTAAGGACACCGACAGCGAGGTCGATCGAAGCGAAGATCCGGGTGCGTACCGCGGGATCGTCGGACGCGGCAGCGACGATATTCGCCTGCTGAAAATACAGGAAGGTGCCGGCAATGGAGAGCATCGTGACCCAGAGCGCAATGCCCGCAAGATAAGGTGATCGCAGCACCATCGCGATACCCGCCAGCCATCCTCCGCCGAGTCCGCCCGGTTCGGCGCGCGCACCGGAAGCTGTCACCGCCGATACGGCGGCTTCGCCGCCGGGATTGGCCGCCGCGGACTCCACCCGCTTCGCGCACAGTACTGCCGCCTCCAGCAGCAGCGCCGCCACGATGAGCAGGTTGACCGGCCCGAGCGGGACCGCAAGCGATATTGTCAGCGCCGGACCGGCGAGCGCGCCTGCACTTCCGCCGGCGGCGATGAAGCCGAACAGGCGCTTGCCCCGCTCGGCGGTAAACAGGTCCGCCATGAACGACCAGAACACCGACACCGCAAACAGGTTGAAGACGCTGATCCAGACGAAAAACACACGCGCGACGTGCAGCTTGCCGGCATCGAGAGTCAGCAAGAGCCAGAATGCGGCGAGATTGAAGACGAAGAAATGATAGACAATCGGAATGAAACGGCGCCGCGGCAGCCGCGCGACCAGCGCGCCGTAGACCGGCACCGCGGCCAGCATGGTGATGAACGTGGCGGTGAACAGCCATTGCAGGTTGCGCACGCCACCGGCGACGCCCATCTCGTCGCGCAGCGGCCGCAGCACGTAATAGCCGGCGAGCAGGCAGAAGAAATAGGCAAATGACCAGCCGAGCGCCGCGATTTCCTCCGGGCGCGCGGCGACCACCCGTGCCAGCCAGCGCCGCAGAACCGTCTCATTTCCATTCTGCACTGTGCGGTCGTCCATCGATGCCGGACTTTACTAGAATGTGCGCATGGACCGCGCCCGGCGCGCCACGCTCCGCTCGCTCGGCGTCCTTGCCGCGGCTCTCGCCGTGAAGCCCGCTCCCGCTCAGTCGCCTGCATTGCTTGCGCGACCGATTCCATCCACGGGCGAGCGCCTTCCCGCGATCGGGCTTGGCACGTGGCAAGTGTTCGATGTCGGCAACGACGCACCAGGGCGCGCGCCGCTTCGCGAGGTGCTTGCAGCGTTCGCGCGGGCGGGCGCCAAGGTGGTGGACTCTTCGTCCATGTACGGCGCGAGCGAGTCGGTGCTCGGCGATCTCGCCGCCGAACTCGGCCTGCAGCAGCAGCAGCTTTTTTTCGCCACCAAGGTGTGGGCCAGCGGCCGCGACGAAGGCATCCGCCTGATGGAGCGCTCCTTTTCGCGCCTGCGCGTGCAACGCATGGATCTGATGCAAGTGCATAATCTGCTCGATGTCGGCACGCACACCAGGACGCTCGCGGAATGGAAGCAAAGGGGCAGGGTACGGTACATCGGCATCACGCACTACGCCTCGTCTGCGTATGCGGAGGTGGAGCGCCTGCTCAAGGCGAATCGGTACGATTTTCTGCAGATCAACTACTCGCTCGGCGAGCCCGAGTCGGCGCAAAGGCTCCTGCCGCTCGCGCAGGCGCGCGGCGTTGCGGTCATCGCCAATCGTCCGTTCGCCGAAGGCGCCATGTTCCGCCGCGTGCGGGGAAAATCCCTCCCGGACTGGGCGAAGGACATCGGGATCGCGAGCTGGGCGCAATATTTCCTCAAGTGGATCATCGGCCACCCCGCCGTGACCTGCGCCATTCCCGGCACCGGCCGGCCGGAGCACATGCTGGATAATCTTGCCGCAGCCTACGGCGTCATTCCCGACCCAGCCATGAGGAAACGAATGGCCGACCATTTCGATTCGCTATGAGATCCTGGTTTCTCGGCCTGGTCCTTTCGCTTGCCGCAGCGGCCGCGGCCGCGCAACCACAGCAGGAAGGGGTGGATGTCAAAAAGAGCGGTCTGCGGCTGCTTCCCGCCTCGACCGTGGAGCGCAGCGCCGGCCAGCAGTACGCGGAGCTCATGCGCGCGGCGGCGCAGAAGAACGCACTAAACAACGACCGCCGCGAGGTCGAGCGGCTGCGCAACATCGCGCGCGCGCTGATCCCGCACTCGACCCGCTTCAACCAGGACGCGCAGCGCTGGCGCTGGGAAGTGAACCTCATCCAATCGAAGACGGTGAATGCGTTCTGCATGCCGGGCGGGAAGATCGCGTTCTTCACCGGCATTCTCGACTCGCTCAAGCTCACGGACGAGGAAGTGGCCGCGGTGATGGGACACGAGATCGCGCACGCGCTGCTCGAGCACGGACGCGCGCGCATGTCCGAACAGGTGCTGAAGAGCGTCGGCGTCTCGGTCGCGGCGGCGCTGCTCAATCTGGGCCAGCTCTCGACGGAATTGCTGGCGCAGGCGGCGAACCTCGCCGTGACGCTGCCCTACGCGCGCAGGCAGGAATCGGACGCCGATCTCGTCGGCATGGAGCTCGCCGCGCGCGCCGGTTTCGATCCGCACGCCGCGGTCTCGGTGTGGCACAAGATGCAGCGCCTTGCCGGACAGAGCGCTCCCGGGCAGAGCGCTCGCGGGCAGCCGCCGCAGTTCCTGTCCACGCACCCCTCGCACGAGACGCGAATCAAGGAGATCGAGGCGAACCTTCCCAGGGTGATGCCGCTCTATGACGCTGCGCGTGGGCAGTAGCGCCGTCAGCATTTCCCCGGATGTAGCGCCAAGGGGGTCTGACCCCATTTTTGATTCCAGTCCTCGTCGCCGAGATGCTTCATCCACGGCCAATCGGCGCCGCCAAGGCGCTTGTGCAGGTCTTCCCACTCGCGCGGGAAGAAATGGCTATGCATGTCCACCGTGCGAAGCGGCACCGTCAGCTCTTCCCCGGATGAACGTGCAGGCATTTCGGGCATCGCCTTGGCCCGGCGTAGAACGCGTCGAACAGCGGCGGCAGGTCGGTCACGATGTTCTGCACGTTTACTTCGAGCCGGTGCACCAGCGCCCGGCACTTCGGGCAGAACCACTCGAAGCCGTCCTTGACGCCCACGGGACGGATCTTCTCCACCACCAAGCCCACCGATCCGGGTTCCGGGCGTTGCGGCGAGTGCCGCACGTGGCCCGGAAGCAGCAGGATCTCGCCTTCGCGGATCGGCACGTCGCGCGGCCGGCCTTCCTCCATCACGCGCAGCACCATGTTGCCGCGCAACTGGTAGAAGAACTCCTCGTACGGGTCGTCGTGATAGTCGGAACGCGCGTTCGGGCCGCCTACGACCTGCACGATCAGGTCCTCGGCCTCCATGAACACCTGCTTGTTGCCGACCGGCGGCTTCAGTAGATGTGCGTGCCGATCGATCCACTGCGAGAAATTGAATGCAGCGAGCACCATCAGCTCTCCAAGGTGCGGATGATTCGAATGATTCTAGATCAATCACCTATCGGAACCGTAACTGCGAACGCATCATAGCGTCAGGAAATGCTCTGTCTAACGCCGCAGTTGATCACTTATTTCAGAGGCGGCGCGTGGTCCATGCCCAAATTCGGTCAACCGATCCCTGGGCCGGCTGCGTTAATGCCGTACCGCTTCCAAGAAACTTGATAGGATGACACCTATGGAAGACGCAGCGCTATTCGACGCGCTCCCCGCTGAACTTAAGGGCGTGGAGCTGCGTCAGGAGTTCATCCCTCGCCTTGCAAAGAATCGAAACTTGCTTACCCAGATTGAGCAAGCGGCACATGGATTACCGACTTCGCATGACCTTTACCTCAGCGACGCAAGAGAACTGGCGCACTTGCAGCCGGAATCAGTGCACTTGGCAGTTACATCTCCTCCCTACTGGACCCTCAAGCGATACGACGAGCACGAAGACCAGTTGGGCCACGTGGAGGACTACAACGAATTCCACAAGGGATTGGATGCCGTATGGAGGCATTGCTTTCGGGCGCTGGTGCCAGGCGGTCGACTAATCTGCGTAGTTGGAGACGTATGTCTATCGCGGCGGCGGAACAACGGCGTTCACACGGTCATACCGCTGCACTCCACAATCCAAGAGCGATGCCAAGCAATCGGATACACCAATCTGGCGCCAATCATTTGGAATAAGATAGCCAACGCCGTTTACGAAGCCGAAGGGAATGGCGGGGGCTTTCTTGGAAAGCCGTACGAACCAAACGCTGTGATCAAGAACGATATTGAGTTCATCTTGATGCTTCGCAAGCCCGGCGGTTATCGAAAACCTAGCGAAGCAAAGCGATTGCTTAGCGTAATCCCAGAACAAGAGTACAGGATCTGGTTCAACCAGATTTGGACCGGATTGACTGGTGCTTCCACTCGATATCACCCCGCTCCTTTCCCAATCGAACTTGCGGAGCGTCTGATTCGAATGTTCTCCTTCGTCGGCGACACAGTGCTTGATCCATTCATGGGTACCGCGTCAACCAACGTCGCCGCAGCCAAATGGGGACGAAACAGCATTGGGTCCGAGATCAGCCCAAAGTACTTTGATTTTGCAGTGAAACGATTAACCCATGAAACCGCAAGTTTGTTCGGCCATGCAACAATAGTCGATCATCGAAGACAGAACGATGCTCAATCAAAGTCAAATCGCCAAAAAAGTAAGTCATGCGGTCCGGCAGTACTGGGGCGTTCGCGGCAGACAGGCGAAAGCACAGGGTAGTAGCACCGGAACGAAGGATGCAGGCAAACGCGGAGAAGTTACAGGTGGAAAGCAGCTGGATGGATTCGTTTCCCTTGCCAAAGATCTCTTGGTCTCTTGCGGGCTAAAGCGATCGGAAGTATTCGCTGGCCGCGCAATTTCGGAGATCCCAGGCTACTACCGACCAACCAAGAACTGGGACGTCGTAGCTGTTGCCACCACCGGAAAAGATGCAAGAGGACTGGTTGCATGCATCGAGATAAAAAGCCTAGGCGGGCCCTCGTTCGGCAACAATTTCAACAATAGAGTTGAGGAAGCTCTCGGCAACTCTGCTGACGTTTGGAAGGCGTACGAACGGGAGGTTCTGCCACTGTTCCCGCGACCGTTCCTAGGGTACATCATGCTCTTGGAGGATGCCCAAGAATCCACGTCAGCTGTCAAAGTCAGCGAACCCCACTTTAAGGTGGACGAAGTCTTTACAGAGTCATCATATGCACAGCGCATGCGGGTCCTCTGCGAACGGATGATTCGCGAGCGTGTTTACGACGCTGCATCTCTCGTCATGGCGTCTCGGGTCAAGGGCGAAAATGGCAAATTCTCTGAACCCGTAGAGTTGTTGACGTTGGAGCGTTTCGCACATGCACTTTGTGCACACGTAGGTTCCTTTCTGGCACAGCAAAGCAAGAAGTCGTAGGCCGGGCGGATTACTGCGCCGCGACCAGGCTCGCGAGGTACTCCGGGTCCTTGCGCAGCCGCTCCGAGGCGCCGTCGTACACGATCCGTCCCTTGTCCATGACCACCGTGCGCGCGGAGAAACCGAGCGCGACGCGGCTGTTCTGCTCGACCAGCACGATCGAGAGGCCGCCCTGCGCGCGCAGCGCCGCGAGCACGTGAACCAGCGCCTCGACGATGAGCGGCGAGAGCCCTTCGGTCGGCTCGTCCATCAGCAGCACCGAGGGATTGGTCATGAGCGCGCGCGCGATCGCGAGCATCTGCTGCTCGCCGCCGGAGAGCTGGCTTCCTGCGTGCTCGAGACGCTCCTTCAGGTTGGGAAAGAGTTCGAACACGCGACCGGAGTTCCAGCCGCCGGCGCGGGCGCCGAGCTCGAGGTTCTCGCGCACCGTGAGCGAGGGAAAGATCTCGCGTTCCTGCGGCACGAAGCCGAGGCCCGCGAGGGCGCGTTGGTGCACGGCTGCGCGGTCGATGCGTCGCCCGCCGAACTCGATTTCCCCCGCGTGCAGCGTGGTGTGGCCCATGATGGTCGAAAGCAGGGTCGACTTGCCGACGCCGTTGCGCCCGATGACGCTCAGGCTCTCGCCGTCCGCGAGGGCGAACGCGATTCCCTCCAGCACCACCGTTTCGCCGTAACCGGCCGACACGCCCCGCAGCCGCAGTGCGTCAGGCATCCACGGCGCTCCCCAGATAGACCGCGCGAACGTCGCGGTTGGCGGCGATCTCGCGCGGCGTGCCCTCGGCGTAAATCGCGCCGCTCACCATGACGGTAATGCGTTCGGCGAAGCGGAACACGAGGTCCATGTCGTGCTCGATGATGAGCACCGCGATCTCCTTCGGCAGCCCGGCGATGGCATCGAGCAGGATGTGGCTCTCTGCACTGGGAATGCCGGCGGCGGGCTCGTCCAGAAGCAGCACGCGGGGGTTGAGGCCGAGCGCGATCGCGATTTCGACCAGGCGCTGCCTGCCGTAGGGCAGCTCGTGGATGTACCGCCCGGCGTCTTCCGCGAGCCGCAGCGTGTCGAGCAGACGCACCGCCTCCGCGATCACGTCCTGCCGGCGGCCGGCAGGGCGGAGCATCGAACCGCCCGCGCCGAGGCGCTCGGCCACCGCGATGCACACGTTTTCGAGCACCGTGAGGCCGCGAAACAGCTGATTGATCTGGAACGTGCGCGCAATGCCGCGTTTGACCCGCCGCGCCTGCGTGAGCGAAGTCACGTCCTCGCCATTCAGCAGCACGTTACCGCGCGAGGGCCGCAGCAGGCCGGTGAGAAGGTTGACGAGCGTCGTTTTGCCTGCCCCGTTCGGCCCGATCAGCGCCTGCCGGGCGCCGGCATCGAGGCGGAAATCGACGTCGCGCGCCACCGCGAGCGCGCCGAAGCTCTTGCAAAGCCCCCTGGTCTCGAGCAGCGCCGTCATCAGCGTCCGCTTTCCGCACGCAGGCGGCGCTGCAGCGCGCCGGCGATGCCGAGTATGCCGTTGCGCGCGTACAGCGCGACCGCCATCAGCGTCAGGCCCACTCCGAGCTGCCAACCGGTCGGGTACGCCTTGGCAAGGGTGTGCTCGAGCACCATGTAGGTGATCGCTCCCACAAAGGCTCCGTAGAGACGGCCGTACCCGCCGAGAATCAGCACGATCAGCACGCCGGCGGCGCGCTCCAGGCCGAGCACCGAGAGATTCACGTAGGCATTCGATTGGGTGAAGAGCGCTCCCGCCACCCCGGCGAGCGCTGCCGAAACCGTATAGGCCATCACCAGGCGCACGCGGACCGGGGCGCCGACGGCGTGCATGCGAAGCACGTTTTCCCGAATCCCCGTGAGGCTTTGTCCGAAGGACGAATGCACCAGTACGCGTACGAGCACGAAACAGAGCAGGAGCACGATCAGGGCGTAGAGATACTGAGAACGGAAATACAGCAGGTCGAAGGGAAAAAGGCCCAGCAGCGGCTTGTAGTTCAGTCCCGGCATGCCGTCGAAGCCGCCGGTATACGCCGCGCCCATGTTCGCGGCCTCCTCCAGCAGCGCCATGGTGCACAGCGTCAGCATCAGCAGCGTCAGCCCGTGAGTTCGCAGGAGAACGTAGCCGCTCGCGAGCCCGATCGCGCCGGCCACCATTGCGGCCGCGACCAGGCCGCTGAGCGGCTCGTTCCAGCCCCAGTGCTGCGCCAGCATGCCGACGGTATAGGCGCCGGCGCCGAAGAACGCGGCGTGCCCGAGGGTGATGATGCCGGCGTAGCCCAGCACCAGATCGAGCGAAAGCGCGAACAGGATCGTGATCAGGAGCTGCGTGCCGAACGCGAGATAGTTCGGAAAGAGGAAGAACGCCGCGAACCCCAGGATCCATGGAAGTGCTTCCCACCACTTGATGCGGTGGCGCTCAGCCAGTTGCACGGCGGCGGTCACAAACCGCGCCTTCCGAACAACCCCTGCGGCCGCCATAAGAGCAGCACGAGCGTGAGCGCGTAGATGAACATCGTGCCGCCCTTGGGGAAATAAATCTTGAGCACGAAATCCAGTACGCCGATGAGCAGTGCGGCGAAGAACACGCCCGTGACGCGCCCCAGGCCGCCGACCGCGACCACGATCAGGAAGTAGACCAGATAGCGCAGCGGATACTGCGGATCGAGGCCGAGGATCTCGGCGCCGAGGCCCCCGCCCACTGCCGCGAGACCGCTGCCGATCGCGAACGTAACGGTGAACAGCCGCCCGACGTCCACGCCGAGCGACTCGGCCATGCGGCGGTTGTCCACCGCGGCCCGGATCCTGGCGCCGTAGCGGGTGCGCTCGAACCCGAGCCACAGCGCGACGACCAGCGCGGTGCCGGCGACGATCACCGCGACGCTGTAGGTCCGGTACCGGATGAAGCCGAGATCGACCTGCCCGCGCAGCCATTCCGGCAGCACCAGGGTCTGGGTCTCGGGACCGACCGTGAGCGTCACGGCCGCGATCATCACGAACACGAGGCCGATCGTGAACAGCACCTGATCGAGCTCGGAGGCCCGGTACAGGCGCGCATAGAACAGCCGCTCGAGCGCGACCGACAGCGCCGCCACCGCCACGAACCCCAGCGCCAGCGCGGAGAAAAACGGCAGGCCCCAGTGCCTCATCGCGAGCGCGATCGCGTAGCCGCCCAGCATCGCGAAGCCGCCGTGAGCGAGGTTGACGAAGCCCATCAGCCCCATGGTCACCGACAAGCCGACCGACACGATGAACAGCACCATGCCCGCCGCGCAGCCGCCAAGGAGGATGCTGATCAGGTCCATTAAATGAAACCGCCGCCCGTCAGCGTGCTGGGGGCGGCGGCCTGGGCGTCGCGGAACGCAGGTCCAGTGCTACTTGCCGCACCGATCGACCTTCAGCTCCTTGCACATGTCCTTGACCGCAGGGATGACGCCGATGTTCTTCTGCGTGAGCCGGCCGCCGCTCTTCACCAGCTCGCTCACGTACTCGTTCATCACGATGTCGCGCGTCCGTGGGTCGATCGAGATCGGGCCGCGCGGGCTGTCGAACTTCCAGCCCCTGAGCGAGTTGACGAAGCTGTCGGCGTCGAGCTTGCCCTTGTTGGCGCGCACCGCGTGAGCGATCGCGGCCATGCCATCGTAGCCCTGGATCGCCATGAAGTCCGGCGTCGAGTCGGCGCCGTACTCCTTTTTCCACGCCGCCACCACGCGCTTGTTCACGGGGTTGTTGAGGTCCGCGTTGTAGTGGTGCACCGTGATCAGGCCCACAGACTCGTCACCCATGGACTGCAGCTTCGTATCCTGCGTGATGTCGCCCGGCCCGATCAGCTTCGTGCCGGCCTGCTTCATGCCGAGCGCGTTGTAGGTCTTCATCACCCCGACCGCGTGATCGCCCGCGGGCACGAAAACGAAGAACACGTCGGGCTTCTTGTCCTTGGCGCGCTGGAAGAACGGCGTGAAATCGGGCACCTTGCCGGGGCCGCCCATGGGGATCTCGTCGATCACCTTGCCGCCCGCGGCCTCGAACGCGGTCTTGAACGCGACCAGGCTGTCCTTGCCCGGCGGATAGTCGGTGTAGCCGACCACCGCGGTCTTCGCCTTCATCATCTTGGCGGCCGCGTCGCCCATGGCGTGGCCCGCGTGCCACATCGAGAACGACACGCGCGTGATCACCGGAGACAGGTTCGTGATCCACGCCGTGCCGGCGTTCATGATCAGGAACGGCTTTTTGGCCGCCGTGATCACCGGCTCCATGGCGATGGCGTTCGACGAGTAGATGACCCCCGTGATGATGTCCACCTTGTCCTGCGTAATCAGCTCCTGCGCCGCGGTCTTGGCGTCGGCGCCGCCCGGGTTCTTCGCGTCGCGCCGGACGATCTCGATCTTGTAGGGCCCAAAGGCGTCCGGATTGAGCTTCATGAACATCTGCATGCCGCGGTCGATCTGCTGCGCGAACTCGGCGCCGACCCCGGTATACGTGAGCACCACGCCGACCTTGACCGTCTGTGCGGGCGCGCCCGCGGCAAACGCGGCAAGCGCCGCAGACGCGAGCAACTGCGTCAAACGGATTCCGGTGAATTTCATTGGCCCCCTCCTTTGGGCGGCGATGGACGCCGCGGTCAGCAATATGGACAAAAGCACCGCGGGACGCAAGTCGCGTCTACTCCGCGCTTCCCTTGCTGCGGTGCACCGCAGGTAGAATCGGCCCGACCCAGATTCGCGAAGGAGCCCTGCATGCTTCAGGAACGCATTCCGGACCTGTCAAAGTTCGTCGAGCCAGACCGCGTGCGCCGCGAAGTCTATACCGACCCGCAGATCTTCGAGCTCGAAATGCAGCGCATCCACGAGCGCATGTGGATCTATTGCGGCCACGAGTCGCAGGTGCCGAAGGCGGGCGACTACTACACGGTGCAGATCGGCCGCCAGCCGATGCTGATGGTGCACGGCAAGGACGGCAAGGTGCACGTGCTGTATAACCGCTGCCCGCACCGCGGCAACATGATGTGCGGCGACCGGCACGGCAACACGGGGGAGTTTTTCCGCTGCTCGTACCACGCCTGGACCTTTCAGCACGACGGCAGGCTGCGCACCATCCCGATGATGGAATCTGGCTACGCCGGCACGCGCTTCGGGCGCGACAACCCCGAGTGCAGCATGAAACAGGCCGCGCGCGTGGAGAGCTACCGGGGGTTCGTGTTCGCCAGCCTCGCCAAGGACGGCCCCACGTTGACGGAGTTTCTCGGCGCCTCGAAGATCGCGTTCGACGACATGTGCGACCGCGCTCCCGAGGGCGAGGTCAAGATCGTGCCAAACTGCTTCCGCGTCATCCAGCACTCGAACTGGAAGATCTTCCTCGAGAACCAGCTCGACGCGCTGCATCCGTCGGTGGTGCACCAGTCCACCGGCCGCGCCGCGATGGAGGTCGAGAAACTGATCAGGAAGAGGACCGGCGAGGCGCCCCTTTCGTACCACATGCTCTCTGCGTTTGCCGCAGTGACGATCGAGAAGTGGGACGGCTTCCAGACGCTCAACTACCCGTACGGCCATTGCATCCTCACCGGCTACATGGGGCTGCGGCCGAAGGACCCGGACACGCTCGCCTATGAAAAGGTGATGCAAAGGGCCTACGGCAAGAAGCGGATGGAGGAGATCCTCGGGGTCAACATCCACCACGTCCTGATTTACCCCGGGCTCTCGGTGCAGTCGCCGCTGCAACAGTTGCGCGCGGTGCGGCCGCTCGGCGTCGACAAGACGCTCACCGAGATCTGGCACTTCCGCCTGAAGGGCGCGCCCGAGCCGATCTACCGGCGCTCGCTCGCCTACTACAACCTGGTGAACTCGCCCGCCACCCTGATCAACGCCGACGACCTGGAGAATTTCTGGAAATGCCATCAGGGCCTCGCTTCCGACGGCGGTGACTGGGTGAGCTTCGGGCGCCACTACGGGCGCGACATCGACCAGGGCGGGCGCGTGGAAACCGGGCCGAACATGGGGACCTCGGAGGCGCCCATGCGCAACCAGATGAAGGCGTGGGCGCAGTACATGGGGAAGGATTGAGGGATGGCAAAGAGGCCGAAACGGAAGGCAGTTGCGGTGCGGAAAGCTGTCGGCGCGGACATGCAGCACGCGGTCGAGCAGTTCCTGTACCGCCAGGCGGAGCTGCTCGATAGCAGGCGCTGGCGGGACTGGATCGACCTGTTCACGGACGACGGCATCTACTGGATGCCGCCCGAGCCGTCGCACACCACCTGGGACGGCATGCCGGCGATCTTCGCCGAGGACAAGAACCTGATGACGGTGCGCATGGGGCGGGTACTGCATCCCGACGCCTGGTCGCAGCGGCCGCTGTGGGGCACCAACCACGTGGTTTCGAACGTGATGATCGACCAGCACTCGCCCAACGGCGACCTCGTGGCGCGCTCGCGCTTTCACATGCTGGAGCTGCGGCGGGACGACGTGCGCCACTTC
>CAZYVT010000004.1:0-99419 GCA_964651335.1 uncultured Enterobacteriaceae bacterium | reverse complement strand
CTGACCTTCGGGTTATGAGCCCGACGAGCTGCCAGACTGCTCCACCCCGCGTCCGAAAAGGCGAAGATTATAGCTGGCTATCGCTTGGGGTGTCAAACATTTGGCCGATGCGGTCCGTTTCGCCCCTAATCCGCGGTCGCGCCGCTCGCACGAATGACCTTCGACCACTTGGCCGATTCAGCCCGGATCCAGCTGGAGAAGTCGGCCGCAGAGCCTGCCACCACGTCGAACCCTTGCTTGCCGAGAGACTCCTGCGTGTCCTGCGATCGCATCGCGCGCACGGTTTCCGCGTTGAGCGTGGACACCACGGGCGGCGGAGTACCTGCAGGCGCGAGCAATCCGATCCAAGCGAGCGACTCGAGTTGCGGGTAGCCGAGGTCGGCCACGCTCGGCACCTCCGGCGCCAGCGGGCTGCGCTTCAGCCCGGTCACGGCGAGCGCCTTCATCCTGCCCGCCTTCACCTGGGGGAGCACCGCAGGAATGATCGCGAACATGGCGTCGATGTTACCCGCCAGCATGTCGGTGACCGCCGGCGGGAAGCCGCGATAGGGGATATGCACGATGAAGGCCTTAGCGTCGCTCTTCAGGAGCTCCATCGTGAGGTGCGATGCGCTGCCGCCTCCTACTGACGCGTAGGAAAGGCGACCCGGGTCGCGCCGCACGCGCTCGACGAACTCCTTGAAGCTTCCGACGCCAAGCGAGGGAATGACGACCAGCATCTGCGGCGAAGTGGCCAGCAATGAGATCGGCAGGAGGTCCTTGTCCGGATCGTAAGGCATGTCCTTGTACAGGTACTTGTTCACTGCAACCGGCCCGTTGACCCCCACCAGCAGCGTATGACCGTCCGGGGCCGACTTCGCCACCGCGTCGGCGCCGATGTTGCCGCCTGCGCCGGCCCGATTTTCCACGACGCAAGGCTGGCCGAGCGCCACTTGCAGCTTCGCCGCGAGCGTCCGTCCGACGATGTCGGGCGTGGAGCCGGCAGGATAGGGAACCACGATCTTCACGGGTTTCATCGGATACGGCTGCGATGCCGCGCCGCCTGGAAGAAGCGCAATGAAAAGTACCCAAAGAACTTTACGCATCAGATCCTCTCGGTCTCTCCGCTGCGCGGCTGCCAGACCATGAGCTTTTTTTCGACAAGCGTGACTGCAACGTCCAGAACAAGCGCGAAGGCGGTCAACACCAGGATGCCCGCGAAGACGCTGTTAATGTCAAACACGCCCTCTGCCTGGAGGATGAGGTAACCCACGCCTTCGGCCGATCCGAGATACTCGCCCACCACTGCGCCAACGAATGCGAGACCCACCGAGTTGTGCAGGCTGGCGAATACCCAGCTCATTGCCGAGGGGAGATACACGTAGCGCAACAGCTGTCGCTGCGAGGCCCCGAGCATGCGCGCATTCGCAAGCACCACCGGGCTGACCTCGCGCACGCCCTGGTAGACGTTGAAGAACACGATGAAGAAAACCAGCGTCACGCCGAGGGCCACCTTCGAGGCAATGCCGAGCCCGAACCAGACAAAGAAAATCGGCGCCAGGATTACGCGCGGCATCGCGTTGAGTGCCTTGATGTAAGGGTCCATGATTGCCGAAGCCGTCGGCGCGAGCGCCAGCCAGATGCCAAACAGCAGACCGAGCAGCGTGCCGACGACGAACGCGAGCATCGTCTCGACCAACGTGACCCAGAGGTGTCCGTAGATCTCGCCTCCGGCGAACCAGTTCCAGATGCGCGCGAAAACCTTGAGCGGCTCGCCGAACAAGAACGCCGCCTTGTGCGGGTCGTCGAAATAGAAGGGCGGCAGGATCCCAGGCACGGTCAGAACGTGCCAGGATGCGAATACGCCCAGCAGGACCAGCGCCTGCCAGAAGCGCAGCGTCAGGTTACTGGCGCTGCTGCGCATAACCTTTCAGCACCTCCGCCTTCATCGTCTTCCAGATCTCGGCATGCAGTTCGATGTAGCGTGGAGTCAGGCGCACTTCGGCAACGTCACGCGGACGCGGAATGTCGATGGCGTACTCCCCGATCGGACTGGTATCCGGGCCCGCGGAAAGCACGACAACGCGGTCGGCGAGCGCGATCGCTTCCTCCAGATCATGCGTGATGAACACCACCGACTTGCGGTCGGCAGACCAGAGCTCCAGCAATTCGTTCTCCATCAGCTGGCGTGTCTGGACGTCGAGCGCCGCGAACGGCTCGTCCATCAGCAGGATTTGCGGATCGAGGATCAGGGTCTGCGCCAGCGAAACCCGCTTGCGCATGCCGCCGGAGAGCTGGTGGGGATAGCGATCGCCGAATCCGCCCAGCCCCACGCGCCTGAGCCACTCGTCACCCTTTGCGCGTGCCTTCTCCTTCGACAGCCCGCGGAACTCGAGCCCGGCGGTCACGTTGTCCATTGCGTTGCGCCACGGCATCAGTGCCTCGGATTGGAACAGATAGCCGGCGCGAGAGTTGATGCCCGCGAGCGGCACACCGAACACGCTCACCGTTCCGGCAGATGGCGCCAGCAGCCCGGCCGCAATATTCAGCAGGGTCGACTTCCCGCAACCCGTAGGGCCCACGACGGACACGAACTCGCCGGCCGCGACCACCAGCGTGGTGTCGCGGACGGCGGTATAGCGCTTGGATCGGTCTTCGCGCGAGATGAAGGTGCAGGTGATGCCCGCAAGCGCGAGCGCGACCGTCACTTGTACCTGGCGTTCGCCTTTTTCGCGAACTCGTTGGTATAGGTCTTGTCGAGCTGGATCTCGCCCGGCTTCACCGCCGGGTCGAACGCGGCGAGCGCCCGCACCGTCGCCTTGGCGCCTGCGTCCGAAATCAGCCCGTCCGGGGAGATCGCTTCCTTCACCTTGTCATAGGCGAACAGGTACAGGGCGCGGTCGCCGAGCAGATAGGACTCCGGAACGACCTTCGCAACGTCGGTCGCGCTCGCCCTGGCAATCCATTTGTCCGCGCGCACGATGGCATTGGCGAGGGCCTGAACGGTATTGGGGTTCTTCTGCACGAACTCGATCGGCGCGTGAAGCACTCCCGCGGGCAGCGGCGCACCCCAGACCGTCTCCGTTCCCTTCAGTGTGCGGGTATCCGCGAGCACCGTAATGGCCTTGTCCTGTTCCAGCCTGGTGATGACCGGATCGGTGTTTGAAATCGCGTCGACCTGGCCGCTCCTGACCGCATTGACCGCAGTTGCTCCCAGTCCGACACCGATGACCGAAACGTCCTTGTTGGGATCTAGACCGCCCTTCGTGAGGAGTTGCTTCACCAGGTTGTGTGTGCTCGATCCTGGAGCGCTGACCCCGACCCTGAGGCCCTTGAGGTCCCTGAAGGACTTGATGCTGCCAGCCTTCGCGGTCGTCACTCCGAACGCAATCTGCGGCAGCCGGCCCTGCGCGACAAATGCCTGGAAGAACTGCTTCTTGGACTGCAGGCTGATGGTGTGTTCGTACGCCCCGGACACGATGTCGGCACTTCCCCCGACCACAGCGCGCAAAGCGACTGCGCCACCTGCGAAATCGCTCAGCTTGAGAGTCAATCCTTCGTCCTTGAAATACCCCAGGCGCTCCGCAACCGTCAGCGGCAGGTAATAGAACGACGCCTGGCCGCCGACGGCAATATGCACCTCGCGCTTCTCCGGGACACCCTGTGCAAGCGCACTTGCGGCGGCACCGGCCAGGAAAAGCGCAACGGCCAGCTTTCGGGCTACGTTTTCCATGCGGGATCCTCCTCCAGCGCAACTATAACCCGCGGCGGTCGAGGATCGCCTGCGAGATCGTGCCGACGTCTACGTACTCCAGCTCACCTCCGAGCGGGACTCCGCGTGCGATCCTGCTTGCCTTGACCGCGCAGGACCGCAGCATCTCCGCGATATAGTGCGCAGTTGCCTCGCCTTCGTTGGTGAAGTTCGTGGCGAGGATCACCTCCTGCACCACCCCGTCGGCTGCCCGCGCAAGCAGCCGGTCGAGACCGATGTCGCGCGGGCCAACGCCGTCGAGCGGTGAAAGCCGACCCATCAATACGAAGTACATTCCCGAGTAGTTCATGGTCTGCTCGACGCTCGCCAGATCCGCTGGCGTCTCGACCACACATAACAGCGACGGATCACGTCGCGCTGAGCGGCACAACGCACAGAGTTCCTGCTCGGTGAAGTTGTTGCATCTGGCGCAATGCCGGACCGTACGGAGCGCAACGAGGAGTGCCTCGGCGAGCTGCCCGGCGCCGGCGCGATCGTGCTGCAACAGGTGATAGGCCATGCGCTGCGCGGAACGCGGCCCGATTCCCGGGAGGACTCGCAGCGCCTCGATGAGCCGCTCCAGACCGTGCGCAGCAGAAACAACGTCCTTCGGCACCGGTCTAGAACGGCAGTTTGAACCCGGCCGGAAGTCCAAGTCCCGCGGTAAAGCCGCTCATTTTCTCCGCGACCGTCTGCTCGACGCGGCGGGCCGCGTCGTTGAACGCCGCGGCCACCAGATCCTCGAGCATCTCCCGGTCGTCGCCAACGAGTGACGGGTCGATGATGACGCGTTTGACGTCGTGCTTGCAGTTCATCACCACCCTGACCATGCCGGCCCCGGATTGCCCCTCGACCTCCACTGCCGCAAGCTGCTCCTGCATCCGGCGCATGTTGTCCTGCATCATCTGCGCCTGCTTCATGAGCTGACCGATGTTTCCACGCATCGCCTGTCTCCGTGCTCAGCTGTTCCTCGGTCCCCGCTGCACACTCTGCTCGACGACCCGGCCGTCGAGCAAAGTCACCAGGTCCTTGACGAACCGGTCGCTCTGCAGCGCACGCGCCGCTTCCACGCGGATCGCGTTTCGGTCGCTCGCCTCAAGCGCCGCAGCCGACGTGCCACGGATCTCGCCCGCAGCAACGCGGATTCGCACCGAACGGCCAAGGTGCTGTTCCAGCGTGGCCTTGAGCTTTTCCTGGTAGCTCTTTTCTGCAAGATGAGGCATCGACTTCGGCACGACGAGCTCGAATGCCCCACCCTCGTAGCGGAGAAGCTCGGCGTTGCGCGCGAGCTCCTTCGCCGCGCCGGTCACCGCGAGCTGGCGGACCAGCTTCGGCCAGTCACCGTCGAATTCCCCACCGGCGACCGTGGGCGTTCCGGCTTGCGGGCGCGACACCGACGGCGCCGCAGCGCCCATGGTTGGCGTGGATGCGCCTGCCTCGGGACGGAACACGAGCATGCGCAGCAGCGTCATCGTAAATCCGGCATGCTCGTCCGGCGCCAACGGCAGATCCTCGCGCCCCTGCAAGGCGATCTGGTAATAGAGTTGAACCGTCTCCGGATCGATCTGGTTCGCCAGCGCCGCGATGCGATCAACATCCGCGACGTCGCTCGCGAGGGCATCGGGCGCCGTCTGCGCAAGCGCGAGCCGCAACAAAAGGCTTGCAAGATCCTGCAGCGCGGCGTCGAATGAAAGCGCGCGCGCCTGCATCTCGGCTGCTACCGCAAGCACGGCTCGGGCGTCCGCTTGGGCAGCCGCCTCGAGCAGGCGCAGCGGATAGGTCTGGTCGATCGCGCCCAGCATCGAGCGCACGTTCTCGGTGCCGATGCGACCTGCGCCGTGCGCGATCGCCTGATCCAGCAAGGAAAGCGCGTCCCGCATGCTTCCGGCGGCCGCTCGCGCGATGAGCGGCAGCGCATCGGCTTCGAACTGCACCCCTTCCGCCTCGAGGACCCGCGCGAGATGCCCGGCGATCAGATTCCTCGGCATCTGCTTCAGATTGAACTGCAGACATCGGCTCAACACCGTCATCGGGACCTTCTGCGGATCGGTCGTCGCAAGGACGAATTTCAGGTGCCCGGGAGGTTCCTCGAGCGTCTTCAGCATGGCGTTGAACGCATGGCCGGAGAGTTGATGCACTTCGTCGATGACATACACCTTGAAGCGACCGCTGCTCGGCGCATAGATCGCCCGCTCGAGCAACTGCGTCATCTCGTCCACGCCGCGATTCGAGGCCGCGTCCATCTCGACATAGTCGATGAACCGGCCGCCGTCGATCTCCATGCACGCGGTACAGCGGCCGCACGGCTCCGCGGTGATCCCGCGTTCGCAGTTGAGGCACTTGGCGAGGATCCGCGCGAGCGTGGTCTTTCCCACGCCGCGGGTACCGGCAAAAAGGTATGCGTGATGCAGACGCTGCTGCTCGAGCGCGTGGCGCAGCGCGCGAACCACGTGCTCCTGCCCGACGAGGCTGCCGAAATCGCGCGGCCGCCACTTGCGGGCAAGAACCTGATATGACATGCACAGATTTTATCAGGGGGTTCCGAGGGGGGATTGCTTTTCAATCCCCCCTCGATCGCCTGTGGTGGCGAGCCTGACCCCGGCACTTGCAGGATCCGGCTGTGGCTGCTTCCTTCCGGACCTGACCAGATTCACCGGACTGCAACGCGGGGAGGCCCGCCGTAGTCTGCGCTTCCGAGTATGGCTGGCGGAGAGAGTGGGATTCGAACCCACGATACGCTATCAACGTATACACGCTTTCCAAGCGTGCGCCTTCAGCCGCTCGGCCATCTCTCCAAAGGACGCGGATTCTACTCCAGCAAGCCGGCGCAACGATCACGGCGCACCGTCTCGCAGCCCCCCAGGGCGAATGCTTCGTCGATCACCGTCTTGAGGGGGATCTCGCGTCCGCCGCGGAACTGCCCGTCGACGGTGATCACCTCGGTGGCGCCGGCATCGACGATCCGCTCCGGCAGGATCTTCGCCGAGAAGCCGCCGAACACGACGCAATTCGTAGCACCGATACGGGCGCACGCCTGCCTCGCCTCCACGACCTCGATCGACATCGGCATGGTGATGAGCACTCGCTCGGCCTCTGCGCACAGATCGCGACACGCCTCGATGCCGGAAACGTTGGCCTGCTGGACGAATTCGGGCGAGGGCGGAAAAAGGCGCGTTTCGTGCAGCACCGATTCGATCGTGGACGACATGACTGACCTCCTCCGAAACCTGCCTTTGGGTGACCGCGCGATTGTGTTGGCACACCCTTACAGGGCGCTTACGCCCGGGTGCCCCGACGGCACGAATAAGATTACCAGATCAAGAACTTGCACGCCAGACGCGGGGCACAGCCCGTATGCTACATTTATTCGCTCACCGAGGCGGCCATGGCTACGATCAAACGGGAACATCTGGTGCAGAGCGTTGCCGACGCCCTGCAGTTCATCTCCTATTATCACCCGATCGATTACATCCGTGCCCTCGGCCGCGCGTACGAGCGCGAGCAGTCGCCCGCCGCGAAGGACGCGATCGCGCAGATTCTCACCAACTCGCGCCTGTGCGCCGAAGGCCATCGCCCGATTTGCCAGGACACAGGCATCGTCAATGTGTTCATGCGAATCGGGATGGAGGCAAGATTCGAGGGCTTTTCCGGTTCGCTCGACGACGCGGTGAACGAGGGCGTGCGCGGCGCGTACCTGCACCCGGACAACAAGCTACGGGCCTCCGTGCTGGACGATCCCGCATTCACACGCAGGAATACGCGCGACAACACTCCTGCAGTGATCCACATGCATCTGGTGCCGGGGGATACCGTTGCAGTGGACGTCGCTGCGAAGGGCGGCGGCTCCGAGGCGAAGTCCAAGTTCATCATGCTCAATCCCTCGGATTCGATCGTGGAATGGGTGCTGAAAACCGTGCCGACCATGGGCGCGGGCTGGTGCCCTCCCGGAATGCTCGGTATCGGCATTGGCGGTACCGCCGAGAAGGCCATGCTGATGGCGAAGCAAGCGCTCATGGAGCCGATCGACATGGCCGAGCTGAAGGCGCGCGGCCCGAAGAGCGGGCTCGAAGAGCTGCGCATCGAACTCTACGACAAGGTCAATGCGCTCGGCATCGGCGCGCAGGGGCTCGGCGGCCTGTCCACCGTGCTCGACGTGAAAATCCTCACCTATCCCACGCATGCGGCAAATTTGCCCGTGGCGATGATCCCGAACTGCGCCGCGACGCGCCATGTGCACTTCGTGCTGGACGGCTCCGGTCCGGCGAATTTCGACGCCCCGAGCCTCTCGGACTGGCCGCAGGTCACCTGGCGTCCGGATGCGAATGCGCGCCCGGTGGATCTGGATGCGCTCACGCGCCAGGAGGTCGTTTCGTGGAAGCCCGGGGAGCGGCTGTTGCTCTCCGGAAAGATGTTCACCGGGCGCGACGCCGCGCACAAGCGAATCGAGGACATGCTGGCGCGCGGCCAAAGACTTCCCGTGGACTTCACCAATCGCGTGATCTATTACGTCGGGCCCGTGGATCCGGTGGGGAACGAAGTGGTGGGTCCGGCAGGCCCTACCACGGCCACGCGCATGGACAAGTTCACCGAGGCGATGCTGGCGCAGACGGGTCTCGTCGCGATGATCGGAAAGGCCGAACGCGGGCCGGTTGCGATCGACGCGATCCGCAAACACAAGGCCGCATATCTCATGGCCGTGGGCGGTGCCGCATATCTCGTCGCCAAGGCGATCCGCAAAGCGCGCGTTGTCGCCTTCGAGGATCTCGGGATGGAGGCGATTTACGAGTTCGATGTCCGGAACATGCCGGTTACCGTCGCGGTGGATTCGGGCGGCAACTCCGTGCACCAGAGTGGCCCGACCGAGTGGCAGCGGAAGATCGTCGAGCTGAAGCTGCCGGTCACGGCCGCCTGACCGCGTCCGATTGGCGGGCGGTCTGGGCGGTGTTTGCAGGCGGACTGGTCGCCGGCGCTTATATCGGCAAAGTCCCGCCCGCCCTTCCGGTACTGCGCGCCGACTTCGGCCTTACGCTGGTCGAGACCGGTTACCTCGCCACGACGCTCAACGCCCTGGGTGGCCTCGTCGGCATGTTCGCCGGCGTCCTCTCCGACCGCTTCGGACACAAGCGCATCGCCCTAGGCGGGCTTGCGCTGATGGCCGCAGGCGGTCTTCTCGGCGCGCTTGCGCCCGGATACGGGCTGCTGCTCCTGTCGCGCTTCCTGGAAGGCGCCGGATTCATCATGATGACCGTGGCAGGTGTGGCTCTGACCGCACACGCCGTCACGAGCGCCGACCGCCCCAAGGCCATGGCGCTGTGGAGCTGCTACATGCCCGCCGGGGGGTGTCTCGCCATGCTCGCCGCATCGGTGGCGCTCGCGGTATTCGACTGGCGCAGCCTCTGGATCTCGCTGTCGGCTGCCAGCATCGCCTGCTTCGTGCTCGTAGCGCGCGCTATGCCGCCGCAGGCCTCACAGAGCTCCGTGGGTTTGCTCCGACTGGGGCGGGAGTCGCTGACGCATCCGGCGAGCCTGCTGCTGTGCCTGTCGTTTGCTGGCTACGTCGCACAGTGGGCGGCATTCATGACCTGGCTCCCCACGTTCGTCGTCAGCGAACGCGGCGGATCCGCCCTGCATGGCGCGCTGCTGACGGCCCTCTGGGTCGGCGTCAACGTGCCGGGCGTGCTCCTCGGGGGCTGGCTGATGGCACACGGTGCGCAGCGTTCACGAATGATCGCGCTTGCGAGCTGCATCCAGGCACTCGCGGCCGCCGGCGCGTTCCTCGACGTTCTCCCGGACTGGGGTCGTTACGCGAGCTGCCTGGCGTTCTCGTTTTTCGGCGGCGTCATTCCGACGGCGGTGTTTTCCGGCGTCGCAGCGCTGGCGCGCTCGCCGCAGCATATCGCCACCACGAACGGCATGGTCATGCAGGCGTCGCAGCTCACGCAGTTCGTTTCCCCGATCCTGGTCGCCTGGATCGCGGCGCGGCTCGGCTGGGCGGCTTCGCTCCCGCTCATGCTTGCCTTCGCTGCCTGCGCAGCTGCGTGCGGTTTCGCCCTCGCGCACATCGAGCGGACTAGAATGACGCCATGAGAGACGTTCACATCTGTGAAGTCGGCCCGCGGGACGGACTGCAGAACGCCAAGCACCTGATGCCGACCGAGGCGAAAAAGCGCTGGATCGGGGCGCTCGCTGCAGCCGGCCTGGAGGAAATCGAGGTCGGTTCGTTCGTGCCACCGAAGCTGATTCCGGCGATGGCCGACACGGGGGAGATCGTGCGCTACGCGCTCTCGCTCCCTGGCGTAAAGGTCGTCGCGCTGGCACCCAACGTGAAGGGATTCGAGCGCGCTCGCGAAGCCGGCGCGCACAGGATCACGTTTCCGGTCTCGGCCTCGCGCAGGCACAGCGAGTCAAACGTGCGGATGACTCCGGAGCAGATGGTCGAGCAGGTGAGGCAATGCGCGGCGCTCGGCGGCAGAAACGGTCCGGAGATCGAAGGCGCCGTCTCGACCGCCTTCGGCTGCACACTCCAGGGCGAAGTACCCGAGGGCGACGTGCTGCGGCTCGCCGCCGCGCTGGCCGAGTTCTGCGACGGCGTGGCGCTCGCGGACACGGTGGGATACGCGAACCCGGCCCAGGTCAAACGGATCTTTTCCCTGGTCAGGAAGGAAATCGGCGACAAGCTCGAAGGCGCGCATTTCCATGATACGAGAGGACTCGGCCTCGCCAACGCCCTCGCAGCGTACGAGGAAGGCGTGCGCGCGTTCGATTCCTCGATGGGCGGCCTCGGCGGCTGTCCGTTCGCCCCGGGCGCGAGCGGAAACGTGATCACCGAAGACCTCGTGTTCATGTTCGAAAGCATGGGCGTGCGCACCGGGATCGATTTGGAAAAGCTCTTTGCGGCGCGCAATGTTTTGACCGAAGGGTTGCCTGACGAACCGGTGTACGGTCATACGCCGGTCGCCGGCCTGCCGAAGAATTTCCGCCAGGCGGCATGACGCGGCTGCCCTTGCAGGGCGTGCGCGTCGTCGAGTTCGCGCACATGGTCATGGGACCGGCATGCGGGCTGGTTCTCGCGGACCTCGGCGCCGAGGTCATCAAGGTCGAGCCGCCGGAGGGCGACAACACGCGGCGCCTGACGGGCGCCGGCGCCGGCTTCTATCCCATTTTCAACCGTAACAAGAAGAGCCTTGCGGTCGATCTCAAGCGGCAAGAGGGGCGCGAGATCGTGCTGAAGCTCGTGGACAGCGCCGACGTCCTTACCGAAAACTTCCGCCCCGGCGCGCTCGACCGGATGGGCCTGGGATATGCGGAGCTCTCCAAACGCAACCCCCGGCTGGTGTACTGCACCTTGAAGGGATTCCTTTCGGGCCCCTACGAGCACCGGCCGGCGCTCGACGAGGTCGTGCAGATGATGGGTGGGCTGGCCTACATGACGGGGCTTCCCGATCGTCCCTTGCGGGTCGGCGCGTCGGTCAACGACATCATGGGCGGCATGTTCGGCGCGATCGGAATTCTGGCCGCGCTTTGCGAGCGCGAGTCGAGCGGGCGCGGCAAGCTGGTGCGCAGCGCGCTGTTCGAGAACACCGCCTTCCTCGTTGCACAGCACATGGCCCAGCTCGCGATTACCGGAGAAGAGCCGCCGCCGATGGCGGTGAAGAGGCCCGCCTGGGGTATCTACGACATCTTCGGCACGCGCGACGGGGACCGGCTGTTCGTCGGAGTTGTCACCGATACGCAGTGGGAAGTGTTTTGCCGCGAGTTCGCGGAGCCCGGACTGGCCGCGGACGAACGGCTCAGAACGAACAGCGACCGTGTGCGCGAGCGCGGCTGGCTGCTGCCGCGCCTGGAACAGATCTTTCTCCGCTACGCCAAGGCCGAGCTGGAAAGGAAGCTCGAGGCGATCGGCCTGCCGTACGCGCCGATCACCCGCCCGAGAGATCTGTTCGACGATCCGCACCTCAATGCGGGCAGCGGCATGATCGAGACGCGCGACCCGCGTGGCACCCGCTTCAAGGTTCCGCGGCTGCCGCTCGAACTCGACGGCGAGCGCCTGGAGCAGCGAAACGACCCACCGGCGATCGGCGAAGGAACGCGCGAGGTTCTTGCGCGTCTCGGCTACTCCGCCGATGACGTCGAGCGGCTGAAGGCGGACGGGATTGTCGCACTCGCCTGAGCGCCGGCGACCGGACATGACCCTCGCCGACATCATTCGCCGCCACGCCGCCGAGCGCCCGCTCGCGCCGGCGCTCGCGATGGACGAAGAGGTGCTGACCTATGCAGATCTGGATCGGCGCGCCAACCGGGTGGCAAACGGGCTGACTGCCGCCGGTGTCAAGCCGGGGACCCGCGTCGCGCTGCTGGCGAAGAACGGGCTCGAGTTTTTCGAGCTGCTGCTCGGCGCGATGCGGGCGGGAATCGTCCTCGTGCCGGTGAATTTCCGCCTTGCCGCGCCGGAAGTCGCTTACATCGTGAACGACGCGCAGGCGGAGCATTTCTTCGTCGGCCGCGACTATTACAAGCTCGCAACGCAGATCCGGGGCGAGCTCGCAACCGTTCGCTCCATGATTGCCATGGACGGCGGCCGCGAAGGCTGGGAATCGTACCGGCGCTGGCGTGACCGCAACGCCCCGGATGAGCCGCGGCTCGCGCTCGCGCCGGACGCGGTCGCCGTGCAGATGTACACGAGCGGCACGACCGGGAATCCAAAGGGTGCGCAGCTCACGCATGCGAATTTCATGGCACTCCTTCCCCGGGCGATCGGCAGCTGGGGCCACTGGCGCGCGAGCGATGTCAACCTCGTGTGCATGCCGCTCTTTCACATCGCCGGCAGCGGCTGGGGTCTGGTGGGATTGTATGCGGGCGCATGCAACATCGTGCTGCGCGAAGTGGACCCAAGAACGATCCTCGCCGCGATCCCGCGTCACCGGGTCACCAAGGCATTGTTCGTTCCGGCCGTGATCCTTTTCCTGTTGCAGCAACCGGAGTGCGCGCAGACCGACTTCAGCTCGCTCGAGCTGATCGTCTACGGCGCGTCGCCGATCCCTTCCGATCTTCTCAAGCGCGCGCTCAAGGCATTCGACTGCGATTTCGCGCAGGTGTACGGCCTGACCGAAACCACCGGCGCGATCACCTACCTGCCACCCGAGGACCATGGCGCCGAACGCCCCGAGCGAATGAAATCGTGCGGTCAGCCGCACGAAGGGGTCGAGCTGCGGATCGTCGACACCGCCGGTCGCACCCTGCCGCCGCGCCAGATCGGCGAAATCGTATGCCGCAGCGCGCAAGTCATGAAAGGCTACTGGAACCTGCCCCAGGCCGCCGCAGCTTCGATCCGCGACGGCTGGTTTCACACCGGCGATGCGGGTTATCTCGACGAAGACGGTTATCTCTACATCTACGATCGGGTGAAGGACATGATCGTCACGGGCGGAGAAAATGTGTACCCGGCTGAAGTTGAAAACGCGCTCTTCGGGCACCCTGCAGTCGCCGACGTCGCGGTGATCGGCGTGCCCGACGACAAATGGGGCGAGGCGGTAAAGGCGATCGTGGTGAAGAAACCCGATGCACAACTGACCGAGGCGGAACTGATCGCATTCGCCCGCTCCCGAATCGGCGGCTACAAGCTGCCGAAGTCGGTGGACTTCGTCGCCAGCCTGCCGCGCAATCCTTCCGGAAAACTGCTGAAGCGGGAACTGAGAAAGCCGTACTGGGAAGGTCGCCAGCGGCAGGTCAACTGAGCGACCTGGCGCCTGCCGGCGCGGCGCTTACGCCGGCAACCCGGCCTTCAACAGTCCCTCCTGGTGGTGCTCGCGGTCGCTCTGCCGCTTGTAGTGGCGCAGCGTGCCGATGTACGAGTTGACCGAAAAACCGGGTTCCCGCAGCAGCACCTCCCGCACGTGTTCCTTTGCCGATGCTTCGTTGCCCAGGTACGCGTTACAGGCGGCGAGAAACGCGTGGTGAGTGTGATCGGGCTCCGTAATATGCTTGAACGCCTCCAGCGCCTCCTGATAGCGCCGCGCGATGAAATGCGCGCGCCCGAGGTGGTTCCAGAACCGCTGCGGATGGTAGGGATTGAGCCGCATCGCCTTGCGGATCCATTCGATGCCTTCGTCCGCCTGCCCCATCCAGCTCAGCAATTCGCCCTGCTGCACGACGATCAGATCGTCGTTGGGATTCAGGCTCAACGCGCGCTGCTGGTGGTATGCCGCCTGGTCGTGTTCGCCCTGCGCCAGCTTGGCCGCGGCCAGCACGCGGTGCACGTCGCTGTCGTTGTCGTCCAGGGAGAGCGCGATCTTGAGCTCCTCGACGACCTGGTTAAAGGTCGCTTCGCGGTCGGCATACCACCCCCGCACCCAGGCCTGACCGAGCACGCACGCTTTCCACGCGTGCCCGTGCGCGTAGGAAGGATCCAGTTCGATGGCGCGGTCGAGCAGGCGCTGCGCCCGCAGGTTGTCTTCGCGGTTGCTGCGATGGTGCAGGACCTTCCCCGCGGCCACGCACTCGTATGCCGCCATGTTGTCGGTGGTCTTGCGCGCAACACGATCGCGCGTCGCGGCCTCGACCCGTCCGGGCAGGACTGCGACGATGGCAGTGGTCACCTCGTCCTGGATGGCGAAGATGTCCGCCAGCTCGCGGTCGTAGCGCTCCGCCCACAGATGCCGGTCGGTCTCCGCATCGATCAGCTGCACCGTGATGCGAACCCGGTTGCCCGCCTTGCGCACGCTGCCCTCGACCACGTACTGCACGCCAAGTTCCTTCGCGAACTTCTGCACCTCGACCGACTTGCCCTTGTACTTGAACGAGGAGTTGCGCGAAATCACAAACAGCTCGCGGAACCGCGACAGCTCGGTGATGATGTCCTCGGTGATGCCGTCTGCGAAGAATTCCTGCTCCGGATCGCCGCTCATGTTGGTGAAGGGCAATACTGCGACCGACGGTTTGTCAGGCCTGTCCGAGACGATTGCAGCGGCGGCGCGCGGCGCCGACGGTTGCTGAGCACCCAGTCGCACCCGGAAAGCACGCACCGGCTTGGAGATGTTCTTGACCGCCTGCTCGCCCATGTCCTCGAAGGCGAGGTCGAGTTTCCCAGCGACCTGCTCATGGACCGAGCCGCTTACGCAGATGCCGCCGGGGTCGGCGAGCGTCTCCAGGCGCGCCGCCACATTCACACCATCGCCGTAAATGTCGCCGCGATCGACGATGACCTCGCCCAGATTGACACCGATGCGGAACTGAAGCCTGCGGTCTTCAGGCACGCCTTCGTTTCGGCGCGCAAGCTCGCGTTGCGTATTCACTGCGCATTCGAGCGCCTGCATGACGCTCGCAAACTCCGCGAGCACCGCGTCTCCGGCATAGTGAACCACGCGCCCATCATGCTCGCCGATGCAACCGCTGAGCTGATCGAGAAACGCGCCAAGCGTCTTGTGCGTTTCCTCTTCGTTCTGCTCGGTGAGGCGGCTGTAGCCGGCGACGTCGGCGTAGAGGACCGCGGCGAGCTTGCGTGGCAATCTGCCTTCGACCATGGAAGCGCTAACGCCCTACTCGGAGCACGGCCACGCCGCCGGCACCTTCAATCCCGGGGGGAGCCGCGTCTTCGCATCGCCGCACGCCACATTGATCTGCTCCTGGGTCAAACCCTTCGCGCCGGACAGATCCGTGCCTTCGAAGCGCGTCGCGAATGTAAATGCACTCGAAAGGTCAGTACCCGCGAGCTTCGCACCCGCAAAGCGGGCGCGCGCGATGTTCGAGTACCGGAACGTGGCCTCCGTGAGATCTGCTCCATCGAACACGGAGCGGCCGAAATCGCCCTTGGACAGGTTGACCCCCTTGAGCGAGGCGCGCGCCAAGTTGCAGCGCTGGAACTCCGCCTTTTCCAGGTTCGCGCCGCCGAATCGGGCGCTGGAAAAATTGGTTCTCACGGCGAAGGATTTCTCGAACGTCGCCCCTTCGAGGACGGCGTCACGGAACGAGGCATGATTGATTTCGGTGGCAAGAAAACTCGCCCTGGCCAGATTGGCCGACGTGAAGTTCATGCCGACGAGGACCGCCCGCGCGAACTTGCTGTCCTGAAGCGCCTTGCCTTTGAGCATCAATCGCTCCTTGGAGCAGCCCGACCAGTCCACCCGTTGCGCCGGAGGGTCGTCGCACGCCGCATCTGCTGCCGGCATCGCAAGCGTAATTGCGGCAGCGCAGATCGAAAGTCTAAACGGGCTCATATGCCAAGACAGGTGATCGACCTCCGCAGGATAAACGAAAACGGCGCCAGCAGGCGCCGTCCTGTCAATCGATACGGCAGTTTACTTCAACGCGCCGACGCCCGCCTTCGACACCTGTCCATCCTGCTCGCCGGAACCACCTGAAACGCCGATCCCGCCGATCAACTTTCCGTCCATCACGATCGGATCGCCACCATCGATCGCACTTACACCGTGAAGCTGAAGGATGCGCAGCTCCTCGCCGCCCTTCGCCAGCCGGTCCTGAAACGCCTTGCCCGGACGCTTGTAGGCCGCCGCGGACCACGCCTTGTCTCGGGCGATCCTCGCGCCGGCGAACTGCGTGCCGTCCATCCGCTGAAACAGCATCAAATGCCCCCCCGAATCGACGATCGCAATCGCCATGTTCCAGTTGTTCTTCTTCGCTTCCGCTTCGGCAGCCGCCATCACCTTCCGCGCCTGTTCCAGCGTGATCGGCGGTCCGTACGCCTGGGCGTGCGCGTAGAGTGCGCTCGCGGTCAGCGACATGGCGAGCAATGCACACGAGAAAATCTTCATTGCGCTCCTCCTTCTGTTGAATGTGGCAAACCGCCACCGGCAAACAGAGTACTCCGCGGCGCTATTCCATGCCTGCTCCGAGCGCTGTCTCACAAGCCGGCAAGCACGTCCCTGATTTGCTGCAATGCGCCGGGGTCCTCGATCGTGGTGAGATCGCCGGGATCGCGCCCTTCGGCAAGCGCCTGGATCGAGCGCCGCAGCGTCTTGCCCGACCGCGTCTTGGGAAGCAGCGTCACGAAATGCACCGCCCTCGGCCGCGCGATCGCGCCGAGGTGCCGGTCCACCGTCTCCATCACTTCTTTTTCCAGTTGCTTGCACCCGTCGGGGGTGCCGAGCCTGGAGGTATCCTTTGCCACCGCGAATGCGAGCGGCATTTGCCCCTTCAGCGGATCGGCCACGCCCACGACCGCGCATTCGGCGATGTTGAGATGCATGTTCACGGCTTCTTCGATCTCGCGCGTGCCGAGGCGGTGTCCCGCAACATTGATGACGTCGTCGGTGCGCCCGAGAATGAAATAGTAACCGTCCTTGTCGCGGATGCCCCAGTCGAACGTCGCATACACCATCTTCGTCTCGAAGGTCTTGAAATACGTCTGCACGTAGCGCTCGTCGTCGCCCCAGATGGTGGACATGAATCCCGGCGGCAGCGGCGGCTCGATCATGACCACGGCCTTCTCGTCCGGGCCGGCTTCGCTGGCATCGGTCTCGCGCAGCAGCTTCATGTTGTAGCCATACACCGGGAAGGACGGGCTGCCGAACTTGATCGCGGTCCTTTCGACCCCGGGCACTGCCGACAGCAGCGGCCAGCCGGACTCGGTCTGCCAGTAGTGGTCGATCACCGGCCTGCCCAGCCCCTCGGTGATCCAGACGTGCGTCGGCTCGTCGAGCGGCTCGCCGGCAAGGAACAGGTGCTTGAGCGAGCTCAGGTCGTATTTCTTCAGGTACGCGGGGTCGTGCTTCTTCAGCACGCGGATCGCCGTCGGCGCCGAGAACATCACGGCGACCTTGTTTTCCTGAACGATCTTCCACCAGATGCCGGCGTCCGGCCGCACCGGAACCCCCTCGTACAGGACCGTCGTCATCCCGGCGATCAGCGGCGCGTAGATGATGTACGAATGCCCCACCACCCAGCCGATGTCCGAGGTGGTGAACATGGTCTCGCCGGCATCACCGCAGAAGATGTACTTCATGGACGCCGCGAGCGCAACCGCATATCCGCCCACGTCGCGCTGCACGCCCTTCGGCTGGCCGGTCGTGCCCGAGGTGTAAAGGATGTACGAGGGCTCGTTCGACTCCAGCCAGACGCAGGGCACCTGCGCGCCGGCGTGCTTTCCGTAAAGCTCGTTCCAATCGACGTCCCTGCCTGGTACGACCGGCATGGCGGCGTCCAGGCCTCTCCGGAAGATCAAGACCTTTTGCGGCGGATCCTTGGCGAGCTTGAGCGACTCGTCGACCAGCGCCTTGTACAGCACCACCTTGCCCATGCGGCTGCCGCCGTCGGCGGTGATCATGAGCTTCGGCCTTGCGTCGTCGATGCGCGCGGCGAGGCTGTGAGCCGCAAAGCCGCCGAACACCACCGAGTGGATGGCGCCGATCCGCGCGCAGGCCAGGATCGCAAAGCACGCCTCGGGGATCATCGGCATGTAGATGATGACGCGGTCGCCGCGCTGGACGCCGAGCGATTGCATCATCGCGGCGGCGCGCTGCACCGCGGCGTGAAGTTCGCGGTAGGTGAAGGATTGGGTTCGATTGACTTCGGTGGAAATCCAGACCAGGGCCTTCTGTTCGCCCCTTGCCGCAAGGTGACGATCGATCGCGTTGTGGCAGAGGTTGGTCTCGCCGCCCACATACCATTTCGAGAACGGCGGCCGCGAATAATCGAGCACCTTCGCGAACGGCTTGTGCCAGTGAACGAGCTGCGCCTGCTCGGCCCAGAACCCCTCCGGGTCCTCGATCGAGCGGCGATGGAATTCCTTGTACGAGGTCATGGGTTCAGGTCCACCACAATTCTTCCGGTCATTCTTGCATGGATGAAGTCCTCGAACGCCTTCGGCAGGTCCTCAAACGGGATGGTGCGCGCCAGCTCCTTCAGGTGCGCGGGGCGCATGTCCGTTGCCAGGCGCCGCCAGACCTCCTGCCGCAGCGGCATCGGGCAATTCACCGAATCGATGCCGAGTAACGACACGCCTCGAAGGATGAATGGCATGACGGTCGTGTTCAGGGCATGGCTCGCCGCAAGGCCGATCGATGCGATCGTGCCGCCGATCTTCATCGTGCTTGCGATCCACGCCAGCACTTCGCCGCCGAGGTTGTCGACCGCGCCCGCCCATAGCGCGCGGTCGAGCGGTTTGATCTTCGCCAGATCGAGATCGCTTCTCAATTTCACTTCCCTGGCGCCGAGTGTCATCAGGTAACCGGTTTCGGCTGCCTTGCCGGTCAGGGCGACCACGTGATAGCCGAGACGCGCCAGAGAATCTATTGCAACCGAGCCCACCCCGCCTGTCGCCCCGGAGACAATCACCGGCCCGTTCTCCGGTCGAAGGCCGTTGGCTTCCATGCGCACGATGCCGAGACCGGCGGTGAAGCCGGCGGTGCCGAAAGCCATCGCCTCCCACAGCGACATGCCCTGCGGGATCCTGACCAGCCAGTCCGCAGGAACGCGCGCGTATTCCGCGTAGCCGCCGTGGTGCTTGACGCCGAGATCGTAGCCGGTGGCAAGCACTGCGTCGCCTTTGGCAAATCGCGCGTCGGTGGACGAGACGACCGTTCCGGAGAAATCGATGCCGCCAATGCACGCAGGACGCAGCAGGATACGCCCCTTGCCGGTGGCGGCGAGCGCGTCCTTGTAATTGACGTCGGAATAGGCGACGCGCACCACCACCCCGCCGGGGTCGAGATCGTCCAGCGTGCAAGCGACGAACTCGGTCATTACGCCCCTTTCCAGCTGGGTGATCCGGTAAGCCTTGAACTCATCCATGCTCTCTCCTGCGCTCGGTCTGCAAGTACTCCGCGGATTGCATCTCATGCAGCCGGCTTGCGGCGCGCGCAAAATCCGCGCTGTTCGTTCCCTCGGAATAGAGTTCCTCGGGCTGCGCTTCTGCCGAGACCACCAGTTTCACCCGGTCATCGTAGAACACATCGACCAGCCAGGTGAAACGCCGTGCCGCGTCCGCGTTCTTCGCCGACAGTTTCGGCACGCCGGACAGGATCACCGTGTGGAAACGCCTGGCTAGATCCACGTAATCGGCGTAGGAGCGCGGTCCGCCGCAGAGCGCCTGGAAATCGAACCAGATGATGCCGCCGGCCCGCCTGCGGTACGCGATCCTGCGGCCCTCGACGAAGAGCCGCTGCAGGCGTTCGACGGCGCGCCACTGTGCCGCGTCCGGAATGAACCCGCGCCTCTGCAGGCTTTGACGATAGACCGAGACGACGTCGGGCGCGGAAAGCTGCTCCAATCCTCGATCTTCAGTCTGCAAAGCGCCGTTGCGTATCATCCCGATCTCGCATTTTGGCCTTGCGTGCCGCTCGGAAAGTCTGCCCGTTTGCGGCCTAAAGTTGCAGATAAACCCGGCCCTTCTCAACGCCATGCGCGAGCATTCGGGTGCGCTCGCCTTTCGCTTCGAAATAAATGCGCCTCTTTTCGGCGTCCCAGCGCATGGGTTTCAAGGTGTACGGGTCGCGCAGACGCTCGGCAGATCCGGCGATTGCCTGCGGCACCTGCTCGGCCGTGACGCCGGCGGCGAGCAACTCGACTCGCAGCGCAACCAGACGACTGAGCGCCACCAGATCGTGGACGCGGTACGGGTAATCCTTCCAGCCAAGGGTCCCGGCCTCGAGCATGACCTTTCCCGCGGGGTTGTAAATGTAATCCCACAGCGGAGGATCGAGCCACGCTTTCGAAAACACCTCCCAACCCGCCTCCACCCGATGCGCAGGCTGCTCGAACACCGATGCCGAGAGTGACGCAAAATGCCGAGCCGCACGATTCAGCGTTGCGTTGCGTTTGAAGAATAGCGCGATCACGATGCTGTCGGGGAACGATCCGCTCTCTCCCCGGCCGGAAGCTGCTTCGTCGAACGCCGCCTTGGCGAATCTGAATTCCGTCTCGAGAGCGGCCTGCGCTTTCGGCGCCTCATCGAGCGGCGCGAGCAATGCCTGCAATCGTGCGGCGAACGGCAGCATCTCCGCGGGTTTCGCCTGCACCAGCTCGGCGATGAACATCAGGTCCCGCCAGTAGTTCTCCACTGCCACCATCTTGCCGATCAACAGCCGGGATCCATTCAGAAACGCGCGCTGCCACGCCAGTTCACGCTCCAGCGCGGCAAGCGCCTCCTCGTATCTGCCTGCCACGACCGCAACCGCAATTCGCAGGAGGTAGGCCCGCTGCCCTTGCACCACCGCGCCGTGGGGCGGTAACACGGAATCGGACCGCAAACGATAATCGAGCACTTCCTCGTAGCGCTTGTACGCAAGCAGCCTTTCGTAGCGCGCAAGGTCTTCCTCGAACGCCTCAAGCTGCCGCTCGGCTTCGGCGCGATTGTTCCGCGCGTAGGCGAAACAACGCGTTGTCCTCGGGTCGCACAAGGCCGGGCGCTGCGCCCGCCGGGTCGCCGGAAGCTTCTCCGCGCGATCCTCCCGTGCCGCACTGCGCGCTTCTGCGATCCACGCCCTTGCGTAGGCCATCGCGTCCGCGCCGTCGGAAGCGTTCAGCGCCAGCAGCGCGTAGTGGCCGTTTTCCGCTTCGGGCACCGAGGGCGCTCTCGGCGTACCGTACGCCGCGGCCTCGGGTGCGAGGTCCTCGTCGGGAAGGTTGATTGCGATGACGAGGAGAAGCGGTGCCGCCAGCAGCACTGCGAGCGCGATCCCGAGCCGTGTCAGTGCTTTCCTCACGGCGACTCGCGGGCTGGATGCCACGGGTCTTACGGCAATTTCGCGATGAATTGCTTTGCCGCCGCGCGCGCGATTGGCTTTGCCGCCGCGCGCGCGATTGGCGTTTTGGCGCCGGCCAGGGTCGGTGTCACGGCGATGGAAAACCCGAATATGCTTGCGAGTGCGATCGAGCGCATGATTTCATTCCCTTTGGAAAACCTTTCAACGCGTGTATGCGTTCTGCTGCCAAAATCTCCGAGACCATCATACATTGAACCGTGCAGGCCGCGGAAAGCATGATTCATCGCGATCGAGTTCGTCGCGCGGGATCGTTGCGAGCCCCGACGTCCCGCTGGAGGTGATGACAAACATGCTGGACGAACCTGCGGTGCCCTGGGCCCTCCTTGCCATCCTCGGCAATCACCTGTATTCCCTCATTGCCAACTTCATCGCGCGCGGAGCATGGCGCGCGGCCCAGCACGTACTCATGTTCGGGGAGCCCTTGCGGCACATTGTCGTGCTGCACGTGGGAATTGCGCTCGGCGGAATCGTGCTGCTGTTGTTCGCCAGTCCGCTCATCGCAGCTACGGTGCTGCTTGTTGCCAAGACGGTGTCGGACCTGCGGTCGCTCGTACTGGAGCGCAAAGCCGGCTGACGCGGCGACGGACGCCGCGGGCTACAATGCTGACCCGTTGCGCGGTATGTGGATTTTCGGCTCACGAAGAATGGAACCATTTTTCAGGTACTACATGGCTGCTTGGATTGGAGCATGCGCCGTGGCGCTGTTTCTCTATCTGCGCGACCGGCGCAGCTTTGCCATTTCTCGCCCGGGC
The DNA here is from genome assembly GCA_964651335.1 of uncultured Enterobacteriaceae bacterium. Classification (GTDB taxonomy): domain Bacteria; phylum Pseudomonadota; class Gammaproteobacteria; order Burkholderiales; family SG8-39; genus 2-02-FULL-66-14. The sequence goes on along the minus strand of CAZYVT010000004.1, from coordinate 77,220 downwards.
TACTGGCGAAGTCTCGGGGAACCCTGGAAGCTGGTGACGTTTGCGGTGGCGGCCGCCGGCTTGACTCTGGTCGCCCCGTATACCGGAGACCCGACGTGGGACTACGTCGATGCGCTATTCATGTCGGTGCTTGCGTTTACGACCGCGCCGTGGGCCACCGGCGCGCTGTTCCTGGCGTTCAGGAGACGAATTGCGCTGCAGCAGGCCTTTGTCGCGTTGTGCGTCTGGATATTCTCCGCCAGTTGGTCCTACGACCTTTACCTGGTCCTCAGGGACGGACGCTACCCTGATACGTGGTTCGCCAATATTCCCGCCTCCTCGGTTCTCTATGTGTCGGCCGGCCTGCTCTGGAACCTGGAGTGGATTCCCGGCCGCGGCGCAATATTCGCGTTCATGAGAGACGATTGGCCTTCGCCTGCCGCGGATTCCCGATTCTCGCGCATCGTCTGGTTCGCACTTCCGTTCATGCTGATCGCCGCGGCATCGGTGCTGTATTTCGTCGTTCCCGAACTCTTGCCCGCCTTGAGGCCCTAGCGCTCGGACGACGCCCTATCGCGAGATCGTTCATTCTACTTGCGCGCTTCCCGTGCTGCCTTCTCCGCCTGCGCTGCGCGCACGCGCGCGACATCGCTCTGCAGCGTCTTGAGCCCGGCCTCGGTGTAGCCGTAGTTCACCCGCTCGTGCAGCCACCACTTCATCTGCCCGTCCTGCACCGATCGGGTGTATGTCAGCAGCACGATGCGTTGCGGGTTGACCGGCGGTTCGAAGCGCTTGTTCCGCCTGCTCTCTTCGATGAATTCCACGGTCTGCCCGGGCTTGAAATCGCCTTGCACGGCGCTGCGCACCGTCGCGGTGTGCGTGGCGCTCAAGTTGCCGCGACCGCGGTCAAAGGGCGCGGTCTTCTGGATCTCGACATGCAGCAAGGTGTTGTTCGCGGAGCGCAGCAGGTAGTCCGGCACATGCATCTCGCCCGTCAGCAGCTCGGCCTTGCGCCGGAACTCGGCAAGTTGCCGCGCCAGCGCATCGCGCCCGGCGGGTGAGAAGTCCGCATCGAGCAGGGTGCTGCGATCTCCGTCGCGCCGGAGCAGCACGAGGCGCTGGTTTACGGCAGGCTTGATGTATTCGCCCTCGATGCGCTGGGAGTAGCCGATCCATTCGCCGGCAACATAGTCTCCGAACAGTACGTCGAGAATCTTCGCGCCAACCTCCGCCACGGGGCCGCTGCTGGAGATGCCCACCACACGCCCGGTCTGCACGTCTACGTGCAGCGCGGCGCCCGCCTGCCTGAGCATGTCGTCAGTGAGGGCGGGCAACCCCTGCGCACCCAGCGGTAAAGCGACCATGGCTGAAGTCAAGAACACCGTAATGGCTGCCATCGCGATTGCGCGAGGGGGCTTCTTCATGGACATCGACTTCTCCGGAAGGTACAGGGCGCAGCGACATTCTAGCCCTCGGGGAAGCGTTCACGCCTGCGCTGCGGGCCGGAGCGGCGCTGGTGGTGGGGCAAGCCTATACTTCACCAACAAGCCGCTCTGAACGGGAGGACGGGATGGAACCTGAGCGATGGCGGGCGGCGATTGGCCCGCGCGCCGACAGCTACCTAAAGAAGTTCGAGAAGATCGAGCGCGCGGGCGGCGGTTGCGTGCCGGGATGGAATTTGGCGGCATGCCTGCACAGCACCGGCTGGTTCTGGTACCGGCGCATGTACGGTTGGGCGCTGCTCAACTTTTTCGGGCCGGTCCTGATTCCGGTCCTGATTCTTATGCCGCTGTCCTTCGTCTCTCTATGGATGGGGTCAGACGGCACCATTTTCGACACGGCGGTCAAGATCATTGGGACTGCCTATCTGGCCACGGTCTTCGTGCTCCTGCCGGTGTACGCGGATTCCATCTACTTCCACCACTTGACGCGAACGAACCTTGCAGCCACGCGGCCGTCTGCCTGGACCGCGCTCGGCGCGTTCGGCATCGCCTTGGTTCCATTCGTCCCGGTGCTGGTGATGGTCCAGGAGTATGAGTATCGCGCCAATCGTGAGAAAGTCATCGAAGGCGTTTTAACCGCGAGCGCGCTCAAGGCGCCGGTCGCCGAGTTCTACGAAAAGCACAAGCGGCTGCCGGACCCGCAGGAAGCGGCGCAGTTCCGCTACTCATCGCCGATGAAATTCACCGCGTCTGTCGGCTGGGACGCGGCGCGCAAGGCAATCGTGGCGACGGTGGGGGAACACTTCAATGGCAAACGCTTCGAGATCGCTGCGGAAGCAAAGGACGGGGCATTGGTCTGGACCTGCCGCACCATCGACCTGGAGCCCAAGTACTTGCCCGCATCTTGCCGCTAGGCGTCCGCTAGGCGCGCTTCTTCGCCGCTGCCTGGAAGTTGAACAGGCGGCTCGAGCTTCGTTTCAGTCTGCCCCTCTATCTCGCCTCGATCAAGCTTTCCGCATCATCGGCAATGATCCTGATGCCGACTGAAGCGTGCTGCGCGGCCGTGTCGCGGCCGGTGTCCAGCGCATAGCCACGCCGCTTGGCTTCCCAACTGCCGAGCTGCGCCACCTGCCGGGCGGCGGCTTCAAGAACGAGTATGTCGTCATGGGTCGCCATCGGCAGCCAGACGTCCACACCAGCTCCGCGCAGCTGGAGTCTGTAGACGTGGTATGTGGCGAGTTTTTTGGATCCCGTGGACTGCTTGCTCGTCGTCCGCTCGACCACCACGGTCGTGAAGTCCTGGAAGCCGCGTTGCTGCCCCATCCAATGCAGCTCGTAGCCCAGGTAGCCGTGCCGCTCCGTGACTCGCCCGGCGGCGGGGTCGATCGCGATTTCGCGCCAGCTTCCGAGGAACCAGATGAGGACCACGCCGATCACGCCCGCGACAAGCACGTGAAGGAGATCAGGTCCGCTCCCTGCGGCGAGCCAGACGAGCAATGCCACGATGCCCACCGCCAGCAGGATCAGTTCACGCAGCTCGAGCTTGGCGGTATTGGTGAACAGCATCTTTCTGGTGTCTGTGGATTGCACGTCAGGTCTCCGGTACTGCCTCCAGGTCGCCGGCGGTTTCCTCTCGAATGTTGCACCATCGACCTGGAGCCCAAGTACTTGTCCGCATCGTGCCGCTAGGCGCGCTTCTTCGCCACTGCCTGGAAGTTGAACAGGCGGATCGAGCTTCGTTTCAGTCTGGCGCGCTATCTCGAGTCGATCAGGCTTTCCGCATCCGTGGCGACGATCTCGATGCTGACCGGGCTGTTCCGCAACTCCGGTGCCGCCTTCTGCTTTGGCATGAACGGTAGTTGATAGAACCATCCCGACTTGCCGGAGCCGGATTCGGCCCGCGGCGCCGCTGGCCTGTCGCGCATATCCTGCGGCCGCTGGTCCGGTGGCCGATCGGCAGCCTCGCCACGCGGAACCTGCAGCGCATAGCCACGCCGCTTGGCTTCCCAACTGCCGAGTCGCGCCACCCGCCGGGCGGCGGCTTCGAGACCGAGCACGTCGCCACTTGTCTCCATCGGCGGCAAGGTGACCCCCGAGCCTTGCGGCTTTGCGCGCAAATGAAAAAATACGTCGTCTCTTATCGCCACCGGCAAGTCGAGCTGCCTGTCGGCTCCGCGCAGGCTGAGGGTGTAGCTGTGTACTTTGCGGGTCCTCTTGGGGTTGTCGGTCGGCTCCTTGCTCGTCGTCCGCTCGACCAGCACGGTCGTGAAGTCCTGGAAGCCGCGTTGCTGCCCCATCCAGCTCAATTCGAAGCTCAAGTACCCGTGCCGCTCCGTGACCCGCTTGGCGGCGGGGTCGATCGCGACTTCGTGCCAGCTTCCGGCATACGCGATGACGACCACGCCGATCACGCCCGCGACAACCCATTTCAGCACATCGCCAATATCAGGTTCGCGGGTCCCCACGGCGAGCCAGGCGATGAATGCCACGATGGCCACCGCCAGCAGGATCAGGCCAGGCAGCCCGAGCGCGGCGGTATCGGCAAACAGCATCTCTCTTGTGTCTGTGGGTTGCACGTCGGGTCTCCAGTACCGCCTCCAGGTCGCCGGCGGTCCCCCCTCAATTCAGTCTCTTCCTTCTCGGGGGAAATCCACTTATGAAGTCAGCTTGCGCTCTCCTTCTTAGCGCTTGCGGCCGAAAAGATCGCGTAACCGCTCGGTGAAACTGGGAACCGCGCCAGGTGACCGAGCGGCCTGCGGCGCCTGAGCGGCCTGCGGCGCCTTCTGGGCTGGTGTCTCGCTCACGGGGAGAATGAGGCGCGCCTTCCCTGTCGCGCTCAGCGGGATGTATTCATCCAGGGAGGCGATCAGATCAATCACCTTCCTGGCCCACGGATCGTCGGCCGATCGGGCCTGAAGTGCCTTGAGCGCCGAACCGTTGATGACGGGGGTGCCTTTTCCGGGGAATTTGCAGTAGGAGAGAAGTTCGCGCACCTCCATTTCCACAAGTTCGATCAGTTCCTTGTCATTGACCGTGTCGCAAAAATTCAGGAACACGGCGATGCGAGGCACCCCGGCCTGCTTGGCATGCAGAATGTGCTCCCGCGTCTGCGGCATGGGCCCGTCTGCGGCCGATACGACCAGCATGGCGCAGTCGAATCGAGCCGCGCCCGTAATCGTGTTCGGGATGAGGTCGGTCGGAGCATCGATATGCTCGTAGACGCACCTGTCCGACTCGTATCCGGACCGGTGAATGTCGATACCTTGCGCCTTGCCTTCCTTTTTCGCCCGGCCCTTCATGGACAGGACGTGGTTGATCGCCGCCGTAAGCGTGGTCTTGCCATGGCCCGCGTGACCCATGGTTACCACCTTCAATTGCGGCTTGCCGCGGGAAAGTTCTTCCGTCATGTGGCATGGCCTCTTACTTCGGTCTGTTGGCGCGCAGCTGCCCAAGCAGTGCGCCCATCTCCGACGATAGTTCACGCAGACTGCCGCGATAGAGCCAGATCACGCCGCAGATTCCATAGGCCGCAAGCGACACGGGGATATTCGCCTCGCGCATCAGTTCGAGTACCACGGGGTTCTTGAAGTGCCAATACAACCAGAAACTTCCGTCGACGCTGAACCAGGTTGCGAACAGCATCGCGGGCCAGAGTCTCCATCTTCGCTCGACGATGACACGAAGACTCCATGGGGCCGCAAGGTAAGCGAGGATCGCCATGATCAAGCTGATCGGGATGTCCCAGTGAGGGGCTGCATAGTAGAACGAGCCGAGAATCAACAGCGCGATGCCGAGACAAAGCGTGACAAGCTTCCATGGCCTCGTGTACTCCGCAAGACCTCCCCTCGTCTGAGACTGGAGCGTGACTTCGTCAATCGGGCTGCCTATGCTCATGGGGAATTCCTTGAGAGTGACGTTGTTGATCGTTGACCTGAACGGATAGCCGCCCCGGAGCTTACCTTCGATTTCGAAACGGATGTGATAAACCTCGTGTTCAGTCAGATCGTGAGCCGCAGCAGGGAATCGAAGATCCGGTCCCGCATGTCCTCGCGCGCCGCCGCGAACGAGCAGCGGCGCCCGCTCATCGCGGCGGCCTTCTCCCAGCCTCCGCCCGCTGATCGACCAGGAGGTCGAAAGCGCGCAACAGCTCGAGCAGCGGTTGCGCCTCGGGCACGTGCGAGTGGTCGTCGTACTGGCGCCGCGCCATCTCCGCCACCGAGCTGCTGGTGGGCATCGCATCGTTCTTGATTGCCTTATGCGCGCGTGCGAGGAAGACGCACTGCAGCCACTGCTCGAAGCTCGGCGCGTCAAGATAGGTGCGCAGCTCGCCCCGGTTTGCCATCTCGAGCAGAGGCGGCGGATTGTCGCTCCAGAAACCGATCCGTCTCATCTCTGCCTCGATTCGTTCCAGCGTCAGGCGCGCCGCCTCCAGGATCTCCGGAACAGTGAGCGACGCCTGGCTTGGTCCAGGCTCGCTCCAAAGATCTTCGAGAGGCGCTGGCACAGAATCGTGCGCGCCTTCGCGCATCGGCAGCGGAGTCGTCTGCCCCACCCCGGTGGCGATGTGCAGGACCTGCAGTGGCGCCTCGAGCCCCGGCGCGGGAAGAGCGATCGTCTGCACGAACTGTGTGTCCGGCGGCAGCCTTCGCAGCTCGCTCTCATCGAGAGGTCCGCGCAGAAGGTACCAGCGCCCGCCGAGCGCCATCCTGTGACGCGTTCTTGCAAGCATCTGGCGCGGCGGCACGCGGTCCCGCGCAATGATTTCCTGGAAGAGCGCGCGATCGCGCTGCTCTGCGAGCGCTTGCTCGACCACGATCAGGTTCTCCATCCCGAGGCGTGCTGCGAACGCGCGCAGCCAGCGTGCATGGGCCGGATCTGCGACGGGGAGCACCAGCACCGCATCCTGCCGGATCATCGCGAGCGGCAGAGCGGGTGGAACATCCCGCTCGCTGGCATCGAGTACCGGACAACCGCTGATGACATTGGCAAGCGGGAGGCAGTCCTGCAGGTAGTGGGTCACGAGTCCCTCCGCAGTGAATCCTGTCTTCGACGGTGCAGCGCTGTGCCCATGCAACAGGTAATCCAGCCATGCGACCATCGGTCCGGTCCACTGCGTATCGATGCACAAAGTGTCCAGTCCCGCGCGCAGCCGGTCGCGCGCGGCGGTGGAGACCATAGACGTTCCGGCGGCGGTCGCATCGAGCGCCTGCTGCGCCGCTGCCGATGTTTTCAGGCACTGCGCGCGCCGTTCCGCCTCCTGCCAATTGCACGGCTGGAGCTGCGCGAGCGCGGCGCCAATGGAGACGTCGCGCTCGGTTGTCGCAGGACAGGCGCAGCCGCTCTTCCCGCAGATCGGGCAGGTCAGCCGCGAGCGCTCGCGCGCCCGGTCGACGAGAGCGTGCAGCTCCTCCATCCGCGGCTCGTCCTCGCCGGTTCCCAGCAGGCAGCGCAGCGCGCCGGCGCGGTTCGCGAGCTGGACGAAGCTGTAGCGGATCCCCGTAGCGTCCAGTGAATCCGCCAGGTCGCAGAGGAGATCCTTCCAGCCGTCCTCGACTTCCGGCCCGGGCCAGGTCTTGCTGGGGCTGAAGCGGGACTGCAACTCCTCGCGCCAGCGGCTCCGGTCGATCAACGCGCGCGGCGCGCTTGCTTTCTCGCTCACTGGGAAGCCCGGCAGCTCTGGGGCAGGCTTCTTTCCGGCACGGTGCCGGCACGGCAGGTCCAACTCTTGCCGCCGTCCGCCGACATCAGGCGGACCGACTTGCCGGCGACGCGACCGTCGACGCCCTCGGTCTTCAGCGTGGCGGTCAGCTCGATCTCGCCGGCGCCGCCCGCGCCCTTGGTGATCGCCACGGAGTGCACGTACTTGCCACCCGCCTCGGGAATCATGCCGGCGAGCGATTGCGGCCATTTCTTGTGGCCCGCGTAGTACTCGGTGAGCGGCGTCCTGGCGCCACCGAGCAGCAACACCGCCTCGGACACCTGCGAGCGGTCCTCGTAGTCCCCGTACGAGGGGATCAGCACTGCGGCTACCAAGGCGCCCAGGACCACGATCGATATCAGGGCCATCCACGGGATGCGCCGCGGCTTCTTGACCGGCTTCTGCGAAGACCCACTCATAGCGGAATCTCGGAAAGCAGCATCAGGGCGTCCTATCGCTGACGAATACAGAGGCGGGCTTTACCACGCCGACCTTGATGGAACGGGCGATGATCCAGGCCGCGCTCAGCGCAATGAGCAGACCGACGAGAATAAGACCGCAGCTGAAACACCGTGCCAGGCCGATGAATGCAGGCAGAATAAACCCCGCGACAATGCTGACGAACACCGCGCCGGCTAATTTGTGCACGAGCTTTGGATCAGTGCGGATCAGAACCAGCTTGGTGCCGCAGGCCATGCATGCGAATGGCCCCCAGGTGGTCATTTCATGGGGCGCATCGGCGAGGGGGGCGTTCGCCATCGTGTGGTTTTTGCTCAATAGGCGCGCATGCCAGCCAGAAATCGCGGTGCCGCATTTCGGGCAGGCTTTGGTCAGATTCAGGTAGGCCATGGATCGACGCTCAAGCGGTCGGCCTGAGCTAAGACCAATGCTGCCCGCGTTTGCCTCGTTCAGGCAAGCAATCCGTGCTCAGGACGGCGCACGCCTATACTTGAGCACGCAGCCGTGCCGTCGAGGGGGCGATGAACGCGCAACAGATGGAGTGGGCGATCGGGCCGCGAGCGGACTACTATCTGAGGCAGTTCGCGAAGTTCGAGCGCGCCGGCAGGACTACGCGGCCGACCTGGAACTGGCCGGCGTTTTTCTTCAGCACGCCGTGGTTCACCTACCGCAGGCTCGATGGCTACGCCACCGCGAATTTTTTTCTGCCGATCGTCTTTCTTTTGCTCGCCATGACCCTGGCACACGGCGGAGGATTCCTCGCCTGGCTCGTTGGCGGCGCATACCTTGCGATTGCGTTCGTCGTCATCCCGATGCACGCGAACGGCATCTATTACCGGCGTCTGAAGGCGCAGTTCGCGCGCGCGACCGCACCGGGTGCTGATGCGGAGAAAGAGTGGCCGCGACCGCCCTCGGCGTGGAAGCTGTTCTCGGCCGTGTTCTCGGGCGCGCTTGCCTTGATCGTTCCGTATTTCCTGGTCATGGGGCTCGGATCGTACGAAAGCTACGGGCCGCGCGCGAAGGTGGCCGAGGGGGTTTCCTCCGGCGTCGTTCTGCAACGCGAGATCGACGCGTTCTACGCGGAGCACAAGCGACTGCCGCGCATGCAAGAGCAGGAGCGGTTTCGCTACCGCAAGCCCATGCATTACACGCAATCCATCCTCTACGACGCCGAGCGAAGGATGATCGTCGTGACGATGGGCGACTCCAGTTCCTCTATCGCCGGAAAACGATTCGCCATGCACGCGCGCGAGGAAAGAGGAACGCTCGAGTGGACCTGCCGGACGCTCGACCTCGATCGAAAGTATCTGCCCGCCGCCTGCCGAGAGTAGGAAAACGGAGCGTCACGCTGCGCGCCGCACGTTGCTCCTGGTCTTGACCGTCCTCATGGTTCCCCACCAGACCGCCCCTGCCAACAGGCCGACGAACAGTGTCAGACCGCCCAGCGCCAGCACGCTAAACCACATCTCGTCGAACAAATCCAGGCGCACCCGGTCCGGGTCCGCCGGGTCGTAGAAGACGCGCACCTCGGCGCCGACTGCGACGCCTGCGTAGTCCTCAGAAGGGTCGCTCTTGGTGCGCAAGATCCGCTCGGCGGCGCCCTGGTACTCGACCACCAACGCGGGCTGATACTCGGCAGCGACCGCCACTACGCGGCCTATCGCCTGCGTGCCCGCGAATTTGAACCACAGGGACTGGTAGCCGAGGTAGCAGGTTCCCGCGAGCGGCAGGAGAAAGACCAGCGCCATGAACCCCTTCATGACCCGTTCAATGGACTTGCCCGTCTTTTCAAGCTTCGCGCCGATGCGGTCCATCTCCTCGATCAACTTGTGGTCGTTCGGATTGTTTGGATCGAGCACGCGCCCGCCCTGGCCATCCATCTCTGCGTCCGCAATTGGTGCGTCCGCCTGTTGGGCGAACGGATCAGCCGGTGCGGCGCGGGGCGGCGCCTTACCGTGGCTGCGATACACCTGCGCTTCAGCCGCGGACAATCCAGGCGCCGCCGGAGCCTGGGGCGCCGGCGCCGGGCTTTGTCTCGCGAAACCAAACGCGTCCTTACCGCCATCGCGCAGCTGCTGCTGGATACGCTCGCGCAGCGCCGACAACGCATCTTCTGGAAGCATGCTCCTGTACAGTCGAAGCAGGACCACGCCCTGCTCGCCGCAGACATCCCAAGCCCCCATGTCGTCCTCCGGCCGCGAGCCTACCCTATCCACGAGTCGGGTTCTGTCATAGAGACGCTGCGCCTTCGCATTGAGGTTGACCAGCTTCAGGCCCTTCACGGCGGCCCAGGGGACACGGCGCACGCCGAAGAAGTCGGTGTCGCTCAGACCGGCCTCGTCGAACTGGACCCTGCGCGTATGGACCTTTACAACGCTACGCAGCGACAAGCTCAGGATCGCCAGCAACACGGCCAGCTGCACGCCGGCCTCCAGCGGATGCGAAATGATGCCAGTCAGCGTCCAAAGCGCGAACGGCAGCGCGATGACAACGCCCAACACGGCCCAGATCTTTTGGTTGCCCTTGGGTTCCTTGATGGGCTCGGCCAGCAGCGCGCCCGCTCCGGCTCGTGCTGCCGTGGGGTCAGTCGCCCGCCATGCACGGTGGGTCCACGTCCGGTCACCGGGCCACGGGGTGACGGACAGCCAGAGCCAGCAGCCCGCCAACACGGCCACCAACAGCATTTGGGCGTCATGCCGCTTCCATGAACCCAACTGCGCCAGGTTTTCCTTGGACTGCGTGTAGGCGGACCAGGCCACCCAGGCCATCAGCAGCGCGAGGCCCGCGAGCAATACCCATTTCAGTTTCGCCGCCGGTGACTGCGTAGTCATGTTTTCCATGGTTCGCCCTTTCTGACCGGCTCGGTCACGGCGCGTCCTCGTCGCTCCCGTACTGCTCCTGCGAGATCACGTTCCCGGCCTGGATTGCCTCGTTGAAATGCGCGTTGCCGTGGTCGATCTCCACTTCCGGCTTGCCGTAGCAGCGCACGAACACCTTGTTACTCGCCTTGTCGAAGCGGAACTTCATGTCCTCGAACGGGTAGTCGATGTAGACATCCCCTTTCCGGAACAGTTCGAGCTTGACCATCTCAACTCGCTCCCGCGGTGCGCCGCACCGCTGTCGTCTCATTGTTTGGCCGCCTTGGCGGCGTTGACGTTCTCGAACTGGATCGATCGGATGATATCCAAAATCATCAGGCCGAATTCTTCCTGGTCGGCTTGAGCGAGGGTTGCCCTGAACTTCACTTTGAGGATGTCCTCCCTACCTGCTTGCCGCCTTGGAACCTGTTCATGCGGTGGGCCAGGGTGCCGTCCGGCTTCTTCCCGACGCCACCCGGGTTGATTCCGGAGTGCGGACCGAGGATCATCGAACCTCGAAGAGGCCCGACCATGAACGGAGTTTTTCGAATTGCCGCGGCGCTCGCCGTCTTGGCATGCAGCGCGAGCATCGCTTTGGCGCAGCAGAAGGTGAAGACGCCGATAGTCGGCTACCTGAGCGCCGACGCCGCGCATTCGATGACAGGCAATGTGTACTGGTTGCGGCGCGGACTCGAAGAACTGGGTTACGCAGAGGGAAAAAACATCGCATTGGTCTCCCGTCATGCGGACGGCCAAAGCGAACGGTTGCCGGACCTTGCGGCCGATCTGCTGCGCCAGGAGGTCGCCGTCATCGTCACGGCGGACCCGTCGGCGACGCGCGCCGCGAAAGAGGCCACGTCAATCGTCCCCATCGTCATGCTGTTCGATCCCGACCCTGTGCGCGCCGGTTTCGTCGCCAGCCTGGCCCGGCCTGGCGGCAACATCACCGGGAACTCCAGCACCTCCCCCAAGCTTATTGGCGACCAGATCCAGGCGCTCAAAGTCCTGCTTCCCAAAATGTCCAGAATCGCCGTGCTTGGCAATTCGACCGAAGCCGGCAATCCCCAGGCGCTCAAAGAGGCTGAAACCGCCGCCCGGAACTTGGGATTGGAACTGACGCCGCTGGACGCGCGCGGTCCCAAAGACATCGAGCCCGCGCTGGACGCGGCAGCCAAAGCGAACGCCGACGCCATCCTGGTCCTGGCAACGCCGATCTGGATCATCTACGAGGGCCGTTTTCTGGAGTTGGTGGCAGAGCGCCGATTGCCGGCGATCTATTTCGACCTTGATTTCGTTGGCCTAGGCGGCCTGATGTCCTATTCCGTCGACAATTACGAGCTGAGCCAGCGCGCCGTCGCCTACGTGGTCAAAATCCTGAAAGGCGGCAAACCTGCCGACCTGCCGGTGGAGCAGCCAACCCGGTTCCATTTGTCCTTCAACATGGACACCGCCAAGAAAATGGGGCTCGCGGTTCCGCAAGAGCTGCTCGCGAGCGTGACCAACCTGATCGATGGATCATCCGACAACCGAAGCGGAAACACCATGCGACTTGATCCCATGATGGTTTGGTACCTGATCGGCTCGGCTCTGTTCCTGGTCTTCTTTGTCGCGGTGATCCGCAACGTGCGCCGTCACAAGCGCCTTGTCGAACAATCCGCTTCATGGCCATCGGTCAGCGGAACGGTGACTCGTTCCTCGGTGAAACCAATCGAAGAAGAGGACGAAAGATCCGGCTACGACCGATCGCGCTTGCGCTCGTACAGCACCATTGGCTACAGGGTGGAAGTCGCGTACCGGTATGAGGTGGGCGGACGCACCTACGAGTGCGACCGTGTCACGTTCAAAGTCGGCGAAATGCTTGCGACCGACGCCGCCGCGCAGGCGATCGCGGATCGATACAAGGTTGGCGAAAGCGTGGTCGTCTTCCACGATCCAGCCAATCCAAAAGAGGCGACCCTGACGCGGGGCACCGGCTAGACTGAGGTCGTGTATCAGGGCGGCGTGTTGTTCTCCAGTTCGCCTCCCGATGATGGTTCGACTTCATTTGCCAAGCGAGCGACCTCACTCGGCAATCTTCCAGCCGTCCTTGGTCTTGGCGAGCCGCACCTCTTCCACGTCGGGCCCGGACCTTGCCTCCAGCACGGCACTGTCGCCTTCCAGAACCAATTTCGCGATCTGCTTGCGGCGCGCCTCGCCCTGCGGCGTGCTTTTGCGTCTTTCGGTCAGCATTTGCTTGAACCAGTCCGCACCGAATTGCTTGAGCACGCCCTGCATGCCCGCCAGCCTCTCCGGAGTCATGTAGGCCGCCGCAGCGTCCATCCCCTCCCAGTGCAACGCTTTTTCATAGGCGAGAAAGACCTCCGCCTGTGGTGATTTCTGCGCTTGCGCGCCAGTCAGCGTCTGCATTTTGCCGCTGGAGCCGAACACCGGCGCGCTGAATTCCACATCCAGCGACCAGTCGCTCTCCTCGTATTTCAGCTTGCCGACTACGCGCTTATCGCCCACGCGCAGGTGCTGCCACACCGGGGAGGAACGCGAGGCGCTACCGAACAAAGGGAGATCTCTTGGCGCGTAGAGCATCAGATTCAGCGAGTTCAGGTCGGGTTTCGTCGGATGGACAACCAGTTTGGCTCCGTGGAAGCGGTTTTCGGCCGCCAGTTCCACGGATTTGGAACGGCCCTGCGCCGCCGCCGCCGGTAGCCCTGCGTCGGTGACATAAACCCACAGCTCCTCGGCCTGCGCCGGCGGTTGCCAGGCATAGACGTGCTGCAAGATGTAATCCTTGCCCTTGTAGGTGAATTTGCCTTTTACCGTACCCGGATCTATGGCTGTTGCGTTCATGGACAGGACTCCCAGAAAAATGCTCAAGCAGACAGCGAGCCAGCGGCGGTCGGTGGTATGCATATGGCGGCCTCTCAACGGTACGAGCCTTTGATGCGAAACACGATGCGGTCGACCTTCGCGTAGCTGTCCGCAGGGAGATCGCATTCCGCGGAATCCGAAGACGACGAAGTGTCGCTGAAATCCTTGTTGAGAATCTCGGTCGGGCAGGACTTGAGCAGTGCTGCGCCGCCATACACGTCAAAAGTAACCGCGCCCTGCGACGGCTTGCGCCGATAGACGTAATTCCAGTTCATCGTGACTTTCGTCTGGCGTTGCGGCGACTCGACGACCTTTGCATCCGCCGAAATCTCTTCGATCTCCATGGCGTTGACGTCGGCCGGACAGCGCAGATTTGCCTTTGCGGCATAGACTTTCTTCGCGCCGCTTCCCGCCAGCGCGCCCGCAAGCTCGCAGCTCACGGGGTTTTGCGCCCAAACGCTGCCGCAGGACAATGACAGCATTGCGGTCAATCCAAGCATGCTCATGACCTTCATTGATTGTTCTTCTCGTGGTCTTGCTGAAGGCGCATGTTATAGACTTCTGCGCTGTTTCAGGCGATATCGGGAACGGCGTGAACCGTCGGCGCGAGGCTCGCGTGCGCCGGCCAAGCCTCAGGCGCTGTAGACTCGGTTATGGGCGGCCTGTCATGCACTTGGCGAACTACCCGAACCAAAACTCGCCCACAGCTTCTACTGACCAACCATTTCTTCAAGAGGCAGACTCCGATGACGCGCTTACCTATTTTCCTGCTCAGTTTTTTGCTTCTCTGCACCGCTGTGCCAGCAGCCGGCCAAACCCTGTTGCACGATGCCGTGCGGAATGGCGACGAGGCGAAGGTGAAAACATTGCTCGCCGAGGGCGCCAATGTCAACGCCAAGAACAATGACGGCGCGACCCCGTTGCATTGGGCGGCAAGCGAAGGCAAGAAAGATATCGCCGAATTACTCCTCGCTAAGGGCGCCGATGTCAACGCCAGGGACAATGACGGCGACACTCCGTTGAAATGGGCGGCAATGAACGGCAGGAAAGAAATTGTCGAATTGCTCAACGCCAAGGGGGGCAAACTCTTTTGACCCGCTTGCGTATCTTCCTGCTCAGCTTCTTCCTAAACTGGCGCATTCGCCTCGTCGCAAGGAAAGCATCGAGGGCCGAGTGATCGAGATCAGCCAGCTCCGGTGCGATGTCGCCACCGGAAAATACACGCTCAAGGCGGTGGGCGAATGGTGCGATCCCGCGAGCGGGAAAATGCATCGCTTCGAAAGCGCAGCGATGGAGTTCGACCCTGCCGTATTCGCCAGCGTGAGAAAGCTGCCCGGATGGGCCGCTCCGACGGAGGCGATGGTCCGCGAAGCCCTGCTGGGCGCCCGCCTGCATGTTCGAGTCCGCCCCGACGATCCGGCGAACTATCACCCCGAACTGATACGGATTCCCGGCATCGGACCGATTGAAGGCTGAAAGCTGTGCCGCGTTCGGGTTGATGCCTCGGCACGCGCCGTCACCGCGCCGGCACGTCGCTCAGATATTGTTCTTTCGTGATCACGTTGCCCGCCTGGATGGCCTCGTTGAAATGCTCATTGCCCTGGTCAATCTCCACTTCCGGCTTTCCGTAGAAGTGCACGAACACCTTGTTGCGCGCCTTGTCGAACCGGAACTTCATGTCCTCGAACGGGTAGTCGATGTAGACATCCCCCTTTCGGAATAGTTCGAGCTTGACCATCTCAGCTCACTCCCGCGGCGCCAGGCGTCAACGCGGAGTCAGCGCCGGTAACGCTCGATCCGCTGGCGCAGACGGGACACCAAAAACGCGCTCGCCGCGCCCAGGGTGTCGGCGATCAACACCGCCTCCGCGCGGTATGCCGAGACTTTCTCCGCGGTCCACTGGGGCGGCGGCGGTGCGAGGTTGGCAATCCGGTCGGCGAGCTTCACCATCGCGACCTCGGCCGGCTGGCGCAGGATCCGCTCGAGGCTGTCCAGCATCGCCGTCGGCTTGTGGAGCGACGGGTTTTTCGTCAGCGCGGACACTCCATCGGCCACGGGCCGGCCGAACGCGGCCGCCAGCTCGCCCGGCGGCGTGCTCGTATCTTCGAGCACGTCGTGGAGCAGCGCGCACACGAGCGCCAGATCCTCGTCGGTGCCCGGTTCCGCCCGCAGGGCCGCCATCACCTCCATCGCGACCGACGAGACATGGACGATGTAGGGCAGACCGACCGGCGTCTTCTGCTCGCCATGCGCGCGCGCCGCGAAGGTGAGCGCCTTCAAGTAGAGGTCCTGGGAGAACGACATGGCCAAGGTCATCCTATCGTAGATTTTCGCCGGCAGCTCTACCAGCTCGAACTTGCGCCGCCGCCACCAGAGCTGCCGCCGCCGGAAGAACTCGACGACGACCCTGAGCTCGAAGAGTTCGATTCTGCGCGACTGCGCTCACTTGCGTAATAGGCCTCGGTGAAAGCGTATCGTCCGTCGGGCTCGAGCGCGGCGTGACCGATTGCGACGAGGCGTTTCATGCGCGCTTCGTATTTTGCCGCTTCGTCGGCGAGATATTCTCGGAACGCATCGAGGCTCGCGTACTTTTTATTTGCGCGCCAGTAGATGAAACCCAGGAAAGCGGGAACGCCAGCGGCGAACGCAATATCCAGTACCGAGTCGGGCATTCCCATCGCCAGGAGAAAGATGAAAATGCCGGGATTCACGATCAAAAAAAGTTTGATTGCCCAGCCCGCGGTGAACGCCTTGAAAAACGAACGTTCCGATGGTTTGAGCGAAACTTTCGAATTGAGCTTCGGATCCGCGGCGATAAGTTTCATTTTTTTTCTGCCGACCGAGCGCGCCCAGAACGGATGGACTCCAAGCACCATCAACGCGAACGCGCCCCACCATATGAACCCGCGCGTAAGATCCATTGGTTCCTCGGAGGGAGTTTCGACGGTGGGCAGGGCCGGCGCCTGAAAGTCCGCGCCCGGCACGTACTCCTTGTTTCTCCTTTGAGCGAGCGCGACGAGCGCACTCACCAGTCCGTTTTTGATCTGATTCATTCGTAAAAACGGTCGCATCTGTTCATCGAGGATGCGCTTTGCCACGACATCGGGAATGTCGCCCTCGAGACCGTAACCCGTTTCGATGCGCATCTTGCGGTCACCCATTGCGAGAACGATGAGAAGACCGTTGTCTTTGCCGGCTTGGCCGAGAGTCCACTTTTTAAAGGTGCGCTCGGCGAGAGCTTCGATGCTTTCATCGCCGAGTGCCGGCAGAAGGTAGACGGCCGCGTGAATATCGGCACGTGCGCGCACATCCTGAATGAGTCGATTCACTTCGTCTTTTTCCGGCTCCGTCAGATAGGCGTGTGGATCGACGATATTGGGCGTGAACGCCGGAATGTCGGATGCGGCATGGGCGAACGAAACGAGAATCGCCAGCCAGATAACGATCAGAAATTTGGTTTTCATTTACGCTCAGATCTAAAGAACGACTGGCGCATCGGGCAGTTCGTCCGGATTGGCGCAGGTGGGAGGGAAGTACTGCGCCAGGAGCGCGGTGATCTCGCGCATGCCTTCGATCACGCCGGCCTCATAGCGTTGCGCGCGAAACTCTGTTTGCATGCGGCCGGCGATCGCCTCCCACTGCCGCTGCTCCACTTTCGCGTTGATGCCGCGATCGGCGATGATTTCGATGTGGCGGTCCACCGCCTGCACGTAGATCAGCACGCCGCTGTTGTGCGCAGTGTCCCACACCCTGAGCTGCGCGAAGATTTCGGTCGCCCGCGCCCGCGGCGTTCGTTCGTGCAGCAATAACCAGAGCTTTATGCCGCCCTCGACGGCGAAGCGCAGTTCGCCGTCGTGCGAGCGCTCCGATTCGCGTATCGCGTTTTCGATCGCCTTCATGGCCGCCGCGGGAAACATGCGGGAGACGGCCCACCGCGTAGCAAACAGATGCTTGATGATGCGCTTGATATCCATAGGCCTCTGAACCTTTGTGCGTGCTTTCTTTCCTTTGCGCCCTTTGCGTTGCGTATTGCAGCTACCAACTGCTCGACGCGCCGCCGCCGCCGAAATCGCCGCCGCCGCCGCTAAAGCCGCCGCCCGAGCTGCTGCCCGAGCCGCCGCCGGACCAGCTTCTGCCGGACGACGAGCCGCCGCTGAAGGCACCGCTGATGCCGAACATGCCCAAGAGGAAGCCGCCGATCGCGAAAAAAATACCGGCCTTCGCCGCTTGAGTATAGGCCCAGACGACGCCGCCGATGACGCCCCCGAGCCCCGCGGAGACGCCGAAACGGCCGAGCCAGGCCCACGGCCATCCGCTGCCGGCGTCGCCGCCAAGCGCACCGCCCAACAGGCCCAAGATGAAGACGCAGATCGCGAGAAAGACGCCCCAAAACGTCACTCCGGTAATCGCCCAGACGGCGCCGCCGGCGGCGCCTGCGAGCACCGTGCAGCCCGCAGCACAGCCGAAAAGGCCGAGCCGGAGGCGCAGAAAGCCGCCAACCACTATCACCATCGCCACGATCGCGGTGACCACGACCAAGCCGATCGCGATGGAATCGTCGTCCAACTCGCGGCTTGAGCGTTGGGATTTGCCCACCGGCTCAGGCAGCGGCTCGCCCTCGACGACCTTGATCAGGCGCTCGACGCCGGCGGTGATCCCGCCCGCGAAATCGTCCTTTTTGAAATACGGGGCGATGATGTCGGCAGTGATGCGCTTCGCCACCGCATCGGGCACTGCGCCTTCGAGACCACGCCCGACTTCGAGCCGTATCTTGCGGTCGTCTTTGGCGACGAGCAGCAGCGCGCCATCGTCCACGCCCTTGCGACCCAGTTTCCACTGCTCCACCACGCGTATCGAATACTGCTCGATCGCTTCCGGCTGCGTGGTCGGGACGATCAGGACGGCGATCTGGCTGCCCTTGGCGGCCTCGAACGCGGCGAGCTTCTGCTCGAGCGCGTCGCGTTGCTGCGGACTGAGCGTGTTGGTGAGATCGGTGACGCGCGATGTGAGCGGCGGTATCGCGACTTCAGCACCCGCGCTGGCAAGCAGCAGCGGCGCCAGGATGAGAACGAGCAGGAAAAACCACCTTCTCCCGGCCTGGGACCGGGTGGAAGCAATGAGGTTCACTGCATTACTTTTCCGCCGGCGCCGGTTTGCCGAAATCGACCTTCGGCGGCTTGCTGATCTCTTTGTCGTTCTCGACCGTGAACTGGGGCTTCTCCTTCAAACCGAACAGCATCGCCGTCAGGTTGCTGGGGAATTGGCGCACGACGAGGTTGTACTCGCGCACCGCCTTGATGAAACGGTTGCGCGCCACCGCGATCCGGTTTTCGGTGCCTTCGAGTTGCGCCTGCAGATCGCGGAAGTTCCGGTCGGACTTCAACTGCGGATAGTTCTCGGCCACCAACAGCAGCCTTGACAGCGCCGAGGACAAAGCGCCCTGCGCTTCCTGGAAGCGGGCAAACGCCTGCGGATCGTTGACGAGTTCCGGCGTCGCCTGGATCGACCCCACCCGGGAACGCGCCTGTGTCACACCCAGCAGCACCTGCTGCTCCTGCGCTGCAAAACCCTTCACCGTCTCGACGAGATTCGGGATCAGATCTACGCGGCGCTGGTACTGGTTGAGCACTTCCGCCCACGCCGCCTTGATCTGCTCGTCGGTCGATTGCAGGTCATTGTAGCCGCACGCCGACAGTAACGCTGTCAACTCAAACGCCATTGTCGTGAGAATTTTCCTGCCCATGATCGCCCTCCGTCTGACGAATGCTGCACCCGATGATCCGGTTCAGCTAAGCGCAGGCGCACGGGCAACAGCCGCTTTGCTTGTCGGCGGCTTCAGGCGCTGTCGGGAGCGGGGTCGTCGCTCAGATACTGCTCTTTCGTGATCACCTTGCCTGCCTGGATGGCCTCGTTGAAATGCTCGTTGCTCTGATCGATCTCCACTTCCTTCTTGCCGTAGCAGCGCACGAACACCTTGTTGCTCGCCTTGTCGAACCGGAACTTCATGTCCTCGAACGGGTAGTCGATGTAGACATCCCCCTTCCGGAACAGCTCGAGCTTGACCATCTCAACTCACTCCCGCGTCCTTTGACTCATCATTTGGCGGCCTTGACGGCGTTGACGTTCCTGAACTGGATCGATCGGATGATGTCCAGGATCACGGCGCCGAATTTTTCCTGGTCGGCTTGAGCAAAGGTTGCCTTGAAGTCCACTTTGAGGATGTCCTCCCCGACCCGCTTGGTGCCCTGGAACCTGTTCATGCGGTGGGCCAGGGTGCCGTCGGGGTTCTTCTCGACGCCGCCGGAGTTCATGATTTCAACGTGGCCGAACGATCCGTCCACACTCAACGGCGCATAGCCCAACATGATTCCTCTGTCTTTGCGCTCTTTCGCGCTAGCGTAATTGTCGCTGGCTTCTTCGAACGCGATGCCGTCGCGGCGCGGGGTATCACGGAAAAAGCGCAGCTCGATGTACATGTCGTTGCCGGGCGCGACCAGTCCCGCCGATGCACTGGAATCTCCTTGCGTATCCTGCTCGTCCAGCTTCCATCCGGGCGGCGTGAACATGGAAACCGCGCCGACATTGATCGCTGCCCATCCCTTGGCGGCATAGTCCGCAATGGGTGGCGCCTTCAGCTGCAATCCGAAGGCCGGGCTGATTGCCAGCAGCTTGCGGTTGGCCTCTTCGAGCGTCGGCTCAAGAGGCTCCGCCGGCGCTTCCGGCTCAGGCTTCGCAGCCGCCCCACTCAAGGCCTTTCCCGTTGCGTCCGCCACGGCGTCCATGGCCGCACCGATTGGGGCTAGCGCGGCCGACATCACGATCTCCAGGATTGTGTCGACGTTGTCACTAGGCTGTGCCTTGAGCGCGAAACGCTCGTCTGGCGTCGGGCCGAAATCGGCGGAAGTCACCACACTCGTCGGCGATTTCAGCAGAAATGCTCCAAGCGCATGCACCTGTTCCCTGAGCTCTGCCTTGCTCGGTTTCTGGCTCATCAGGCCCGGGTCGAGGCTCATGCCCTTGATCACCGCCGCCAGGCGCGGGTCGCGCGTCAGCACGATCTCTTCGGTTCGCTTTTTCCCTGCCAGCGCCCAGGTCACCGTATGCACCTCGCCGTCAATCCCGGCGATGGTCAGCTTGCGGCCGGTTGGCTTGATGTCGGTGATTTCCTCGACTGCGGGGTCGCTCTCTGGCCTCTTGGCGCCCTGCTCGCTGAGCTTCCTGACCGCTGCCAGCAGGTCCACCACCACCGGCTTGCCTTTCAGTTCGCCGAAAAAGTACAGGCGATTGTCGCGCGCAATCATGCCCATCGAATCGAGGCCGTTGCTGGTGACGCGCACCTGTCCCTTCGCGTTGAACTCCAGCGTCTCGATGTTCTGCCGGCCATCCTTGCTGGACTCCGTGACGATCTTGCCGGCATGGCCCGGCGCCGAGGCAAGCAGCGCTGCGGCGGCGATGACTCTAGACATGGTGAATACGCTGCTGCGTGAATTCATTGGAGTTCTCCAGTGTCGAGCAGGGGCAGCGATCAGCGCCACTTGTGCCCGCATTCTTTGCAGCCGTTCTTCCCGAAAGCGAGGCTGAAAGGCGCCATGACAGCCCCGATTCCCACAACGAAAAGCAATTATCGTTTCTAGAGGCGCGTAACACATAGCCCCGCTTTCCGGGCATGTCAGAATCGTGCTATTCTACTTCAATAGTATGCTTTTTAACGCAGCCCCTTGGAGGCCAGGATGGGAACCACCCGCAAGACCATTACCGTCACCGACCAGCAGGACGAGTGGATCAAGGCGCAGATCGAGGCCGGAGGTTTCACCAATGACAGTGAATACGTCCGCGACCTGATCCGCCGCGACCAGGCGCGTAACGCGGAAATAGAGGCAGTTCGCGCTGAGCTAATCAAGGGTGAAGCGAGCGGGGATCCGCGGCCCTTCGACGCGGCACACTTCAAGCAGGACATGGCCGCCAAGCGTGCCCAAAAAGCGCGCTGACTACCGATTAGCCCCGGCAGCGGCGCGCGATCTTGAAGGCATCTGGCTGTACACGCTCGACGAATGGGGAATCGAGCAGGCTCATCGTTACACCGATGAGATCAACGCCGCCTTCGATCAACTCGCAAACAATCCGCAGCTCGGCACGTCCTGCGATTACATCCGTAAAGGGTATCGCCGCAGCCGGGTGGGGCGACACGCGATCTATTTCCGCATCACCGACTACGGGATTGCCGTGATCCGCGTGTTGCACGAGCGTATGGACGCGCCACGGCGTCTTTGACGGGGTCAATTCAGAAAACGGAAAATAGAGCACGCTAATGCGGTGGCAGCGGGCGTACTCTGGGTCAGCTCACGAAACGGAAACAATCGTATCAGCTTCAGTACTTACCAGGGAATGACGCGCCTTGAGCGCGGCCTCGCCCGTGTCGGGCGCAATGCGCCGCGCGCCGAAGGCCGTCGCGATCGCCGCGCCGCCCGCCCGCAGCTTGAACGTCTGCCGGATGCTTTCGACGACGATCAGCGAGAACGTAATGCCTGCGCCCCACAGGTACACCGGCGCGGGCACGGAGAGGTAGGCGTCGATCAGGCGAACCTGCGCGCCGTCGGGCATATTGTCGATCTCTCCCCACACGACGATCGAGGCGATGAAGGCGTCCATCGCAATGACGACGCCGACCACCGCGAGCACGAAAAGCACGACCATGAAGCGCGTATTGCGCCGTGCGACGTGCTGATGCTCGAAGAAGGTCATCGTCGCCGAAGATGCGGGGAGCGCGCGGATAGCTTCAATAACCTGGACTCGAGCCGTCGCCTGCGGGGCCGCTTGCGCCCGCGCGCGCCGGCCTGGCCGCAGCACGCCTGCCCGCGCTTCGCGGACTCATTCGCAACTGTCCGTCGCGAAACTGTAGCCGCTGACTTCCTTCCCCCCATAACTCACTGAGAAGCTGTAGCAGGTCCCAGGCGCATCGGCGCCGCGGAACTTTTCCCACGCGAAGCTGGAAGCGTCTTCTTCCGTAGGTTTGCCGTATTTGCGGACCAGCATGGCTCGGCATTGGGCCATTGGCATCTTTTTCAGGTCACAGGCTTTGATGTCATCGGACGACACTTTCACTTTGCTCGGCGGCTTGCCGCCAGCCTCCTTCGCCGCCGCGGCCTTGGCCCCGTCCTGTCCACTCGCCGCCGCGCCCACTGCGCCGAACGCGGCCGACATCACGATTTCCATGATCGTGTCCACGTCGTCGCCGGGCTTGGCCTTGAGCGCGAAGCGCGCGTCCGGCGTCGGGCTGAAATCGGCGGAGGTCACCACGCTGGTCGGCGACTTGAGCAGGAACGCCCCAAGCGCATGCACCTGTTCCTTCAGCTCGGCCTTCCTCGGCTTCTGGCTCATCAGGCCGGGATCGAGGCTGAGCCCCTTGATGACCCCCGCCAGGCGCTGGTCGCGCGTCAGCACGATCTCCTCGGTGCGTTTCTTGCCCGCCAGCGTCCAGGTCACCACATGCGCCTCGCCCTCGATGCCGGCGATGGTTTCCTTGCGGCCTGTCGGCTTGATGTCGGCGATTTCCTCGACCGCCGGGTCGCTCTCGGGCCGCTTCATGCCCTTGTCCTGGATCTTCTTGAGGGCGGCCAGCATGTCCACCACCTTGGGCTTGCCCTTGAGTTCGCCAAAGAAATAGATGCGCTTGTCGCGCGCGATCATGCCCAATGAATCGAGGCCGTTACTGGTGATGCGAATGTGCCCCTTGTCGTTGAATTCCAGCGTCTCGATATTCTGCCGGCCATCCTTGCTGGACTCGGTGGTGATCTTGCCGGCATGTACCGGCGCCGACGCAAGCAGGGCGGCGGCGGCGATGGCCCTGGAGATCGTGATTGCGCCCCTAAGTCGATTCATTTGAGTTCTCCCGTTTTTGAGCAGGGGCGGCGGTCAGCGCCACTTGTGCCCGCAGTCTTTGCAGCGGTTCTTTCCGAACGCGAGGCTGAAAGGCGCCATGACAGCCCCGATTCCCACGACGAAAAGCATGAAGAGCAGGACAACCAGCAAGGGACTGGGTTTTGACGCTCCGCTATAGGACCCTGACGCGCCCAGAGCGAGCACGAACAGCAAGGCGACAGCGCCGAACCAAACGCCAACTGACTTACTGTAACGCTTTGCCGGCGCCTGACATTTCCGCTGACGCATCGGGGGCACGAGAACCCCAATGATGGTTTATCGTCATCGGCCATGGCCATCGGGTCCTTACTTTGCGATCTTCCAACCATCCTTGGTCTTGACCAGTCGCGCCACGTCGACATCGTTCGGCCCGTTCCGCGCCTCCAGCACGGCGTTGTCGCCGTCCACAACCACTTTCTCGATCTGCTTGCGGCGCGCCTCGCCCTGCGGCGTGCTCTTGCGCCTTTCGGCCTGCATTTGTTTGAAGCCGTCCGCGCCGAATTGCTGGATCTGTGCTTTCATGCCCTCCAGCCTCTCTGCGGTCATGTGGGCGCCCGCGGCGTCTATGCCCTGCCAGAGCAACGCCTTTTCATAGGCGAGGAAGACCTCCGCCTGCGGCGACTTCCGCGCTTGCGCACCGGTGAGCGTCTGCGCTGTTGCATTCATGGACAGGACGCCCAGAAAAATGCCCAGGCAGACGGCGAGCCAGCGGCGGGCGGTGTGTTGTGGTTTCATGGTTTTCCCCATCAAGTATGCAAGAGCAAAGTGCGGTCTCTCAACGGTACGAGCCTTTAATGCGGAACACGATGCGGTCGATCTTCGCGTAGCTGTCCGCGGGCAGATCGCATTCCGCGGAATCCGAAGACGACGAGGTGTCGCTGAAATTCGCATCGAGAATCGCGGACGGGCAGGACTTCAGCAGCGCTTCGCCTGCGTACACGTCGAACGTAACCGCGCCCCGCGACGGCTTGCGCCGATAGACGTAGCTCCAGTTCATCGTGAGTTTCGCCTGGCGTTGCGGTGACTCTACAATCTTCGCATCCGCCGAAATCTCCTCGATCTCCATGGCGTTGACGTCGGCCGGACAGCGCAGATTCGCCTTTGCGGCATAGACTTTCCTGGCGCCGCTCCCCGTCAGCGCGCCGGCAAGCTCGCAACTCATGGGGCTTTGCGCCCAAACGCTGCCGCAGAACAAGGAAAACATCCCGGTCAATCCAAGCATGCTCATGCTCTTCATCGATTATTCTCCTCGTGGTCTTGTCGCAGGAATATGTTAATGGAATTCCGGCGGGTATCCAGGGCGACTACGGGGCATCGTGAACCTCCTTCAATTCCCAACATTGAAAAGTGTCCACGAAAGCGGGTCAACTCCACTATGACTCGTCTTGCTTGCCGTCTGCGCGGGCGAAAGCGGCCCGCCCACTGCGGGGGTACCGGCGGCATGCGAACCGCAGAGCAAACGGGAGTAAACGCAGTGAGTTCGCACCCTCGGGTGGTACGGATCGCAAGAGCGCGGCAAGCGCGCTACCACACGTCGCCCGGATGGCGGTGCTCAGGCGGGGTCAAACGTCGCAAACGAACTCAAGCAATCCCTGGGCGCCGGGAACCACGGGACCGCCAAAGCTTACGAGACCCCGGCCGAGCAGCGTCATCTCTTCGCGCCGCAGCACGGTCTCTCCGGCCCCTTCGGTCGCGACGAAGGTCCCGTTGGTGCTCTGGTCCGCGAGGATGAACTTGTCGCGCCGCCATTCAATGATGGCGTGGACGCGCGACGCCCTATCGTTCGATACAACGACGTCGTTGCCCTCGTCGCGCCCAAAAGTCACGCGCGGCCGCTCTGGCCCGACGGCGATCTTCTGCTCGCCGTAGCGCAGCACGAGCGGCTTGCCGGGCGACGATTTTCGCATGGTCCTGGACATGAGGGCCGTGATGTCGTCGCTCTCCTGCCAGATCGCCTCGACCAGGATCATCTCGGTGGTCATCCCGCGCAGGACCAGACGGTCGAGCTTGCGGGTGCGCACCGAAAGCGGCTTGCCGACCGCGGACACGGTGTCCTCGCTGGTTAGGATCTGCCCCGCCTTGGCGATCTCCGCCAGGCGCGCGGCGATGTTGACCGCATCCCCGAAGATGTCGCCCGCCTGCTCCAGCGTGGGGCCAAAGTGGAAACCGATGCGCACGGCGAGCTGGTGCGTGCCGAGCGGCGGCAGCTCCGAGACACTCCACTGCATCTCGCAGGCCGCGACCAGGGCATCCTCCGCGCTCGTGAACACGGCCATCAACTCGTCACCGATCATCTTGACCACCCGGCCACGGTACCCGGCCGTCACCTCCTTCAGCACGGCGAGGCAGCCCTCGATCGACGCGAGCGCATCACGGTCGCCGTAGCGCTGATAAAGCTCGGTGCTGCCCGCCACGTCGACGAATAGGGTCGCGAGATTCTGTTCCGCGTTGCTCATGCGAGCCGCATCAGGATCACGGACACGTTGTCACCCCCGCCGCGGCGGTTGGCGAGCGCTACCGCCTCGTGCGCCGCGTCCCGCAGGATCGCGCCTTTCTCCTGCAGGAGCGCCGAAAGCTCGTCGTCGCCGATATCGCGGGTGAGACCATCGGAGCAGAGCAGGTAGAGATCGCCCGGCTCGACCGGATAGTGCGCGACGTCCACATCCAGCTTTCCCTCCATGCCGAGCGCGCGCGTGAGGACATTGCGGTGGCGTGAAGTTTGCGACTCTTCTTCGGTCAAGCTGCCGCGTTCCACCAAGTCGGCCACCAGCAGGTGATCGCGCGTGAGGCGCTCGAACGTCGCGCCGCGCATGCGGTACACGCGGGAGTCGCCCACATTGGCGACCGTCACGACATCGCCAGCGAGCAGGGCCAGCGCCAGTGTCGTAGCCATGCCGCGCAATTGGGGTTCGCGCGCCGCCGTTGCGAGCACGCGCTGGTGGGCGCGGTGCACCAGCTCCCGCACCAATGCCGCGTGATCCGCTGCTGACACCGCTGCGGATGCGCCCGCCTGCAGTGCGAGACGCAGGTCGCTCTTGACGCCGCGCACGGCTGTGACGCTCGCTACCTCGCCCGCGTTGCTCCCGCCTATGCCATCAGCCACCAGCGCGAGGCCCAGCTCCGCGTCCCAGGCGATCGCATCCTCGTTGTTCTTCCGGCGCCGCCCCACGTGGCTCAAGCCGGCGATGTCCGCGAGTCTACGGTGCCTCATCGCGCCGCTCAAGCCGCGTACTGCTCGAAGTCGCGCTTCACCACGCACGCCCCGTAGGCGTCCTGGCCGCTAACCAGTTTCGCGTCAACCAGCTTGCGCAGGGCCGTGTCCAGGCTTTGCATGCCCTGCAGGCCGCCGGACTGCAGCGCACTCCGCAGCTGTTCGGTCTTGCCTTCGCGGATCAGATTGCCGATGGCCGGATTGTTCACCAGGATCTCGAGGGCCGCGACCCGCCCCTTGCCGTCGGCGCGCCTCACGAGCTGCTGGGACACCACGCCGACGAGCGAGGTGGAAAGCATCGTGCGCACCCGTGGCTGCTCGCCCGCCGGGAATACATTGATGATGCGATCGACGGTGGCGACCGCGCTGTTGGTGTGCAGCGTGCCGAAAACCAGGATCCCGATCTCGGCCGCGGTGAGCGCGAGCGCGATGGTTTCCAGGTCGCGCATTTCGCCCACGAGGATCGCGTCCGGGTCCTCGCGCACCGCCGAGCGCAGCCCGGCGGCGAAGGATTTGGCATGAAAGCCCACCTCGCGTTGGGAGATCAGGCAGAGCTTGCGCTGGTGCGTGAATTCGATCGGGTCCTCGATGGTGACGATGTGTCCCTTGCGCGTCGCGTTGATCTCGTGGATGAGCGCAGCGACGGTGGTGGACTTGCCGGACCCGGTCGGCCCCGTGGTCAGCAGGAGGCCTCTCTTCTGCCGCGTGAAAGTTCTAAGCACCGGCGGAACGTTGAGTTCGTCCAGCGTCTTCACCGCGTGCGGGATCACCCGGAACACCGCGCCCACGCCGCCAAGGTGGCGGAACACGTTGACCCGGAAGCGCGCGAGTCCCGGGATGGCATAGGCGAAGTCGACCGCGCTCGTTGCGTCGAACGCCGTGCGCAACGACTCGCTCATGATCTCGTTCAGCAGAGTGACAGTCTCGTTCGTGGTCAGCTCGCGGTACTTCACAGGCTCCAGACTGCCATAGACCCGGATGCGCGGGGGATTGCCCGAGATCAAGTGCAGGTCCGAGCCGTCCTGCTGGACTGCCAGCTCGAGGAAGGTGTCGATGCGGTTCGCCACGGCGCCTCCTGCCCTCCCTATCGGACCACCAGGCCCACCTGCGGCAGCAGCTTCGGGTCGGTCACGAAGCGCTGCAGCAGTTGCTTGTCCTGGGCATGCAGGTAGGCTGCGTCCGGATCGATCTGCTTCGCCTGCACAGCCTCCAGCAGCGCCTGGTCCATGAGCTGCATTCCGCGGTCACGCCCGGTCTGAATTGCCGTCGGGATCTGGACTACTCTCCCGCCGAGAATCAGGTTGGAGATGGCCATCGTCACAAGCATGATCTCGACGATCGCCTTGCGCCCCTGGCGATTGGGCTTCATCACCAGGGTCTGGCTGATGACCCCCTTCAGAGACTGGGCGAGGAACATGGTTCCCTGCGCCTTCTGCTCCGCCGGCAATACGTCGATGATGCGGTCGAGGGTCTTGACCGCGCTGGCGGTATGCATTGTGCCGAGCACGAGGTGGCCGGTCTCGGCCGCAGTCATTGCCAACATGATCGTCTCGGCGTCGCGCAGCTCGCCCACCAGGATGACATCCGGGTCCTGGCGCAGGGCTGATCTCAGCCCCTCGGCGAAGCTGCCCACCGAGGAGCCCACCTCCCGCTGCACGACGAGCGACATTTTGCTCTGGTGCAGATACTCGACAGGGTCTTCAAGGGTGATGATGTTGAGCTTCTTCGTGCTGTTCAGGTAGTCGACGATTGCCGCGAGCGTGGTCGATTTGCCCGTACCGGTAGCGCCGGTCACCAGCACCATGCCGTGATCGTACTCGGCGAGTGTCTTTACCACCGGCGGCAGTTCCAGTTGTTCGAGCGGCGGGATCGTCTTCGGCACGACCCGCACCACGGCGCCGATGCCGCCGGCCTTGCGAAACACGTTGAAGCGGTAGCGCTCCGTCTGGTCCGGCGCGTAAGAGAAGTCGAGGTCGTTGCCGGCTTCGAACTCGGCCTTCTGGGCGTCGCCCAGAACTTCGTAAAGGAGGGACTTGAGCTCGTCCTCGTTCAGGTCGCGGTAGCGGATCGGCGCGACCTCACCCATCACGCGCAGCATCGGCGGGCAACCCACGGCGAGGTGGATGTCGGAGCCGCCCTGCTCTCGCCCCATTTGCAGGAAGGCGTCGATGCGCGCGCTCATTCCGCGTCCGTCACCCCGAGCGGGTCCAGATCCGCGAGCAGGTCTTTGAGGTTCTGGTACCGATCGTCCGGATCGAGCGCCATGGCCTTGAGGATGATCGCCTCGAGCTGCGGCTCGATCGCCGGATTGCGGCTGCGCGGCGGTTCCTTCTTGCCCTCGAGGTGCTGGAAAACCACTGCGACCGCGTGGTCGCCGGAATACGGCACCGTGCCCGTGAAGATCTCGTACATGATGACGCCGAGGCTGTAGATGTCGGTGCGGATGTCGATGTTGCCGCCGCGCGCGTGTTCGGGCGACATGTAGGCCGGAGTGCCGATCATGTGGCCGGTCTTGGTCAGGCGCGAATCGGCATGACTGCACGCCGCGGCGAGTCCGAAATCGACAATCTTCAGCACATCTTCGTCGTTCACCAGGATGTTGGCGGGCTTCAGATCCCGGTGCACGATGTCCGCCTGGTGAGCCACGTACACGCCGCGGGCGATGGCGCGCACGAACTTGAGCCCCAGCGCCTGGTTCTGGTGAAGCCCGCGGAGGATACGGCGCGCGAGCGGGTGGCTCGCGAAGTACTCCATGGAGATCGCGTGGAGCCTTCCGAAGGTGAGGAAGTCGTGGATGCGGATCACGTTCTGGTGGGTGATCTTTCGCGCGTAGCGCACCTCGTGGATGAAGCGCGCAATGATGTTCTCGTCCTGCACCAGTTGGGGATTGATGAACTTGAGCGCGATCTCCTCCTGCACCATCTTGTCCTCCACCTTGAAGACCGTGCCGAAGCCGCCCCGCCCCAATTCCTTGACGACCCGGTAGCGGCCGCCCACCAGCAGCCCCGGCTGGATCGTGCCAAATTCGATGACTTCGTCGTTGACCCGCACCGGCGCACCGGCGGCCGCAGCGGGGGCGGGCGATTCTTTCCCGCCCTGCGCCGCGGCTGGCTCCTTCGACGGAGGCCGCGCATACATTGTCTCCGCGTGCGCGGCGGGCACGCGATCGGGTGCAGCGGCAGTGCGCCTGGGACCACGCTGCGGGGACTTCGCCGCCAGCTCCGACGCAACGCGTTGCGCCAGATCGCGCGCCTCGGTGCTCCGGGCATCGAGCTCGCGCAAGCCCTTCAGCACCGCCTCCGCCTGTTGCGGCGCGGCGAGCGTCCCGAGGGCGTCGATCGCCTCCCGCTGGATCACGTCGTCGGCGCTCGCCAGTTTCGCGAGGATCGGCTCCACTGCGGCGGGGTCGGCGATCTGCGCGAGCGCCCGGATCGCGGCCGGAGTGGCGGGCGTGTCCTCGGCCAGCAAGCCGACCAGATGCGGCACCGCGCGCTTGTCGCCCAGGCTCGCGAGCGCGTCGACGGCGCGTTCGCGCACCCACCAGTCGGCGTCGCCAAGCGCTTTGACCAGGTACTCGAAGGCGCGCTCATCCTTGGTGGTGTTGAGAATTTCGACGGCGGTGCGGCGCAGGAACTCGTCCTCCTCCCCAAGGAGATGCAGCACCGCGTCGATGACCTTCGGCCCGCCGATCGCGCCGAGCGCATCGGCCGCGCGCACCCGCACCCACCAATCCTTGTCCTTGAGGGCCAACAGCAGGTCCTTGATGGCGTTGGCGTCGCCCACGGCGTTGAGCACCTCAACCGCGCCGCGCCGCACGTGCTCCGACTCGTCCTGCAGGATCTCCAACAGGTATCGCACCGAGCCCGGGTCGTTGAGCTTGATGGCTGTCTCGATCGCCTTCGCCTGCACCACGAGGTCCGGGTCCCGCAACAGCGCGCACACCGGGCCGCTGGGCACCGGCATGCCGAGGGACACCACCCCGTCGAGCGCGGCCTGCCGCACCATCTTATGCGGATCGCCGAGCAGCCGCAGCAGTGCATCGCGCGTCGCCTCGCTCGGGAAGCGCGCAAGCGTCGGGGCGATGTGGAAGCGGCCTTCCCATTCGGCGTCCTTCAGGAAGCCGATGAGCGGCCCGACCATCGCCTCGTTGGCGATCTCACCGACGAACTTGAAGAGCGTGGGCTGGTGGTCCTCGTGGGCAATCTGCAGCAGTCGCAGGATCGTCTTGGCACTGATCGCCTCCTTGCGGGCGAGCAGGATGTCGGCGATGTCGGGCACGGCGCCGCCGTGGGCGACGTACACCTCCATCAATCGATTGGGGTCGACCTGCTCCGCGGCCAGCAGCACGCGTTTGACCGCCGCCGTGACCTGGGCGTCCTCGCTCAGTAGGCCCTCGGTGACGATGGTAGGCAGCGTGGCGTTGCTCACCAGTCCGGCCAGCAGTGTGCCGAGGGTGCCGGAGGGATCGCGCGGCAGCGCCGCGATGAGCTTCGGCACAGCCGCCTTGCCGATCGCGCGCAGCCGTTCCACCGCCTTGGCGGTCTTGGCGCCACGGGGCGACGCCACGATTGCGCCGATTGCGGTGTCAGCCCGTATGTTGTCGAAGAGCCCCATCGCGGCGAAGTGACTACACCGCCGCCAGCGTTACCGGCATCAGACGGCGAGCCCGAGCGGGTCGCCGGCGGCGGATCCGGCTTCGCCCGGCTGTACGGCCCGCGGTCGGCCTTCGAGCTCGCTGATGTAGACGACATAGCTCTTATTGACCAGCGTCATGTCGCCGCCTGCGAGTCGCAGCTTGAAGAAGCGCTCCCGGGTGTCGCGCACGTAGTCGGAGAGCCGCGACTGCTCTTCTGGAAGCGCCTTGCAGAACTCGCCTTCGATGAGGGCGCCGTCCATCATGATGACCCGGCAGGGCAACGGCTTGCCGTCCTCGGCCGCAAAGCGGGCGTCATCCCGGTACTCGACCCGCACGATGGAACTCTTGTTGTAGAAGCGGACCCCCTCGGGATCGCTGCGCTTGATCACGAGGAAGTCGGCCGACTCGTTGAGCACGTCCCAAGGCTGCTCGGTGCCATGCGAGTCCGGCCCCGGCAGGTTGAGAAAAATCGCGCCGGCCACCCGACCCTCCGGATGCACCCAGATGGTCATCGGCACCTGCTGCTTCGGAATCCTCAGAGAACTGTGGCTCATTCGGCTAGCCCCCTCGCGGCATCCTACGCTGATTCGGTTTGGGTACGAAATACCATGTGATCAGCGATAGCCGAATCAATCCCGCACTTCTCCGCTGGCACAGCCTCCGCATGCATGCCTTCCTTCTTCAACAGGTGCATGAGATACGCAACCATGTCCGGGTCGTCGTCGATCAACGGAACATGACAGCCGCCTTGCGCTTCCGGCGCAGCGCGCGCATCATTCAAAGACGACTTCGACGCGCGCCAGGTAGTCCGCGTACTCCGCGATGCGCGCCTCGATCCCTGTCCGATCGGCGCTTTTGGCGCTGTCCTCGAGCTGCTTGCCGAGCAGCGTCACTTTTTCGAAGCCATAAGAGTTTCCGACGCCTTTCATGCGATGGCCGAGCCGGTACACCTGTTCGAAGTCGCCTGCCGCGATCGCGGCGCGCAGGCCGTCCAGTTCCGTACGTCGGTTCTTGAGAAACCCCGGGATTAGGTCCTCGAAATCCTTCGCTACGGTAACCGTATAGGCCGCTTCAGGCACGACGGGCTCGCTGCTCGACATCGGGAGCTTCAATTATAAGGGAAGGAAGATCAGTGAAAATCGCGGGAACGCGCCCTGAGGCGAAGGACCCGCGCCGCTATTTCTTCGCCGGCGCGCTGCCCCCCAGGGGGATTCCCGCGGGCTTCGTAGCCGCAGTCCGCAGGGCCTGCGCGCGCTCCGTGAAATCGAGGTTGATCAAGTCACCGAGCAGGTCAGAGTACGTCTCGCGCACATTGCGCATCGCCGGCAGCGCCTTCTTGAACGCCCCCACCAGCGCGGGATCGTAGTTCGTGCCGCTACCGGCGGCGATTTCGTCGGCCGCCCGCTTCGGCGACAGGGCATCGCGGTAGAACTGCGTCGTGGTCATCGACTCGAAGGTGTCGGCGATTGCCATCACCCGGGCCGGCCACGGGATCTCTTCTCCCTTCAAGCCGTGCGGGTAGCCGCTACCGTCCCAGCGCTCGTGGTGGCTGAGCGCGAGCAGCCGCGCGAGCTTGAGCAACGGATCGTCATGCTTGCCGATGATCTCTGCGCCGATCTCGGGATGCCGGCGCACCCGCTCCCACTCCGGAACCGTCAGCTTGTCCCGCTTTTTCAGTATCTCCGCGGGGACCGCAAGATTGCCGACGTCGTGCAGCGGCGCTGCATGCGCCAGCAGCTCGCTTAGATCAGGCTTCGCGCCGGCGGCCTGCGCGATCAGCTTCACGTACTGGCTGATGCGCAGCGCCCGATTCCCGGCAGCGGTGGTTTCGTGGTACTCCATTGCGCGCGCGAGCCGGTAGATAATCTGCAGCCGCGTCCCATCGAGCTGCGCGGTGCGTTCTTGCACCAGCCGTTCGAGCTCGTGCCGGCGGTTGGCGAGCGCGACATGGATGCGGACGCGGGCGAGCAGCAGGCGCGCGTTGATCGGCTTGGTCAGGTAGTCCACTGCGCCGAGCTCGAAGCCCTCGAGTTGATCGGTCGGCTCGGTCTTGGCGGAGAGAAACACGAGCGGGATCCCGGCTGTCGCCGGGTCCTCCTTGAGCACCCTGCACACCTCGAACCCGCTCGCGCCCTCCATCTCCACGTCGAGCAGGATCAGGTCCGGCTTCGGATCGTCGGCCGCAAGGCTCAACGCCATGCCGCCGTCGGGCGCAAGCCTGACGTGGTACTCCTTGCCGAGCACCCTGGCCGCGAGCGCGAGCACGTCCGGGGAGTCGTCTACAACCAGAACCACCGACGCTTCCGGCGGCGCGTGCGCGGTCGCAGCGGGCTTCGCCGGTGCTTCGCTCATGGGAGCGAAGTCTAACGTTTTTTTTCGCGAAGCAGCTCTTGGTACTGCTCCGGCGGTACCGGTTTGCCGAAGCGGAAGCCCTGCACCTCGTCGCAGCGGTGCTTCCGAAGGAAGCGCAGCTGCTCGTCGGTCTCCACGCCCTCGGCGATTACCTTGAGCTGCAGGCTGTGACCGAGCGAGATGATGATCTGCGCGAGCAGGCCGTCGGATTCCTCCTCGCCCGCGATATCGCGCACGAACGACCGGTCGATCTTGAGCGCGTCGATCGGAAGGATCTTCAAGTAGCTCAGGCTCGAGTAGCCGGTGCCGAAATCGTCCACCGAAAGCGCGACGCCGAGCGAGTTAAATTCCCGCAGGGTGGCGATCGCCGCGTCGGCGTTGTGCATCACCATGCTCTCGGTCAGTTCGAGCTCGAGGTGCTCCGGATCCAGCCCGACTTCGGCCAGGATACCGGAGACGGAGCGGATGAGGCTTTCCTGCCGGAACTGCCGCGCCGAGAGGTTGACCGAGATCCTGCCGGGACGCATGCCCGCGTCGCGCCAGGCGCGGTTCTGCCGGCAGGCCTCGCGCAGCACCCACTCGCCGAGCTGCACGATGAGCCCGGTTTCCTCCGCCAGGGGAATGAAGCGTTGCGGGGCGACCAATCCCAACTCCGGATGCTGCCAGCGCACCAGCGCCTCGGCACCGACGATGGCACCGCTCTTCACGCTCACCCTCTGCTGGTAGTAGAGCACGAACTCCTTTCGCTCGAGCGCCCGCCGCAGGCTGTGCTCGAGCGCGAGCCGCTCGTTCACGAGCCGGTTCATTTCCGAGGTGTAGAACTGGAAGTTGTTGCGCCCGTGTTGCTTGGCGCTGTACATCGCCGCGTCGGCGTGCTTGAGCAGTGCATCCACGTCCGGCCCGTTCTGCGGGAACAGGCTGATTCCGGCGCTGCAGGTCACCAGCAGCTCCTTGCCGTCGATCACCACCGCTTCGCTCACCTTGGCGACGACCCGCTGCATGGCGCGATAGGTCACCTCGTCGTTCGTCTGGTCGTTGAGGATCAGCACGAATTCGTCGCCCCCGAGTCGCGCCACGGTGTCGCCTTCGCGCAGCGTCGAGCGCAGCCGCTCGGCGATGGCCTTCAGCAGCTTGTCGCCGGCGCCATGGCCAAGGCTGTCGTTAACGAACTTGAAATTGTCCAGGTCTATGAACACCACCGCAATCGAGTGCGCAGCGCGTTGCGCGAAGACCGCCTGGTGCAGCCGGTCGCGCAGCAGGCTGCGGTTCGGCAGGCCCGTGAGCAGGTCGTAGTTCGCTTGGTAAGCGAGCTGCGCGGTGCGTTCTTGCACCAGCCGTTCGAGCTCGTGCCGGCGGTTGGCGAGCGCGACATGGATGCGGACGCGGGCGAGCAGCAGGCGCGCGTTGATCGGCTTGGTCAGGTAGTCCACTGCGCCGAGCTCGAAGCCCTCGAGTTGATCGGTCGGCTCGGTCTTGGCGGAGAGAAACACGAGCGGGATCCCGGCTGTCGCCGGGTCCTCCTTGAGCACCCTGCACACCTCGAACCCGCTCGCGCCCTCCATCTCCACGTCGAGCAGGATCAGGTCCGGCTTCGGATCGTCGGCCGCAAGGCTCAACGCCATGCCGCCGTCGGGCGCAAGCCTGACGTGGTACTCCTTGCCGAGCACCCTGGCCGCGAGCGCGAGCACGTCCGGGGAGTCGTCTACAACCAGAACCACCGACGCTTCCGGCGGTGCGTGCGCGGCCGCAGCGGGCTTCGCCGGTGCTTCGC
The DNA here is from genome assembly GCA_964651335.1 of uncultured Enterobacteriaceae bacterium. Classification (GTDB taxonomy): domain Bacteria; phylum Pseudomonadota; class Gammaproteobacteria; order Burkholderiales; family SG8-39; genus 2-02-FULL-66-14. The sequence continues at coordinate 42,034 of CAZYVT010000004.1, read as the reverse complement.
TCATGGGAGCGAAGTCTAACGTTTTTTTCGCGAAGCGGTTCTTGGAACCCCTATGACGGCAACCATCAAGGGGCTTGACAAACGCATCACCCTTAAACAAGGAAACCGGGAAGCCCTTAATCGCGAAATCACGGCCGGATTACGTAGCAATCGAGCGCGATCTGCGCCGCGACGAGCTTGCAATCGAAGACAGCGGTGTCGGCGTGATCGACAGCGGGAAGGGTTTGCAGGTCCGTTCCGCGCACCGTGCACTCGTTCGCGAAAGGGCTTCGTCTATAATGAACAGACGGGATCTGTCCTATCAGCGATGAATCAAGACAGCGCCGCAACAAGCGCCGACCCTTCCGTCAACCCCGGCTATTCAGCCGATCCGCGGCGGATCCTTGCGGAGCGCGTCGAGCAGCTCTACGGTCAGACACCGATCGCCATTGCGGGGTTGCTCGGGCTCGCCGTGATCGCCACTTACGGTCTGTGGGGAGCGCAATTCCTGGAACTAGCGCTGTTTTGGTGGGGAGTCGTGCTGCTGATCGCGGCGGCGAGCGCCACCCTCTACGCCGGCTACCGCAGGAGTACGGACCGAGCGGCGAATGCGGGTCAATGGATGCGCTGGCTCGCAATCAGCGCGCTTGCGAGCGGAACGGTGTGGGGCTTCACGGGCGCAGCGTTCTTTCCGTCCGGCGTCGACCAGCAGCACGTGTTTCTCGCTTTGCTGCTTGCAGGGGTCGGCTGCGGCGGCATTTGGGCCTATGCCGCGTCCTGGCCAATCTTCGCGCTGTATGCCGGTGCCATCGCGGTGCCGTTCACGTACGTGCTGGCGGCAGCCGGCGACCGCTTGTCTACCGAGCTCGCATTTCTGGTTGCGGTCGTATTTGGAATGAGCGTCGGCATCGTGTACCGCCTGAACCAGGTTTTCTACTCCGGGCACGGACTAAAGCATGCCTATCGCAACCTGTCCGATCAGTACGGATCGCTCAACATGCAACTCGAGGGCCAGATGGAGGAATTGACGCATGCGCAGCGCATGATCGGGGAGTCCGGGCGCAAGCTCGCGCTGTTCGCCGAACGGGCGCCGATCCCGGTGTTCGAAGTGGACCACATGGGGACCATCCTGGACATGAACACCGCGGCCGAAACGGTATTCGGGTACTCGTCCTCGGAACTGGTCGGCCGCAACCTGCTGCGATCCATCATTCCGCCGGAGGCATCCGTGCATGGCGGTGGTTGGTGGACGAACTTCGTCGCCGTCAAGCAGCCTGAGGCTGGCGTCAGGGCGCACTGCCTCCGGCGCGACGGTTTGGAGGTCGTCTGCGAATTTTCGGTCACCCCGCTGGTGAACGAGAACGGAGACCTCATCTCTGCGATCGTGCAGGCCCGGGACATCACCCAGCAGCTCGATGCCGAGCGCGTCAAGAAAGAATTCACATCGACGCTTTCGCACGAGCTGCGAACGCCGCTCACCTCCATCATCGGGTCGCTGCAGCTCGTCACCTCCGGAGCGCTCGGCGAAGTGCAAAAGGATATCGGCGAACTGACCGAGGTCGCGGAGCGCAACGCGCAACGGCTTCTGGATCTGATCAACGACCTCCTGGACATCGAGAAGATCGAGTCAGGCCAGTTCTCGATGCTTCCGGAGGAAGTCGAGCTGGACAATCTGGTGCGCGAGTCGATCGTGCTCAATCGTGCCTTCGCCGACCGGTTCGGCGTCCGGCTCATGCTGCGCAACGAGCCTCCGCGGATCAAGGTCTACGCGGACCGCAGGCGGCTGCTCCAGGTCCTGACCAACTTGATTTCCAACGCCGCCAAGTTCTCCCCGGAAGGAGACCAGATCGAACTCGGCGTGTCGGTCGCCGATTCCCGGGCGATCGTATCGGTGGACGATCGCGGTCCGGGAATCCCAATTGAATTCCGCTCCCGAATTTTCAACCGCTTTGCCCAGGCCGACTCGGCCCTCACCCGCAAAAAAGCCGGTACCGGGCTGGGACTCGCGATCAGCAAGCTTATGGTTGAATTGATGGACGGCCATATCGGCTTCGCCGACCGCGAAGGAGGAGGAACGAGGTTCTTCATCGAGCTGCCCTTGCGCGAGTACGCTGGGGCGGGGAAGCGCTGACCACAGATGAACGCATGCCGAATCGACCACTGAGCCGCGTCTGCTACGTCGAAGACGAGGAGGACATCCGGCGCATCGTGCGCATGACGCTCGAGCGCATCGGAAAAATGGCCGTCGAGATCGTGGATGATCCGCACCTGGCGATCGAGCGGATGGTCTCCTTCAAGCCGGATCTGGTGATGCTCGACTGGATGATGCCGGGGATGGACGGCCCGACGCTGTTCCGGAGGATGCGCGAGGTGCCCGAGACGCAGAACCTGCCGGTCGTGTTCATCACCGCCAAAGCCGCGGAGCGCGATGTCGTAGAGCTGCGCGCGCTCGGCGCCGCCGGCATGATTTCGAAACCGTTCTCCCCGAAAGATCTTCCGGATCAGTTGCGCGCCATCTGGAATTCCCTGCCCTGATCGAAGCACCGGGACGCTCAGAGGAACAGCTCTTGGGCCGAGACTCCGGCGCGGCTGTATTCCAGCGTGCGACGAATTCGGTGGCTTTCTTCCGCCGTCGCATTGGGCGAGCGCGACAAATCGAGCAACTTCTGAGGCCGCAAAGGCCGGCCATTCGCATCCTTGATTATCATCACGCGCGGCTGGAGACGCTTGGCGACGTTCTGCGAGATGACGATTCCAACCTCGCCGCTGTTCAGCTCCACCACGCTTCCGACCGGGAATACGCCGATACAGCGGATGAATTCGTCGACCAGCCAGCCGTTGAAAAATCCGTCCCTCCACTTGTGCATGATGCCGAGCACGTTCGACGGCGACATCTCATCGGCATAGGGCCGCCGCTTCGTCATGGCGCCGAACGTGTCGACGATCGCCGCGCAAGCCCCGATGGTCGAGATCTCCGGCCCCTTCAGACGGTGCGGATAGCCGCTCCCGTTGTGCCGCTCATGGTGCTGCGCCATGATATCGGTGATATCCGCCGACATGTTCGCCCGGCGCAGCGTCTCGACGCCGCGAAGCACATGCGTGCGCACGAGGTCGATTTCGTCCGACGACAGCAACCCCTCCTTTCTGATCAGTGACTCGGGCATCTCGAGCATGCCGACGTCCTGCAGCAGCCCGACCGTACCGGCCCGTTCGACGTCGGCCTTCTCCATCCCCAGAAAGCGAGCGAATGTGATCATGTAGATCGAGCAATTGACGGCGCGGTCGAGAAGATGGCCGCCCCGCTTCTGGAGCGAGGAAAAAAGGAGAAACGCATCGGGGTTGCGCAGGATGCTCTCAGTCATCTTGGAAACAACTTGCGCCGTCGCGGTCACGTCCAGCTTATCGCCCGCCCGCAGCGCTTGGAAGGCGTCGTCGACGACCGATTCCACGCGCACGCAAGCTTCGCACGCGCGCGTGAACTCATTCTCGACGCTGACTTGCTCGACATAATCGACATGCCGCACGCCGGAAGGCGGACCCGGGGAGCCGCGCACGGCCGCGCCCGGGCGGTTTGGATCCTCATAAGTACGTTCCGAGTCCACCAAGACATGCTGGCAGTATTGTTTCAGCGTCTCGAGCTGCGTTTCGCTGTTCAGCAGGAAGCCCTGGAACATGAACGGAGTCTCGGTCCAGGGCCGGTCGAGCTGGTACACGTACATGCCCAATCGGAGATCCTTGACGGCAACTTTGGTCTTCATGGCCTCATTTACGCCTGGCTGCGGATTCGGCACCAAAGGCGCCGCTGGCATGGCCAAATTTGCGCGACAGGAAGCCGATGACCTCGTCGGCGTTCCTGAAGCGCGCGTCGCGGTCCTTCTCCAGCAGCTTGTCGAGCAGTCCCTGGTACCCGGACAGTTCCTCGGGCAGCGGCGGCGGCGGCGTGTCGACATGACGCAGAGCCACGTCAATCGCCGTCTCGCCTTCGAACAGGTGCCCGCCGGCCATCATCTCGAAGAGCAGCACTCCGGCGCTGTAGATGTCGGTGCGCCGATCGAGCGCCAGGCCGCGCACCTGTTCCGGGCTCATGTAGTGCGGCGTGCCGAGGACCTCGTCGTGGCCGGTGCGGCCCGCCGAATCGATGTGCTTGGCGATGCCGAAGTCCACAATCGCGAGGCTGCCGTCGGCACGGAACATCAAGTTCTGGGGTTTCAGGTCCCGGTGCACGATTCCACGCTCGTGGATCTCCCCCAGCGCGAACATCAGCTCGCGGAAGATCCGCAGCGCCTCCTCCGGCGGCAGCGCCTTGCCGCCGAGACGCTTCTTGAGGTCGCCGCCGTCGAAGAACTCCATCACCAGGTAGGCAAGGCCCTCGGATACGCCGTGGCCGTGGATGCGCGCCATGTGGCAGCTGCCGATGCGCTCGATCAGGTCGCACTCTGCCATGAAGCGCGCGAGCGCATTGTTGTCCTCGGTCACCTCGCTGCGCAAGATCTTGACGATTAGCGGCTCGTCGTCGCCCTGGCGCGATGCGAGGTAGACGCGGGACATGCCCCCTTCGCCGATCAGCCGCAGCACGCGGATTCCCGGTATCCGGATCCGCGCGCCGAGGTTGTGCGCATTCATGCGCGCGGCAAGTGCGACCGAGACGGTCGCCTCGGCCTTGTCGTATGTCAGGTCGCGGATCGAGGCGATCAGCTTCTCGCGCGTCAGGTCCTGCTTGCGCTGGTAATCGTCGGCTCCCGCCTTCATCGCACGCACGGCGATCACCTCGTTGCCCGCTCCGGTGAGGAAAAGCACCGGCGGGCAGTAGGCGTGCCGCTTCAATTCGTGCAGCCATTCCAGGCCGTCGCCGGCCCCGAGCATGTAGTCGAGAATGATGACGTCGTACGTGCCGAGCGGGAACGACGCGTCGGGCATCACGCGCGCAAGCGGGTCGAATTTCTCGATTTCCGCATGCGGCCACTCCTGCTTGAGGTAGTGGGAGAGGAGGTTCCTCAAGTCCTCGTCGTCGTCGATGATGAGAATCTTCAAACCATCTCCTTCAATCCGGGGTGACCCGCAACGGCAACGCCTCGACGGGCGGGGATCACAGGTTCGGTTACGTTCACGCCAGCGTAGACACTCTCACGACGGATATCGCGGCAGGTGCGCCCCGCCTCACCCATTCAGGCTGCGCTTGTCCACCGCCAGCGCCGCCTCCCTCATGACTTCGGACATGGACGGGTGCGCATGGCAGATGCGCGCGATGTCCTCGGACGAGGCGCCGAATTCCATCGCCACCACGGCCTCCGAAATCAGCTCCGACGCCAGGCTGCCGATCGCGTGGACGCCGAGAATGCGGTCGGTCCGGGCATCCGCCAGAATCTTGATGAACCCGTCGACCTCGTCGCGGCCGAGCGCGCGGCCGTTGTAGGCGAACGGAAAGCGCCCGGCGCGGTATGCGACGCCCTCGGCCTTGAGCTGCTGCTCGGTCTTCCCCACCCACGCAATTTCCGGCATTGTGTACATGACCCAGGGGATCGCGTCGTAGTTCACGTGGCCGTGCTGGCCTGCAATGATTTCCGCGACCATCACCCCTTCGTCCTCGCCCTTGTGCGCCAGCATCGGGCCGCGCACGACGTCGCCGATCGCATAGACGCGCGGCAGGCTGGCGCGGCAGTTCTTGTCCACCTCGATGAAGCCCTTGTCGTCGATCTTGAGGCCGACGTTTTCGGCGCCGAGGCCCTCGGTATTCGGCGCGCGGCCGATCGAGAGGATCAGGCGGCCGCACTCGAGCACCTCCGCCTTGCCATCCGCCGACTTGTAGGCGACCGTCACCGCCGTCCTGCTCTTGCTCACGGCACCGACACTCGCGCCCAGTTCGATCGAGAGGCCAGGATCCTTGGTGAAAATCTTCCATGCCTCCTGGGCGACCGCCTCGTCAGCGGCGCCGAGGAAGACCGGTAGCGCTTCGAGGATCTTTACCTCCGACCCGAGCCGTCGCCAGACGCTCCCCAGCTCAAGCCCGATGACGCCGGCGCCGATCACGCCGAGCCGCTCGGGAACCGAGTCGAAGTCGAGCGCTCCCTCGTTGTCGCAGACGATCCGGTTGTCCACCGGCACTCCGGGCAGGTGGCGCGCCCGCGACCCGGTCGCGACGATCACGTGCTTCGCTTCGATCGGCTCGGTACCCCTGTCGCCGTCCACTTCGAGCTTCCAGGTCGTGCCGCCGGAGACGAACCGCCCATGACCCTGAAGCCAGGTGACCTTGTTCTTCTTGAACAGTCCGGCGATCCCCGCGGTCATCTTGCGCACGATCTGGTCCTTGCGTTCGAGCATCGTCTTGAGATCGAATTTGACTCCGCTCACGGTAATGCCGTGCGCCTTCAGCTTGTGCTGCGTGCGCTCGTAATTCTCCGATGACTCGAGCAGGGCCTTGGACGGAATGCATCCGACATTGAGGCACGTGCCGCCGAGCGCATGCTGCCCGTCCGGGGTTTTCCATTTCTCGATGCAAGCCGTGGAGAGCCCGAGCTGCGCGGCGCGGATCGCCGCGATGTATCCCGCGGGTCCTGCGCCGATCACCACCACGTCGAAGGATTGCGCCACGCGCTAGATCTCCAGGACCAGCCGCGCCGGGTCTTCGAGCGCGTCCTTGATCGCCACGAGGAAGAGCACCGCTTCCCGGCCGTCGATGATGCGGTGATCGTAGGAAAGCGCCAGGTAGTTCATCGGCCGGATCACGATCTGGCCGTTTTCGACCACCGCGCGATCCTTCGTGGCGTGAACGCCCAGGATCGCCGATTGCGGGGGGTTGATGATCGGCGTCGAGAGCATGGAGCCGAATACGCCGCCATTCGAGATCGAGAACGTGCCGCCGGTGAGTTCCTCGATGCCGAGCTTGCCGTCCTGCGCCCGCTTGCCGAAATCCGCGATCGTCTTCTCGATCGCGGCGAACGAGAGCTGGTCGCAGTTGCGCAGTACGGGCACCACCAGGCCGCGCGGGCTGCCCACGGCGACGCCGATGTCGAAGTAGCCGTGATAAACGATCTCGTTGCCGTCCACCGATGCATTGACGACCGGGAACCGCTTGAGCGCGTGCACCGCGGCCTTGACGAAGAAGGACATGAACCCGAGCCGGACTCCGTACTCCTTCTCGAACCGGTCCTGGTACTTCCTGCGCATGTCCATGACCGGCTGCATGTTGACCTCGTTGAACGTGGTCAGGATCGCAGCGGTGGATTGCGACTGCACCAGCCTCTCGGCGACGCGCTGGCGCAGCCGCGACATCGGCACGCGCTGCTCCGGACGTCCCGCGAGCACCTGATCGATGCTCGCTGCCGGGCGCGGCTGCGGCAGGGTCGGCTTCGCCACCGGGAGTGGCGCCGGCGGCGGCGGCACCGCGGCATACGAACCCGGTTTTGCCACGTGCTCGAGGACGTCCGCCTTGGTAACGCGCCCGTCGCGGCCCGAGCCCTGGATCTTCCCCGGGTCGATGCCCTGCTCGGCGGCGAGCTTTTGCGCCGCGGGCATGACGGGTGGGCTGGGCTTGCCAGCGGCCAGCGTAGGTTTCGCGGCAGCCGCTGGAGCGGCTGCCGCGATCGTGGAAACATTCGCGTCGGTATCGATCTGCGCGATCACCTCGCCGGAGGCGACAGTGCCGCGGCTCGCCTTCACGATCTTCACCAGTACGCCGTCGACTGGCGCGGGCAACTCGAGAACCACCTTGTCGGTCTCGATGTCGATCAGGTTCTCGTCGCGCGCGACCGCCTCGCCTTCCTTCTTGTGCCACTCGAGCAGCGTCGCTTCCGCGACCGACTCGGAGAGTTGCGGGACCTTGACCTCGACCAGCATGGCCTACGCCTTTCCCGCCGGGCGAAGGGTCTCCTGCTCCGGAATGCTGTCGCGAAATGCCGCCGCCACGAGCGCTTTTTGCTGCTCGACGTGAAGCGCCAGATATCCGACCGCCGGTGACGAGGACGATGGACGCAGGGCGTAGCTCAGAATCTGATCCGGGCGCATGTGGCGAAGCACGTAATGCTGCATGCGATGCCAGGCGCCTTGGTTGCCGGGCTCCTCCTGACACCAGACGACCTCCTTCGCCTTGCGGTAGCGCTTGATTTCATCCTCGAAACGCCGGTGCGGGAAGGGGTACAGCTGCTCCAGGCGCAGGATCGCGACGTCGAGCGCCTGTTTCTCGCGCCGCGCAGCCGCGAGATCGTAGTAGACCTTGCCGCTGCAGACGATGACCCGGCGCACCTTGGCCGGATCGACGTTCTCGACGTCGCCGATCACCGTCTGGAAGGCGCCTTCGGCGAGGTCCCTGAGCGGCGAGGCGGCATCCTTCGCCCGCAGCAGCGATTTCGGCGTCATCACGACGAGCGGCTTGCGGAACGGCCGCAGCATCTGTCGCCTGAGAAGATGGAAGATCTGCGCCGCATTCGAGGGCACGCACACCTGGATGTTGTACTCGGCGCAAAGTTGCATGTAGCGCTCGAGGCGCGCCGAAGAGTGCTCCGGCCCCTGCCCCTCGAACCCGTGCGGGAGCAGCATGACCAGCCCGCAGACGCGGCCCCACTTCTGCTCGCCTGAACTGATGAACTGGTCGATCACCACCTGCGCGCCGTTCGCAAAGTCGCCGAACTGCGCTTCCCAGACGACCAGCGCGTTCGGGTCGGCGGTCGAAAATCCGTACTCGAAGCCGAGCACCGCCTCCTCGGAGAGCACCGAGTCGATGACCAGGAAGCTGCCCTGGTCCCTGCCGATGTTCTGCAGCGGAATGTAGCTGCCCTGGTCCCAGCGCTCGCGGTCCTGGTCGTGAAACACCGCGTGCCGGTGCGCGAAGGTCCCGCGTCCGCAGTCCTGTCCCGAAAGCCGCACGTCATAGCCGTTCGCAAGCAGGCTTGCATAGGCGAGGGTTTCGGCCATTCCCCAGTCCACGGCAAGCTTTCCCTGCGTCATCTGCCTGCGGTTCTCGGTCACGCGGGCGACCGTGGGATGAAGCCTGAAATTTTCCGGAATGGTCGTCAACCGCTCGCCGAGGCGCTGCAGTTCTGCCAGCGGAACCTGCGTATCCGCGGCATCGGTCCACTTGGCGCCGAGGAATGGCGCCCAGTCCACCGCGAATTTGCTCTTGAAGTTGGAAATGATCGGATTGAGCGTGTGCCCACCGGCGTCCAGCGCCGCGCGAAAGCTCTTGATCATCGCCTCCGGCTCCTCGGCCGCGACCGTTCCCTGCGTCACCAGCCGGTCCGCGTACAGTTTTCTCGTGCCAGGATGCTGGGCGATCTTCTTGTACATCAGCGGCTGCGTCACGAACGGCTCGTCCTGCTCGTTGTGGCCGAGTTTGCGGAAGCACACGATGTCGATCACCACGTCCTTGTGGAACTGCCGCCGGTAATCGAACGCGAGCTGGGTCACGAACAGCACCGCCTCCGGATCGTCTCCGTTGACGTGAAAGATCGGCGCCTCGACCATCTTCGCCACGTCGGTGCAGTAGATCGTCGAGCGCGAATCGCGCGGGTCTGAGGTGGTGAAGCCGATCTGGTTGTTGACGATGAGGTGTACGGTGCCGCCGGTTCCGTAGCCGCGCGTCCCGGACAGGTTGAGCGTCTCCATGACCACGCCCTGCCCCGAGAACGCGGCGTCGCCGTGCACCAGGATCGGCAGCACCTGGTCCCCGGTCTTGTCGTCGCGCCGCCGCTGGCGAGCGCGCACCGAGCCCTCGACCACCGGATTGACGATCTCGAGGTGGGAAGGATTGAACGCCAGGGAAATGTGGACCGGGCCGCCCACAGTCGAGATGTCGGAGGAAAAACCGTTGTGATACTTCACGTCGCCCGAAGGCAGGGAGCGCGCGTGCTTGCCCTCGAATTCGAGGAACAGGTCCTGCGGCATCTTCCCGAGGACGTTCACCAGGACGTTGAGCCGCCCGCGATGCGCCATGCCGATCACGATCTCCTGCACGCCGCGGGCGCCGCTGCGCTGGATCAGCTCGTCGATCGCCGGAATCAGGCTCTCGCCGCCCTCCAGCGAAAAACGCTTCTGGCCGACGTACTTCGTGTGCAGGTACCGCTCGAGATGCTCCGCCTCGGTGAGCTTCTGCAGCAGGCGCTTCTGCTGCACCGGCGAAAGCTTCGGCACCGCGCGAAACGGCTCGATGCGCTCCTGGATCCACAGGCGCTGCGCCCGGTCGCCGATGAACATGTACTCGAAGCCGATGTTGCGGCAGTATGTTTCCTGCAGCGCCTGCACCAGACTCCTGAGCGTCGTACGGTCCAGGCCGACGAACGATCCGGCATTGACCTCGCGGTCGAGGTCGGCCTCGGTCAGGTCGTAGTAGGCGGGCTCGAGCTCCGGGGCCGAGCCGCGCGGCAGGCGCTTCAGCGGATCGAGCGTCGCCCAGCGCGCCCCGGTAATGCGGTATGAAGTGACCAGAAGCAGCGCCGCGACCTGCAGCCGGTCTTCCGTGCCGATGGTCGCCGGCGCGCGACCGCCCAGTTCTCCGGACTTGGCACGCTGCACGAACGAGGCGATCACCGGTGCGTGTGCCACGTCCTTGCCGTCGCCCGCACCCGGAAGGAGCTGCAGGGCGTCGAAGTACTCGCGCCATTCGCCCGCAATCGAGCCCGGGTTGGCAAGGTACTGCTCGTACAGCTCCTCGACGAACGGGGCGTTGCCGCCGAACAGATACGAATTCGAGAGGAACTGCTTCATCACGGTGCGTTACCTCTTTTCGAGCGGCACGAACTCGCGCCGCATTGCGCCCTTGTAAAGCTGGCGCGGACGGCCAATCTTGTATTCGGGATCCGAGATCATCTCCTGCCACTGCGCGATCCAGCCGACGGTGCGCGCCAGCGAAAAGATGCAGGTGAACATCGACACCGGGATGCCGAGCGCCCGCTGCACGATTCCGGAATAGAAATCGACGTTGGGATAGAGCTTGCGCTGCACGAAATAATCGTCTTCCAGCGCGATCTTCTCCAGTGCGAGGGCGAGCTTGAACAGCCGGTCGTCGTGCAGGCCGAGCTCGTTGAGCACTTCGTGGCAGGTCTCGCGCATCAGCTTGGCGCGCGGATCGTAGTTCTTGTAGACGCGATGGCCGAAGCCCATCAGCCGCACGCCCGAATGCTTGTCCTTGACCTGCTTGATGAATTCCCCGACCTTGGCGACGTTGCCGATCCCCTCGAGCATCTCGAGGCAGGCCTCGTTGGCGCCACCGTGCGCCGGCCCCCAGAGGCAGGCGATGCCCGCGGCGATGCAGGCGAAGGGATTGGCGCCCGAAGACCCGGACAGGCGCACTGTCGAGGTCGAGGCGTTCTGCTCGTGGTCGGCGTGCAGGATGAAGATGCGGTCCATCGCGCGCACCAGCACGTCGTTCACCTCGAATTCCTCGGTCGGCACCGCGAACATCATGCGCATGAAGTTCGCGGTATAGGACAGATTGTTCCTCGGGTAGACGAACGGCTGGCCCGTCGAGTACTTGTACGACATGGCGACGATAGTGGGCATCTTGGCGATCAGGCGGAACGCCGAGATGGTCCGGTGGTCCGGATTGTTGATGTCGAGCGCGTCGTGATAAAAGGCCGACAGCGCTCCGACTACGCCGACCATCACTGCCATGGGATGCGCGTCGCGCCTGAACCCCTGGTAGAGACGCGCGAGCTGCTCGTGCACCATCGTGTGATGCGTCACGATGCTCACGAACTCGGCCTTCTGCCTGGCGTCGGGGAGATCGCCGTGCAGCAGCAGGTAGCACACTTCGAGAAAATCGCAATGAGTGGCGAGCTGCTCGATCGGATAGCCGCGGTACAGCAGCACGCCCGCGTCGCCGTCGATGTACGTGATGGTCGAATTGCAGCTGGCCGTGGACAGATAGCCCGGGTCGTACGTGAAGACCCCGGCCTTGCCGTAAAGCGTGCGGATGTCGACGACATCCGGCCCGATCGAGCCTTCCAGCAGCGGAAACTCGAATGCGCGGCCGTCACTCAGCGTCAAGGTGGCTTTCTTTTCCATGGCGTTTCCCCAGTTTAGATGGCGCGCAGGCGCGCCACGATTGCGCTGTGCCGCGGCGGGTAGCGATCGCTGCGGCCGCTCACGACCTCCCACAAGTCGTGATCGGCATAGTCGAGCAGTTCGCCAAACAGCACAAGATCATTGTCGCTCATTCCCGAGGCGTGCCGTTGCAGGAACCGTTCCAACACCAGATCGAGCTCCAGCAGGCCCCGCCTGCACTTCCATTTCAGCCGGTCGCGCCCTGCGCGATCCATCACCCGTCCTCGGTCCCGGCCTCACACGGCGCGCCTGACCATCAGCTCCTTGATCTTGCCGATCGCCGCGGTCGGATTGAGTCCCTTCGGGCAAGCGTCCACGCAATTCATGATCGTGTGGCATCGAAACAGGCGGTACGGGTCCTCGAGGTCATCCAGCCGCTCGCTGGTCGCCTGATCGCGGGTGTCGGCGAGGAAGCGGTAGGCCTGCAGCAGCCCCGCGGGGCCGACGAACTTGTCCGGGTTCCACCAGAACGACGGGCACGCGGTCGAGCAGCAGGCGCACAGGATGCACTCGTAGAGGCCGTTGAGCTCTTCGCGCTCTTCGGGAGACTGCAGGCGCTCGCGCTCCGGCGGCGCGTCGTGATTGATCAGGTACGGCTTGATCGAATGGTACTGCTTGAAGAACTGAGTCATGTCGACGATCAGATCGCGGATCACCGGCAGCCCGGGAAGCGGCCGGAGCGTCACGTGATCGGGCAGATCGGCGATTTTCGTGATGCACGCGAGCCCGTTGCGGCCGTTGATGTTGATCGCATCGGATCCGCACACGCCCTCGCGGCACGAGCGCCTGAACGCCAGCGACTCGTCCTGCGCCTTGATTCGCACCATCGCATCGAGCAGCATCCGGTCGGCAGGCTCGAGCGAAACCTGGTACGCTTTCAGGTAGGGACGCTGGTCCTTGTCCGGGTCGTAACGGTAGATCGAAAAGCGCATGGTTCAGTATGTCCTGATTTTCGGCTCAAACGATTCGACTGTCATGGGCTTGAGGTGCACCGGCTTGTAAGCGAGCCGGTTTCCCTCCTTGTACCAGAGCGTGTGTTTGAGCCAGTTCTTGTCATCGCGATCGGGAAAATCGGCGCGCGCCTGCGCGCCACGCGACTCCCTGCGCGCCTCGGCCGAGACGATCGTCGCGAGCGCCGTATCGACCAGATTGTCGAGTTCGAGCGCCTCGACGCGGGCAGTGTTGAAGACCTTCGAGCGATCGGTGATGTAGCTGCGCCCGGCGCGCCCGGCGATCTCCTTCACCCTGCCGACCCCCTCGACCAGCAGCTCCGGGAAGCGGAATACGCTGCAATGCGCCTGCATGGTCTTGCGCAGATCGGCCGCAACCTCCGCCACGCGCTCCCCCGAGATCGCGCTCTCCAGCCGGGCGAGCCTTGCGCGTGTCAGCTCGCCCGCGTCCTTCGGCAGGCTGCGGTGCGGCTTGGGCGCCGCCCGGATGTCCTTGATCATCTGCTCCCCCGAGGACTTGCCGAACACCACCAGGTCGAGCAGCGAATTCGTGCCCAGACGGTTGGCGCCGTGCACCGAGACGCACGAGCATTCGCCGGCCGCGTAGAAGCCCGGGACGATCCTCTCTGCGCTCGCCCCCTCCGGAGCCACCACCTGCCCGAGGTAGTTCGCCGGGATCCCGCCCATCTGGTAGTGCGCCGTGGGCACTACCGGGATGAGGTCGCGGATCGGATCTGCATTGGCGAACTTGATCGAGATCTCGCGGATCCCCGGCAGCCGCTGGTTGATCACCTCGGGCCCGAGATGATCGAGCTTGAGGAGCAAGTGGTCCGCGTCCTTGCCGCAGCCGCGCCCTTCCTTGATCTCGGTGGTCATGGCCCGCGACACGACATCGCGGCTGGCAAGGTCCTTGGCATTCGGCGCGTAGCGCTCCATGAAGCGATCGCCGTCCTTGTTGAGCAGGTAGCCGCCTTCGCCCCGTACGCCCTCGGTGATCAGGATGCCCGCCCCGTATACGCCGGTCGGATGGAACTGGTAGAACTCCATGTCCTCGAGCGGGATGCCGGCGCGGGCCGCCATTCCCAGGCCGTCGCCCGTGTTGATAAACGCGTTGGTCGAGGAAAAGAAGATCCGCCCCGCGCCGCCGGTTGCAAACAGCGTCGCCTTGGCCTGCAGAATCGACACCTCGCCGGTCTCCATCTCGAGCGCGGTGACGCCGAGCGCCGCGCCGTCCTGCAGGTCGCGGATCAGGTCGAGCGTCATCCATTCGACGAAGAACTGGGTATTGGCGCGCACGTTCTGCTGGTACAGCGTGTGCAGCATCGCGTGGCCGGTCCGGTCGGCCGCCGCGCACGCGCGCATCGCCATCTTGGCGCTGCCGTAATCCTGCGTGTGGCCGCCGAACGGGCGCTGGTAGATCTTGCCGTTCTCCAGCCGGTCAAAGGGCATTCCCATGTGCTCGAGCTCGACCACCACCTCGGTCGCGCGCCGGCACATGTACTCGATCGCGTCCTGGTCGCCGAGATAGTCCGACCCTTTCACGGTGTCGTACATGTGCCAGTGCCAGTTGTCCTCGGTCGAGTTGGCGAGCGGCGCCGCGATTCCGCCCTGCGCGGCCACCGTGTGCGAGCGCGTCGGGAAGACTTTTGTAAGCACCGCGACCTTGAGCCCCGCGCGCGCGAGTTCCAGCGACGCGCGCAGCCCGGAGCCGCCGGCGCCGACGACCAGGGCGTCGAATCTGCGGACTGGCAGCGGCACACTCATCTCCAGAGAATCTGCATCGTCCAGCCGACGTAGGCGGCGATCGTCACCAGCACCAGCACCTGCAGCGCGAGGCGCCCGCCATCGGGCTTGACGTAATCCATCAGGATATCGCGCACCCCGACCCACATGTGCCATGCGACGCTGATCGCGAACAGCAGCGTCGCGACCCGCATCCAGCCCTGCGTGAACAGGTCGCGCCACACTGGATAGGTGATCGGCCGCCCGGTGAGCAGCATCACGACGAGGATCACCGAGTAGACCGCCATGATGACGGCGGTGATGCGCTGTGCCAGCCAGTCGCGCAGACCGTAATGGGCGCCTACCACAACCCGTTTCACCATAACCTCGCTCCGAAGAAAGCGGTCAGCACGAGACCGGCGACGATCGCGGCGATGCCGGTCAGGCGCGCGCTCTCCTTGTCCACGCCCTTGTGGAGGTCGAGAAACAGGAAACGGATCCCGGCGCAAAAATGGTGGCAGTACGACCAGATCAGCACCAGCAGCGAGAGCTTTACCAGGGGCAGACCGATGTAGCGCCTGACCGAATCGAAGCCCGCGTCCGACGCAAGGCTGCGGTCGAGCAGGAAGAGCAGCCAGACCACGGCGAAAAACAGCAGCACGCCGCTGACCCGGTGCAGGATCGAAACCCAGCCCGCAAGCGGCAGCCGGATCTCGAACAGCAGCGCCGCGAGATTCAAATACTTCGGACGGGGTTTTTTGATCGCTGCGTTCGCCATGGAAAGGAGGGAGCAGCAACCGGGCGCTCGCCGTACCTGAGTCGATTATAGCGCCGCACAGATTTGCCTGAACGCATGGGCCCGCCGGAATTTCGACCACGTTTGCGGGCGTCGCTACGGTAAAATTGCTCCCAGTCCATCCGTCCGTGGAGCCCGCGATGTCCAAGCCTCCCGCAAGAGTCGCCGTGTCCGGCGCCGCCGGCCAGCTCGGGTATGCCCTGCTGTTTCGCATCGCCAGCGGGGAGATGCTCGGAAACGACCAGCCGGTCATCCTGCAGCTGCTCGAAATAGCGGACGAAAAAGTGCAAAAAGCGCTCAAGGGCGTGATGATGGAACTGGACGACTGCGCCTTTCCGCTGCTGCACGGGATGATCGCAACCGCGGACCCGATCGCGGCGTTCCGGGATGCCGAAGTCGCGCTGCTCGTCGGCGCACGTCCCCGCGGTCCGGGAATGGAACGCAAGGACCTGCTCGAAGCGAACGGCAAGATCTTCGCGCCGCAAGGCAAGGCGCTCGACGCCGTCGCCAAAAGGGAAGTCAGAGTGCTGGTGGTGGGCAATCCGGCGAACACCAACGCGCTCATCGCCATGAAGAGCGCCCCGAGCCTCAAGCCGACCCAGTTCACTGCGATGATGCGGCTGGATCACAACCGGGCCATTTCCCAGGTCGCGCAGAGAATCGGCAAGCCGATTGCGTCGGTCAGGAAGATGACCGTGTGGGGCAACCATTCGGCGACCCAGTACCCGGATGTATTCCAGGCGGAATGCGAGGGTGCCAGGGTCTGGCCGATGATCAACGACCAGCCCTGGCTCGAGGGCACTTTCATTCCCACCGTCCAGAAGCGCGGCGCGGCGATTATCGAGGCGCGCGGGCTGTCTTCGGCCGCGAGCGCAGCGAACGCCGCGATCGATCACGTCCGCAACTGGATGCTCGGCTCTCGCGACGGCGACTGGGTGACGATGGGCATCGCCTCCGACGGCAGCTACGGAATCCCGGAGGGCGTGCTATACGGCTATCCGGTCACCTGCAGGAACGGCCAGTACCAGATCGTGAAAGGCATCGAGATCAGCGAGTTCAGCCGCAAGCGCATGGACACGACGCTCAAGGAACTGCACGAAGAGCGTGACGCCGTCCGGCACCTGCTTACGTAGGCCGCGCCGCGCGGCGCAAGCGAGCAAAGGACCTGCACATGGCGCTCTACGAATCCGACATCACCAAGTTCATCCGAATTTTCCTCGATCAGCACCCCGAGGAAATCGATTCGCAGCGAAAGGGCCGTGCGGTCTGGTGGGACAAGACCGCCGGGGAGCGGTCGCCTGAGCCGCCCGCGAGGCACTCGCCGAAGGCTGGCGGCGCCGATTACACGTTCCAGCCGTTGTCCGAACCCGAAAGTTCGTGATCCGAGGAGGCACCGATGGCGCACAGTTTCCACCAGACGATGCAGCCGTTGAAGGGCGGCACGTTCTATTCCCTGCCGCAACTCGGCAAGTCCCTGGGCGTGAATGTCTCGCGGCTGCCCGTCTCGATCCGCATCGTCCTTGAGTCGGTGCTCAGGAACTGCGACGGCAACAAGGTCACCGAAGCGCACGTCCGGCAGCTGGCAAACTGGAAACCGAACGCGCCGCGCAGCGACGAGATCGCGTTCGTGGTGGCGCGCATCGTGCTCCAGGATTTCACCGGCGTGCCGCTGCTGTGCGATCTCGCCGCGATGCGTGGCGTGGCGCAGAAGATGGGCAAGAACCCCAAGCTGATCGAGCCGCTGGTGCCGGTTGACCTGGTGGTCGATCACTCGGTGCAGATCGATCACTACGGCACCAAGAACGCGCTCGACCTCAACATGAAGCTCGAGTTCAAGAGGAACGAGGAGCGCTACCAGTTCATGAAATGGGGCATGCAGGCCTTCGACAAGTTCAAGGTCGTGCCGCCCGGCATCGGCATCGTGCACCAGGTAAACCTCGAGTACCTGGCGCGCGGCGTGCACAGGAAGAACGGCATCTACTACCCCGATACGCTCGTGGGCACCGACAGCCACACCACGATGATCAACGGCATCGGCGTGGTCGGCTGGGGCGTCGGCGGCATCGAGGCTGAGGCCGGCATGCTCGGCCAGCCGGTGTATTTCCTCACGCCGGACGTCGTCGGCGTGCATTTCAAGGGCAGGCTTCATCCAGCGTGCACCGCTACCGACCTCGTGCTGACCGTGACCGAGATGCTCAGAAAGGCGAAAGTGGTCGGCAAGTTCGTCGAGTTTTTCGGCGAAGGAACGGCTTCGCTCGCGGTCACCGACCGCGCCACCATCGGTAACATGGCGCCCGAGTACGGCGCCACGATGGGATTTTTCCCGGTCGACGACAAAACGATCGAGTACTTCAAGGGCACCGGCCGCACCGACCAGGAGATCGACGCCTTCGCCGCCTACTTCAAGGCGCAGGGCCTGTACGGCATCCCGAAGAAGGGGGACATCGGTTACAGCCAGGCGCTCGAACTGGATCTGTCGAGCATCATGCCGTCGCTCGCCGGCCCGAAGCGCCCGCAGGATCGCATCGACCTGGACAAGGTGAAGAGCACCTTCACCGACCTGTTCTCCAAACCGGTCAACGAAAACGGGTTCAGCAAAAAGCCTGAGGAATTGGGGAAAACCCACAACACCTTTGACGGCATCGAGATCAGGAACGGCGATGTGCTGATTGCGGCGATCACGTCCTGCACCAACACGTCGAACCCGGGCGTACTGCTCGCCGCGGGGCTGCTGGCGAAGAAGGCGGTCGAGCTCGGGCTGAGGGTGAAGCCGCACATCAAGACTTCGCTTGCCCCGGGTTCCCGTGTCGTCACCGAGTACCTGAGCAAGTCGGGGCTGCTCCCGTACCTGGAGAAGCTCGGCTTCTACCTCGCCGGCTACGGCTGCACTACCTGCATCGGCAACTCCGGGCCGCTCGCGCAGCCGATCGAAGAGGCGATCGTGAAGAACGATCTGGTCTGCGCTGCGGTGCTCTCCGGCAATCGCAATTTCGAGGCGCGCATTCACGCCAACATCCGCGCCAATTTCCTCGCCTCGCCGCCGCTCGTCGTGGCATACGCGATCGCCGGGACGGTGCTGAAGGATTTTCGCAAAGAGCCGCTTGGTCGATCGAAGGACGGGCAGGACGTGTACATCGGCCATATCTGGCCGGGCGCGAAAGAAGTGCGCGCCCTCATGAAGCTTGCGATGGACGCGCCGACTTTCCGGCGCCTGTACAGCAATCTGGGCGAGGCCAACCCGTTGTGGAAGAAGATCACGGCGCCCACAGGCCAGGTGTACATCTGGCCGAAGTCAACCTACATCGCCGAACCGCCGTTCTTCACGGACTTCGGCATGCAGCCCGGCAGTACGGGAGATATCCGCGGCGCGAGGATCCTGGGCATCTTCGGCGACTCGGTGACCACCGACCACATCAGTCCGGCCGGTTCGATCAAGCCGACTTCGCCTGCGGGCATCTATCTGCAGGAGCACGACGTCGCGGTCGCCGACTTCAATTCGTATGGCGCGCGCCGCGGCAACCACGAGGTCATGATGCGCGGCACGTTTGCCAACGTGCGCATCAAGAACCTCATGCTGCCCGGCACCGAAGGCGGTCTGACCATCCACAAGGGCGAAAAGCTGCCGATCTATGACGCTGCGATGCGCTACATTGCCGACCGCACGCCGACCGTGGTGTTCGGCGGAGAGGAGTACGGCACGGGCTCGTCGCGCGACTGGGCAGCCAAGGGCACGCAGTTGCTGGGCGTGCGGGCGGTGATTGCGCGCAGCTTCGAGCGCATCCACCGCTCCAATCTCGTCGGCATGGGGGTGCTGCCGCTGCAGTTCAAGGGTTCGGATTCCGCCCAATCGCTCGGCTTGAAGGGCGACGAGGAAATCGACATCGCGGGATTGGCGAGCATCCAGCCGCAGCAGGACATGACGCTCGCGATCAAGCGCGCGGACGGGTCGCGCCAGGAAGTGAACGCGCTTTGCCGCATCGATACCCCGATCGAGGTGGACTACTACCGGCACGGAGGCATTCTCCCCTACGTGCTGCGCGGCCTGATCAGCAGCGCCGGGCCCGCACAGGCGAAGGCTGCTTAGCGCGCTCGAGCCAGGAAGTGCGCCAACGCCTTGATGTCGGCGTCCGGTATGCCGTACAGGGCGGCGGTCATGATGGTGTCGCCGCCGGAGCGCGGGTTATCGCGGAACGCGCGCATCGTATCGAGGAGGTAGTCCTCGCGTTGGCCGGCGAGCCGCGGCATTTGCTCGCGACCGCCGTAGTCCGCCAGGTGACAACTGCCGCAGTGGAGCTTGCCGGCGAGGTTGCGCCCGCGCCGAAACTGCCCTGCGTCGACTTCCGCCGCCAAAGATCGCGCCGGCAATCGCGCGAAGTGCGCCGCAATGCTGACGATGTCCCGGTCGCTCAGTCCGCGCATGAGCTCCTGCTTTTGCATGACCTCGGTCGCGCGTAGCCCCTCACGGGTCAGGATGAGCTGGTTTTCCAGATAGACCTTCGGCTGCCCGGCAATCGAGGGAATTCCCGGGGTCACGGAGTTTCCGTCGGGTCCGTGGCAGCCGACGCAGACCTTCAGCCGCTCTCCAACTTGAGCCTGTGCTGTGCATACTAGGAGGGCGGTGAGCAAGCCTGCCCACCGCCCTGTCCGGCGCGAACGCACTACTTCTTCTTGCCGCCGCTGTAGCTGATGCGGTAGATGGCGCCGAGCTGCTCATCCGTTACCAGCAGCGAGCCGTCCTTCATCTGGTGAATGTACGCCGGCCGTCCCCAGAATGAGTCGTCCTTCGGGTTCATGAAGCCGGTCATGAACGGCGTCACCTTGGCGCTCTTGCCGTCCGCGCCCGCCCTTACGTTCACCACGTCGAAGCCGAATTTCTTGGTGCGGTTCCAGGAACCCTTGCGCGCAATGAACATGCTGTTCTTGTACTCCGCGGGGAACATGTCGCCGGTGTAGAACCTCACGCCCATCACCGCGGCGTGCGGTCCCATGGTCGTGACCGGCAGCGTCACACCCTTGCATGCGTCCTTCTTCTTGAAGTCCTGGTCCACGACGCCGTTGGCGTGGCAATAGGGGTATCCGAAATTGAGCCCCTGCTTGGACATGCGATTCAATTCGTCCTCGGGACCCTTGTCGCCCATCCAGTCGCGGCCGTGGTCGGTGAACCAGAGATCGCCGGTCTTGGGATGGAAGTCGAACCCCTGGGTGTTGCGCACTCCGCGCGCGAGCACCTCCATGCCGGAGCCGTCCGGATTGTAACGGCGGATCTGCGCGTACTGCTCGGGCGGCTCGCAGATGTTGCACGGCGCACCGAACGGAACGTAGAGCTTCTTGTCGGGACCGAAAGCGATGTACTTCCAGTTGTGGTGCTGCTCCGGCGGCAGGTTGAACTTTTCGGTCAGATCGACCGGCTGCACGTTCGGGTTTGCCTCGATTCCGTCGTAGCGAAGCACCTTGTTGATCGCCATGACGTAGAGGGAGCCGCCGGCGAACGCGACCCCCGACGGCTGCACCAGCTTGTCGACCACGACACGGCTGGTGCGCTTATCACCGGCGTCGGTCACCTCGTAGACGCGGCCGATGATCCGCGTGCCGATGTAGATCTTGCCCTTGTCGCCCTGCGCCATCCCGCGCGCGCCGGGGATCCCGGTCGCCCAGATCTCGACCTTGAAGCCCTTCGGCACCTTGAGCCTGTCGATTGGGATCTCGCCGGCCGGCGTCTCGGTCATCTTGCCTGCGAGCGGCGCGAGCTTCGAGTCCGCCATCGCGGCCGGCTTGCCCTGCTGCCAGGCGGGCGGCGGCTTGGGTTTGTCCTGCGCCTGCGCGCCGACGAGTGCCAGCAGCAGCGCAGCTGCAATTGCGGTTTTCATCATGGTCGATTCCTCCTCTGCATGGGGCGTCCGAATCGTATCTCTTTTGCGGCTGCCGTAGAATTAGAAATTCGCCTGGACGCCGGGCAGCATGTTGCGCCGCGGCGTGGGCTCGATAGAATCCCCTCCAATCTACATTTCCTCAGGATCCGGCCGTATGCCTCCTCGTGGTAATCGCCTTGCGTGTTCCCTGCGCACTGTGGATGGCTGCCAGGGCTCGTTCGACGCCTATCCGGGCGAGCAGCCGGGATCGGTCGCGAAGATCGACCCGATCAAATGGGACCGCGAACCGCAAAGGCCGGTGCAGGAAGCAGCATTCACGATCATCGGCGATCTCGGCATGACCGGGCAGGTGATTCTGGTGAATCAGTACCAGTGGCGGGACCTCAGCGACGCCAGGCTGGAGAAATTTTTCTACGGAGCGATCCTCTGGGGCACGAGCCCGTTCAGGGTCATTGAGGACGCAAAGGTGATGCTCAAGCGCGAACGGAAGTGATCCGGTCGGTCGCGATCGGCGCCTTTCTCAGTCTCGCGCTTGCCGCCGTCGCGGCCGAGCCTCCTTCACCGGAACGGCTGGCCGCCGAGCTGCGCACCGGCGGCTACGTGCTTTACTTCCGTCACACCTCCACCGACTTCAGCCAGAACGACTCCAAGATGACCGGGTTCGAGGATTGTGCGACCCAGCGCAATCTCACGGAAAAAGGACGGGAAGAAGCGCGACAGATCGGCGAGCACGTGCGCCGGCTCGCCGTCCCGGTGAGCGAGGTGCTGGCCAGCCCTTTTTGCCGCACCGTGGAGACCGCGATGATCGCCTTCGGCAAGGCGACCAGAACGCAGGACGTGCGCGGCGGTCCGGCCAATCCGGACGACCCGAAACGCTATGAACCTCTCCGGCAGCTCCTCTCGAAGCCGGTGAGGAAAGGCGCGATCCGCGTGATCGCGAGTCACGGCAATCCATTTCACGCCGTGACCGGCCTGCCCTACCTTGCCGAGGGCGAAGCGGCGATGGTGCGCCCGCGCGGCAACGGCCGCTTCGAGGTGTTCGCCCGGATCAGGCCCGAAGACTGGGCTGCGCTGCGCTGAGGCCCACCGGACAGGACACGCCCGTCCCACCCAGTCCGCAGTAACCGCCCGGGTTCTTGGCGAGGTACTGCTGGTGATAGTCCTCGGCGTAGAAAAATTCGGGCGCCTGGCGAATTTCGGTCGTGATGGTTCCGAAACCGGAGCGCTTCAACGCCTCCTGGAAGCGATCGCGGGATTCCAGCGCCGCTTGCAGCTGCCGCTCGCCGCAGGCGTAGATCGCCGAGCGATACTGCGTGCCCTGGTCGTTGCCCTGGCGCATGCCCTGCGTCGGATTGTGTCCCTCCCAGAACACCTTGAGCAGTTTTTCGTAGCTCACGATCTTCGGATCGAACACCACGAGCACGGCCTCAGTATGATTGGTAAACCCGGTGCAGACTTCCTCGTAGGTCGGATTCTTCGTCTGACCGCCGGCATAGCCGACCGCGGTCGCATACACGCCCGGTATCTGCCAGAACATGCGCTCGGCGCCCCAGAAACAACCCAGGCCGAACACGGTCTGCTCCATCGCCGCCGGAAACGGCGGCTCGAGCGGATGGCCGTTGACGAAATGCCCGCTCGGCACCGCGATCGCGCCGTTGCGCCCGGGCAGCGTGCCCTCCACCGGCAGAAGTTTGCCCAGCTTCTTCATGAACGCGAACAGGTTGTGCTCCTTTCTGCGGTTCCGTGCTTTGTCGCGCGGGGCACCGGACTCCTGACGCTAGAATACTCCAGATGAAAATCTGCATTTACGGCGCCGGTGCGGTCGGGGGCGTGATCGCCGCCTGGCTGTCGCGGGCCGGCCACGATGTTTCCGTCGTCGCGCGCGGCGCGCACCTCGCGGCGATCCGCGAGCGCGGCCTGCGGATCCGGAGCGCCAGCAGCGGGGAAATCACCGTCACCTGCCCGCGCGCGGAGATCGACCCCGCGAAATTCGGACCGCAGGACTGTGTCATCGTCACCGTGAAAGGCCCGAGCCTGCCGGAGGTAGCGGCGTCGATCGGACCACTGCTTTCGCCGCACACTTCGATCGTCACGGCGATGAACGGCGTGCCATGGTGGTTCTTCGACCGCCTGTCGTTCGCCGATCGCGACCGCCCGGACGACGGCGGCAAGCCGCGCCTGGAGAGCCTCGACCCCGGCGGCGACCTGCGACGCGCAATGCCTACCGAACGAATCGTGGGGTGCGTGATCCACCTTGCCGCATCGATCCTCGAGCCCGGCCTCATCAGCCACACCATGGGCGCACGCCTGATTCTCGGCGAACCAGGAGGGAACAATACCGAACGCACCCGGCGCATCGCGGCAGTTCTCGAGGCGGCAGGGTTCGAAATCGTCGTCAGCCCTGCGATCGAGAGAGAATTCTGGATCAAGCTCCTCGGCAACGTCAGTTTCAACCCGGTCTCTGCGCTCACCCTTGCCACCGCCGACCGCATGATCGCCGACGATCAGGTCAAGGCCTACATGGTCGCCATCATGCGGGAATGTCTCGACATCGGACGTGCGGTCGGCGTCGATGCCGAAATCGAACCGGAGGCGCGCATCGACATGGCGCGCAAGCTCGGCAACTTCAAAACCTCGATGCTGCAGGACCTCGAAGCCGGAAAGGCCCTCGAAATCGACACCATGTTGACCGGCACGCTCGAGGTGGCGCGCAAGGCGGGTGTTCGGGCGCCGTATACCGAGAGCCTGCTCGGCATGATCCGGCTGCGCGCCGATTCCACCGGGCAATACGTGCGATGAGGAGAATCCTGTGCGCCGCCGCGCTCGCTTGTGCGCCGCTTGCGGCGCTCGGGCAGTACGCGGGGCCGGGAGTGGAGACCTGCCGCGCCTATGCGGAGCGAGAGATCCGGAAAGAAGGATCCGAGGTCAAGGCGGTCGTTTTCGACCGGGACCGCGACCTCAACATCGACCGCTACACCCGGAAGGTCGGCGGCCAGTTCGTCAGCTCGCTGCTCTACGGCAACGGCGCGATCGTGTTCGCCAAGGCGCCAGCGGTCGAGATGAGCTTCCTCTGCCTGCTTGCGGACGAAAAGCGCGCCGTCTTCTTCCACTGGACGCCGCGCCGCGACGCGCCCGTGCTTGCGCAGTGCAATCGCAGCGCGGCCGGTGCCCCGGAGGTCGGCCCGTGCCTGGATGTCCTGCTGCAGACTGCCGAGCACGATTTGACGCAGCTCTACGCGCTCCGCTTCCAGGAAGCACGCGAACTCGACGTGGCGAAGAAGAACGAGGACGCCACCGCCGCATACCGCAAGTCGGCGGACGCCTGGCGCGGCTATCGCGATGCCGAATGCGGGCGGCGCGCTGCACCGTTGGGCAGGTCGAGCGATGCGGAACACCTGCACAAGGCGTGCATGGTGGAGCTGATGCGCCGGCGCGCCCTCGACCTGCGATGACACACGCGCGCCGCCTCTGCGTCGCCCCGATGATGGACTGGACGGACCGGCACTGCCGGTATTTCCTGCGCCAGGTCTCATTCACCGCGTTCCTGTACACCGAGATGATCACTACCGGAGCGCTGCTGCGCGGCGACGTTGACCGTCATCTGGCCTTCGACCCGGCCGAGCACCCGGTCGCCGCGCAGCTCGGCGGCAGCGAGCCGGACGATCTGGCGCGCTGCGCAAAACTGGTGGAGCAATACGGCTACGACGAAGTGAACCTGAATATCGGCTGCCCGAGCGAGCGCGTGCAACGCGGCGCGTTCGGCGCCTGCCTCATGGCCGAGCCGTCGCTGGTCGCCGATTGCGTGCGGGCGATGCGCGAAGCGGTTGCAATCCCGATCACCGTGAAGCACCGGCTCGGAATCGCCCGTGCCGCCGGCTACGGATTTGTGCGCGATTTCGTCGCTGCGGTGTCGGAAGCGGGCTGCCACACGTTCATCGCGCATGCGCGAATCGCGGTGCTGAAAGGACTTTCGCCCAGGGAGAACCGCGAGGTACCGCCGCTCGAGTACGACTTCGTGTACCGGCTCAAGGACGACTTTCCGCACCTCGAGATCGTGATCAACGGCGGTATCTCGACGTGGCCCGACATCGAGCGGCATCTTCTGCATGTGGACGGAGTGATGCTGGGCCGGGCGGCGTACCACGATCCCTGGCTCCTCGCCGAACCGGGCAAGCTACGCGCCAGCGTGGTGCGGGCAATGCACGATTACGCACTCCGGGAAGTCCGGGCCGGTACCGCATTGAGGCATATTTCGCGCCACATGCTCGGCCTGTACCACGGGCATGCCCGCGCGCGGCTCTGGCGCCGGCTGCTTTCCGATCCTGGACCACTCGCGCGAAATGATCCGGGGATGCTGCTCGATTCGCTTGCCGTGGTGGAAGGCGAGACGGCGCTCACCGCGGTCGGCGGCGAGGCTTCGTTCGCCCGGGCCGCCTAGCACCCTCGGCCCGCTACGCGACCTTGCGCGCTTTGCGCCCCTGCCACTCGTCGAGCATCGCGCGCGCCCCGTTCGACGCGGGGTCCATCGCCTGTTCGTGGTTCGCCCGCTTCGCGGTGAGCTCGATCACGTAGCCGTTCGGATCGCGGAAGTAGATCGAGTCGATGAACCCGTGATCCGAAATGCCGCGCGTTTCGAGTCCCGCGGCCTTGCCTTTCTCGAACATCCTGCGCAGATCGTCCGCCGTCACCTCGAGCGCGATGTGCAGGTCATAGTCGTGTTGCGGCTTGAATTCGAACGGCGCGTCCGGCACCTCGAAGAACGCGAGGCAGGAACCATCGTCCATGCGGTAAAACGAGTGCAGCACGTCCGTCGTCCGGCCGCTCTTGGTTTCCCGGATGTTGAACGCGTTCGCCAGCGGCAAGCCGAGGAACTCCTCGTAGAATCGGCGGGTCTCTTCCGAGTCCCGGCAGCGATAGGCGTTGTGGTGCAGGCCCTTGATCATGCGGTCCTCCGGTCTCGGCTCCAGTGTCAGATCGCGTTGAAGGTCTGGTCTTTGACCGAAGCGGCAAAGCCGTAAAACACTTCGTTGACCTTCGGCCAGCTCTTCAGTTTTTTCACGTTGCCGAGCCATCGCTGCACGTTGGGGTAGGCAGAGAAATCGCAGCGGATGATCTCGCCCAGGGTCACGAAAGCGGCGCCCAGGTAGTCGGCGATCGTGATCTGGTTGCCGCACAGGTACTGGTTTTTGGGTCCGATCCAGTGGTCGTTCAGGATCTGCAGCCACCCCTTGGCCCGTTCCTTGCCCCACTCCAGCGTGACCTTTTGCGACTCCTCGGTCGGCCGGCGCATGTGCGGAAAGATCTGCGGATACGCAAAATTGTACGCGTATTCGCGATAGAAATTCGTGTTCAGCCAGTCCATCATCTCGTTGACCTTGGCGCGCTGCTTCAGGTCCTTGGGGTAGGCCGGCGAGCCGATCTTGTCGGCGAGATACTTCAGGATCGCGGAACTTTCGGTGAGACGCAGATCACCGTCCTCCAGCACCGGCACCAGCCGGTTCGGATTGACCGAGACGTAGGGCTCCTTGTAATGCTCGCCTGTCATCAGGTCGATGACCTGTTCCTCGGCATCGATGCCGTTCTCCGCGATGAACAGACGGACGGGGCGGCTCGTCATCGACACCGGATGCATGTACAGTTTCATGGGAAACCTCCTCTATGGCGTTGGCCTGCAGGAATGAAACTATAGCGCAGCACCGGTCGAGGCGGCATATACTTTAATGACACACTGCAACGGAGGATATTCGATGAGATGGATCCGCGGAGCGGTTTCCGCCGCGCTGCTCGCTGCGGTTGCTGCAAGCGCAAACACCGCCTGGGCGCAGAAGAAGGAAGAAAAGAAAGCTTCGAAGCCGATGTCGCAGGAAGCCAAAAGAGGCAAGTACCTGGCGCAGATCGGCGGTTGCAACGATTGCCATACGCCTGGATACACGTTCAGCGGCGGCAAGGTGGACGAACGGAACTGGCTGATCGGCGACGCGCTCGGCTGGCGCGGTCCCTGGGGAACGACCTACCCGGCGAATCTGAGACTCGTGGCCAAGAACATGACGGAAGCGCAGTGGATGACCCGTGCGCGCAGCGAACTGCGCCCTCCGATGCCGTGGTTCAATCTGCGTGACATGGCGGACAGCGACCTGAAGGCGATTTACGCCTACCTCCGCCATCTGGGTCCGGCCGGCGCGTCGGCACCGGCCTACGTCCCACCGGACAAGACGCCGACCCTGCCATTCGTGCAATTCCCTGCGCCGCCGCCCTCCGCGGCGCCGAAGGCGAAGTAGGTGCACCATGCCGGCCAAACCCAGAAGACTGAAATCCGTGGAGCCGCAAACGGTGCGCGCGCGCGTGACACGGCAGGAGTGGGAGACGCGCGTGAACCTCGCTGCCGCCTATCAACTGGCGGCTCATTTCAAGTGGACCGACCTGATCTACACGCATTTCTCCGCTCGCGCACCGGGAAAGGAAGAGTACTTCCTCATCAATCCGTACGGCCTCATGTTCGACGAAATCACGGCTTCCAACCTGGTCAAGGTGGACCACCACGGCCGGGTGATCGACGATCCGACCGGGCTCGGGTACAACGAAGCGGGTTTCGTCATTCACGGCGCGGTGCACCAGGCGCGCCCGGAAATCCAGTGCGTGATCCACACCCATACGCGTGCCGGCGTCGCCGTATCGGCGATGAAATGCGGGCTGCTGCCCATCAGCCAGCACGCCCTGCGCGTGTACGCCGATGTGAGCTATCACGACTACGAGGGCATCGCGCTGGAACTGGAAGAGCGCGCGCGCCTCGTGCGCGACCTCGGCCTCTCGCGCACCATGATCCTGCGCAACCACGGCCTGCTCGCGCTCGGCGACTCGGTGCGCGACGCGTTCGACCGCATGTATTACCTCGAATGCGCCTGCCAGATCCAGGTGGACGCACTCGCAGGCGGCGAAGTGAATCTCCTCTCCGGCGACATCGTGAAAAAGGGCTGGGAGCAATTCGAGCGGCCCGACCGGTCTTCTCCGCACAAGGACTGGCCGGCGCTGCTGCGCCTGCTCGACCGCAAGGGTTCCAGCTACCGGGACTGAACCGCCGCCTGGACCCTGCGCCGGGGCAACTGCAGCACGGTTGCAATGGTGAGTGCTGCAGCCACGACCACCGAGTAGAACACCGCGGCGGCGTGACCGCGGTCGAGCAGCCAGCCGAAGAAGATCGGGGTCGCCATGGAACCGACGTCGAGCCCCGAGTACACGAACCCGTACACCTTTCCGGTCGCGCCGGCCGGGGTGTTCGACCGCACGATCAGGTCGCGCGACGGGTTGGTGACGCCGCCCGAAAATCCGGTGGCGGCAAATAGCGCCGGCAACGCCGCGGCGGGGAGCGAGGCCGAGGCAATCACGAACACGATCGTGGCGCTGCACGCCATGCCGGCGACGGCTACTAGATCGTGGCGCGGAAAGCGCACCGCGACGAAGCCCCCGGTGAAGATCCCGGCCGCCGCGCCGATGAGATAGGCCGTGAGCGCCGCCGAAGCGAGCGCGGCGCTCGCGCCATAGAGCGCGATCATGGTCGCCACGCCGAAGGTCTGGATGGCAATGAAGCCGACCGCGATCAGCACGAAATAGCCGAAGCACATCAGCACCGGAGCGGACAGCAGCACCCGTATGTCATCTGCCAGCCCCAGGCGCAGCGCGGCGCGCCTGGCGTCCGCCGGCTCGACGTACAGGGTCGCGCGCTGCGCGGCAAGCAATGCGACGATCGCGGCACCCATCACGGCAGCCGCAAGCAGCGCGCCGCGCCAGCCGAAGGCGCCAGCAAGGCCGACGCCGAACGCGGGCGCCGCGGCGTAGCCGAGAAAGCCGGCGACCCCGTGCCAACTGAATGCGTAGCCCAGGCGCGCGGGGTTCACGCGTGCGTTCAGGATCGCGAAGTCCGAAGGATGGAACACGCTGTTGCCGAGCCCGCCTACGAGCGCGGCGAGCAGCAGCATCTCGTAGCTGCGCGCCAGGCCGCCGAGCAATGCGCCCGCCACACACAGCGTCAATCCGCCGAACAGCACACGCCTCGCGCCGAAACGGTCCACGGCGAACCCGGCCAGCGTCTGGCAGATTCCCGAAACCACGTAAAAGGCCGCAGTGGTCGCGCCAAGCGCGGCGTACGAGACACCGAGATCGTCCCGGATGAGAGGAAACAGCACCGCGGTGGCGATCTGGTAGAAATGCGACAGGCCGTGCGCAATCGCAACCAGCCCGATCACCCTGGCATCCTGACGGAGGGCACGCGCAGTCATGTCAGTGCAGTGAGTCCACAAATCCCGCCACCGCCGATAGCGCCGCCTGCGGCTGGTCACGATGCGGCGAGTGGCCGCAGGCCGCCAGCTTCAAAAGCTCGCACGGCGCTCTGACTTTCTCCTGTATGGCATCAAGCTGCGCCATGGTGCCGTACTCATCGTCGACGCCTTGCATCGCGAGCACCGGGCAACCGATTCCCGGCAGGTACTCCTCGATGTTCCAGGCGCGGAATTCCGGATCGAGCCAGACGTCGTTCCAGAGGTAGAAGGTCTTGCGCGGATCGCGATGGTGGCGGGCGAGCCGCTGCGGCAGGTCGGTCGCCTCGAACTGCCGCTTCGCCTCTTCGATGCTGCGGATACAGATGTCTTCGACGAATACGTGCGGCGCCATCAGCGCCAGACCGCGCGCGGGGTTCCCGGCTCCCGCGTAGATCAGGGCGATCGACGCGCCGTCGGAATGCCCGACCAGGACCGGTTCATCGATCCGGAGCGCCGCGAGCACCTGCGGCAGCGACTCCAGCGCTTCCTGGTGCATGAACCGCACGCTCACCCGCGCCTCGGCGAGCACGTCCGAGTCGCCGTAACCGTAGCGGTTGTATACCAGCGCGGCACAACCCGTCGCCTGCGCCACGCGAAGCGGAAAATCGCGCCACTGGCGGATCGAGCCGAGCCCCTCGTGCAGGAAAACCAGCGTCGGTGTGCCGGGCCGCGCCGCATCGATCCATTCGTACTCGAGCGAGCGCCCGGCGGCGCTGAGAAACGGCATGCGGCGAGATTACCATGCAGGCGATAATCGACCGCGTGCGTTTCACCGCCTACCTGATTCTCTTCGCGACGCTCCTCCTGTGGTCGGGCAACTGGATCGTCGCGCGCGCGGTGCGCGAGGACGTGGCGCCGGGGATCGCCACCGCCGGGCGTCTCGTGATCGTCATCGCGCTGCTGGCGCCATTCTGCTGGCGCGGTCTCGCGGCAAAGCTGCGCGCCTACGGCCGGCGCGACTGGCACGTACTTGCCGGACTCGGCTTCACCGGCGGCGGCTTGCATCTCGCGTTGCAGTGGCTCGGCCTGCACTACACGACGGCAACGAGTGCGGTGCTCTATCTCTCGACCGCGCCGATCTTCATCCTGCTGCTCGCGCGGCCGGTGCTCGGCGAGGCGATCAGCGCACGGCAATGGGCAGGCGTGCTGCTGTCCTTCATCGGAGTGATTGCGATTGCCGCACAGGGCGAGCCGGCGGCGCTCGCGACGCTGTCGGTCAACATCGGCGACCTTCTTGCGCTTGCCTCGATGGCGATGTGGGGATCGTACACCGTGGTCCTGCGGATGCGGCGCGACGCGCTCGACACTCCCGAATATCTCACAGCGCTCTGCGCGGTGGGCCTCGGGTTCATGGCGCCGTGGGTGGCATGGGAGCTTTGGAGCGGCACGCGCGTAACGCTCACGCCGGCAGGCGCGCTCGGGGTCCTTTACTCCGCCATCGGGTCATTGCTCCTCGCCTACGCCGGCTGGAGTTACGTGGTGACGCGCCTGGGCGCTGCACGCGCCGGCGCCACCATGCATCTCATGCCCGCGATCGGCGTCGCGCTGGCGGCGATTTTTCTCGGCGAATACCCGCGCTGGTATCACTTCGCCGGCATCGCGCTGATCCTCGCCGGCGTCGGGCTCTCGACCTTCAGAGCTTCAGCAGCTTCCAGAATCGCGTAAGTTCGAGGAACCGTCCCGGCTTGGAACGGCACCTCCAAGCCGCTTGAGAGGTCGAACGGCGGCGCCCCGGGAATGTTCACCACCGATCCTACCGGGAAGGTTACCGACGTGTCCTCCGGAAACGTGATGCTGAAGCAACGGCCGTTTGGCATATGACTGCTCCCTTCTTGCGTGCGTTGTGAGAGTGGATCGACATTTGACTCATCAATCCCGCGCACGGCGGTAACTGAATTGACAGCGCGCAGGATCGATGAATGTCAGGACATCGCCGGCGAGAGTGAACTCATAAATCACGTTCGCATCGTTTGCGGTGGACATCCTGATTCTCTCTTTGTCGATTATTTCGTAAGTGCCAACGTCCCAGATGGCAAACGTCCCCGCCTGCTTGTTCTCGCCGAAGTAAAGCCCGTTGTCCCTGACGACGATGCTGTCCGGGTAGGTCCTGCTGCACGCCGAATCGCTGATCTTGTTCCAACTGCCGAGTAACCCGGGAAGCTTCCTAAGCATCGTTGTGGTAGGCCGTGCCGACGATGGGCGACAGCATAGCCCTTGATGCCGCCGGGTGCGACGCGGCCACGAGAGTCCACTCAGCACCCGGCATCCTTCCCAAGCTCACAACTTGTCGACTATCGCTCGGACGTCGCTGGCGACGTTTACTGCTCGGACTATGTATTTCAGTGCCGTCGCAATGGTATTGGCTGGCCCACGGTCGGTCGACGCCTTGGCGAGTTCAGCCGCCTTCCTGATCTCTGCCGGGCTCATCACGGTATCCTTGCCGATCAGCTCCGCAGCCGCCTTCAAATCGGGCTTGCGTTTGCCGAAACGTTGAGCCAGCCGCTTGGCCTCCACGTGCGCAAAATGCGGGCGCAAAACAGGGTTCTTCAACGCCGCATGGATCGCATCGATGCCATCCTTGACGTGATCACCGCCAATGACCAGGGCAAGCAGGGCGTCCGGGGACGAAAGCACTGCATAGGCAGCCTGGGCGTGAGCTTCGTCCACCGTAGGCGTCACCATGACACTGGCGGTTCCTGCTACGATTGATTCCGTGCCGCCCACATCCCAGCGCACCTCCACCTGAATCCGGTACACACCCGGCGCGGGGAAGAGCGCCCCCTGCCCGCCCCGCAACAGGGTGAGTGAATTCGCCACGCTCTTCTCCGGTTCCAGCGCCTGCAGGGGCAGGTGGTCGACACACAGGATAAGAGGCGAGAAATCCCGTGTGGACCCGGCGTGATCGGTCACCCAGCCTCTTACGAAGCCCGCCCCCAGGCTCAAGGTTGGCGGCGCCAGAAGAGGCGACTTACCGGTGTTTGTCAGGTTAAGATTGACTCGTACCGGTGCGCCCAGCGGAATCGAGTCGAGCAACGGAGACACATCCAGCCTGAGCCCATCCACTTCGAAAGCAAGATCGGCCGGGCTGATCGGCGTCGTAGCGTAGCTCGTCCCGAAAGGCACACCCCCGGGACGCACAAAAACGTCAGGCATATGCCGCAGCCGGGTCTGGTCATCGGCGGCGAATGACCACTGGATGTTGCCCGGGAAGGCGGGACTGCCCGGAGTCAGGGAATTCTGGGCAATCACGTTCGTGGTATTCATGAATCCGTTGTCTATCGTGTTGTGGTACAGACACATGGCATGCCCGGTCTCGTGCACGGCGGTACGGAAATAGGGCATGGTCGCGGCGCCAAAGCGAACGCCCTGCACGGTTCCCCAATCCGCCGTGTTGGGAATCGTCCAGTGCGAGGAGATCGCGCAACCCTCCCGCGGCACGTTGTTCGAGTCGGTCGCATACGCGTCATACATGATCCCGCGCTCGGTCGAGTCGAGGCGCCGCACGCACAAGACGTGATAGCGCCACTCCGCATCCAGATTCGACGCGGCGCGGCTGGCCAGCATCTCTGCGTGGCATTCAGCGTCGGACCAGAATTCGCCACTCGGCTCCGCGATGTTGTTTTGACTTTCGCGTACCGTGATGTCCCATCCGATCCCGTCGCCAGCCGTTCTCCAGTCCACGCCGGCAGCGTTGTTCACCGGAGATTCCGACTGCGCCACCCGATCGATTTCGACGGTGGCCTTGCGCAGATATTGCGACACCCAGCCCATCGTCAACCTGCCAACGATCGTGCCAGCGCTGTTCCTGACATCGCCGGCCAGATAATCGTTCGGCGACGGGAAGCCCGGCGGCGCCGGCGACCAGGTCAGCAGGGCGGTGAACGCTCCCTGGTTCGTCCACGAATGCGGCGTCGCGCCCGCCGCGGGTGTGAAGCGGTGCATTTCGAACCCGAGCGTGAAACTGTTGCCCAGCGTGAACCATTCGAGTATCTGGGTCACCCGCAGGTAGGAGCGATACCGGTCGCGAGCCAGGATTGGAATCCCCGACGCCGGCTTTGGAGGAGGGTAAAGAAACGTGCCGGTGGTGAGCTGCAGAACCCGGCGCTGATAGAGATCGCCGCTCGCGGTTCGCCCGCCGCTATGGCATTCGACGCGCAGCGTGCCATCGTAGGAAACGAAAGCGCTTCCCACAGGCGTGTAGTTGATCAGATAGCCGCCACATCGCAGGGTACGAAAACGCAGGAGCGGCCGCGGGTCGCGGGGAAACGGGAGCGGCCGGAAAGGCGGGATGGGGTCCGGGCCCGGCGGCCAGGGCTGCGGAAATGGATCGGGCAAAGGGGGAATCGGATCCGGCAGTGGTGGTGGAACTCGGGTGTCGGCGCTTGGCATGACATTTCCATTGTTCATGATCGTCTCCACTTGCTAGTAAACCCGGCAGAGCCGGGATGACCTGTTGAACGTAGCCTGATCGCAGCCCCAGACAAGCCGCTGCACGATCGTTCCAACCCGCCTCGAACACAGAAATTCGGACACTGCCCGTACGGCCGCTTTCATGCCGTTCTCCGCGATCGGTGCGTCTTCCGGATATACCGGCGGTGCGCGGTCATCACCGTTGTCAGTCCTCTGACACGACCACGAAATACGCTCCGTGTCCGCTGTCGTGAACGCGCCGTGTCGCCTGCCGACCGCCGGGTCGTGCCCTCCGGATTGACCGTAGCGATCGGCGTACAGCCGCCTCCGAAGTTCAATTCGCTCAGCGCTCCCAGTGCCGCTTGCACGCTCAAGCATTTCCCCCCCCCCGTCGCTACATTTTCTCGAAGAACGCCTTGCCGCTGATGATCTTTCCTTCGAGCATCAGCTTTGCGGCAGTCTTTTCCATTGGAGCCGCCGTGGGCGACGTCAACGACTTGATTGCCGCGGCCTTTGCGATCTCTCGATAGCCGAACGCCGCCGCCGGAGCGTCGAAGTTGCCGATCGTCACAAACCATCCCTTGCTCCCCTCGGGCCGGAACACGTACGCGGAGGTTCTCGGTGTCTTTGCCTGCATCCATAGGAGCTTGTTCACGTCCTGTGCGACCGCGACGGCCTTGTCCACGCTTGCGGCCTCGCCCAGAACGAACACGTATTCCTTCGGCGGGTCGGAACGCCCGATCGCTGCCTTGAAACCGTCAACGAACCCGCCCTCGATGTCGGCCTTCTTCAGCTCGATAACAGGAACGTCCGATTTCGCGTCCGAACGTGACGGCGAGGTCGCTTGCCCCTGGGCACGCGCCTCCTTGACGAGCAGGAGACTGATCTTCGGGATCTCAGCAGGGTCCTGCTTGAACAGGTCAGCCGTGTGTCCCGCACCGGGTTGGCGGACCACCGCAAGCAGAATCGAAGGTGCCAGCAGCCCCGCGAAGAACGCGCTGCGGCGCCTCTTCCCCTCCTCCTCAAGCTTATCGTCCGTGAAGAACAGCGCCACGATGACCCCAAGAGCGACGTATGCGGCATAAGTAAGGTACGCGGCCAACGCCTTCTTGGACCCGAAGTCGTCCACGAAGAACTGCACTTCAATCAGCTTCAGAAGAACCAGCGCGATTCCGCCGGTCGCTCCAATCAGGGCTTTCATATGCCAACTCATAGTCTTCCTCCCTTTCAAATCAGCTCAATTCAAATTCCTGTCTCCGATTGCCTTCCGTGCCACGGCAGCGCTGAGCAACGCAAAACTGTGTCTCGGCGTGTTCAGATAGGGTTCGCATGGTCGTTGTAGATCGCTCTTGGCGTGCTCAGATGATCGGAATCTCCCCAGCGATCACTTCCATGGGCTCACGGTAATCGGTGAGCATTTCGATTTCTTTGGCGGTGCTAGGGACACAAGATCCCGCCAAGCGAAGCAGCGCTCGCCTTCGTCATAATCAGCTAGGCCGACCTTTATCGAGTGATCGTGCGCTAATTTGCTCCAAACACAATCAAAATCCGTAGGCGAGCCGGATTTAAGTTTGCAGCGTTTCGAAAAGCGCTTCAAAGCCGCGGGGACTACACGATCCGCAGCGGCTTTGAATTCATCCAAATCAGAGGCAAACCCCAACTTGTACTCGAAGAGAACAATGAAATCCCATACTGCAGCAGAGCTGGAAGAGATTTTCCACTGAAAGTAGTCACATTGGTCAAAGCAGACTTCCGCCCGCAATATTTCTCCTTGTTGCCTGACACTCAACGCTCTACCCGACTTGCTCCTGTCAAATTCAGTGCGAATCAGCTTCTCGCTCGGAGTAATTCGATCAGCCTTAGCCAAGGCGAAGTTTGTTGTCGTACACAACAGCAACGCGACGAAGACCAGATAGATTCGCTGGTTAATGCCCACACTGCAATGCCTTTCGCGTACTGTTAGCATCTTCAGCATGACCCGCAATTCAGAGACGGAACTCCAGCCCCGGCGCCGTTCTGAAAATGGTAATGCGGAGCAGATTGTGGCTTCCAATCAGGTTCCCATCCACCGTGAGAGAACTTGCATTTGCACGCACAATCGTTGGCCTCGTTCTTACGCCCGGTCTTTGCTGCTACTCTAGGATTTGCTCCTTGACCAAAATCAACGGCTTCGCCAACGTGATGACGCCCACCGCGCGAAGGAGGTACGTGCCTCTGCGTTTCTGCGCCACCGGAGACAACAACTTTCTCGGGAGGAGGCCAGCTCGGGTCATCAGTTTTCCCCAAGCACATCATCATGCATTGGACCTGCGCCTCCACGCCTGGATTCACCGCAACGGTCCAGGGCGGCGGCCGGTTATAAGTTACGAATGGAGGACTCCAATATGGGCCATAGGATCCCATTCCTGGATTGTCCAATCCCCAAAAATCACCAAACCTTAACGGCTTGCCGCCAACGTAAACGAACGTGTTAAGCCCACCATCGAGCCCAATCGGATCACTTTCCCCGTACCGCCCGATCCCCGGATCGTAATCCCGGAAGTAGTTGTAGTTGAGGTTGGTCTCCTTGTCCGCGTACTGCCCCGGGAAGCGCAAGGGGAATTCGAACGTGCCGATGCCAGCAGGATTCTCATTCGGCGGTGAGTTGCCGAACGGCTCCTGCTGATCCCAGCGCCAGGCGAGCTGCTGCTGGTCGTTGTAGATGGCGCGCGGGGTGTTCAGATGATCCGGATGGATGTAGTACAGGCCTGCGGGTGCGAGGCTGCTCACAGTGATATTCGCAGGAGAGGAGGTCGTGGCGATACCGAGATTATCCGTCGCCTTGGCAGTCAGGCTGTAGGTGCCGATGGCGACGTTCGTCCAGGCGTAGGTGTACGGCGAGGTGGTGACGGTGGCAATCAGGTTCGTGCCCCCGTGGAAGAACTCCACCTTCTGGATGCCGTCGGTGTCACTCGCCGTCGCCGTCAGGGTCACGTTTGCCGGGGCACTGTAGATCGCGTTATTCGCGGGGCTCGTGAGCGTGACGCTCGGAGGATTGGTCACCGTCACCGCTACCGGGCTTGAGGTGGTGGCCGCGTTCTGGTTATCGGTCGCCTTGGCGGTGAGGCTGTAGCTTCCCGCCGCTACACCGCTCCAGGCGTAGGTGTAGGGGGCCGAGGTGACGGTGGCAATGAGGTTCGTGCCGCCGTGGAAGAACTCCACCTTCTGGATCGTGCCGTCAGCATCCGACGCCGTGGCGGTGAGCGTCATCGCCCCTGGAGCGGCAAAGACCGCCCCACCTGAGGGACTGGTCATGCTCACCGTGGGGAGCACGTTTACCGTGATCGAAACCGGGGCGGAAGTCGCCGTCTGATCGGGGTTGTTTTTCTTGATCGCGGTCGCTTTCGCCGTGAGCGTGTAGGCACCGGCTGCGACGTTGGTCCAGATGAAGCTGTAGGGGGAAGTCGTATCGGTGCCGATGAGGTTCGTTCCCCCATAGAAGAACTCGACCTTGCTCACTGTGAAGCCCTGCGTTGCGCTCGCGGTTGCCGAGAGCGTGATATTGGCCGGGGCATTGAACACCGCGCCATTCGACGGTGCGGTGAGCGACACCGTCACCGCCGCATAGGCCACACCGAACGGAAATGCCGCGAGGCCCACAATGCCGGCGATGAGTAGAAATCGGACAACCCTCACCGTAGCCTTCCCCAGCGCAAGGACGGTCGTTTTCATCTTGTTCCCCCTGTCCTGTGCGTTAGGGTGCGATTGCGACGCCAACCGGGATGTCACCCAGGTACAGGTACTCCCGTCGTAAGACCCCGGCTGCGGTGCTCTCGGCAATGAGCCGCCCCCGGATGTCGTACTGGTAGACCGTGTCCCCCGAGCTATTGGTCTTCCGGATGCGCTGTCCAAGCGCGTTCACCTGGTAATCGGTCGCACCGACGCCACCCGTCGCCTGCACCATCCGGCCTCGGGTGTCGTAGGCGTAAGTATTGAGGCCGTCCGCAGTAGTCGCGCCGTCCGGATCGAACACGAAGTTCCTCACCGGGCCTGAGGCAGGGGTGATCGAGCTGATGCGGTTGGAAGTAGAACCGTAGGCGTAGGTGTCGGTCGCAGCGCCCACGCTCTTCGTCTGGCGGTTCCCGACCGCGTCGTACCCGTAGCCCAGGGTGTTCGAGGGCAGGATCGCGGAAGTGAGCCGATCGAGTGCGTCGTAGCCGTAGGTGTTGGTGTTCGGTGGGTTTCCGGCTTCCGCAATGCCCGTGATGCGGCTTGCGAGATCGAAGCCGATGGTGTAATTCGCCGCTCCCAGCGTATAGGA
This sequence comes from uncultured Enterobacteriaceae bacterium, assembly GCA_964651335.1. Lineage (GTDB taxonomy): Bacteria > Pseudomonadota > Gammaproteobacteria > Burkholderiales > SG8-39 > 2-02-FULL-66-14. The sequence goes on along the minus strand of CAZYVT010000004.1, from coordinate 3,662 downwards.
GGCGATCCGGCCGTCGGTGTCGATGGTGCGGCTGTAGACCTGGCCGTTGCCGAGCGTGAAGCTCTTCACGCCCCCGAAGGGGTGGTACTGGACGTTTTGCACCACCACCAGGGACTGCGCGTCCTTGGTCGTCGTGACCTGGTTCACCCGCCCGAGCGAATCGAACCCGTAAGTCGCGGTCCTGCCGCTCGGATAGGTCATCCCGGAGAGCCGCCCCGAACCGTCGTAGCTGTAGCCTGTGGCGTATGCGATGCCGTTCACGGTGCGGGTGTCGGAAGTGACTCGCCCCTTCTGGTCGTAACCGTACTGCGTGAGCGCGATCACCTGGTTGGAGAGGTTTCGCTCCTCGATGCTCGTGAGCCTCCCCAAGCCGTTCGTGCCCTGGTCGTAGGCGTAAGTCTGTTTCGAGCCGTCGTGGAAGGTGATGAGCGTCACCCGGTTCAACGCGTCGTAGGCGTAGGTCGTCACCTGGTTCTTGGCGTCGGTCTGTGTCGCGAGGTTGCCGGCTGCGTCGTACGTATTGACCGTGGTGCCGGTGTCGGGCGAGACCTGCTGGTTGAGGTTCCCGAGGCCGTCCACGCTGTAGCTCGTCACCAGGGTTCTCGGGTCGGTGACGCTGGTGAGCGCATCAAGGCCGTTGTAGGCGTAGAGCGTGACGCCCGTCCCCGGATCGGTGACCTGCTTCAGGCGGTTGAGTGCGTCGTACTGGTTGCCGGTGATCTGGTTGAGCGGGTCCTTCGCGCTCGTCACGTTGCCGTGATTGTCGTAGCCGTATTCGGTCGTCTGGCTCGCGGCGCCAAGCTCCTGGAAGAGGCGGTTGAGATTCGAGTAGACGCGGCTACGCGTCTGTGCGAGCTGGCTGCCCGGGTCGAACACCTGCTCCTGGGTCCGGTTCCCCATCGCATCGAGCGTGTAGGCGATGCGGTTGCCCAGGTTGTCCTGCATGGCGGTTAACCGGTGCGCCGGGTCGTAGCTGTAGGAAAGAAAACTTCCGTCAGGCAGAGTCACCTTGGTGAGCTCGCCCACGTAATCGTAGTCATAGCCCGTAATCTCCACGCCTACGTTGCGCGTCTTCAGCCGCTGCCGCACGTCATAGGTGAGCGTGGTGGCGAGGCCGTTCGGATCGGAAATCGTCAGCGGCTGGCCGTGCCCAGCGGAATTGGTGTTCGCGCATCCGGGAACGACACGCCCGCGCATGGGCGGGCGTTCGTCGCGCAGCGGCGGCGCGTGGGAAATGCGGACAGGACACCGGCAGAGGTCAGCGAGACTGCATCTCGCTGATGTGCGACAGCAAGGCATCTAAAGATTGTGACGCCGGCTCCTCGTAGATGTGGTTGGTCAGTGCGACTGAATCACGAAGCTCAACAATGCCAGCAGTGTTTACGACATCCGGGCAGCTCACTACGATCGGCACATAGAACACCAAGTAGCGCTTTCCGGCAGCGAAGTCGGTCAGGGTGCCAGGGAAGTACGTAAGCAACACCTCGTCGCCGACCTTCCCCTTGACGGCGCGATCGACCTTAAGCTTTGCGATACGAGCTTGCTTGCCGTTCACCGTGCAGCTTGACGGCCTCACTTCTTCGACTCGCGCTATCGCAATCCAGGAGGAGCCAGCAACAAGATTCTTACTCAGTAGTCGGCAATATAGGCGACGGACGGGGCGCGGAAGAATGAACGCACGAGCGGGCGATTGCGCTGCAACGCAAGCAACTCGGTTTCGATACGATCTTGCAGTTGCTCGCCCTTTTGGAGCGGATTTCTCGCGGTTCCGGTGCGCTTGACATGACTCCACACCAATTCGTCAGGATTCAGATCCGGCGCGTAGCCGGGAAGGAAGTGCAAGGTCAGTTTGCCGCCGCTCGAGTGCACGTAGTCCTTGACCACCGCTTTCTTGTGCGCGGGCAGACTGTCGACAATCAGGTGAAGCCCGCGCTTGCGATGGCGCATCAGTTGCTTGAGCATTTCGACGAACCGTTCGCCATCCAGCGCGCCCTTGTAGGTACAAAACCAGAAGGCCCCGCGCGCATTGATCGCCGAGGCGGCCGAGATCGACTGGCGCTGCCCAGGGCGGTGCACCACCGGCGTTTCGCCGCGCAGCCCCCAGGTCTTGCCATGCACCGCGTCGGCCCGAAAGCCGGATTCGTCCCAGAAGAAGATGTCCGCGTCCTCGCGCTTGGCTCGACGCACGATCGAGGGGTAGATCTCGCGCTGCCAGTGCTCGATCGCCTGCGGGTCGCGCTGGTAGGCACGTTGCAACGGCTTCTGCGGCGTGAGCCCGAGCTTGGCGAGCAGCGCACCAACGGCGGTGACGCCCAAGCCGATGCCGAACTTGCGCTTGATCAGCAGCGCGACGATGCGCCGCGTCCACAGACCGAAGTCCAGTCCGTACTGGCGCGGGTCGCGTCCATTGATCCAGCGAAACACCTGCCGCTCTTGCGCCGGGGTCAAACTGCGCGGGCGTCCGGTGCCGCGGGTCGAGCGCAACGCCCGCAAGCCCCGACCTCGTCCCGCCGCAGCCTTGAGCCATTTGTAGATCACCGGGCGGTTGAAGCCAAACGATGCGATCACGACCGAGGGCTTCTCGCCTTCCCGTACCCGCTGTACCGCCATGCGGCGGATCTCTTCGAGCGTCTTGTGATCGAGCGTGCGTCCATCTCGCTTCATGCATTCTTCGACAGACACACTCATCGATTAGTTCCCGCATCGTCATCTAAATTACGGACTTGTGAGTAAGCGAGTAAGTGGGTGGTCGGTCTGCGTTCGCACCACCGGCGCAACCCGATATCAGTACAGCCAACGTCAAGCACCAAATACGCCGCCACATTGGCGACTCCCATAGCTGTCTAGTACGACGGGTCATCGCCGGGCGGAATGAACGGGGGCGCTCCGGTGGGAAATCCACCACACGAGAAGCAGCGCCGCTCGATGAAGTCAATCTCGGGATGCTGTGCCCAGCTTAGTCCGATGTTGTGCAACAGCTCATGCAGGAAGGTCGCACCAAGGCATGCCGCGCCACCGCAGATCGCGCCAGTGCTCGCCGGATAGAGGTAAATCTGATTGCTAGATACAGCGCCGCGCGCGCACACCACCGGCACTTCATCGGTAGGCCGGCAGGTTACATGCGACGTTTGAACGGCGTTCTGCAACTGCGGGAGGTACTTGCACGGAACGCAGCCAGTATTTCGGTCGGTACATCCGCCGCAGCTTGCGTTAAGCCTCTTCCAGATCTCCTGCTCTGCCGCAAGAATCGCTGACGCGTTCGCAGCACAGCTCTGGCCAATCACAAGCAGTCCATTGGGGTCTTTCCACTGAAGGGGATTTGCCTTCACGTGGAGGTACGTGTTGAGGCCAGCGCGTATGCCGATCGGATCACTCTCTAGATACCTGCCGAGGCTCGGGTCTAGATCGCGGCGCCAGTTATAAAGCGTATTCGTCTCGCGATCCGCGTAGGTTCCGGTGAATCTGAGCGGGAACTCGCAGGCGCCGAGCCCCGACGGATTCTCGTTCGGCGGACTATTACCGAACGGCTCAGCCTGATCCCAGCGCCAGGCGAGCTGCTGCTGGTCGTTGTAGATGGCGCGCGGCGTGTTCAGATGATCGGGGTGATTAATTTTTTGCGCCCGCCTGTTTCAGCAATGCCACAATTTCTGCTGCGCCATTGG
>CAZYVT010000003.1:2619-108037 GCA_964651335.1 uncultured Enterobacteriaceae bacterium | reverse complement strand
TTGCGCAGCTCTTCGAGCTCCATCTCGCGATTGATGTCCGACTTGACGTCGGCCACGTAGCGCTGCATCCGCCCCAGCAGATGGCCGATGGTGCGCGCCACCCTCGGCAAACGCTCCGGCCCGATCACGATGAGCGCGACCACGCCGATCACCAGCAGCTCAGAAAATCCGATGTCAAACATGCGGCCCTGCGGAACAAAAGGGCGCCCACAGGCGCCCACGCATTGCGAAGACGGAAAGGCCTCAGGCCTTGGTCTCGGACTTGCCCTTGACTTCGCCTTCCACGGTTTTGCCGGTCACCTGCGGCGCCGCGCCAGCCTCCGCGGCTTTTTCGCCACCCTCGCGCATGCCGTCCTTGAATCCGCGCACGGCGCCGCCAAGGTCGGCGCCGATATTGCGCAGTTTCTTGGTGCCGAAGATCAGCATCACGATCACCAGGACGATCAGCCAATGCCAGATGCTGAACGAGCCCATAGCAACCTCCTGTATTTCCTCTATTTCCTCCTCAGCAGCATCGGACCGAGCAGGTCCGGCCCGCCGAGGACGTGCATGTGCACATGATACACCTCCTGATGCCCGACGCGGCCCGTGTTGAGGATGATACGGAAGCCGTCCGTCGCACCTTCCTTGCGCGCAAGTTCGCCTGCGAGCGCGAGCATCTTGCCGAGCGCGCGATGCTGCGCCATCCCGGCCTCGTACAGACTGGGCACATGCTCCTTCGGGACGATCAGGAAATGCACCGGCGCCTGCGGGCGGATGTCGTGAAACGCGAACACGTCCTCGTCTTCATAGACCTTCTTCGAAGGGATGTCGCCGCGCGCGATCCTGCAGAAAATGCAGGCCGGATCGGTGGCTGGGGGATTGCTCATGCGCCGGTTTCCTTCCGCTTGCGCTTGCGCGCGGCCTTCTCGTCGATGCCCGAGATTCCCTCGCGCCGGTGCAGCTCGGCAAGCACGTCCGCCGGTCCCAAGCCATGGCGCGCGAGCATGATCAGGCAGTGAAACCACAGGTCGGCGGTCTCGCGTACCAGATGCAGCCGGTCACCCGATTTGGCGGCGAGGATCGCCTCAGTGGCCTCCTCGCCCACTTTTTTCAGAACCGCGTCCTCGCCTTCGGCAAAGAGCCGCGCCACGTAGGATCTGTCGGCGCGGCCGGTCTTGCGCTCGTTGATGATCGCGGCGATGCGCTCCAGCGTCTCGTACAGTCCCGGCTTCATTTTTCTCCGTAGAGGGCGGTGGGATCCTTGAGCACCGGATCCGCCGTCACCCACCTCCCGTCTTCGAGTTTGCGGAAAAAACAGCTTTCGCGTCCGGTGTGGCAGGCGATACCGCCGTGCTGCTCGACGCGCAGCAGGATCGCATCGGCGTCGCAGTCCAGGCGCAGTTCCACCACGCGCTGCACGTGCCCGGATTGCTCGCCCTTGCGCCACAGCCTGCCGCGCGAGCGCGACCAGTAGACCGCCTCCCCGCGCCTTGCGGTCTCGGCAAGAGCCTCGCGGTTCATCCAGGCGACCGTGAGAACGCGGCCGGTCGCAGCGTCCTGGGCCACCACCGGCGCGAGGCCCTTCTCATCCCAGCGCACCTGGTTGAACCACTCGGCGAGGTCCGGAGCGTCAGCGCTCACAGCCGGACCTCGATCCCGCGGGCGCGCATGTACTCCTTCGCCTCGTACACCGTGAAGTCGCCGAAATGGAACACGCTTGCAGCCAGCACGGCGTCCGCACCGCCCTCGAGCACCCCTTGCGCGAGGTGCTCGCGCGTGCCGACGCCGCCGGACGCAATGACCGGCACGCCGACCGCGTCCGACACCGCGCGGGTGAGCGCGAGATCGAACCCGTCGCGGGTCCCGTCGCGGTCCATGCTGGTCAGCAGAATCTCCCCAGCGCCAGCCCCGGCCATACGCTGCGCCCATTGCACTGCGTCGAGGCCGGTCGGATTGCGGCCGCCGTGCGTATAGACTTCCCAGGTGGTTCCGTCCGGCCGCCGCTTGGCGTCGATCGCAACCACGATGCACTGGTTGCCGACCTTTCCCGAGGCAGCGCGCACGAGGTCCGGATTCTGCACCGCAGCGGTGTTGATCGAGACCTTGTCCGCACCGGCATTGAGCAGCCGCCGCACGTCCTCGACGCGGCGCACGCCGCCGCCGACGGTCAGCGGAATGAAGACCCGCTCGGCGACACGTTCAATCACTTCGAGGAGGATGTCGCGGTCGTCCGAGCTCGCCGTAATGTCCAGAAATGCCAGCTCGTCCGCACCTTCCCGATCGTAGCGCGCGGCGATTTCCACCGGATCTCCGGCGTCGCGCAGTTCGACGAAGTTCACGCCTTTCACCACCCTGCCCGCCGTGACGTCGAGGCAGGGAATGACACGCTTCGCCAGTCCCATCGCTACCCCTTGCCGATCGTCTTGTCGGCGGCAGCTTGCGCGTTCCTGAAATCGAGTGTTCCTTCATACAGTGCCCGGCCGGCAATCGCGCCCACTATGCCTTCCGGCACGAGCGTGGCGCACACCGCCTGCACGTCCTCGATGCTGTTCAGGCCGCCGCTCGCGATAATCGGGATCTTGATCGCCCGGGCAAGCCTGAGCGTCGCCTCGATATTGACCCCGCTCATCATGCCGTCGCGCCCGATGTCGGTGTAGACGAGCGCCTCGACGCCGTAATCCTCGAATTTTTTCCCCAAGTCGACGACGTCATGTCCGGTCATCTTGGACCATCCTTCGACCGCGACCTTGCCGTCCTTCGCGTCCAGACCCACGATGATATGGCCCGGAAAGGCGTAGCAGGCGTCGTGCAGAAGGCCCGGGTTCTTGACCGCCGCGGTGCCGATGATCACATAGCCGACGCCGGCGTCCAGGTAGCCTTCGATGGTGTCGAGATCGCGAATCCCGCCGCCGAGTTCGATCGGCGTCGTTTCGCCGACCGCCTTGATCATCTCCCGAATCACTTTTTCGTTTTTCGGGCGGCCCGCGACCGCGCCGTTCAGGTCGACGATGTGCAGCCGCCGCGCGCCCTGCCCCGACCAGTGGCGCGCCATCGCCACCGGGTCGTCCGAGAACACGGTCGCCGTATCCATGCGTCCCTGCTGCAGCCGCACGCAGCGACCGTCCTTGAGGTCAATCGCGGGAATGATCAGCATGGGAAACGCCCGAGGCGATGAACCGCCTTAATGGCAGGCAGTGCGTGCTCGAATCAGGGCCGCCAGTGGACGAAGTTGGAAAGGAGTTGCAAACCGGCGGACTGGCTTTTTTCCGGATGGAACTGCACGGCAAAGATGTTATCGCGCGCGACTGCACAGGTAAAGGCCATGCCGTAGGTGCATGTCGCGGCCGTCAGCCCGGCGTCCGCCGGAGCCGGAAAATAACTGTGCACGAAATAGAAGCGCGCCCCGTCCTCGATCCCATGCCAGATCGCGTGCGCGCGCTCCTGCCGCACCTGGTTCCAGCCCATGTGTGGCACCTTTAGCCCCCGCATGCTCGCCTCGGGGAAGCGCGGCACCCGGCCCGCCAGCAACCCCAGGCCGGGGGTGTCTCCCTCCTCGCCCCGGTCGAACAGCATCTGCATGCCGACGCAGATGCCGAGAAAGGGTTTGACGCGCGTGGCCTCGATCACCGCTTCACGCGCGCCGCTCGCCTCGAGCTGGCGCATGCAATCGGGCATCGCCCCTTGGCCCGGCACGACGACGCGCTCGGCCGAGCGGATCGCCTCCGGATCGGAGGTGATGAGCACCTGCGCCTGCGGCTCGACGTGCTCCAACGCCTTCGACACGGACCTTATGTTGCCCATGCCGTAATCGACGACCGCGATCCTCATGGAGAGCTTTTCCCGGCTGTTGGCGTTGCTACGCAGGAACGGCCTGCGTAGCAACGCGTCGTGGTTCACTACAGAGAACCCTTGGTCGAAGGCACTGCGCCGCCGGTGCGCGGGTCCTGCTCGCTCGCCATGCGCAGCGCGCGCGCAAACGCCTTGAACACCGTCTCGCACTGGTGGTGCGCGTTGTCGCCGCGCAGGCTGTCGACGTGCAGCGTGACCTGTGCATGGTTCACGAATCCCTGGAAGAACTGGTGCACCAGGTCGACGTCGAACTCGCCGATCAGCGCGCGCGTAAATCTGACGTGGTACTCGAGCCCTGGCCGGCCCGAAAGGTCGATCACCGCGCGCGAGAGCGCCTCGTCGAGCGGCACGTAGGCGTGGCCGAAGCGACGTACACCGGCCTTGTCGCCGATCGCGCGCGCGAACGACTGCCCGAGCGCAATGCCGATGTCCTCGACCGTATGGTGTGCGTCGATGTGCAGGTCGCCCTTGGCATCGACCTCGAGATCGAGCAGCGCATGGCGCGCGACCTGATCCAGCATATGCTCGAGAAACGGGATCCCCGTGGATAGCTTCGCGGCGCCGGTCCCGTCCAGGTTGAGCCGGACGCGGATCTGCGTTTCCTTGGTATTCCGCACCACTTCCGCCGTTCTCATCGCAACGCCTCTCTGAACGCCGTGAGCAGTATACGGTTTTCATCGGGGGTACCGACGGTGATGCGAAGGCAGTTCCTGAGGGCAGGACCGTTCAGATTCTTCACCAGCACGCCCTGGTGCCGGAGCGCATTGTGGGTGCGGTCGGCGTCCGGCACGCGCACGAGGAGGAAATTCGCCTCCGAAGGATAGACCGTCACCTCCGGCAGCGCCGCGAGCGCTGCCCCGAGGGAAGCGCGGTCAGTGCGGATTCGCGCTGCCTGCGCCTCCAGCACGTCGAGCCGCTCGAGCACGAACAGCGCTGCGGCCTGCGTCAGTACATTTACGTTGTACACCTGCCGCACCTTGTTGAGTTGCGCGATCCATTCCGGTCGCCCGGCGAGATAGCCGAGGCGGATCCCGGCAAGTCCGAGTTTCGAGACCGTGCGCAGCACCACCAGGTTCGGAAATTCCGCAAGCTTCGGCATGAAGCTTTTCCGTGCAAACACGTGATAGGCCTCGTCGAGGACGACCAGACCCTCGGCGGCGCGCAGGACCGCGACGACGTCATCCTCGGGGTACAGCACGCCGGTCGGGTTGTTCGGGTAGGCAATGTAGATCAGCACCGGCCGGTGGACCTTGAGCTGCGCGAGGAACGCCCCGCAGTCGAACGTGAAGTCCTCGCGCAGCGGGACGGCCACCGGCTTCATTCCCGAGAGCGTCGCGTTGATCGCGTACATCACGAACGTCGGCCCCGGATACATCATCACGGCGCCCGGACGCGCGAGCGCGAAAGTAATCATCTGGATGAGGTCGTCTGAACCGTTGCCGAGGAGCAGCTCCATTCCCTGCGGCACCTGCATCCGCCGCGCCAGCAACTCGCGCACCTTGTGCCCGGTCGGTTCCGGGTAACGGTTCAGGTCGACGCGCGCAAGCCGCTCGGCCAGCTCGCGCCGCAGCGGCTCGGGCAGCGCGTACGGATTCTCCATCGCGTCGAGCTTCACCATGCCCTCGGCTTCAGCGACGTGGTAAGCCTTGAGCGCGAGAATCTCGGGCCGCACGAGCTCTTCTGGGGTCATCGGAATCTCAACGCCGCGGCTCCGGCATGGGCCGGCAGCCCCTCGCCCTCGGCCAGGGTCACCGCGATACGCCCCAGCCGCGCTGCGCCCGCGCGCGACACCCCGATCAGGCTGGTGCGCTTCTGAAAATCGTACACGCCGAGCGGCGAGGAGAAGCGTGCCGTCCCCGAGGTCGGCAGCACGTGATTGGGCCCCGCGCAGTAGTCACCCAGTGCTTCGGAGCTCCAGGGCCCGAGGAAGATCGCGCCCGCGTGGCGCAACCTGGACAGGAGCGCGTGCGGATCCTCGACCGAGAGCTCCAGGTGTTCCGGCGCCACGCGGTTGGCGAGCTCGCACGCCTCCTCCAGATCGCGCGACTCGATCAGCGCGCCGCGCGCCGCAAGCGATGCCTCGATCACCGCGCGCCGCGGCATCTGCGGCAGCAGTTGCCCGACCGCCAGTTCGACCGCATCGAGGAATGCCGGATCGGGCGACACCAGGATCGCCTGCGCGAGTTCGTCATGCTCGGCCTGCGAGAACAGGTCCATCGCGATCCAGTCCGGATCCGTGCGCCCGTCGCAGATCACGAGGATTTCGGACGGCCCGGCGATCATGTCGATGCCAACTGCGCCGAACACCTGGCGCTTGGCGGCCGCCACGTAGGCGTTTCCGGGGCCGACGATCTTGTCGACGCGCGGCACGGTCTCGGTTCCGTAGGCAAGCGCGGCGATCGCCTGCGCCCCTCCGATCGCGAATACGCGGTCCACGCCGGCGAGATGCGCTGCGGCGAGAACCAGCGGGTTGCGTTGGCCGAGCGGCGTCGGGCTCACCATCACGAGCTCGCGCACGCCCGCCACCCTGGCCGGCAGGGCGTTCATCAGCACCGAGGATGGGTAGGCGGCCTTGCCGCCCGGAACATAGAGGCCCACACGCTCCAGCGCCGTGACCCGCTGACCGAGCAGTGTTCCGTCCTCTTCGGTGTATTGCCACGACGCGACCGTCTGGCGCTCGTGGTAGCGCCGCACGCGCGCGGCGGCCTCGCCAAGCGCCTCGGCCTGATCGCGCGGAAGCGAATCGAGCGCTGCTTTCAGATCGTCGCCCCGGACTTCGAGCTGCGCGACCGACCTTGCGTCCACCCCATCGAAGCGGTTCGTGTATTCGAGCACGGCGGCGTCGCGGCGAGCGCGTACGTCCGCAATGATCGCGCGCACCGCCGATTCGATCGAGCCGTCTTCGGCCGCGTCGTAGCGGGTGAGTGCGTTCAGTTCGCCGTCAAATCCGGCGCTGCGCGTCGAAAGGCGGCGCAGCTTCATCGCCTCGCCGCTTTCGCGAAGGCGTCGATCAGCGGCTGCAGTTGCGCCCGCCTGGTCTTGAGCGCCGCCTGGTTGACGATCAGGCGCGCCGAGACCGGCATGATCTCCTCCACCGGAGTCAGGTGATTCGCGCTGAGCGTCCGGCCGGTAGAAACGAGATCCACGATCGCATCCGCAAGGCCGACGAGCGGTGCGAGCTCCATCGAGCCGTAGAGCCGGATCAGGTCCACATGCACGCCCTTTTTCGCGAAGTGTTCGCGCGTCGTCTGGACGTACTTGGTTGCCACGCGCAGCCGCGCCCCCTGGCGCACTGCCGCCTCGTAATCGAATCCGCTGCGCACCGCGACCATCATGCGGCAGGCGGCGATCCCGAGATCGAGCGGCTGGTACAACCCCGCCCCGCCGTGCTCGGTGAGCACGTCCTGCCCGGCGATTCCCAGGTCGGCCGCGCCGTACTGAACGTAGGTCGGCGCGTCGGCAGCGCGTACCACGATCAGGCGCACGTCGCGGCGCTCGGTCGCGATCACCAGCTTGCGCGAGCGCTCAGGGTTGTCCTTGGGGCGAATTCCGGCACGCGCCAGCAGCGGCAGGGCCTCCGCCAGGATGCGGCCTTTCGACAACGCGATGCCAATCATGCCCATGCCTCAGTTTACCCGTTGGATTCTCGCGCCCAGCGCGACAAGTTTTTCCTCCAGCGACTCGTAGCCGCGATCCAGGTGATAGATCCGGTCGACGAGAGTTTCGCCCTCGGCAACCAGCCCTGCGATCACCAGGCCCGCTGAGGCCCGCAGGTCGGTCGCCATCACTTTCGCGCCCTGCAGCCGTTCCACTCCTTTCACGACCGCGGAATTGCTCTGGATCGCGATGTCGGCGCCCAGGCGCTGGAGTTCCAGCGCGTGCATGAAACGGTTCTCGAAGATCGTCTCGGTGATCACTGCAGTGCCCCGTGCCACGCAGTCCAGCGCCATCACTTGAGCCTGCATGTCAGTGGCGAAGCCGGGGTAGGGCGCGGTCCGGATGCTCACGGCTCCGGGGCGCCGCGACATTTCAATTTCGATCCAGTCGTCGGCGACCGCGAGCGCGGCGCCCGCCTCGCGCAGCTTCTCGAGGGTCGCATCGAGCGTATCCGGTGCCGCGCCCGTCAGGCGCACACGGCCGCCAGCTGCCGCCGCCGCCGCCAGCAGCGTGCCGCTCTCGATCCGGTCTGGCATCACGCGATGCCCGGTCCCTGAGAGCGAGCGTACCCCTTGGATGCGAATCGCATCGCTGCCCGCGCCCTCGATGCGCGCTCCCATCGCGGCAAGACAGCGCGCCAGGTCGACGACCTCCGGTTCGCGCGCTGCGTTCTCGAGAAGGGTCGTGCCCTCGGCAAGGGTTGCTGCCATCATCAGATTTTCGGTGCCGGTGACCGTGACGAGGTCCAGGACGATCCGCGCTCCGCGCAGCCGCTCGGCGTGCGCGATCATGTAGCCATGCTCGACCTCGATCCTCGCGCCCATCGCCTGCAGTCCCTTGACGTGCTGGTCAACGGGTCGGGCGCCGATCGCGCAGCCGCCGGGCAGCGAGACCCGCGCCTGGCCGCAGCGAGCGAGCAGCGGCCCGAGCACCAGCACGGAAGCGCGCATCGTCTTCACCAGCTCGTAGGGTGCAACCGGCTCGGCAAGCACCTTCGCTCCGAGTTCAAGATGGCCGTCGGACTGCGGACCGACCTCTACCCCCATCTGGGCAAGGAGCTTCGCCATGGTGCGCACATCCATGAGCTGCGGAACGTTCGACAGCACGAGCGGCTGGTCCGTGAGCAGCGCGGCGCACATGATCGGCAGCGCCGCGTTCTTGGCGCCCGAGACGCGCACTTCGCCTTCGAGCGGCCTGCCGCCGCGGATCAGCAGCTTATCCATCCGCCTTCCACTCCTGCGGGGTGAGCGTCTTCATGGAAAGGGCATGAATTTCCTCGCGCATGCGCTCGCCCAGCGCCGCGTACACGAGCTGGTGGCGCTGCACGCGACTCTTGCCGTCGAATGCGCGCGACACGATCAGCGCCTGGAAATGCTGACCATCGCCGATCACTTCGACATGCTCGCACGCGAGCCCGGTCTCGATACCGCGTTTCACGCTCTCGGTCCTTACCATGTCAGCCCCTCAGCTTGTAGCCGGATCTCAGCAGCCACAGCGTCGCCGCCGTCAGGCCGATCAGGCTCAACCCTACCACCGCAAGGCTCGCGAGCGGCGGGAAGTCGGAGGCGCCGAAGAATCCGTAGCGAAAACCATCGATCATGTAGAAAAACGGGTTCAGGTGCGAGAGCTTCTGCCAGAACGGCGGTAGCGAGTGAATCGAATAGAACACGCCCGAAAGAAACGTCGCCGGCAGGATGATGAAGTTCTGGAACGCCGCGAGCTGGTCGAACTTGTCGGCCCAGATGCCCGCGATGAGTCCCAGTGCGCCGAGGATCGCGCATCCGCAGAGCGCGAAGGCAAGCGCCCAGAAGGGCGCAACCAGCGGCAGCTCGACGAACCAGACGGTCGCCGCGAAGACGCCCAGGCCCACCGTCAGGCCGCGCGCGATGGACGCCAGCACGTAGGCGCAGAAGAACTCCACGTACGAAATCGGCGGCAGCAGGATGAAGATCAGGTTCCCCGTGATCTTCGACTGGATCAGGCTGGAAGAGCTGTTGGCGAATGCGTTCTGCAGCACGCTCATCATGACGAGCCCCGGCAGCAGGAAGGCCGTGTAGCTTGCGTTCTCGTACACCCGCACGCGGCCTTCGAGCGTGTAACCGAATATCACGAGGTAGAGAACCGCCGTCAGCACCGGCGCGGCGACGGTCTGGAAGCCGACCTTCCAGAAACGCAGCAGCTCCTTGTACAGGAGCGTCCTGAACCCGCCCATCAGTGCCGCGCCATCACGCGCACGAACACTTCCTCCAGATCGGGCGGTTCCAGCTCCAGCTCGCGGATCGAGACACGCGCTGCGCGCAGCCGGTGCAGCAGCTCTTCCAGCTCGGCATAATCGCGCAGTTTCAGTGTGAAGCGGCCGGCATCGGCGGCAAGCACCACGGCGCCGATCCCTTCCGGAAGCGCTTCGCGATCGAGCCTCAGCTTGAGCTGCAGCGCCGAGAACTTCTCGAGCAGATTGCGCGTCGAGTCCAGGGCGACGATGCGTCCGCCCTTGAGCATCGCGATCCGGCCGCACAATTGTTCGGCCTCCTCGAGGTAGTGGGTGGTGAGCACGATGGTGTGGCCGCCGCGATTCAGCTCGCGGATGAACCGCCATAGCCCCTGGCGCAGCTCCACGTCCACGCCTGCGGTGGGCTCGTCCAGCACGATCACCGGCGGCTTGTGAACCAGCGCCTGCGCGACCAGCACCCTGCGCTTCATTCCTCCCGAGAGCGCCCGCATGTTGACATCGGCCTTGGAGGTGAGGTCGAGGTGGCGCATGACCTCGTCGATCCAGTCGTCATTCCTGCGCAAGCCGAAATACCCGGACTGAAAGCGCAGGGTCTCGCGCACGGTGAAGAAGGCGTCGAATACCAGCTCCTGCGGCACTACGCCAAGCAGCCTGCGCGCCTTGCGGTAATCGGCGACGACGTCGGCGCCCATGACGCGGACGACGCCCGCGTCGGCGCGCACCAGCCCCGCGATGATGCTGATCAGCGTCGTCTTGCCGGCCCCATTGGGCCCGAGCAGGCCGAAAAATTCTCCCTGCAGGATGTCGAGGTCGACTCCGGCGAGCGCGAGCAGTTCGCCGTAGCGCTTCTGGACATTGCGGATTTCGATCGCTGAAGTCATGGCAAGCGACGCCGGCGCGACCGGACGCCCGCGCCGGCGGTGATCCGGTCTAGTGGTGCGCCTGCGAGGCAGGCAGGAGCTCGACGACGCCGTACAGCCGTGCGATCGTGGCGAGTCCCTCGGGCAGGTTGTTGAAATCCAGCCCGTGTCCAAGTCGTTGCGCCTCGCGCAGCCAGGCGAGCAGCATGGCAAGCAGCGACGAGTCCAGCTCCGTCACTTCCCCGAGGTCGATTGCGCTGGCGCCGGCGCGAATCTGCGCATAGCCGTCCGCGAGCACGCCGGTGACGTTGGCAAGCGTGACCGGCCCGGAAACGATCATCCGTTCGCCTTCGCGCCGGATCATTTCTTCTTCTCCGCCGAGGCGGCAGCCGCCGGGCGCTCGCTGACCCTGTTCTTGGTCTCCAGAGTCCTGATCAGGCCGTCGACCCCGGACTCGCGAACGACATTGGCGAACTCGGTCCGGTAGTTGGCGGTGAGGCTGATGTCAGCCACCCTCACGTCCCACACCTTCCAGCCGCGAGCGGTTTTCTCCATGTCGTAGTCGATCTTCACCGCTTCCGTCCCCGACTGCAGCACGCGCACATGCACGGTGACGTCGGTGTCGGTCGGCCGCGCGCGCAGCGGCCGGAAATCGAATTTCTGATCCTTGTACGCAGCGATCGAGCTGGCATAGGTTCGCACCATGAGCGTGCGGAACTCGTCGGTGAGCCGCGCCTTCTGTTCCGGGCTCGCCCTTCCCCAGCTGGTGCCTACCGCGCTCGCGGTCATCGAGGCGAAGTTGAAGTGGGGGACGACCTTGCTCTCGACGAGCGCGACAATCTTCCTGCGGTCGCCCGCCTGAATCTCCCTGTCCTTGCGAATGATGTCCACCACCTCGAGCGTGACGTTCTTCACGAGAGCGTCCGGGGGCGTGCTTTCCTGCGCGCGCGCTGCCCCGCAAAACGCAACCAGCGCGGCAATCGCGGCGCCTGCGGCGACTGCGGCGGATTCCGCGGGCATTTAGCGTTCTCCCCGGCCGGCCGCGAGCACTGCTTTGTAGTTCGCTGGCGTGCGCGATTCGTACAGGATTCCAACGCGCTCCGGGGGAACAGGGATGACGGCGGGTTCTTCGAACACCCGGTCGGCGACCGGCAGTTGAACGTGCGGGGGCGCCTGGACGTCCCCCGGCAACGCTTCCGCGCGCGGGGCCTCGGGCCTGCGCGAGGACGGGTCGCGCGGCGGGTTGCCATCGTATATCAGGCCGCGCCGACGCTGCAGATGGGCGTCTCTCTGGAACACGTACTTGTCGAGCGCCGCCTCCTCGAGGATGCGGCTCGCATCGAGCAGGTCGGCGCGCTGGCCGGTCGCACGCAACAGGACGGCGAATGTGCGCGCGTCCTTCGGCCGGTGGCGCCGCACCGGATCGACATACAGATCCAGCAGCCCGCCCGCCGTATCGCGCACGGTGCTGGGTCCGACGAACGGCCACACCAGGTACGCACCGTCCGGCGCGCCCCATCTCCCGAAAGTCTGGCCGAAGTCCTCGTTGTGCTTCTCCAGTCCCATTTCGCTCGCGACATCATTGATGCCGAGAATCCCCACCGTCGTGTTGAACGCGAATCGCACCCAATCGGTCATGCCGTCCTCGGCCTTGCCTTGCAGCACGTTGTTCACGCCAATGAAGAGATCCGCGATATTGGCGAAGAAGTTGCGAACCCACATCCGCACCGGGTCGGGCAACGCCGACTTGTAGGCCGTCGCCACAGGCTTGCCGATCGCCTCGTCGAAGGCGTCGTTGAAGGCGTACATCGAACGATTGAAGCCCTCGAACGGGTCGCGCGGGTCGCCGTTGGTCGTCGCAGTGGTCGCGCAGCCCGAGGCAAGCGCAAGCGCGAGCGCCGCCAGCAGCACCCTCGCCCGCTGGACCAACGCATTCCCCGTCGCTGCAGTCATTGCCTTCACTTCTTGTCCTTGCCTTCCTTCTCCTCAGCGGCCTTGTTGAACAGGAACTGGCTGATGAGGTTCTCCAGCAC
The DNA here is from genome assembly GCA_964651335.1 of uncultured Enterobacteriaceae bacterium. Taxonomy (GTDB): domain Bacteria; phylum Pseudomonadota; class Gammaproteobacteria; order Burkholderiales; family SG8-39; genus 2-02-FULL-66-14. The sequence goes on along the minus strand of CAZYVT010000003.1, from coordinate 95,426 downwards.
CACCGCCGACTGCGTCAGCCGCAGCCGCTCGCCGTTCTTGAGCGTCACGCGGTCGCCGCCCGCCTCGAGCCCTACGTACTGCTCGCCGAGAAGCCCCGAGGTCAGGATCTTGGCTGCAGTGTCGCGGGGGAACTGGTACTCGGCCTCGATGTTGAACGTGACGACGGCCTCGTAGCTTTCGTTGTCGAACCGGATGTCCGCCACGCGCCCCACGACCACCCCCGCGCTCTTGACCGCCGCCCGCTTCTTCAGGCCGCCAATGTTAGCAAACTTGGCCTGGACCTGATATGTCTGTGCCGCTGAGAACGTGAGATTGCCGACCCTGAGGGCCAGAAACAACAGGCCGGCGAATCCCGCGGCGACGAACAGGCCGACCCAGATGTCGATGTTGGTACGGTTCATCTTGCGGTTCCTCCGGTAAACATGAGCGCGGTCAGTACAAAATCGAGCGCGAGAATTGCAAGCGACGAGGTCACGACGGTGCGCGTGGTCGCGCTCGACACGCCCTCCGCGGTCGGCTGCGCGTCGTAGCCCTCGAACACCGCGATCCAGGTCACGGCGATGCCGAATACAACGCTCTTGATGACCCCGTTCAGGATGTCCTGGCGAAAATCGACCGAAGCCTGCATCTGGGACCAGAACGCACCCTCGTCGACGCCGATCAGCTCCACCCCGACGAGGTAACCGCCGAAGATGCCCATGGCCGAAAACAGCGCGGCGAGCAACGGCATCGAGATCACCCCGGCCCAGAAGCGCGGCGCGACAACCCGCGCGATCGGGTCAACCGCCATCATTTCCATCGCCGCGATCTGCTCGGTCGCCTTCATGAGACCGATCTCGGCGGTAATGGCGCTGCCGGCGCGGCTCGCGAACAGCAGCCCCGCCACGACCGGCCCAAGCTCGCGCACCAGCGACAGTGCCACGAGGATGCCCAGCGCCTCGGAGGAGCCGTAGCGCTGCAACGTTTCGTAGCCCTGCAGTCCCAGCACCATGCCGACGAACAGGCCCGACACGAGGATGATGATGAGCGAAAGCACGCCGGCGAAATAGATTTCGCGAATCGTCAGTCCGAAACGGCGCAACGCCGTCCCGGAGTGCCACAGCATGTAGGCGAAAAACCGGGCCGCGAATCCGAGCCGCCAGACCCGCGCGGTCACCGCGCCGCCGAGTCGCTGGAACGGGTCTTTCAGCTTCCCCAGCATCTCAACTCGCCGTCTCCAGCCCCAGGTCCGCCCGGTAGCCGGGGGCCGGAAAGTGGAATGGCACCGGGCCGTCGAGCCGGCCCTGGACGAACTGCGCCACAAACGGCACCGGCGCACGCACCACTTCCGCCGGCGGACCCTCGGCGAGCACGCGGCCGTCCGCCATGAAGTAAACGTAATCCACGAACGGCAGCGTTTCCGCCACGTCGTGGGTCACGACGATGGAGGTCGCACCGAGCGAGTCGTTCAGGCGACGGATCAGGCGTGCGACGACGCCGAGCGAAATCGGGTCCAATGCAGTGAACGGCTCGTCATACATGATCAGTTGCGGATCGAGCGCGATCGCGCGCGCCAGCGCCACGCGCCGCGCCATCCCGCCAGAGAGCTCCGATGGCAGCAGGCGCGCGGCGCCGCGCAGGCCCACCGCCTCGAGCTTCAACAGCACGAGGTCGTGCACCAGGTCGGCAGGAAGGCCGGTGTGCTCCCGCAACGGAAACGCGACGTTGTCGTACACCGTCATGTCGGTGAAAAGCGCGCCAAACTGGAACAGCATCCCCATCTTCCGACGGAGCGCGTAGAGCTCGTGGCTGCCCAGACCGCCCATGTCCACCCCGAGCACGCGCACGGCGCCCGATGCGGGCCGGAGCGCTCCGCCGATGATTCGCAGCAGTGTCGTCTTGCCGCAGCCGGACTGCCCCATGACCCCGATCACCTTGCCTCGCGGCATGCGCATGCTGACGCCATGCAGGACGGGCCGGGCGGCATCGTAGCCGAACGACACGCGATCGATCTCGACGATGGGAACAGCCGCCAAGGGAAGCAAACCGGTGAAAAAGGGCTGATTTTACTAGACCCGCGCGCTGCCCCGCGTTTGAAATATAGTTCGGGCATGTCAGCGGCCGCGACCGACCATCCACACCGCCACGAGGGAAAGCCCTCCGTCCTGATCGTCGACGACGACCCACTGATCGGCGATGCGTTGTCATTCGCGCTGGGGGGCGACTTCGACGTGCATGTCTGCGAGTCGAGGCCCGGCGCCATTGAGCTGATGCGCGAACTGCCGCAAGCGCCGCAGCTGGCGCTGGTGGACCTTGGCCTGCCGCCGACGCCGCATGCGCCCGATCAAGGCTTCCTGCTCATCGCCGACCTTCTTGCGCATTCGCCGAGGATGCGCATTTTCGTCCTTTCCGGCCAGAGCGACGCCGCTCACGCGCGGCATGCACGGGCGCTGGGTGCCGCGGAATTCATCGCGAAGCCGTGCGACCCGGCGACGCTCAAGCGAATGCTGGAGCGCGCGCTCGCGTTCCGCGACGTCGATCTGCGCCGCGCGGAGAGCGCACAGGAGCTGATCGGGCAGAGCCCGGTGCTCCTGAAGATCAAGAGCCAGATCGCGCAGTTCGCGGACTCGCCCTTTCCGGTATTGATCGAAGGTGAATCGGGCAGCGGCAAGGAACTGGTCGCGCAAGGCCTGCATCGCCATTCGCCGCGCGCAGGCAGGCCCTATTTCGCGCTGAATTGCGCGGCGATCGCGCCGACTCTGGTCGAGCCGACGCTATTCGGCCATGTGAAAGGAGCATTCACCGGGGCGACATCGAACAGATCCGGGTATTTCGAAGACGCGCGCGAAGGCACGCTGTTTCTCGACGAAATCGGCGAGCTGCCGCTGGAAATGCAGGCAAAACTGCTGCGCGTGCTGGAAAACGGCGAGTACCAGCGCGTCGGCGAAACCCAGGGCCGCGTTTCCGGAGCGCGCGTGATTGCGGCGTCCAACCGCGACTTGCGCCAGGCAGTGAGGCGCGGGGCGTTCCGCGCCGATCTGTATCACCGCATTTCGGTGTTCACGCTCAGTGTCCCGCCGCTGCGCGACATGGAGGGCGACAAGCTGCTGCTGCTGGAACATTTCCGGGAACTGTACGCCGGGCAGTCGCGCGTACAGCCGTTCCAGCTCGACGAGGAGGCGGAGCGTCGCTGGCTTGCCTACGCGTTTCCCGGCAACGTGCGGGAACTTCGCAACATCGTGATCCGGCTCGTCACGCAGTTCGCGGGCCGGAAGCTCTCGGCGCGCGAACTCGAGCCCGAATTCGATCTCGAGGCGCCGCCCGGCACGGCGGAAGCTCCTGGCGAGGGCGATCCGATCGAGCAGGCGATGAGACACCTCGAACGCGGCCGTGGGGTCAACCTCGACCAGATTCTGCAGTCGCTGGAACACGCCTACATCCACGCCGCACTGCGGCTCACGCGCGGCAATGTCAGCCAGGCAGCCAGGCTCCTCGGCGTCAATCGGACTACGCTCTATAGCCGGATCGGCGCCGGGGACCCGGAAGCCGTCAAGGCAGAGGGAAACGCCGCCCCCTCACGGAATCCGCTCGTACCCTCTTCACGGACCGGGCCGAAGTAGCGGGCACGCGCATGTACCTCGAGCATTTCGGCCTCCACGAGCCGCCGTTCCGCATCACGCCGAACGCGGACTTTTTCTTCAATGGCGCGGAGCGGGGCGCGACGCTGGAGGCTCTGGCTTACGCGATCCTGCATGAAGAAGGCATCGTCAAGGTGAGCGGCGAGGTCGGCAGCGGCAAGACGATGCTCTGCCGAATGCTGATGGAGCGTCTTCCGGCCCACGTCGAAACCGTATTCCTTGCCAATCCGTCTTACTCGCGCGAAGACATCCTGTACGCGATTGCCGACGACCTGAAGCTCGCGGTCGCCCCGCAGCGCGCGAGTCCCGCGCTGCGCGAGCTGCAGAATTCCCTGATCCGGCTTTATGCCGCGGGGCGGCGCGTGGTGGTGTTAATCGACGAAGCGCACGCGATGCCGCACGACACGCTCGAGGAGGTGCGGCTGCTGTCCAATCTCGAGTCAAGCCGCCATAAACTCCTGCAGATCGTGCTGTTCGGACAGCCCGAGCTCGATGCGGCGCTGGCGAAGCCGGGGCTGCGTCAGCTCAAGGACCGCATCACGCACAACTTCCGCACGCGCGCGTTCACGCGAGCGGAAGTCGGCAGATACCTCGCCTTCCGCATGCGCGCCGCAGGCTATCGCGGTCCCGACGTATTCACGTCATCGGCCATCTCACTGCTCACGCGCGGTTCGAGCGGGCTCACGCGGCGCATCAATATCCTCGCCGACAAATCACTGCTTGCCGCGTTTACCGAAAACGCGCACGCGGTTACGCCGCGGCAGGTGCGGGCCGCGATCGCAGACTCGGAGTTCCCGACGCCCGTTGCTGCGAAACGCGGCGCTGTGTTGCTTGCCGCCGCGAGCGCCGTGTGCGTGGGCGGATTTCTCGCCGGAGCGATGGTGCAGTGGTGGATCGCCGAGCGCCAGCCGGAACCCTCCCCGGTGCGGGGGGCGGGGCTTGCAGCGCAGGCTCCGGCTTCGGCAGCCGCGCCCGTTACCAGGCAGGCGGCGGCGCAAGACCCGGCGGCGCCGCCTGGCGCGGCGCGGAACCGGCAGGCGGAGCCCCGGTTGCTTTCGGACCAGCAGCTGCGGCGCATCGCCGGTTTTGCAACAGCGAGACAATCGCTGCTCGGGGAACGCATTGCCGCGGCACAGGAGCGCCTGCATCGCGAGCCGGACCGGAGCTTTTGCGTCGAGCTCTTCATCACCGAAAACAGCGACCCCGCGAGGCTGGAGCGCTTCCTCATTCGCGCGCGCGACCTGCTGCCGCTCGATGACCTCTACGTGATCCCCATCGTCTCGGGCTCGCGGTACCGCGTTCGCGTCGTGTACGGCGCCTATCCGGACCGCGATGCCGCCGCGGCGGCCGCGCGCCGGTTGCCGCCGAAGTACCAGCGCTCTTTTCGCACCGAATTGCGCACCTTTGCCGAGTTGCGCAGCACTGTCTGACGCGCTTCACCGTCGCGCGCCACATGGTCCGGTCCTACAGGGGGTTGGCGCATGTTCCGTGGACCCTTCGTGCTATCCTTGGTGCGAACGGGTATCGGGGGGTCTAAGTTGAGAGGAACGGCCGCTGCCGCCGCTTTGGGCACGGTGCTGCTCGTGCTCACCGGGTGCAGTCAGACGCCGCTCAAGCCGGCGGAGGCGCACCTTCGAGCCGATGTTCCGCGTCCCGAAGGTGCGATTCCCGCACCGGTCCTGGTTGCCCCGGTGCTTCCCCCGCCGAAGCCGGCCCCGCGCCCGGAAACCTACAGCGTCGTGGTCAGCAATGTGCGGGTGCAGGATTTGCTCTTCGCGCTTGCGCGCGACGCGAAGCTCAACGTCGACATCCATCCGGGCATCACCGGGACGGTGACCCTCAACGCGATCGACCAGACGCTGCCGCAGCTCCTCCACCGCATCGCCAGGCAGGCCGACATGCGCTACGAGATCGACGGCCCGAACCTGTTCGTGATGCGCGATACGCCGTTCCTGCGGACGTACAAGGTCGAATACGTGAGTGCTTCACGAAACGTGAAGATGCAGTCCACGTCGTCGACGCAGTTCGCCGCAGGAGCAGCGGGCTCGACTGCGGCCGGAGGCACCGGCGCAGGGCAGGGAACCGGATCCACCGCGACCGTCGAGGTGGTATCCAACAATCAGCTATGGGAAGCGATCGTGCAGAACGTCAAGGACATCCTGCGCGAGACTGACAAGATCATCCCGAAGACGACTCCCGCAGCCCCCGCGCTCCCCACGAGCGTGCCGGCCCCTGCGGCCGCTACGGCCTTGCCGGCGGCGCCCCAGCAGGCAATCGAGTTCATCGAGCAGGCCTCGGTGATCGGCAACCGCGAAAGCGGGGTGCTGATCGTGCGCGCAACGTCGCGCCAGCACGAAAAGGTCCAGGAATTCCTCGACCAGGTGCTCGCCAGCGTCAAGCGGCAGGTATTGATCGAGGCGACCATTGCCGAGGTCCAGCTCAACAATCAATACCAGCGCGGAATCGACTGGTCGCGGGTACGGCGCGGAGCGAGCGGAATCAGCCTGTTCGGCAACCGCGCCGGCACTCCCGCGGGCATCGATACCAACGCCTTCGTCATCGACGCGGCAACCGCCTCGGTGGGCTTCCAGGCGACGATCCGGCTGCTGGAGTCGTTTGGCGACGTCAGGGTGCTTTCGAGCCCGAAGCTGAGCGTGCTCAATAACCAGACGGCGCTGCTGCGGGTGACCCGCGACATCGTCTACTTCACGATTACGCCCTCAACGACGCCGATCACCGTAGCCGGAGGATCCGGAAACCTTACCATTCAGCAGGCGTTCACGACGACGCCCAATGTGGCCGCGGAAGGATTCATGATGAGCGTGCTTCCGCAGATCAACGACGCCGACACAGTGGTGTTGAACGTGAGGCCGACGATCCGCCGGCGGGTGGCATTCGCCACCGACCCGAACCCTGCGCTGGCCGCGGCGACCCCAAACCTGATCCCGGTCTTCGAAACCCGGGAGCTCGATTCGATCCTGCGCATTCAGAGCGGTCAGATCGCTGTCCTGGGCGGCTTGATGCAGGACTCGGTGACCAACATCGACGACACGATTCCCGGGGTTCGGGAACTACCGGGTATTGGACAGCTCTTTGCGCAGCGCAAGGACCTCAACCAGAAGACCGAGCTGGTGATCTTTCTGCGAGCGACCGTAATCCGTGACGCGAGCCTGGAGGGCGATTACCGTCGCTTCCGCGACTTGCTCCCGGGCGAAGACTATTTTCTGAAACCCAATCCGGGTCGCGCGCCGTCTTCGGAGCGGTAAGATGAGTCTGCTGCTCGAAGCGCTGAAGAAGGCCGAGAAAGAGAAGGAAGAGGCGCAGCGCCAGGCGAGATTGGCGGAGATCGGCGAGCGCCAGGCCGCGGACCCCAAATCGACTCAAGGCTCGGGTCGGCGCGTGGTGACACGTGCCGAGCTTCCCGACATCTCGCAGCCGCTCGAGATTTTCAGCGAAGACCTGAGCTCGGGCGGGCCGGCGAGGTCAGCGGGGCTTGCACTGGAGCCGGAGACGCCGCCCTCTGCCGGGTCTCCGGGAGGACCAGCGCCGCGGGGCGATGCGTCGCGCGCGGGCACGGATGAGCTGCGCCCGCACGAGCGCGCCTCCAGCAGAGCGTACGTCGAAGACGCGTTCAGGGAGCCCAACCCGCGCCTGCCGTTCTACGCTTCACTCGGCGTGCTCGGCGCGATCGCGCTCTGCGGCATCGCGTACTTCTGGGTTCAGCTTCGCCCGGCGGCGAGCTTCGTGAACGCCAGTCCACCGCGTCCCGCGGCAGAAAAACCCGTTGACCTCGCGCAGCTCAAGCCATCTGCGGCAAGCGGGGCGCACGAACCGCAGGGCACACGGAGCCAGCCGGCAATTCCCGGATTGCCTGCGGTGAGCCCCACGGCCGCTGCCGTGCCGCCGGGCGAGCCGAATCGCGCAGCCGGCGCGTCTTCAGCGCCTGCCTCCTCCGCGTTCGAGCGCGCTGCCCCGCCCGCAGGGAAGGGGCTGGCGAAGGGCGCGACGCCCGCCGCCGCGGTGTCCGCGAAAAGTCCGACCGCACCCGAGAGTTCTGCGCGGACCGGGGAAACATCGCGCGCCGTGAGCGTGAATCGCGTGACTGCCGAGATCCACCCGCAGGTTCTGGCCGGCTACAGGTCCTACCAGGCGGGTGACCTGTCGACGGCGCGTGCCGAGTATCACCAGGCGCTGCGCGAGGATCCGAGAAGTCGCGACGCATTGCTCGGGCTTGCAGCCATCGAGATGCGCGCGCAGCGCTACGAACAGTCCGAGGCATACTATGAACGGCTGCTGCAGTTCGACCCGCGCGATCCGAACGCCCTGGCAGGATTGCTCGCGCTGCGCAACCAACTCATCGATCCGGTGCAGGCCGAGAGCCGCGTCAAGAGCACGCTCGCGTCCGACCCCGGAGCAACAGTCCTGTACTTCACACTGGGCAACCAGTACGCGCAGCAGGGGCGCTGGGCAGAGGCGCAACAGGCATACTTCAAGGCGTACGCCGCCGACTCCGAAAACCCGGATTTCGCGTTCAATCTGGCCGTAAGCCTCGATCAGCTGCGCCACTCCGGACTTGCGCTCGAGTACTACCGGCGGGCGCTCGCCCTGACAGAGAAGCGCGCGGCAAGCTTTGCTCCCGAGATCGCGCGCCAGCGCGAACTTCAGCTTTCCCGCTGAGCGTTATTGCGCTGCGGTGCGGCGACGCGCCGGGTATGATTGAGCTTGGGAATTTCCGAATGAATGCCCCGACGACCCAGCCGGCCAAGCGCCACATCGGCCAGATCCTGATCGATCAGGGCATCCTCACCGAGGACCAGCTCCGGATCGCGCTGCTCGAGCAGATGAAGTCGCATCTGCCGGTCGGTCGGCTGCTGGTGCAGCTCGGCTTCGTTTCCGAGGCGACCTTGCGCGACGCGCTGTCGGAAAAACTCGGGCTGCAATCAGTCGATCTCGCGAACATCATCGTTGACCCGGCGGCGCTGCGTATGCTGCCGCGCGACCTCGCGCGCCGGTACCACATGTTCCCGGTGGCGTTCAATCGCGCCGCCCGCAGGTTCATCGTCGCACTCACCGATACCAACAACATCGTCGCGGTCGATCAGCTGCGCGCATATCTCAAGAGCGACCTTGAGATCGAACTGCGTCTCGCGGGCGATTCGGAAATCGAGCGGGCGATCGAGCACTACTACGGTCACGAACTCTCGATCGACGGCATTCTGCGCGAAATCGAGACCGGAGAGGTCGATTACGCCTCGGTCGCGGAAGGCGACGATTACTCGCAGCCGGTCGTGCGCCTGATCTCGGCGCTGCTCGCGGACGCGGTCGAGCACAGCGCCTCCGACATCCACTTCGAACCGGAGCAGAACTTCCTGCGCATCCGCTACCGCATCGACGGCGTGCTGCGGCAGATCAGGAGCCTGCACAAGACATACTGGCCGGCGATGGCGGTGCGGTTGAAGGTCATGGCGAAGATGAACATCGCCGAAACGCGCGCGCCGCAGGACGGCCGGCTCTCCGCGACGATGTCGGGGCGGGTGGTGGATTTCCGGGCCTCGAGCCTGCCGACGACTCATGGCGAGAACCTGGTGCTGCGGATCCTCGACCGGCAGAAAGGCATCGTGCCGCTCGACCGGCTCGGCCTCGAAGAGGGCGCGCTCGAACTGCTGAAGCGCATGATTGCCCGGCCCGAAGGCATCATCCTCCTTACCGGGCCGACGGGCGCCGGCAAGACCACGACGCTGTACTCAATCCTGAATCACATCAATTCCGACGCCGTCAACATCATGACGCTGGAGGACCCGGTGGAGTACCCGATGACTCTCATCCGCCAGACATCGGTTGCGGAGGCAGTAAAGCTCGACTTCGCGAACGGCATCCGGGCCATGTTGCGCCAGGATCCCGATGCGATCCTGGTCGGCGAGATCCGCGACGAGGATACGGCCGAAATGGCCTTCCGCGCCGCGCTCACCGGACGCCAGGTGTACTCCACGCTGCATACCAACTCGGCCGTAGGCGCGATCCCGCGGCTGCTCAACTTCGGCATCGTCCCCGACATGATGTCGGGCAACATCATCGGAATCGTCGCGCAGCGGCTGGTGAGAAAGCTGTGCCGGACCTGCCGCCAGTCCTACGAACCGGAAGCCAGGGAAAGGAGGCTCCTCGGAATCGCACCCACCGAAATGGCCACGCTGTACCGCGCGGTGGGCTGCGAGCAGTGCGATTACCAGGGATATGGCGGCCGCGTCGCGATCATGGAGATCCTCAAGATCGATGCGGGGATCGACGAACTGATCGCGCGGCGAGCGACCGCGCGCGAGATTCTGACCGCGGCCCGCGCCAAGGGTTTCAAGACGCTCGCCGAGGATGGTCTGCGCCTCGCGCGCTCCGGCGCCACCAGCGTGGACGAGCTGGTGAGGGTCGTCGACCTGACAGACCGCATGGCGTAGGGAAGAACCACAGCGCGCCGCAGCGCAGCGCTTGACGTTTAGAACAGGCTCGACAAAACCGTACCAATGCCGCTATTTACGTACAAAGCGATCGACGCCGTGGGAAAAAGCGTGTTCGGACGCGTCGACGCGCTCAGCGTATTCGACCTCGAGCAGCGTCTCGGTCGCATGGGACTGGATCTCGTCACCGGTGCGCCCGCCCGCCGCAAAGGCCGCGTCGCCGGCGGCGGCAAAGTCAAACGCCAGGATCTCATCAACTTCTGCTTCCATCTCGAGCAGCTCTCGGGCGCCGGCGTCCAGATCGTCGAAGGGCTGACGGACCTGCGCGACAGCATCGAGAACCTGCGCTTCCGCGAGGTGGTTTCGGGACTGGTCGAGGGGATCGAAGGCGGCCAGAGCCTGTCACAGGCGCTGGGCGAATATCCGGAGGTTTTCAGCAGGGTGTTCGTGAGCCTGGTGCGCACCGGGGAGCAGACCGGCCGGCTTCCCGAGGTGCTCAAGAGCCTCACCGAGCAGCTCAAATGGGAGGACGAGCTCTCGGCGCAGACGAAGAAGCTCATGATTTATCCGGTGTTCGTCGGCAGCGTCGTGCTGCTGGTCACGTTGTTTCTGATGATCTACCTCGTGCCGCAGATGACCGGCTTCATCAGGAACGTCGGGAAGGAGATTCCGCTCCAGACCCAGATCCTGATCAAGGTATCCTCCTTTTTCGTGAGCTACTGGTGGATCGTGCTCCTGGCGCCGATCGCGGCGTGGTTCGGCCTCAAGGCCGCGGCCCGGGCCAATCCGGCGATCGAGTACACGCTCGATGGCTACAAGATCTCGATGCCGCTGCTCGGTCCGATTCTCAGAAAGATCATCCTGTCCCGGTTCGCATCGAGCTTTGCCATGATGTACGCCTCGGGCATCACCGTGCTCGATGCGATTCGCTCCTCGGAGGATATCGTCGCCAACAAGCCGCTCGAAAACGCGCTGCGCACCGCGGGCCAGCAGATTGCCGAGGGCAAGAACCTCACTGCGGCATTCGCGGACATGGGGCTGTTTCCGCCGCTCGTGATCCGCATGCTCAAGGTGGGGGAGAATACCGGCGCACTCGACACCGCCTTGCTCAATGTGAGCTATTTTTACAACCGCGAAGTGCGCGATGCGATCGGCAAGCTGCAGGCGATCATCGAGCCCGCGCTGACCCTCCTGCTGGGCGTGATCCTCGGCTGGGTCATGCTCGCCGTATTGGGACCGGTCTACGACACCATATCGACGATGAAGTTCTGATGTCATGTCGGCGAAACTGGTCCTCTACTTCACCGCCACCGAGCACTTCCTGTACCGCTGGTCGCGCGGCGCCCTCGAGTTGGAGGCAAAGTTCTCCGCGGACGACGGCGGCCTGAGCGAGTTTCGCGAGCACCTGCAACGCAGCAACGGAGCGCTGGTCTACATGGTCGCCGACCTTGCCGGCGAGGATTTCCACGAGGACCAGATTCCGTACCTGCGCGGCAAGGACCGGCAGGCGGTCATCCAGCGGCGGTTGGCGCAGCGCTACCGTGATACGCGACTGGCGGCCGCGCTCTCGCTCGGTTATGTCGCCGAGGAGCGGCGCAACGAACGGCTGCTGCTGGCCTCGTTCACCAACGTTCAGCAGTTCATTGCGTGGCTGGACGTGCTCGCGGAGACCGACGCCAAACTGTGCGGAATCTACTCGACGCCGATCCTTGCTCCGGCGGTCGCTGCCCGGCTGGGAGCCGGAAACGGGCGCTGCTTCCTGGTCAGCGTGAACCAGGCAGGGTTGCGCCAGTGCTTCCTGGAGAACGGACGTCTGCGCTTTGCGCGGCTCGAGCGCACGTTGGAGACCGCGCCCGACGCGGTCGCGGGCCTGGTGCGCACGGAGACGGAGCGCATGATCCAATACCTCGCCACGCTGCGCGCGCTGCCGCGCGAAGGGCCGTCCGTCCGCGTCATCGTCATCGCGCCCGAGGGACAGCGCGCGCACTTCGAGCAGATCCTGGTTTCGGATTCGCGGCTTGCGTTTCGCACCATCGGCATGGCGGACGCCGCCCGGATGGTCGGCCTCGGAGGCACGTCCAGAAGCGCCGGTGCCGAGCAACTCTATCTCCATCTCGCGGTCAGGCAACCGCCCAGGGAACAATTCGCGCGCAGCGAAGACCGTCACGGCTTCGTGCTGTGGAAGCTGCAACGCGCCATTGTCGCGGCGGGTGCGCTCGGATTCGCTGCATGCGCTGCGTTCGCGGGGCTGCAGTGGACCGAGGCGCAGAGCGTTCGCGAGACGATCAAGGCCTTGCACCGCGATACCGCGCTCGCGCAGCTGCAATATCACCGCATCACCGCGAGTTTTCCCGCCACCCGGACGACGACCGACAACCTCAAGGCGACCGTGCTCGAGTTCCGCAGCATCGCCGCACGCACCGCCTCGCCGGAGGGAGCCCTCACCTACGTGTCGCGGGTGCTCGAGCAATTTCCCCAGATCGATCTCGATGCGCTGACGTGGAGCTCCGGCGCGCCCGGCGGCGGCGAGGCCGCGTCCGCACCGGCGCCGGGCGCAAAGCCCCCTGCGGTCGCGGATTTCGCGCAGACGCTGGAAATCACGGGGAGGGTGAACTCCGCGTCGCGTCCCGACTACCGCTCGATCACGGCTCAGGTGCAGCGATTCGCGGCGGCGCTGGATTCGGATCCGGCATGGCAGATCACGCGCACCCAGTTACCGTTCGATGTCACCCCGCAAGGCACGCTATCCGGGGACATCGGCGAGGGCAGTGAGATGGACCGGGCGCAGCGCTTCACGATCGTGATGGCCCGCCAGCGATGATGAACCTCAGCGCCGAGAAAATCCGCAAGCTCGCTGTGCCCGCGGTCGCGTGCCTGTTGCTCGTCGCTGCCGGCGCGGCGCTGGTGTGGACGGCGCAGCGCTCGCTCGCGCGGGACCAATCCCAGCTCGCCGCGGCGCGTGCCGAACGCGCGCAGGCGCACGCGAGCTTGCTGCGAATCGCGGAGGAAGAACGCGAAGTCAAGGAAAAGATCGAGCTCTACCGCCGCCTCGGGGACCTCAACATCCTTGGCGAGGAGCGGCGTGTGGAATGGGTCGATGCGATGGCGCGCATCCGGGCGCAGCGCGAGCTGCTCGATGTGCGCTACCGGGTCGAGCGCCAGAAACTGCTCAGCTCGGTGCCCGGAAAGCCGGCCAGCGTGGATTTCTTCTCCAGCACCATGATCGTCGAGCTGGCGCTGCTGCACGAGGGCGACCTGCTGGCCTTTCTCCACGACCTGCGCAACTCGGGCAATGCGTACTATGCGGTGCAGCGCTGCTCGATCGGGCGGACCGGGCATGCGGCGGCAGGCGCCGCGATGGCGCCGCGGCTGCGCGCCGCCTGCCAGATCGACCTGATCACGATACTCGATCGCGCAGCGCAGACATGAAACCCGCAATTGCGTTCAGCATGCTGTGCGTGCTTGCCGCGGCGGCCGGCCCGGTGCGCGCGCAGGAGCTTGGGCGGCTGTTTTTCACGCCCGAGCAACGGGACGCCCTTGACGCGAGGCGCAAGGCCAGGCTTCCCGACACGCCGGCTGCCGCCACCTCGTCACGATCGACGCGCATCGACGGCTATGTGCTGCGTTCGGGCGGCAAGTCCACCGTGTGGGTGAACGGCGAGGCGATTGCGGAGGGTTCCCGGTCCGACGACGTGCGCGCATTCCTGCGACGCGACCATCCAGGCCGAGTCTCGCTCTCGGTCGGCGAGAGCAGGCAGCGCGTGGAGATGAATATCGGCGGCACGCTGGAGCATGGCTCGGGCGCGGCGCGCGATCTGATCGGCGAGGGCGGAATCAGGATACGGCGATGAGACCCCGCCGCATGCTGCGCGTCCGCCGCGGGCAGCGCGGCGTCGCGCTGCTGGTCATGCTGGTCGTCTTCGCGCTCGGGTTGTCCTGGTTTGCGGTCACGCGGCTTGCCGCGCGCGCGAATTTCACCGCCGCGAATCGTGCAAGCAACGCAGAAGCGCTCAACCGCGCCAAGCAAGCCCTCATCGGATGGGTCGCGATGAACGCCGCGGAAGCCGGTGAAAACAATCCCGGCCGATTGCCTTGCCCCGAGGCAGCGGGCTTTGCCGGTGGCCCGAACGAAGGGAAAGCGGCGGGTTCGTGTACGTTGCCCAAGGTGGGTCGGCTGCCATGGCGCACTGTTGGACTTGACAAGGCGCGCGACGCTGCCGGCGAGCCGCTTTGGTACGTGGTATCCCCGGGCTGGGCATTCACATCGGGTGCACTCACGATCAACTCGAATACGCAGGGACAACTGACGCTGGACGGGCGTCCCAATGCGGCGGTCGCCCTGATCATCGCGCCCGGTCCGGCAATGAACGTGCAGGCTGTCGCAGGCTGCGCCGCGCGCACGCAGAGCCGCAATGCGCCGTCTCCAAGCATGAATGCGCTCGACTATATCGAGTGCAGCAACGCCGCCGCTTCGAGTTTCTCATCCACGGGGCCGACCACGTCGTTTAACGATCAGGTCCTGACGGTCACCGCCGCTGATCTGCTGCCAGCGATCGAGGCGGCGATCGCGCACCGTATCGAGCGGGAAATCGTGCCGCCGCTGAAGAGCGTTTACGCCGGCGCCGAATGGGGGCTTTCGAGCATCAACCCGTTGTTCCCGTTTGCAGCGCCGTTCGCCAACCCCGGGAGCTCCAGCTACCAGGGAGCGGCAGGCGTACTCCAAGGCCTGCTTCCTTTCACCGCGACGCAGGGTTGCACACCGCCCACCGACGCGCGCTGCTCGACGACATTTGTATCCTGGAACACGGTCGTCGCACCCACGCTGGTCCAGACCGGCGGGAGCGGCACCATCCTGAACGCGGACTGCACGGTGACGGCGACAGCAGCGCGGTGCTCGGGGGTCTATGTCGGTTCCGTCCTGGCGCGGATGAGCATCGCCGCGCAGAACGCGGCGATGGCGCTACGGAGAATCGACTCGGCGCAGACATTGATCGAGTACGGCCACGGCGCCTACGACGCATCCGTCGTCGGGAGCGCGACCGGCCTGTTCGCAGGCGATGGGTCTGCCACGATTAGCGTGAGCGCCACTCTCCCTGACCTCGCGGCGCCGGCCGCTCAGTACCGCGTTACGGCGAACATCGGCGTGCTTGCCGACCACGCATTGCTCGATCCGAACAATGCCACGACCGGATGGTTCGTGCGAAATCAATGGTACCGGCTCGCCTACTATGCGCTGTCCGCGAACCACGCCGCGAGCGCGACGCCGCCCAGGTCCTGCACTGCCTCGCCGCTCACGTGCCTGTCAATTGCCAACGTAACTCCATCGGACAAACAGCGCGCGATCCTCGTCCTCGTGGGGCGCAGCCTCCCGGGGCAAATCCGGCCGAGCAGCAGCGTCGCCGATTTTCTCGAGTTCGGCAATGCAGCCAGCCCCGCGGCATTCGAGCGCCAGCCGGTCAGTAACGCGATCGCGGCGGCGCTCAAGAAACCCTTCAACGACCGCATCATCGTCGTGGACGCCAACCCATGAGGGCGGCGCCGCGCGCTCACGGCGGCTTCACCCTGACCGAACTCGCGATCGTGGTCGCGATCGTCGCGTTGCTGCTGGGAAGCCTGATGTTCACGCTCTCCGCGCAGGTCGAGCAGAGGAGTTTCGAGGACACACGGGAGCGGCTCGAACAGGCAAAAAGCCTGCTCCTTGCATTCGCGATCGTGCGCGGCCGGCTGCCCTGTCCCGCGCGCAGCAACAGCATTGGCGACGAGGTGCGAAACGCCGCCGGCCAGTGCAGCGACGGCACCACAGAGGACTATTACGGCGGCCCGCTCCCTGGCGGCGTCCTGGGCGGGTTGCTGCCGGCGCGCGCAATCGGCTCTCAGCAGGTTGATGCCGAAGGATTCGCACAGGACGCGTGGGGCAGCCGCATTCGCTATGCGTTGGCGAAGACGATCACCAACTGCGCCGGTTCCTCTACGCTGCCGCACTTCACCCATGATGCGAACCTGAAAGCCAACGGCATTACCTGCCAGCCGAGCGACCTCGTGCTGTGCAAGTCGGCGAGTGGCATTTCCGGAACCGGCTGCGGCCCCGCGAGCAATGCGCTCACCAATCAGAATGTGGTGGTAGCCGTCGTCTTTTCGGTCGGCAAGAACTTCACCGCGGTCGGCGCCGGAGGAATCGACGAGGCCGCCAACAGCAACGGCGACGCGGTATTCGTCATTCACCCGCCTGCTCCCGCCGGCGCCGCAAACGGCGAATTCGACGATCAGATGGCCTGGATTCCGGTCGGAGAACTCTATTCGCGAATGATCTCCGCGGGCATTCTGCCGTGAGCGCCCGCGCGCGAGAGCGTGAAGCACACCTCGCCGTCGCGGTTGCTTGAAAGCTCCAGCCGGAATCCAATCGATTCGGCGTGGCGCGCCGCCTGCAGCAGACCGATGCCCAGACCGGTCGCTGACGGCACCGGCGCACGCATCAGCAGCCGTTGTACCGTGGCAGGCACGGCGAGCCCGCTGTCCCGGACTCGCAGTTCGGGCAGATCCGGCGGTTCTCCAATCGCCAGCGAAACGCGGACCCGTACCGGTGAACCGGCCGCGCGCTTCACGATTGCATTCTGGATCAGGTTGTCCGCGACGCTGTCGAAGACGGCTCCCGGCACGTTCGCGCCGGGCCCCAGCCCCTCGGCGTGGAACTCAACGCCCCTGCCCTGAGAGCGGCGCAGCAGCGCGTCCCACCAGTCCTGAGCGGAAATCTGTGGCGCAGCCTCCATTTCCGGCCGCTGCAGCCGCTCGAGCGTCTCGCCCAGACGCTGCGCGATCGTGGGCAGCTGGCGCCGGATCAGCGCCTGGAGCTGGGGTGAATCGCCCGCCTCGCTCGCCGCCATCGAGCACAGCACGCTGAGCGATTGCAGCAGGTTCTTCACGTCGTGCGTGATGCGCGCTCCCGTTTCATGCACCGCCTGCAGATAGCTCTGGTGCAGCAGCTTTTGCTCGCGCACCTTCGCCACGTAGAACTCCGCAAGGAGCTGGCCAAGCAGTTGCAGGTGCCAGTGCAACGCCGGGCTGGTGCGGTAGCGCGAATACACCGTGAGCGCAAAGTCGCCTTTCCGGTACTCGACGCGGTGCGCAGTGCGCTCGCCGGATTCGCCCCGCTCCGTCCCCGCGCGCCAGACCGCTCCCGCAACCCACGGCAGGCGTACGAGGCCGGCGACGCCCTCTGCCAGTACGCGCTCCGGCCGCGACTCGAGCTGCGCGAGCTCGGCGAGGAAGTAAAGCCACTTCTCGACCGGCAGCCCGATCGAGAACAGATAGCGTGAAAAGAAAACGTTCAGCCCGGCGAAACCAGTGCTCGGATTCCACGCCAGCCCGATCGCGAAAATCGTTCCTGCGATCAGGAACATGCTGATCATGAGCGCCTCCAGGTACGAGGTCTTTTCCAGCGCCATGAAGGTAAAACTGCCGAGTATCACCACGCCGAGCACGAGCATCAGGAAGATGCTGTAGAAGAAGTCGATCAACTGCGCCGCCTCGGCTGGCTCCGGCTCCGCCGGAATCGCCGCCAGCACAAGGAATAGCAGCGGCAACCCGTACTCCGCGGCGCTACGGATCTCGGGCGCGATCTCCCTGCTCGGCGCGATCTCGGGGAGGATGACGACCGTGAGCAGCGCCAACAGGTACACCAGCACCACCAGGTAGAAGCGGCGCTGCCAGGTTGCGCTATGCAGGAACACTTTGCCGCCGACCAGTCCGACGAGTACAACCACCCAGAAGGCAAGCAGCCACCAGTCGAGCCACAGCATCACGGCCGCCGCCCCGAACGCGATGAATCCGGCCTGCGCCGCGCTGACGCGCTGCTCGCCATGCAGCAACGGCTGCCAGAGCAGCACGAGTCCGAGATGCGCCAGCAGCAGGGCCCGCGCCCAGCTGTCGGCCATGCCGCGGACCGCGGCGACATGCAGCAGCACGAGCATTGCGATCACGACGAAGCGCCAGCGACGCTGGGTCCAGACCCAGATGGCGTTCGACAGGCGGGTCGCGATCGGCACGGGCAGGCTCGGCGCTTGCATGCGGAAGACCTCGCACCTAGTCTAGCGCAGCGGCTGGATCGGATCCTTGGCCCCTGGATGTCGATTCCTCGTCGGGATTGTCGGGGCTTGAACAGTCAGGCGGGTCTTTGCCGGCCCGTGCGCCCTCGATCCGATCGTTTCGCAGGGCACGGAATTTGCAACGCCGGAATTGTCATTACTTCCACGATCGGAGAAGCGCGCATGAAAAGCCCGCAAAAAGGATTCACGCTGGTCGAAATCGCCATCGTGCTCGTGATTATCGGCCTCTTGCTAGGGGGGATTTTGAAGGGGCAGGAAATGATCACGCAGGCAAAGACCAAGAACATCATTGCCGACTTTTCAGGGATCTCTGCCGCCTACCACGGCTACCAGGATCGCTACCGCACGATTCCGGGGGACGACAACGGCGCTGCCGCTCGTTGGGCCACCGCGCCCGCAGCCGTGAGCGGTAGTGGCAATGGCGTGGTCGCCGGCGCCTATAACGCGGACTGTACGGTCGCAACTCCGCCCGAGTCGTGCCAGTGGTGGGACCATCTGCGCCGTTCAGGATTCGTCGCCGGCAGCGGCGCGCAGCAGCCGTTCAATGCGGCTGCGGGGATGATCGGCGTGCAGACCGGAGACGGCGCCGGCGGCGCGATCTTCGGCGGATTCAGCGGCCTGATCATCTGCTCGGCGAATCTGCCCGACAAGATTGCCATCGCGGTCGACACGCAGATGGACGACGGTGTGCCTTCCACTGGCACGGTGCGCGGCATGCTGCAAACGTCACCCAACCCTACTCTCGGACCAGGCATTGCAGCGACGGCGACCTACGCCGAAACCGGGACGAACGTTTACATCCTCTGCAGGGCGATGTAAGGGCAGCACGCGTAGAGCCGAGAAGCCGGTCAAACCGGCTTCTTGTTTCCTACCCCTGAAGCAGCCGGATCTCGGCGGCGGCGAGCAGATCGGCCACGCCGAGCAGCACCACCACATCGCCCTGCTCGAGCGTCGCGACCTCCTGTGGCGCAAGCCGGCGCGCGGTCCCAGGGCGGCGCACCGCCTTGATCTGCACGCCGAGCTCGGTCAGCCCGAGATCGGCGAGAGACTTGCCAAGCGCGTACGCGCCGCCGGCCAGCGTAACCGCGTGCAGGCGCGGCTGCGCCGCTTCCACGGTTTCCGGTTCGTCGCTCGCGCCGTGAAACAGTCCCTTGAGCAATCCATACTGCTCGTCGCGCACCGCGCGCATGCGCCGCACGACGCGCGAGAGCGGTACTCCCACCCAGACCAGCGTATGGGCTGCGAGCATCAACCCCGACTCGAGCGCCTCCGGCACGACTTCCGAAGCGCCTGCTACAGCGAGCCGCGCCACGTCCGCCTCGTCCCTCGCGCGCACGATCACCGGAACCGACGGGTTGAGAGCGTGGATGTGCGCGAGCACGCGTACCGCCGCATTCGAGTCGGCGAACGTGATCGCCACCGCCGCGGCGCGCGAGATCCCGGCCGCGACCAGCGCCTCGCGCCGCGAGCAATCGGCGAACACGACGGTGTCGCCGGCGAGTGCCGCTTCGCGCACGCGCTCCGGATCGAGATCGAGCGCAACGTAGCGCACGTCCTCGGCGTCCAGCAGGCGGGCGAGGTGCTGGCCGTTGCGGCCGTAGCCGAGCACGATCACGTGGCGATCGGTATCGATCGATTGCACCGCCACGCGGTGCAGCTCGAGCGCACGCAGCATCCATTCCGAGCGCGTGAAGCGCAGCACGATGCGGTTGCTCGCCGCGATCACGAACGGCGTCGCGATCATCGACAGCACCATCGCTGCGAGCAGCGCCTGCAGCACCGGCGCCGGCGCGCTCTGGTGCTCACTGGCCTGCGCAAGCAGCACGAATCCGAACTCGCCGCCCTGGGCGAGCGCGAGCGCCACGCGCAGCGCCGAGGCGGGAGCGCCGCCAAAGGCGCGCGACAGCAGTCCGATCAGCGCAAGCTTGCCGCCGACGAGCAGCACGAGAAATGCGAGCACCAGCCACGGCTGGCCGAGCACCGCGCGCAGGTCGAGCAGCATGCCGACGGTAACGAAGAACAGGCCCAGCAGCACGTCGCGGAACGGCTTGATGTCCTCCTCGACCTGATAACGGTACTCGGTCTCCGAGATCAGCATGCCGGCGAGGAATGCACCGAGCGCAAGCGAAAGGCCTGCGAGTCCGGTGAGGTACGCCAGGCCGAGCGTAATGAGGAGCACATTCAGCATAAACAGCTCGCTCGAGCGCCCGCGCGCGACGACGCCGAACCAGGAGCGCATCAGCCGCGGGCCGGCAAGGATGACCACCGCGAGCACGAGCACCGCCTTGCCGAACGCGGCCGCAACGGCGAGCCCGATTTCGTGCGGCGGGCGGCCGAGCGCCGGCACCAGGATCAGGAGCGGCACCACGGCGAGATCCTGGAACAGCAGCACACCGATGATCTCCCTACCATGCGGGGTGTCGAGCTCGAGCCGCTCCGCGAGCAGCCGCGACACGATCGCGGTCGAGGACATTGCCGCGGCGCCACCCAGCGCGAGGCCCGCCTGCCAGCCTGCGCCGAGCGCGAGCGCCCCGGCAACGCCCAGCGCGATCGTGAGCACGACCTGCGCCAGCCCCAGGCCGAAGACCACGCGCCGCATGGCGACGAGCTTCGGCAAGCTGAATTCCAGGCCGACCGAAAACATCAGGAACACGATGCCGAACTCGGCAAGATGCCGCGTCGTATCGGTATCGGGAACGAAACCGAGTGCGTACGGGCCGACCGCAAGGCCGGTGACGATATAGCCGATCATCGGCGGCAAATGCAGGCGCCGGCATGCGACCACCACCAGCACCGCACTTGCGAGCAGCACCAGGACCGGCAGGAGCGCAACGCGTGCGGCTTCCATCGAGGCAGAATCCGAGAGTGGTTGGGCTATACTCCGCGGCTATGATATGCGCAGCGCGTGCTCCCGGACAGGGCGCGACCGCCGCGACGGGCGCTTCGCCGCAGGCGCTCGAGCTTGCGCGCAACGTGCTCAAGATAGAAGCCGAGGCGGTGCGGGCGCTCATCTCCCGCCTCGACCAACGATTCCTCGACGCCCTGTCCTTGATCCTGAAATGCACGTCGGACGGGCGCGGGCGCGTAATCGTCAGCGGGATCGGAAAATCCGGCCACGTAGCCCGCAAAATCGCTTCCACGATGGCAAGCACGGGAACCCCGGCGTATTTCGTGCATCCTGCGGAAGCGAGCCACGGCGATCTCGGAATGATTCGCGAAGACGATATCTTCATCGGCATCTCGAACTCAGGCGAAAGCGAGGAATTGCTGCACATCGTTCCGTTCATCAAGCGGGAGGGAGCAAAACTGATCGCCATCACGGGAAAATCCGATTCCTCGCTCGCGCGCGAAGCAGACATCTTTCTTGACGCGGGCGTGAAAAGGGAGGCCTGCCCTCTCAATCTTTCGCCAACCGCGAGCACCACGGCTGCTCTGGCGCTTGGCGACGCCCTTGCAGTTGCCTTGCTCGACGCGCGAGGATTCTCGAAGGCAGATTTCGCGCGCTCGCATCCGCGTGGCTCGCTTTACCGGGAGGCGCTGAAACATGTGGCCGATGTGATGCGCCGCGGCGACGGCGTCCCAGTGGTAAGGGCAGGCGAGTCAGTCAAGAAAGCGCTCGGCGCAATGACGCGCGGCGGCATGGGCATGATCGCGATCGTCGACGCCGGAGGGCGCGTCAAGGGTATCTTCACCGACGGCGATCTGCGCCGCAAGCTCGACCGGGTCGCCAACGGGAATGCGGCGCGCATTGACCGGGTAATGACGCCGAACCCGCGCACGATCCGTCCCGAGAAGCTGGCGGCGGAGGCGGTGGAACTCATGGAGCGCCACAAGATCAACCAGCTGCTGGTGGTGGACGAGGCGGGCGTGCTCGTCGGCGCGCTCAACATGCACGACCTGTTCCGCGCCAAGGTCATCTAACGCGAGCGCGGACCGATGTTCATGGCGGCTCCCGACGCGCTCGAGCGCGCGAGGCGCGTGCGCCTGATGGCGTTCGATGTCGACGGCGTGCTGACCGACGGACGTCTCTGGTACGGCCCGCAGGGCGAGGCGCTGAAAGCGTTCAGCGCACACGACGGGCACGGCATGAAGATGCTCGCCGCCTCCGGCGTCGTGCTCGCGCTGCTCTCGAGCCGGGATTCCAGCGCAGTGGCCCGGCGGGCGTCCGAACTCGGCGTCACCCATGTGCTGCAGGGAATGGAAGACAAGAACGGGGCGTTCAACGCGTTGCTCGCCACGCTCGCGCTGCGCGCGGAGGTCGCGGGCTACATGGGTGACGAATTCCTCGATCTGCCGGTGCTCCGGCGCTGCGGCTTTGCGTGCGCGCCAGGCGAAGCGCCCGAACTGGTGCGGCGGCATGCACACTACGTCGCGGGTACCGCCGCGGGCGCCGGTGCAGTGCGCGAGGTGTGCGAGTTTGTCATGCGGGCACAGGGAACCCTCGAGGGCGCCCTCGAGGGTTATCTGAGGTGAGGTTCTCCTCGACTCGCCTGTTCCCGCTACTCCTGATGCTGGCGCTCGCGCTGCTGACCATCTGGCTTGAGCGCACGGTACGGGAAGAGCAGGTGCATCCGTCGCTCCGGCGCCATGATCCGGATTATCTCGTGGAGGACTTCGTGATCACGAAGTTCAATGCGGCGGGCGTGCAGGAATCTACGCTCTCCGCGGCGAAAATGATACATTATCCGGACGACGACTCGACCGAACTGGTCGCGCCGCGGGTGCTCCAGACCAAACCGAATGAGTCGCGCATGACGCTGACTGCGGAGCGCGGCGCCCTCTCCCACGACGGCGAAGAGGTATTCCTGTATGGCAACGTACTGCTGGTGCGCGAAGGCAGCGCGGATCGGCCCGAGGCGCGCATGCAAAGCAGCTTTCTGCACCTGATCGGAAACAGGTCGATGGTACGCACCGACCGCGAGGTTACGGTCGCGGAGCCTGGACGCGCGCTTTCCGGGCGCGGAATGGAGTATCACAACGCAACGTGGCAGCTGTTCCTGCGCGAACGGGTACGCGCCCGGTTCGAACGGAACCACAAGACGCCCTCAGCGCAGTGAACGCGTATCCGATTGCACCCATTCCCGCGGCGTGCGTGGCGGCAGTACTGTTCTGGACGGCGTTCCCCGCCACGGCCGAGAAAGCCGATCGGGACAAGCCGACGCAGCTCGAGGCGAGCCGGATGAGCTCGGACGACGCGCGGCGCGTCAGCATTTTCGAGGGCAACGTGGCGCTCACCAAGGGCACGATCACCGTGCGCGCCGATCGGATCGTGGTGCGCGTCGATGCCGATGGCTACCAGCACACCAGCGCGACCGGCAACCCGGTGCGTTTCCGTCAAAAAGGCGACCCGAGGCGCGACAAGGAAGGCGTGTGGACGGACGCCGAGGCGTTGCGCCTGGAGATCGACGGCCGCAACGAGCGGGTCGAGTTGTTCGAGCGCGCGCGCGTGCTGCGCGAGCAGGACGAAGTGCGCGGCGAATACATACTTCTCGACCAGCGCTCGGAATTCTTTTCCGTGAGCGCGGCCAAAGGTGCCTCGCCCGCCGCCGCGGAGGGACGCGTGCGGGCAGTCATCCAGCCCAAGTCTCCGCCGTCCGCCGACGCGCAGCCTTCCTCGACGAGCTCTCCATCCGCCCCGGTACAGCCGTCCGCGCCGGCAAGGCCGGATACGGAAAAGCCGCCTGTGCGATGAGCGTTCTGCGGGTGGAGAATCTGCGCAAGCGCTACAAGTCGCGCACCGTGGTGCAGGGCGTATCGCTCGAGGTCACCAGCGGCGAGGTGGTCGGGCTGCTCGGGCCCAACGGCGCCGGCAAGACGACGTGCTTCTACATGATCGTCGGCCTCATCCCGGCGGATGCCGGACGCATTCATCTCGACGGGCGGGAGCTGACGCACCTGCCCATCCACCGCCGCGCGCGGCTCGGCATCTCGTACCTGCCGCAGGAAAACTCGGTGTTCCGCAAGCTTACAGTCGAGGAGAACGTGCAGGCGGTGCTCGAGCTGCAGGGGCTCGCGCCGGAGCAGATCGAGCCGCGCCTCGCAGAGCTGCTCGCGGAGCTCAACATCGCGCATCTGCGCAAGCACACTGCACTTTCACTTTCGGGTGGCGAGCGCAGGCGCCTCGAGATTGCCCGGGCGCTCGGCACAAAGCCCGTGTTCATCCTGCTCGACGAGCCATTTGCAGGCGTCGACCCGATCGCGGTGCTTGACATCCAGCGCATCATCCGCTTCCTCAAGGAGCGCGCCATCGGCGTGCTGATCACCGACCACAACGTGCGCGAGACGTTGGGCATCTGCGACCATGCCTACATCATCAACGAGGGCTCGGTCCTCGCCGCCGGGCGGCCGGAGGAAATCGTCTATAATGAAAACGTGCGCCGGGTGTACCTCGGCGAGCACTTCCGCATGTAGTCGTCCCGGCGCCGTGCTGACCCTCGGCCGCCGTCCGATTCAATGAAGCCAGCCTTGCAGCTTCGGCTCTCGCAGCACCTGACGCTGACGCCGCAGTTGCAGCAATCGATCCGCCTGCTGCAACTCTCGACGCTGGAGCTGAACCAGGAAATCGAACAGGCCCTGATGGAGAATCCGATCCTCGAGCGCGACGACGGCGAGCCCGAAACCACGCCGCCGGCCCGGGGACCCGGAGATGAGCCGCCCCGAACGGATCAAGCGCCTGCAGCAGAGCGCCCCGATGAGCTGATGCCCGACTATGACGCAACGTGGCGCGGCGCCGACGGCGAAGAGGACAGCGACCGCACCTTCGCGACCCAGGACACGCCGACGCTCCGGGACTACCTGAACGGGCAGCTTTGCCTCACCAATCTCAACCATCAGGACCGGACGCTGGTCGCGATGTTGATCGATGTGCTCGACGAGGACGGCTATCTCACGCAGAGCCTGGAGGAGACCGCCGCGCTCCTGCCGCCCGAGGCCGGGGTCGGAATCGAGGAACTGGCGATCGCCCTCCAGCACCTGCAGCACTTCGAGCCGCTCGGGGTCGGCGCCCGCAGCCCCGGCGAATGCCTGGCGCTGCAGATCCGCGCGCAGAGCGGGGCCGACCCGGTCAGCCGGCTCGCGTTGAGTGTCGCCGAACGGCACCTGGAGCTTCTCGCGGCCCGCGACTACGCGCGGCTCAGGGCGCTGACCGGCGCAAGCGATGAGGAGCTGCGAGCCGCACAGCGCGTCATTCAGAAGCTCAATCCTCGTCCCGGCGCCGCATATGCGAAGGTCGAGGCACGCTACGTCGTACCCGACGTGATCGTGCGCAAGACCCGGAACGCCTGGCGGGCGAGCCTCAATCCCGACGCGGTCCCGCGACTGCGCGTCAACCGCCTCTATGCCGAGCTGGCGTCGGGCCGCGCCAACGGCGGCAGCGCGCTCGCGTCCAAGCTGCAGGAGGCGAGGTGGCTGATCAAGAACGTGCGGCAGCGCTTCGATACGATCTTGCGCGTCTCGCAGGCGATTATCGATCGCCAGCGCCGTTTCTTCGACCACGGCGAGGTTGCGATGCGACCGATGGTACTGCGCGAGATTGCCGAGATGCTGGCGCTGCACGAGAGCACGATCTCGCGCGTCACGACGCAGAAATACATGGCCACGCCGCGCGGGACGTTCGAGCTGAAATATTTCTTCGGCAGCCACGTCGCCACCGAGACCGGTGGCGCGGCATCGGCGACCGCAATCCGCGCGCTCATCCGGCAGCTCGTTGCCGCCGAAGACGGGCGTACACCGCTCTCCGACGCGCGCATCTCCCAGATCCTCGGCCAGCAGGGTTTCGTGGTGGCGCGGCGCACCGTTGCGAAATACCGGGGATCCCTGAAAATTCCACCGCTCAAGCAGAGAAAGAGCCTGTGAAGAAGAACCACGCGCTGCAGAGCCACGGTCTGCGCTGCCGCGCAACGCAAGACCTTCAGCAAAATCTGAAGACCAGAGGAGTCGACGCATGAACCTCAACCTCAGCGGTCACCATCTCGAGATCACGCCCGCGATCCGCAACTATCTCAACTCAAAGCTCGAGCGCGTAACGCGGCACTTCGATCACGTGATCGATGCACACGTGATCCTGTCGGTGGCGAAGCTGCAGCAGAAGGCGGAAGTCACGCTGCACGTGCGCGGCAAGGACATCCACTGCGAGTGCCAGGACGCGGACCTGTACGCCGCGATCGACCTGCTGGTGGACAAGCTCGATCGGCAGGTGCAGAAGTACAAGGGCAAGCGCTACGCCAAACCCCACGACCCGATCAAGCGGCGCAAGCCGGGCTGACGGACCTTCACCGCGTCCCTTATGGGGCTTCGCTGCGGGGGGCCCGCCGGTTCACGCATCCGTTATAATGCGCGCCCTCCGAGACCCTCCCCGTTCCCGGTTTCATGAACCTCATCGCCAAGCTCCTCCCTCCGGGCAACGTCCTGCTTGACCTGTCCATTTCCAGCAAGAAGCGCCTCTTCGAGCAGGTGGGGCTGCTGTTCGAGAACAATCACGGCATCGCGCGCAACCTCGTCTTTGACAGCCTGTTCGACCGCGAGCGGCTCGGCTCTACGGGCCTTGGCCAGGGGGTCGCGATTCCTCACGGTCGAATCAAAGGACTGAAGGAGGCGCTGGGCGCGCTGGTGCGGCTGGCGCAACCGGTGCCCTTCGACGGGCCGGACGGGAAACCTGTCAGCCTGGTGTTCATTCTTCTGGTGCCCGAGCAGGCCACCGAGAAGCACCTGCAGATCCTCTCGGAACTCGCGCAGTTGTTCAGCGACCGCTCGCTGCGCGAGGCGATGGCGGCTGCGCCCGACGCCGGGGCGCTTCATCAGCTCATTTCGGCCTGGCAGCCGGATGCTGCAAGTCAACGTCACGCGGTTGCATGAAGATAACCGCGAGGCGCTCGCGCTCGCCTGGGTGGCCGGGCGCGACAGCAGCGCAGCGGTGCGGCGCGAAGCGGCGGCCTCCGCCGCGCTGATCGGCCACCTCAACCTCACACATCCCAACAGCATCCAGATCATTGGCGCCTACGAGGCGAAACTCGCCGCGCGCCACGACGCCGCAAGACGGGCTGATCTGGCCGAACGGCTGATCGCCGCCGCCCCGACCGTGGTCATCTTCGCGGACGACGTGCAGCCGTTCGCCGAACTGTTGCAGGTCGCGCAGCGCGCCGGGACAGCCGTGTTCGCCACGCCGGTCCCCGCGGCCCGAGTCATCGAGAAACTGTCGCGCTACCTCGCCAAGGCACTCGCCGACACGACCGAGCGGCACGGTGTGTTGATGGACGTGCTGGGACTCGGCGTTCTGATCACCGGCGACTCCGGGGTGGGCAAGAGCGAGCTCGGGCTGGAGCTCATCAGCCGCGGCCACGGTCTCGTTGCGGACGACGTGGTGGAGATCTCGCGCATCGCCGCGAGCACGCTCGAGGGGCGCTGCCCCGCGCTGTTGCGGGACTTCCTCGAAGTACGCGGGCTCGGGCTGCTCGACATCCGCACCATCTTCGGTGAGACCGCGGTGCGGCCCAAGATGAAACTCAAGCTCATTGCGCACCTCGAGAAGCCCGCGGCAGATTTCGCACGCGACACCCGCGAGCGCCTGCCGCTCGCCGAATTGTCCGAGGATATCCTCGGCGTCACCGTGCGCAAGGTGGTGATCCCGGTCGCGGAGGGGCGAAACCTCGCGGTGCTGGTCGAAGCTGCCGTGCGCAATTACATTCTGCAGCTGCGCGGCGTCGACTCGATGGCCGAGTTCATGACACGGCAAAAGCGCGAAATGGATGCCGGCGGCGAGGGATCAGCAGGCGAGGATCCGCAGCGCTAGAGTACAGTACCCGCGCATGCAGCTGATTCTCGTGAGCGGTTTGTCCGGGTCGGGAAAGAGCATCGCGCTCGACGTTCTCGAGGACGGCGGGTTTTACTGCGTCGACAATCTGCCCGCTTCGCTGCTCGACGACGTGCTCGCGTTCGTCTCCGCTGCCGGACACGACCGGATTGCGGTCAGCGTGGATGCGCGCAGCGCAGCACTGTCCTCTCTCCCCGAGCGCGTCACGACCCTGAAAGCGCGCGGCGTCGATTGCCGGTTGCTGTTCCTGGAGGCGGATGCAACGGCGTTGCTGCGCCGCTACTCGGAGACGCGGCGCCGGCACCCGCTCTCCGGCGCGGGACTGACGCTCGCCGAGGCAATCGAGCAGGAGCGCAGCCTGCTCGCAGGCGTTGCGGACCTCGGCCACCGCATCGACACGAGCGGCCTGCAGCCCAAGGCGTTGCGTGGCTGGATCCGCGATCTGCTCGGTCTCGCGGGTGGCGGATTGACCCTGCTGTTCGAATCGTTCGCCTACAAGGACGGCATTCCGCTGGATGCCGACTGGGTGATCGATGCCCGCATGCTTCCCAATCCACATTACGAGCCGGCGCTACGACCGCTCACCGGTCGTGACCCTGCCGTAGTCAGGTTTCTCGACGAACAGGAGCCGGTGCAGGGGTTCATTGCCGATGTACGTGGCCTGCTCGGTCGCTGGCTGCCGGAAGTCGTGCGCGACAGCCGCAGCTATCTCACGGTGGCGATCGGCTGTACCGGAGGCAGGCACCGCTCGGTGTACCTCGCCGAACGCCTTGCGCAGTCGTTCGCTTCGGATTGGCGCGTGCTGGTTCGGCATCGCGGGCTCGCCGAGGACACGGCTTGAGCGGAGGAGCGACACGACGCAAAGTCGCGCTCTTTCCGTTGCACGCTGTGCTGTTTCCGGGCGGAGTGCTGCCGTTGCAGGTGTTCGAGCAGCGCTACATGCAGATGACGACCGCGTGCCTGCGCGACGACGAGCCCTTCGGCGTGTGCCTGATCAGCGCAGGGGCCGAGGTCGGCGCACCGGCCGTGCCGGAGCCGGTCGGATGCCTTGCGCGCATCGTCCAGTGGGACATGCAGCAACTGGGGCTGCTGAAAATCACGGCACGCGGCGAGCGGCGCTTCCGCATTCTCGAACGGTGTGTGCAGGACGACGGACTTGCGCGCGCCGACATCGAACTGCTGCCTGAGGAAGACGACAGCGAGGTACCGGACGAATGCAGCGCCTGCACGCTGCTGCTGAAGGCAATCATCGATCAAGCCGCTGCCCCGCTGATCGAGCCGCCGTTCCGGTTCGAGTCGGGCTCTTGGGTGAGCGCACGGCTCGCCGAGATCCTCCCCGTGCCGCTGGCGTCGAAACAGCGGCTACTGGAGATGAATGACAGCCGCCAGCGGCTCGAAGTTCTGCACCAGATCCTTGCGGCGCAGAAATGATCGCAGCACGGCCAGTCACTGCGGGCTGTTGCAGCAGCTTTCTGACCGGGACCGGCACTGCGCCTTGCGCCGCCGCCGCAATGTCGAGCCAGAGACGCCCGGGCTGTCGAACCGCCGGCGCGACCTCGCGCACCCTGCAAAGGAGCGGCATGACCCTGAGCCGGTAATGGGTAAAGCCGTGCTTCAGCAAAGGCAGACGTCGCACGGAGTCGATTTCGCAGCCGAGCGCACGGCCAGCCGATCGAGCGCCGCCCGTGGTCAGCTCCGGAAAGGTCCACAGTCCGCCCCATAACCCGCACGAGGGCCGGCGCTCCAGGAGCACGCGTCCGCGATGCAGCAGCAGGAGCCAGCGCGCGTCGCGGATCGGCAGGGCCCTGCGAGGCCTTGGCGCGGGAATCTCGTCCACCCGGCCTGCGCGCGTCGCCACGCACTGCGCCGCGAACGGACAGATCCCGCAGCGTGGCCGCGTGCGGAGGCACACCGTCGCGCCAAGGTCCATCAATCCCTGCGTGTAGCCGCGAATCGATCGTTCCGGGAGCAGCGTTTCGGCAAGCGACCAGAGTTCGCGGGCGACCGCGGGCTCTCCGGAAAACCCCTCGATGCCGAAGCAGCGCGCGAGCACACGCCGGACGTTGCCGTCCAGGATCGCCGCATGCCCGCCAAAGGCGAACACGGCGATCGCCGCCGCAGTCGATCGGCCGATGCCGGGCAACTTCGCAAGCGCCGCCGGATTGCGGGGGAAACGGCCTGCATGCACGCGAACGATCCGGCGCGCGGCCGCATGAAGGTTTCTGGCGCGCGCGTAATAGCCAAGGCCGCTCCAGAGACGCAACACCTCGTCCTCGGATGCCTGCGCCAGCGCCTGCACGTCGGGAAATCTGCGCAGAAAGCGCTCGTAATAGGGGATCACCGCGTCGACGCGCGTCTGCTGCAGCATCACCTCGGCGAGCCAGATGCGGTACGGATTGCGCGTACCCTGCCAGGGAAGGTCATGGCGTCCGTGGCGCCGCTGCCAGCGGATGAGCTTGCGAGCAAAATCGCGCACCTGCGGATTCTAGCGAGAAGGTTTGACGGGGGGCTGCGGTTTCGGCACCATCCCTCCTCCCTCGGCCTCCATCCCATGCTCGCCTTCATCGTGCGTCGCCTTGCGCAGGCCGTTCTGGTAATGCTGGCCGTGGGCCTGATCGCGTTCTCCCTGTTCCGGTTCGTGGGCGACCCGGTGATCTTCATGCTCGGGCAGGACGCAACGCCCGAGGACCGGGAGCGCATCACCAAGCTGATCGGACTCGATCAACCCTTCTACGTGCAGTACGCGAGCTTTCTCGGACGCGCAGTGCAGGGCAATTTCGGCCTCAGCCTGCGACAGGTCAGGCCCGTGTCGACACTCATCCTCGAGCGCTTGCCCGCCACGCTCGAGCTCTCGTTCGTCGCCGCCGCGCTTGCGCTGGTCGCCGGAATCGTGATGGGGGTCTATACGGCGCTGCGGCGCGATTCGTGGCTCGCGCAGGCGCTGCTTGCGATCTCGCTCATCGGCGTGTCGCTGCCCACGTTTCTCATCGGCATCCTGCTGATCCTCGTGTTCGCCGTCATCCTGGGAGTGCTGCCCTCGTTCGGGCGCGGCGACACGGTCGCGATCGGCTGGTGGACCACCGGCTTTCTCACCTGGTCGGGGCAGAAGGCGCTGATCCTGCCCTCGATCACGCTGGGGCTTTTCCAGATGACGCTGATCCAGCGGCTGGTGCGCTCCGAAATGCTGGAGGTACTGCGCACCGATTACATCAAGTTCGCGCGCGCAAGAGGCCTCACCGACCGCGCGGTGCATTTTCGCCACGCGCTCAAGAACACGCTGGTGCCGGTGATCACGATCACCGGGCTGCAGCTGGGCGCCATCATCGCTTTTGCGATCATTACCGAGACCGTCTTCCAGTGGCCGGGGATGGGGCTGCTGTTCATCCAGGCCGTGTCATTCGCCGACGTCCCCGTAATGGCGGCCTACCTCTGCCTGATCGCGCTGTTCTTCGTCGTCATCAACCTGATCGTGGACCTGCTTTACTATGCGGTCGATCCGCGGTTGAGGATCGACCGGACCGCGGCCGCGCATTGAGGGGATCCCCCATGCCCGACACAATCGAACATGTCCGCAGGTTCCACTCGGAGCTGGTGGCGCTCCGGCACGACATCCACGCCAACCCGGAGCTTGCGTTCCAGGAGACCCGAACGTCGGACATTGTCGCCGCCGCGCTCGCGCGCTGGGGGATCGAGGTGCATCGCGGCCTCGCAAAGACCGGCGTGGTCGGCGTGGTCAGAGGCAGAACGGGCTCGAGCGGCCGGGCCATCGGCCTGCGCGCGGACATGGACTGCCTGCCGATGTTTGAAACCGCCGACCTGCCGTACAAGTCGACGCACCCGGGCAGGATGCACGCCTGCGGGCACGACGGGCACACCACGATGCTCCTTGGCGCGGCGCGCTATCTGGCCGAGACGCGGAATTTCGACGGCACCGCCTACCTCATTTTTCAGCCGGCCGAGGAAGGCGGCGGCGGCGGCAACGAAATGGTGAAGGAAGGGTTGTTCGACAGATTCCCCGCCGACGCGGTCTACGCGTTGCACAACTGGCCCAGCCTCGAAGCCGGCAAGATCGCGGTGCGCCCGGGACCGGTACTGGCTGCCACCGATGAGATCCAGATCACGGTGCGCGGCAAAGGCGGGCACGCGGCTCTTCCGCACCTCGCCTGCGATCCGGTCGTCGCATCCGCGCAGATCATCAGCTCGCTGCAGACCGTCGCCAGCCGCAACGTCAGCCCGCTCGACTCGGTGGTGGTCAGCGTTTGCTCGATGCAGACCAGCCAGGTCGGCGCCTTCAACGTCATTCCCGACTTCGTCAGGCTTATCGGCACCGTGAGAACCTTCAGGGCCGAAACCCGCGCCTTGGCACAAGAGCGGATCCGGGAGATCGTCA
This sequence comes from uncultured Enterobacteriaceae bacterium, assembly GCA_964651335.1. GTDB lineage: Bacteria > Pseudomonadota > Gammaproteobacteria > Burkholderiales > SG8-39 > 2-02-FULL-66-14. The sequence goes on along the minus strand of CAZYVT010000003.1, from coordinate 63,062 downwards.
CTGCGATCGCCCAGGGGCTCGGCGCAAGCGCCGAGCTCGAGTACAGGCGCGGCTACCCGGCCACCGTGAACCACACGCAGGAGGCGGAATTCGCCGCCGCGGTCGGCGAGCACCTGTTCGGCAGGGAGAACGTCGTGCGCGACGCCGAACCGACCATGGGGGGCGAGGATTTCTCCTACATGCTGCTCGCACGCCCCGGCGCCTACGTGTTTCTCGGGCAGGGCGGCGCGGAACTCGGCTGTCTGCTGCACAATTCGAAGTATGATTTCAACGATCAGGTGATTCCGCTCGGTGCCGGCTACCTCGCAGCGCTGGTCGAGGAGTCGCTGCCGATCGGCTAGATCCACCGGAGGGAAGACCGATGATGCTGAAACGCCTGCTGCTCGCCGCAGTTTCCGCGCTCGCCGTATCGGGCGCCGCGCATGCCGTCACGCTCAGATGGGCGGCGCAAAACGATGTCCTGACGCTCGACCCGCATTCGCAGAACCACGCCACGACCATCTCCCTCCTGCAGCACGCCTACGAGCCGCTGGTGCGCTACGACAAGAAATTTCAAGTGGAGCCCTGCCTCGCCACGAGCTGGCAGCAGGTCAGTCCGACGCACTGGCGTTTCAATCTGCGAAAGAACGTCAAGTTCCACGACGGCAGCCCGTTTACCGCGGACGACGTGCTGTTCTCGTACCAGCGGATCAAACAGCCGCAGGGCACGATGCAGATCTATGTGGCGGGCATCAACGAGATGAAGAAGGTGGACGACCACACCGTGGACTTCATCCTCGCCGGACCGAACCCGGTGTTGCTGCGCAACCTCACCGTCTTCTTCATCATGAGCAAGACGTGGGCGGAGAAGACCAAGTCGCAGAATGTGCAGAACTCCAAGGACAAGGAGGAGACCTACGCCTCGCGCAACGTCAGCGGCACGGGGGCCTACATGATCAAGGGATGGGAGCCGGACACGCGCATCGTGATGGCGGCCAACCCGAGCTGGTGGGACAAGCGCGAGGGCAACGTCACCGACGTGATCTACACGCCGATCAAGTCAGATGCCACGCGCGTCGCGGCGCTGCTTTCGGGCGACGTGGACCTCGTCACCGACCTGCCGACGCAGGACGTGGCGCGGTTGCGCCAGGACGCGAAGCTGAAGGTGCTCGAAGGACACGAGAACCGCACGATCTTCATCGGCATGGACCAGCACAACGATGAACTGAAATACGCGAACGTAAAGGGTAAAAACCCGTTCAAGGACGTTCGCGTCCGCCGCGCGCTCAACCTTGCGGTTGACCGTGAAACGATCAAGCGCGTAACCATGCGCGGGCTCTCGATCCCGGGCGGCCTGATGATCGCGCCGGGGATTCACGGCTACGAGAAAGACATCGACCGAATTCCTCCGTTCGACGCCGAGGGCGCGAAGAAGCTGCTCGCGGAGGCCGGTTACCCGAACGGCTTCGAGTTCACGCTCGACTGCCCGAACAATCGCTATGTCAACGACGAGGAGATCTGCCAGGCGCTGGTGGGGATGTGGGCGCGAATCGGCCTCAAGCCCAGGCTCAATGCCATTCCATTCGCCAATTTCATCCCGAAGATCCTCAACCTCGACACCAGCGCGTACATGCTCGGCTGGGGGGTGGCCACCTTCGACGCGCTTTATATGCTGCAGTCGCTCGTGCGCACCAAGACCACCGGCGCCGACGGCAGCTTCAACCAGGGTCGCATCAGCGACCCGAAGCTCGACGCGATGATCGATGCAATGAAGACCGAGACGGACCAGAAGAAGCGCGACGCGCTGATCCGCGATACGCTCGTCGCGGTTCGCGATCAGCATTACTACGTGCCGCTACATTACCAGCTGCGGCCCTGGGCGATGAAGAAAAACGTCTCCACGCTGCATCGCGCGAACGACGCCCCGGAATCGCGCTTCGCCCGCGTCGACTGACCGGGACGCGCGCGACTGGCGGAAGGCGCGCGATGGCCGCGATGTCAGGCTGGCTCCGGCGCGCCTGGGACCACGACCTCGCCTGGAGCTTCCGCCGCTCACCAGTCACGGTCGCCGCGACGTTCCTGACGATCGTTTGCGTGGGGGGCGCGTTGTTCGCGCCCTGGCTCGCGCCGCACGACCCTTTCAATCTCGCGACCCTGAATCTCACCGACGGATTCACGCCGCCGGCGTGGGCCGAGAAGGGGCAGGCGAAATTCCTTCTCGGCACCGACGACCAGGGGCGCGATGTTCTCTCCACCATCATGTACGGCGCCCGCATCTCGCTCGGCGTGGGGCTCGCGTCAGTGCTGTTCTCGGCGGTGCTTGGCGTTTCCCTGGGGCTGCTGTCGGGCTACGCAGGGGGCAGGATCGACGCGGCCATCATGCGGGTCGCGGACGTCCAGCTGTCGTTCCCGGCGATCCTGATCGCGCTTCTGATCGACGGCGTCGCGCGCGTCGCGCTTCCCCCCGACACGCACGACCGCATTGCCATCCCCGTGCTCGTTCTCTCCATCGGATTCGCCGGTTGGGTGCAATACGCCCGCACCGTGCGCGGCTCGACCCTGGTCGAAAAGAACAAGGAGTACGTCCAGGCTGCCCGGGTCATCGGCCGCCATCCGCTCGCGATCATGCTGCGGCATGTGCTGCCGAACGTAATGGGGCCGGTGCTCGTCATTGGGACCATTCACATCGCCACTGCGATCATCACCGAGGCGACGCTCTCGTTCCTCGGCGTCGGCGTGCCGGCCACGCGTCCTTCGCTCGGCACGCTCATCCGCGTGGGCAACGATTTCCTGTTCTCCGGTGAATGGTGGATCACGGTGTTTCCAGGGCTCGCGCTCATCGTGCTGGTCCTGTCGGTGAATCTTCTCGGCGACTGGCTGCGCGACGCACTCAATCCAAGGCTCCGGTGAGCACGGCACTCCTCGAGGTGCGGGACCTGCGCATCGAGTTCCCGGCCCGTCGCGGCACGCTCGTCGCGGTGGACGGAATCTCGTTCTCGATCGGTCCCGGTGAGGTGCTCGGCGTGGTCGGCGAGTCCGGCGCCGGGAAGTCGCTCACCGGCATGGCGATCATCGGACTGCTGGAGCCGCCCGGACGGATCGCTGCGGGCGAGATCCGGTTCGAGGGCCAGAGGATCGACGCCCTGCCCTACGAGGCGATGCGCCGTATCCGCGGTCGCCGGATCGGCGCGATCTTCCAGGATCCGCTGACTTCGCTCAATCCCCTGTTCACCATCGGCGAGCAGCTGGTCGAAACGATCCTGACCCATCTCGACGTCGCCCCCCCTGAAGCGCGCAGGCGGGCGCTCGCGCTCCTGAGCGAGGTCGGCATTTCCGCGCCGGAAAGCCGCTTTGAGCATTTTCCGCATCAGTTCTCCGGCGGCATGCGGCAGCGTGTCGTGATCGCGCTCGCGCTCTGCGCCGAACCGCGGCTGATCGTCGCCGACGAACCGACTACCGCGCTCGACGTTTCGATTCAGGCGCAGATCATTGCGCTGCTGAGGCGGCTCGCGCGCGAACACGGCACCGCGGTGATGCTGATCACGCACGACATGGGAGTGATCGCCGAAACCGCAGACCGGGTCGCGGTGATGTACGCGGGGCGAATCGCGGAAATCGGCCCGGTGCGCGAAGTGATCCATGCGTCCAGGCATCCGTACACCGCGGGCCTCATGGGCTCAATCCCGAAGATTGCGCAGAGAATCCGGGACCGCGGCGACACGGTCACCGCGATGGTGGGGAGGCGCGGCGCCCGACTCGTCCAGATCGACGGTTCGATGCCCAGACTGAACGCGATTCCTTCCGGCTGCGCGTTCAATCCGCGCTGTCCGAAACGCCTCGAGCGTTGCGTGCGTGAGCGCCCCGAGCTGATCCGTACGGGAACGACATACGCCGCATGCTGGCTCCATGCCCCGGACGCTGCTCAAGCTTGACGACGTAGGCCGCGAATTCGACGTCTCGCGGCCCTGGCTCAACCGCGTGCTGGAGCGCGCCCCGCGGCAGCTGCTGCGCGCGGTGGACGGTGTAACGTTCGAGGTGCGGCACGGCGAAACGCTCGCGCTGGTCGGCGAGTCGGGCTGCGGAAAGTCTACCGTCGCGCGGTTGATCGTGGGGATCTACGTCCCTACCCGCGGTCGCATTGAGTTTGACGGCGCAGACCTCGCCGCACCCGGCGCGGCGGCCTTGCGGCGTCGCATGCAGATGATCTTTCAGGATCCCTTTGCGAGCCTCAATCCGCGCTGGCGGGTGCTCGACATCGTGGCCGAGCCGATCCGCGTGCTCGGCCTGGCCTCCTCCAGGTCCGAAATCGAGGACCGCGTGGCCGAATTGCTGCAGCAGGTCGGGCTCGCGCGTGAAGACGGTGAAAAGTATCCGCATGAATTCTCCGGCGGCCAGCGCCAGCGGATCTCGATCGCGCGCGCGCTTTCCGGCAAGCCGGAATTTCTCGTCTGTGACGAGCCGACCTCAGCGCTCGACGTCTCGGTGCAGGCGCAGATCCTCAATCTGATGACCGAGTTGCAGGAAAGGCTGGGCCTCACCTACCTCTTCATCTCGCACAACCTCGCGGTCGTGTCGCACATCGCCGATCGCGTCGGCGTGATGTACCTCGGCAGGCTCGCTGAGCTCGCGGACGCCGAGGAGCTGTTCGCGCGACCCCGGCATCCGTATACGCGAATGCTCCTGGACGCGATTCCGGACCTGGAGATGACCGGCAAGCGAAGAACGCCGGTGGCGGGCGAAGTGCCCAATCCGCTCGACCCCCCTTCAGGCTGCGCATTCCATCCGCGCTGCCCGCACGCGAACCAGCGATGTCGCGATGAGCGCCCCGGGACGGTCGCGCACGGCGCATCGCTCGTATCGTGCCACGCGGTGGAAGAGGGTCGAATCTAGGCCTTATTTTCCGAAAAGACCCTTCAGTTTCTGGCCAACGCTGCTCGCTGCACCGCTCGCCGCGCCCCCTGCCGCGCCTAGCACTTTGCCCACCCCGACACCGGACTTCGCGATCAGCTCGCCGAAATCGATCGCGATGTCGGGCTTTTCCAGCGGGCCGGTCACCCTGACCGGGACCGTCACGCCGGCGAGATTGGGCAGGTCGCGCCCCCCTTGGCCCTTGGAAGTCGCGACCAGGGCTGCCTTCGCCGTGTAGTTGACCTTCGAGTTGCCGATGTCGACGTCGCCCGCGCCGCCGAGACGGAACAGCGGCGCCTTGCCCTGCAGGTCTTCGTTGTGCGCGACGCCGTTGCGGATCGCGAAGCTCGCGGTGATCTCGGAAAAGTCGGTGCGCTTCGATGGATCGTTCGCCTTGGCGGACTTCGAGCCGAGCACCGAGCGCACGTCCTGGATGGCGTCGCCGAGGTTGATCCCCTTCACGGCGCCGTCGCGCAGTTCCACGCGCGCGGACCCGCCCATCGACCTTTTCAAGGCAGCGACGCTCGGTCCCGCCATTGCCACGTCCAGGCTCACGTTGCCGTGGCCTTCGAGCCGGTCCTGCTCCGCCGCGTCGCGCAGCAGTGGCCCGACCTGCACGCCCTGGACCGATTCCTTCGCCGTAATGCGGTTGCCGTTCGCGTCCGCACTGAAGCTTCCCGCGAGCGTGCCGCCGTACAGAACCGCCGAATGCGGCGCCACCTCGAGCTTGCCGCCCGCGAGCTTGATCTCCGCCTTGACGTTGGCGAGCTTCACGCGCCGGATGGTGAGCGCGCCGATCTCGGCCTTGCCGCTTGCCGTCGGCCCCTTCAGCGCCGAGAGGTCGAGCGGCTCGTTCGGATTGGACTCCTTCTTCGCGGGCGGCAGGTAGCGGTCCATGTTGAGCCGATCGACGTTGAGGTCGAACGTGGCGGCGAGCGGCTCGAACCTGGTGGCACCGAGCTTCGCCCGGATCGTGGATTCATCGAACCTGGTCGAGAGTTCCGCGGCTGCAGTCTGCTTCGCGAGGTTCACTTGCGCGCTCGCCTGGATCGGCAGGGTCACGGTCCGCTGCGGGATGCTCGGGCTGGTGACGGTGAGATTCGCGGCGATTTTCGGCAGCTCCCAGCTGCGCGCCTTGAGATTGCCTTTCACCGGCGTGGAGATCATGCCTTTGAACACATGGGGCGCGACCGCAGCGTCGAGGTCGAGCGCGAGCGCTGCGATGGAGAGCGCTTCGGCGGTGCCCTCGACGCCTTCGAGCCTGAAGCGCGCATCGACGTTGCGGCTCGGGCCCTTGACCTTTAGATCCGCCGTGACCGCGGCGCCGCCCGCCTTGCCGGGGGTGATCGCGAGCTGCGGCGCCGCCAGCACGACACTGAACGCGTCCTTCTCGTAGACGCCCCTGGCGGCGACGTTGAACTCGCTCGCCTTGAATTCGCCGCGGTCCGGGTTGGCCGCGAGCGAGCCGGTGATGCGCGCATCCAGCCCCCGCACCGCAGCGGCACTGCCGCTCACGTTGCCATCGAGCCTGGCGAGCGCGAAGGTTCGCTTCGCGAGATTGAGGTTCGCCGTGCCCGTCAACCGCGCGCGCAGATCCGAATCGGGCTGCTTGCCCGTCACGTGCGCGGAAAACGAGATGTCGGACGGCATGTCGTCCTCCAGCCGCCCGGTCTTGAGGTTCAAGTCGTTCACGCGCAGCTCCTGGCCGGTCTTCTCGTCGCGATAGGCAAGCTGCGCGTGTTCAATTCTCACCTCCGCGATGCGCACCTTCGGCGGCGCCTGCTCCTCCGCGTGCGGGGCTTCCGGCCGCCCCGCAGGCGGCGCGGCGAGGTCGGCGACGTTGAGGCTGCCGTCCCTGGCGCGCACGACATTGACCTTGAGGCCCACGATCGAGAACGCATCCACCGCGACCTCGCGCGACAGCAGCGGCATCACGCCGACCGACACGCTCATCGATTCGAGAGAGAGGAATTCCGTCTCGCTCGCGCGCTCCGAGAGCGTGGTCTTGCCGAGCGAGAGCGCGAGCTTCGGGAAGAGCGAGAGCCTGGGCTCGCCTTCGATTTTCAACGTGCGCTGCTTTTCCTCCTTCATCATGCGCTCGAGCCGGCCCTTCACGAAGGCGCCGTCCACGACGAGCATGACCGCGGCGAGCGCGAGCACTGCGAGCAGCACCAGGCCGCCCAGCCCGTAGAACAGGTACTTGATCATCCTCATGGCCGCCTTACATTCGCGACGCCGAACGGCACGTGTCCGGTTGCGACATGCTTCTGCGCCGATTCGACATGCCCACGCTGGTCGTCGAAATAGAAGTCGGGCTCGAATGCCTTGAGGAACGACCCCTTGTCCAATCCCCCGAGGAACATCGCCTCGTCGACCGCGATATTCCAGTCCATGAGCGTGCGCACTGCACGCTCGTGTGCGGGCGCGCTCCTTGCGGTGACCAGGGCGGTGCGGATCCGTACCGGAACCGCCGTACCGGCCGCGGCCTGAAGGCGGTGCAGCGCTTCGAGCAGCGGCTTGAACGGCCCCGGCGGCAGGGGCTTCAACGCGTGCACCGTCTCGTGGCGGGTGAATGCGTCCAGACCATCGCGCTGGTACACGCGCTCGGCCTCGTCCGAGAACAGCACCGCGTCGCCGTCGAAGGCGATGCGCACCTCGTCCGCATGCCGGCCCGCGGCCTGCGCCGATTCGGGCACCACCCGCGCGGCCGGGAACCTCGCCTCCAGCGCGCTCATGACGTCGTTCTCGTTTGCCGAAAGAAAGAGGTTCGCCTTGAGCGCATCCAGGTAACGGTACGGGTTGCGGCCGCGCGTGAACACGCCCCGTTCGAGCTTGAGTCCCGCGCGCTCCGCCGAGCGGAATACCCGCAACCCCGATACCGGGTCGTTTTTCGACAGGATCACCACTTCGACGCGCTGCGCCTCAGGGGCGTTGAAGGCAAGGAGCTTTTGGACCAGCGGAAAGGCGACGCCCTGCTTTGCGGGAACGTCCATGCGCGAGAACTGCAGCTCGATGTAGGCGGTTTCGCCGGCACTTTCGAAGACCCGATTTTCCTCTTCGAAGTCGAACAGCGCCCGCGAGGAAATCGCTACGACCAGCTTGCCTTCGACCGAATATGTCATTGCGCGCCTTGATCGGAAACCAGGATCATCGTAGCTTGGGAGGAACGCGGTCAAGGAAAAGGTGCGACATGGGACTGCTGATCGACGGCATCTGGCGAAACGAATGGTATGACACCAGGAGCACCGGCGGGCGCTACGTGCGGCAGCAAAGCGCCTTCCGCAATTGGGTGACGAGTGACGGGTCGGCGGGCCCGTCCGGAGCGGCCGGCTTCGCCGCCGCACCCGGGCGCTATCACCTCTACGTGAGCCTGGCGTGTCCCTGGGCGCACCGCACGCTCATCCTGCGGGCGTTGAAGGGCCTTCAGAACCTGGTTTCGCTCTCCGTGGTCCACTGGCGCATGCTCGAGCAGGGGTGGACGTTCGAGGATGGCGAAGGCGTCGTTCCCGACCCGATTCAACGTGCCAGGTACCTCTACGAAGTCTATCGCACGGCCAGGCCGACCTACACCGGGCGCGTTACGACTCCGGTATTGTGGGACCGGGTAACCGGCACGATCGTGAACAACGAATCGTCGGAGATCATCCGCATGTTCAATGCGGCATTCGACGCGGTCGGAGCACGTGACGGGGACTTTTACCCGGTTTCGCTGCGCGAAGAGATCGACGCCCTGAACGCCCGCATCTACGAAACGGTCAACAACGGCGTATACAGGGCCGGGTTCGCCACCACGCAGCAGGCGTACGAAGAGGCGCTCGGGCCCCTCTTCGAAACGCTCGATTGGCTCGAATCGCGACTGGCCCGGCGGCGCTACCTCTGCGGCGATCGCCTCACCGAAGCCGACATCCGGCTCCTGCCGACGCTGTTTCGTTTCGACCTCGTCTACTACTCGCATTTCAAATGCAACCTGCGCCGGCTCGCCGACTACCCAAATCTATCGGCCTATCTGCGAGACCTCTATCAAACGCCCGGCGTGGCCGCTACCTTCAACGTTACGCACGCCAAGCGGCACTACTACGAGAGCCACCGCGCGCTGAATCCCACGGGCATCGTGCCGGTGGGGCCCACCATCGACTTTGACGGGCCGCACGGCCGCGAACGGCTTGCGAGCGGCGATTAGCGCGGAGGCGCGGCGCCCGATCTCGCCGCTCCGGAGCGGGTGATGGGAATCGAACCCACGTATTCAGCTTGGGAAGCTGATGTTCTGCCATTGAACTACACCCGCGAGATGCGCGGATTTTACGGCGGTTTCCGATCGGCGAATGGCGTCAGCGGGTTCGAATAGCGCCGTCTTTCTTACGCAAGCGACTGATATACGGCCGTTTCGTAGTCCTGCAAGAGCTTGATCGTCTTGTGATCGAAGAACGGCAGGACCTGGGTGAGAAACACGCCGGTTACTTTCCGGGCCGGATCGATCCAGAAGAACGTGTTGGCGAGCCCCGCCCACGCCAGGCTGCCCGCGGAGCGCCCCTCCGGGGTCCGCGCGGTATTGATCAGAAAGCTCAGCCCCCATTTCAGCGGCATGCCCGGATAGAGTTTGACGTCGTTCGACAACGGCGGGGCCGCTGTCTTCATCTCGCCGACGTTGATGTCGCCGATATGGTTCTGCGACATGAGCGCTACGGTCTCCGGGCGAAGCACCTGAGCACCGTTGAAAGTGCCGCGGTGAAGGATCATCTGCGTGAAGGCGAGGTAGTCCTTCGCGGTGCCGTAGAGTCCCCCGCCGCCCATCTCGAATTCGGGCTCCGGCGGCAGCTCGATCGGCGTGGCCTGAAGCTTGCCGTCTTCACCGCGCTGATGGATCGGCGCGAAACGAGCGCGTTTGGACGGCGTGATCTGGAACGACGTGTCCTTCATGCCCAGCGGCGAGAAGACGTTCTGTTCCAGGTAGCGCCCCAGCTTCTGGCCGCCGACCGCCTCGACCATCTTTCCGACCCAATCGACATTGATGCCGTACTCCCAGCGCTCGCCCGGATCGAACAGCAGCGGCGTGGTGAGCGCCGCATTCTGGCACGAGATGATTCCCGGCGTTCCCGTCACTTCCTGGTATTTCGCCATCGACGAACTCCAGATGTCGTATGTGAACCCCGCCGTGTGCGTCAGCAGATGGCGAACGGTGATCGGCCGCTTGGCAGGCCGCAACTGCGGCTTGCCGGCGGCATCGAAGCCTTCCAGCACCTGTTTCGATGAGAGCTGCGGCACGATCTCGCTTGCCGGCTGCTCCAGCTTGATCTTGCCGCGCTCGACGAGCTGCATCGCGGCGGTGCACGTGATGGCCTTGGTCATGGACGCGATCCAAACCACGGTATCCAGCGTCATCGGCGCATCCTTGCCGAGCTCGCGTTTGCCGTAGGCCCCTTCGTAGACGACGCCCTTGTCCGTCGCAGCCATCGCGACGACTCCCGGAACGTCGCCGGCTTGAACGGACTGGCTCAGAACCTGATCGATCTTCTTCAGACTGGACATGGTGTTCCTCCTCTCCGGTGTGTGAACGTGCGCGCGGATCGCTGGCGCGACATGGTAGCCCTCCCCTTCTCGTGACACCAGAGCCGGGGGAACTCAGCTCCCTCCGGTCTTGCAGCCGGTGAAGGCGATCGTCGGACCGTCGCGAAGCGTGGCCTCGTTGCCATTCGTCTCGAGCATGGCGATGCCGTTGCTGTAGCGCGTGCCGGAGGCGGAGGCAACCTTGTCGAGGCGAAATTCCCGCTCGGGAAAGATCACCCAGGCTGCGCCGCCGTTGTCCAGATAGCGCACGTACAGGCGCTTGCCGCCGTTACACTGGTATTCGGTCGCATGGGCCGGGGTGCGAGACCGTTGCTGTTCCTTCCCGCCGCCAAACGGCCACAGGTCGATGCTCCCGCAACCGGTCAACAGCAGGGACAGGCTGGCGAGCCCCGGCAATGCCGTGCAGATGAACTGATGGCCCATATGCGGTTGCTCGTGTCTCGCGGATACCAGCGTTGATGGCGATCAGTGTAGCAACTCTCGCGCCCCGTAGCCGTTGTATGATTGTCTCCGTGATCCAGGTGATCGTGAACGGCAATGCGCATCGGTTCGAGCAGCCGCTCGAGGTGACCGCGTTGCTTGCAAAGCTCGAGCTGGCGGGCAAAAAGATCGCGGTAGAGCGGAATGGCGAGATCGTGCCGAAAAGCGCGCACGGCTCGACGCTGGTGCTCGACGGCGACCGTCTGGAGATCGTGGCCGCGGTGGGCGGGGGTTGAAGTTGAATACCGATCTCCTTCTCGTCGCAGGCAAGAGCTACGCGTCGCGCCTCCTGGTCGGTACCGGCAAGTACAGGGACTTCGCCGAGACCCGCGCCGCGATCGAAGCCTCGGGCGCGGAGATCGTCACGGTCGCGATCCGCCGCACCAACATCGGCCAGAACCCGAACGAGCCGAGCCTGCTCGAATTCATTTCGCCTTCGAAATACACCCTGCTGCCGAACACTGCCGGCTGCTACAGCGCACAGGATGCGGTGCGGACGCTGCGTCTTGCGCGCGAGCTGCTCGATGGCCGCGACCTCGTAAAGCTTGAAGTGCTGGGCGATCCGCACACGCTGTACCCCAACATGCCCGAGACGCTGGAGGCGGCGAAGCAGCTCGTCAAGGAAAGCTTCAAGGTGATGGTGTACTGCTCCGACGATCCGATCCAGGCGAAGATGCTGGAGGATCTGGGCTGCGTCGCGGTGATGCCGCTCGCCTCGCTGATCGGATCCGGCATGGGCATTCTCAATCCCTGGAACCTGCAGCTCGTCATCGACCGCATCAAGGTGCCGGTCCTGGTGGACGCTGGTGTGGGCACCGCGTCGGATGCCGCGATCGCGATGGAACTGGGCTGCGACGGCGTGCTGATGAATACCGCGATCGCTGCGGCCAAGGATCCGGTGCTGATGGCAAAGGCGATGAAAAAGGCGGTCGAAGCCGGGCGCGAGGCGTATCTCGCCGGCCGCATGCCGAAAAAGCTCTACGCTGCATCACCCTCGTCGCCGACCGGGGGCACGATCACGCCTTCGCAGCCAAAGGCTGCTTGATCAGGCCGATTCGCAGCTACGTGCTCCGCCAGGGGCGCGTGACGCCGGCGCAGCAGCGCGCGCTCGTGGACGCTTTACCGAAGTACGGATTGCCTTTCTCATCGAACCCGATCGATGCGACGGAGGTGTTCGGCAGGGTCGCGCCGCTGGTCCTCGAAATCGGCTCGGGCATGGGCGAAACCACCGCCGAGATCGCGGCGGCCCACCCCGGGACCGACTTCATCGCGATCGAAGTGCACGCGCCCGGCGTCGGAAGCCTGCTCAACAGGATCGAGGCAGCGAAGCTCACCAACCTCCGCGTGATCCGTCACGACGCGGTGGAGGTGCTGGAGCGCATGATCCCGGACGGCTCGCTTGCCGGCATCCATCTTTTCTTTCCCGATCCTTGGCCGAAAAAACGCCATCACAAGCGGCGGCTGGGGCAGCCGGTATTTGCCGCACTCGCGGCGCGCAAGCTCGCGCGCGGCGCCTATCTGCACGCCGCGACTGACTGGCCGGATTACGCGGAGCACATGCAGGCTGTATTTGCGGCGGAACCACTACTGGAACCGCTGCCGCCCGACCGTGGTAACCGTCCGCACACCAAGTTTGAGCGCCGCGGGGTACGTTTAGGTCATCCGGTGAGGGACCTGAGGTATCGGCGCGTTTGATCTCGCTCATTACGTTGGGGCCGCCGCGCCGCAAAGGAATCACCGAGACTTCAAAGGCGGGGAGAGCGCCGATTTTCAGCAAGAAAGGTTCCCGATCCGGAACCATTGTAAGTTGCCGCGCACTCCGCTTCTTCGCGCACCGCGCGGCGAGGCGTTTGCGTTGTATCGCAGTGACAATATTGGAAGAAAGTTGGATAGTGTCTCGTATCACGATCAAAAACGCGTAGTCTTCGCAACTGCAACAGTAGAGTAACTTGTGCGAGCGCACCATGCGATACGAAAAGTGGAAACGCGAGTTCCAACCAATACCCAATCATTTATCGGCGGTCACGGCTATCGATGGCTGTGTCTTCCTGCCTTACGGACCTGATCTTGAATATGTGCGGCGCCAGCCGAAACTCAGAGTTTGGTCGTTTATCGTGTGCGATGACGGAAGGAAGCCGGTGTGGCTGATATCCGAAGGCTTCCACTTCGTTAACTTGATGGGTTACTTGGTTACCCGAAAGGAATTTGATCCGACCAAAATCTACGATGTTCGGTACTAGCGGGTTGCTGGGTGCAGATGGTGGTCAGGAAGATGACGAACTCGGTGCCAGTGTATCGCGGCGCCGTCCTGCTCAGCACCTCTCCGGTCTTAGTGTTGAAGGCGGCCTAAAGCGACCGCGTCCCTTGACGGCAGTGCTCGAAACCGTGGCGCCCAAGTCGTCCGGGGGACAATGAAATGCCAGTTTGAGCCGATCCGGCAACGGCCGCTCCCGAAACCTCAACACTCCATACATGTGGTATCGAGCCGATTCGGCCCTTGAAACTTCGACTTAGTTTTAGAGGACGTAAAACGGTTTATGTGCGCATACTGGACCAAAATTCCCGATGAGGAACTATTGTGCCATGGGCGCACTGCTCTCGTAGAGGTAGACGCCACGAGCCGATTGTGTGGTCTCGAGCCGGGAGAGACTCTATGAAATCCAACCGCTGGAGGAAGGATCAACTCAAGCTCGCCTTCTACCTTTACTGTCAACTTCCGTTCGGCCAGCTTCACCAACGAAACCCCGAGATCGTCGAACTCGCAAGACTCATCGAGCGTTCCTCGGGCGCGGTCGCTATGAAGCTCGTGAACTTCGCGAGCCTCGACCCAGCGATCGTCGGCACCGGTCGCCGCGGTCTCAGCAATGCGTCGGATCTTGACCGCGAAGTCTGGAACGAGTTTCACGCCGACTGGGAACGTCTGGCCGTCGAATCTGATCGCCTACGGGCACGCCTCGATGAGAATCGCGAGCCGGGCCTCGATGATGAGTTCGCGGAGGATTTGGCCGACTACACCGGGGAAACGCGGAAGGCGGTCGTCCGTCAGCGGGTCAAGCAACAGTTTTTTCGCCGCGCCGTGCTCAGCAGCTACGGAACAACTTGTTGCATGACCGGGATCAGCGAACCACGGCTCCTGATCGCCAGCCACATCACGCCGTGGTCCGTCGATAAGTCGAATCGTCTCAATCCGCGAAACGGCCTATGCTTGTCAGCCCTTCATGATCGCGCGTTCGACCAAGGCTTCCTCACCGTGACTCCGGGACTTCGGATTCTCGTATCGCCATCCGTTGCAAGAATGAGAAATAACAGATTCATCGCCATTGCCCTTCAGGACTTAGACGGCACGTTGATCAGCCCCCCAACACGATTTCATCCAGATCCAGCCTTTCTGGCGTGGCATTACAAGAACCGATTCAGGCGACAGTAGTTGCGATAAAGTACATTCGAATCGATTCCGTCAAGACGGCAGAAACCCTTCCAGCGCGTCGTTCAAAAACACTCTTCCCCTGTCCGTCGGCCTCACACGCCCGCCGACGCGTTCGATGAGTCCGCGTGTCTCCCCCGCCCTCAACGCTTTCTCCATCGCCCCCGCCCCCAACCCCGTCCTCTCACTGAACAACTGGTCACGAAACCCTTCGACCAGCCGCAGCGCGTTCAGCATGAATTCGAACGGCAGCTCCTTCGGCGGCACGATCCGCTCTACCGCTCTCCCCGCGGCTTCCATGTATTCGCGAGGTTGCTTGATCCGCTCATGCCGCGTCACGCGGTCGCGAAAGCTCACCTTGCCATGCGCGCCGGCACCGATGCCGAGATAGTCGCCGAATTCCCAGTAATTGAGGTTATGGCGGCAGCGCCGGCCGGGGCGCGCGAACGCCGAAGTTTCATAGTGCTCGAAGCCAGACGCAGCGAGCGTCTCTTCCACCGCGAGCTGCATGTCGGCGCAAAGGTCATGCTCGGGCAGCTTCGGCGGGTGGCGGAAGAAAACGGTGTTGGGCTCGATCGTGAGCTGATAGGCCGAGAGGTGGGTCGTCTGCCACCGGACGCCTTCGACAATGTCCGAGCGCGCGATGGCCAGAGTCTGGCCCGGAAGGCCGTACATCAGATCGATGTTGACATTGTCGAAATTGGCGAGCGCCGCATCGATCGCGCAGCGGGCCTCGTCTGCGCTGTGGATCCGCCCGAGCGCGGCGAGCATCGCATCGTCGAAACTTTGCACGCCAAGCGAGAGCCGGTTGACGCCCGCCTCGCGATAGCCCTTGAAGCGCGCCGATTCGACCGACCCTGGATTCGCTTCCAGCGTGATCTCCGCATCCGGCTCGATCGGCAATCGCGCTCTTACAGCCGACAGGAACGAATCGATCGCCTGCGGCGCGAACAGGCTCGGCGTGCCGCCGCCGATGAAGATGCTGAGAATGCGCCTGCCCCACACCGAGGGCAGGAGACTTTCCAGATCGGCGAGCAGTGCATCGACGTACTCGCGCTCGGGAAGCTCGTCCCGCCGCTCGTGCGAGTTGAAGTCGCAGTAGGGGCATTTCCTCGCGCACCATGGCAGATGCACGTAAAGCGCAAGCGGCGGAAGCTGCTCGAACCGAACCTCGCCGGGCATGGCGATCCGGACGACGGCGCTCACGCGTCTTCCCGCAGGCGCGCGATCAGGCGCCGCAGCGCCTTGCCGCGATGGCTGAGGCGGTTCTTTTCCTCCGGCTCCAATTCAGCCGCAGTCCGGTCCAGGTCCGGGAGCAGGAACAGCGGGTCGTAGCCGAATCCGTTCGCGCCGCGCGGTGTGCGGGCGATTTCACCCTGCCACCTGCCCTCCGCGAAGAGCGGCTCCGGGTCCGCGGCATGGCGCATCAGCACGGCGACGCAAATGTAGTGAGCCGAGCGGTCGGCGAGCGCGGCGAGCTCCGCGAGAAGCCGTGCGTTATTGCGCGCGTCGCGCTCTTCGCGGCTGCCGCCGCGCCCGGCGTAATAGGCCGAATGCACGCTCGGCGCCCCGCTCAGCGCCGCCACGCACAGGCCCGAGTCGTCGGCGAGCGCCGGAAGTCCGGAGACGCGGCTGGCGTGGCGCCCCTTGGCGATCGCGTTCTCGAGAAACGTCGGGTGGGGTTCCTCCGCTTCCGCAATGTCGAGATCGGCCTGCAGCACCACTTCGACCGAAAGCGGCGCGAGCAGCGCCCGAATTTCGCGCAGCTTGCCCGGGTTGTTCGACGCGAGGACGAGTTTCTTCACGGGCCTGCGCTGCCGGTCGGCCGGCGCAGCTCCGGGTTGGCTTGCTCGGGCATCTACCCTATGATACGCGCTCCCTTGTACACCCGACGTGCGCGCGTGCGCGCCTGTTCACCTTGATCTCGAGCATGACCGGCTACGCGGCGGGCGCTGCCGATCTTGCGCGCGGTGCGCTCGCGCTCGAAATGCGCTCGGTGAACTCGCGCTATCTTGACGTTCAGTGCCGCATGGGCGAAGAGCTGCGCGCCGCCGAGCCGCTGCTGCGTGAGCTGATTGCGTCGCGCGTGACTCGCGGCAAGGTGGAATGCCGGGTTTCGTTCAACCCGAATACGCTGGCCGCAACTCCGGTGTCGCTCAATGCCGCGGCGCTCGAAAATTTGCGCCGTCTCGCCGACGACGCAGGACGGATGTTCCCCGGAGCGGGTCCGCTGCAGATCAACGACGTTCTGCGCTGGCCGGGAGTGATCGCCGAGGCGCCGCTGGACGATGACACGCTGCGAGCGAGCGCGCTCGGGCTCGCGAAACACGTGCTGGACGAGTTTTGCTCGGCGCGCCGCCGCGAGGGCGCCAGACTTGCCAGCATCGTCGCGGCGCGCGTTGCGGGGATGCGCCGGCGCCTCGCCGAAGTCGCGCCGCTCGTTCCCGAAGCGGTGGCCGCCTACCAGGCGAAGCTCGCCGAGCGGCTGCGCGAAGCGCTCGGCTCGGCGGACGACGAGCGGGTGCGCGCCGAGATCGCGGTGTTCGGGATGAAATCGGACGTGGACGAAGAGCTCACCCGCCTCGCGTCGCACCTGGACGAAGTCGAGCGCACTCTCGGCAAGGGTGGCGCGGTCGGCAAGCGGCTCGATTTTCTGGCGCAGGAACTCAATCGCGAGGCAAATACACTGGCGTCCAAGGCCGCCGGCGCGAAGATTGCCGACTGCGCGCTCGAACTGAAGCTACTCATCGAGCAGATGCGGGAACAGGTGCAGAACATCGAGTGAGCGGCCTTCTGTTCGTGATCACTGCTCCATCCGGAGCCGGCAAGACCTCGCTGATCAAAGCGCTGCTGAAGGACGAGCCGCGCCTCAGGCTCTCGATCTCGTATACGACGCGGGCGCCGCGCCCGGGCGAGGCGAACGGCCGCGAGTATCGCTTCGTGGACGACGCGACCTTCCAGACCATGCTTCAGCGCGGGGAGTTTCTCGAAAGCGCCGAGGTGCACGGCAACCGGTACGGCACCTCCCACACGGCGGTGCGCGAACTGCTCGCAGGGGGCGACGATCTGGTGCTTGAAATCGACTGGCAGGGTGCGCAGCAGGTGCGGCGCCTGATTCCCGGTTGCATCGGCATTTTCATTCTGCCGCCCTCGATCCAGGAGCTGGAACGGCGCATGCGCGCCCGCGGTCAGGACTCCGAAGCGGTGATCCGGCGCCGCGTCGTCAACGCCCGGGAAGAACTGAGCCACGCGCCGGAATTCGAATATGCTATAATTAACAAAGACTTTGATGAAGCGCGGCAGCGCCTGGCCGCGGTCATCCGAGCCGAGCGAGCGCGCACCGTGCGCGTACTCGAGCGCCATCCGGAACTGTTCCGCCTGAAGGATTAGCCATGGCACGCATTACCGTCGACGATTGCCTGAAAACGTTTCCCAACCGCTTCCACCTCACGCTGGCTGCGACCTACCGCGCGCGCCAGCTCAGCCAGGGGGCGTCACCGCTCGTCGAGCCGAACAAGGACAAGCACACCGTGATCGCCCTGCGCGAGATCGCGGCCGGCAAGGTCGGCGTGGAAATATTGAAGCGAAACCCGGGCGTTTCCTCGCCCCTCCCCTGATCGCAACATCGACCCGGGCCACGGGGCGCCCGGGTCGGCTGGCTTCGCAGCGGTACGCCTGATCGGGTAGTCTCCCCGCATGGCCGCGGTCCACACGCTGGACGAATCGCGCTTCGGCTACCTGAAGCCGGCGGACATCGCGCGCCTCGCCGAAGCGTACCGCTTTTCCGAGGCGGCCCACGCCGGGCAGACCCGGCAGTCGGGCGACCCCTACATCTCGCATCCTCTGGCGGTCGCCGAGATCCTCGCCGGCTGGCACCTCGACGGCCAGGCGCTGGTCGCGGCGCTGCTGCACGATGTGATGGAGGACACTTCGGTCACCAAAGCCGAGATCGCGGACACCTTCGGCAGCCCGGTCGCCGACCTGGTCGACGGCCTGTCGAAGCTCGACAAGATCGAATTCCAGTCTGCGGAAGACGCGCAGGCGGAGAACTTCCGCAAGATGCTGCTGGCGATGGCGCGCGACGTCCGCGTCATCCTGATCAAGCTCGCCGATCGCCTGCACAACATGAAGACGCTGGGCGCGGTGGCGCCCGCCAAGCGCAGGCGCGTGGCGCGCGAAACCATGGAAATCTACGCTCCGATCGCCAACCGCCTCGGCCTCAATGCGCTGTACCACGAGCTGCAGGAGCTCGCCTTCTCGCACCTCTATCCGCTGCGCTACAAAGTCCTCGCCAAGGCGACGGGATCGGCGCGCGGCACCCGGCGCGAGGTGGTCGGCAAGTCGCTCGAAGCGATCAAGGCGAAACTCGGCGAAAGCGGCATCGAGGCGATCGTGACCGGTCGCGCAAAGCACCTCTACTCGACCTACAGGAAGATGATCGAAAAGCACCTCTCGTTTTCCGAGGTGCACGACATCTACGGGTTCCGCGTGATCGTCCAGGACGTGCCCGCGTGCTACCTCGCGCTCGGCGCGCTGCACTCGCTGTACAAGCCGGTACCGGGCAAGTTCAAGGACTACATCGCGATTCCGAAAGCAAACGGCTACCAGTCGCTGCACACCGCGCTGATCGGCCCCTACGGTTCGCCGATGGAACTCCAGATCCGCACCGAGCACATGCACCGCCTCGCCGAGGCCGGCGTTGCATCGCACTGGATGTACAAGGACGAGGGGGTTTCGCTGTCGGATCTGCAGCGGCAGACGCACCGCTGGATGCAGTCGCTGCTCGAAATCCAGAGCCAGGCGGGCGATTCGCACGAGTTCCTCGAGCACATCAAGGTGGACCTGTTCCCGGACGAGGTCTACGTGTTCACGCCCAAGGGCCGCATCCTGTCGCTGCCGCGGGGCGTTACGGCGGTGGATTTCGCCTACGCGGTTCACACCGACATCGGCAATCGCTGCGTGGCGACCAAGGTGAACGGCGAGCTTGTTCCGCTGCGCACCGAACTCAGGAGCGGCGACCGGGTCGAGATCATCACCGCCAGCCACGCCAAGCCGAATCCGGCGTGGATCCAGTACGTCCGCACCGGCAAGGCGCGCTCCAACATCCGCCACTACCTCAAGACCATGCAGTACGAGGAATCGGCGGCGCTCGGCGAGCGCCTGCTCGACCAGGCGTTGAAGGCCGCGGGAGCTTCGCTCGCCGCGATCGATGAGGCGAGCTGGGAGCGCGTCGCGCGCGACTCGGGCGCGCGCTCCAGGCAGGAGATCCTCGCCGATATCGGCCTTGGCAAGCGGTTGTCGGCGGTGGTCGCGCGGCGGCTCCTCCGGCACACCGAGCGCGAAGACGCAAAAGGCGCTCCGCGCCCGGTCGCGGGCAGTGTCGTCATCCGCGGAACCGAGGGCATGGCGGTGCAGCTTGCCACCTGCTGCCGGCCGATCCCTGGCGACGCCATCGTCGGTTCGATCAAGAAAGGCCAGGGCCTCGTCGTGCACGCCGCCGATTGCAGCGCAATCGCCCGTTCGCGCCGCAACGAGCCCGATCAATGGATCGACGTGGAGTGGGACGCCTCGACCTCGCGCCTGTTCCAGGCTGCGATCGAGGTCATGGTCGCGAACCAGCGCGGCGTGCTTGCAAAGGTCGCCTCCGAGATCGCCGAGGCCGGTTCCAATATCGACTCGATCAGCATGGAGGAGGACCGGGCGGTCTTCACCACCATGCACTTCGTGCTCGAAGTCGCCGGCCGCAGGCACCTGGCGCGCATCATGCGCGCGCTGCGCAGGCTGCCGGACGTGATGAAGCTGGCGCGCGAGCGCGAGTAATCAGCGGATCGGGATCGCCGGAAGAAAATTGCCGCGTGCGACTACGCCGCTCTGAGCATGAAATCCACATGCACCGCGTCAAACGGAAACTCGATTTTTCCGTCCTCGTTCCTGCTCAATACCCCTGCGGCGAGCAGAGCATGAACATCGCCGTGGACCGCCTTCACGTCGCGGCCCGCGCGACGAGCCGCTTCGCGCAGCGTCATCGCACCGCCGCCGGTTATGGCCTTGAGCAGTTCCCACCGCTTCGCGGTAAGCACCTTCCACAGCAGATCGGCTGAGGCAAACGAGATGTGCGCTCCGCGGCGCCGGCGGGAAAACGCATCGAGCGCGCGCCGCGTGACGGCGTCGCGAGGCTCCAGAGAAAGAGTCACGGTCTTCATGTCAACGCCTCCAGTTTTCGACATCCGCCCAAAAATCGGCCAATAACAGTTCTGCGCTCTTGAAGCGCGGCCTACTCTGGCGGCCCAGAAGCGGGGGAACCCTTCGGAAAACGAGGGGATTCTCCCCTCGTGCTCCCCTGGCCGACGCCTCACCGCTTCAACAGCTTCGGGTGCTGCTTTCCCAGCCACACGAGAACGTCGTCGCGCAATGCGATGGCCAACTCGTGCACTTCCCGTGCCTCCCGCTCGGAGACGACCCCCGCCGCTTCATAGCCGATGATATTGCGTTTCTTGCGAAAGCGGTCGAACCGGTCGACCTTCGCACCCGTCCAGCCGATGGTGAACGCAAGGCTCTGAATCGTCCGGTAATGATGCTGCTCCCGCGCGGCGCGAAAGCCAGCTGCGGCGAGTGCGGCGGTCGCAGCCTGCAGCGCCGCGTTGTAGGCGATATTCAGCCGCCAGTCGTCGGAAAGCCCCGCCACTTTCGCATTGGCAAGATCGCGCTCGACGATCGCGAGCAGCGCCGCGATCTCCTCGGGGCTCGTCTCGTGCTCCACCAGCCAGCTATTTCTTAGCCAGTCGCGCAAGCTCACGCTCGTCCCCGATCAGGAAGACCTTCTCGCCCTTGAGCACAGTACGCAGGAAATGATGCTTGGCCGACAGCTTCGCCCGAAAATCCGCCGGCCCGTAGACCGACGGATTCACTTCGCGGCCGATCGCATTTTGCGCCTGCCCGAGCGCTTCGGACGCTTCCCCGAACGACGCGTCGCCGATCACCATCACATCCACGTCGCTTGCGCGCCGCTCGGTACCCTTGGCGACCGAGCCGTAGATGAACGCGACTCGAATTCTGCCGGCAAGCGGGGCGAGCGCCGCCCGCAGCGCGTCCGCGACCCCACCGGTCTTCACCACCAGGCCGCGCAGCTCGGCGTAGATCGGACAGTCCGGATTCGCCTGGAAGTACACTTGCCGCCCGCGCACCATGCGGCGCACCACGCCCGCACGCGTGAGGAACTCGAGCTCCCGCTGTACCGTGCCCCTCCCGAGGCCGGCGAGCTGAATCAGGCTCTCCTGGAGGTGCTCTTCGTCCGCGCGGGCGTACAGAAGGGCGAGCAAGGCCTGGCGCGTCTTACCGAAGAGCGACGGCGACGCGCCCGAGAGGACAGTCTGGCTACCCACCATGGGTAGCAGAATACCCATCGTGGGTAGCGCAGTCAATAAGAAGACAACGAATCAGAAGGAAAACCGCCCGCGAGCAGCGCTTAGTGTTTCTCCCATCGCTCACGTTCCAGTTGGCGCAGTGTGGTTAACCCTTTCGCGTCCGTAACGCAAACGTCATCTCCGTCCTCCAGTTGCACAACTGCAAAAAGAGCCAGCGGTAGATCTACGGCGTACGAGGACTCCGCCAATTCGATCATGGCGTCTGCAACGCAGTCAAAGACGCCCCAAGCTGCGACCACCATATCGTCCAGACGCACTTCACACTTGTACTTAGGGCTCACCCGCACGGAACATTATCCTCATCCTTACCCCGGGTGCCACATTGCTCCGGTCATTGCTGGGCTGGCGTCCCAAGAGTGTCCCTGACAAACAAAGAGCCCAGCACGTCTGGCTGAGCTCTTGCATTCTCCATGGACGGAGAAATTTGGTAGGTCGTGGCGGATTCGAACCGCCGACCAACGGATTAAAAGTCGAAGGAATAGCCGCTCGCAGCGCTTGCCAGCTTTCTCGGCTCCAGTATGGCTCTACCGGAGAACGGGACTGAATGCGACTGATTTGGCACAAATCCGGCACAGCGCCGGGTGAATGCATCCGGGTTCAGGGTTTTCTGAGTCGCGGCGCCCTGGCTGGTGCGGTTATCGTCTTCTTGGTACCTGAGCGCAACCATCCGACTACTGTACGGAAGTCGTCAGTCCATTCGTCTATCGCCTTTGGGTCTATCGGCTGATGCGCGGCGATTCTGGAAGGATCCTTTCGACGAGGAAGAAGCCATGTCCCTACTGAATAAAAAAACTTGCTCCAATCGTTTGTGGAGGGATGCATACATACTGCGAGGACATCGAATTCGCCAAAGCGGTAGGGGCGAGTGTCTTCTCCTTTTTTCTTACCCTTACGGCTCTTGTCCGTCTCCGCGTCATATACGCCCGGCACGCCCTTCCAAAGCATGGGCTGCCCGTGCAGTCTCCGCTGATTCTTGACTTGTATTCTCACCGCACCGACTACGTCAGTAAGTTCGAAATCGAACGGCTTATCTCCCGGCGACGTGATGTCCTTCCACCCGCGTTTCAGCAGCGGACTAACGATGTACTTAGCAAAAGACGCTTCAGCAATGACGCCACGAACACCGCGCTGCGTGAAGTCCGACGCTCGAGCAATGGCTGCAAGAATCAGCTCGGCTTCGACGTTCCACTCTTTCTCCAGCTCGTGAATCGGAAACTCTTTCCGAAGGGTGTCAAAAGTAAGCTTTCGATCCTGCGTCGATGCAGCATCCAAAACCTGCTTGATAGCTCGCCAAGTGTCGCTTGTCACTGTTTACGTCCCCCTTTTCTCCCTGCCGGCAGGGGCCTAAAGCTGCTCACGTCAGCCTTGTAGACCAATGGGCGGCCTCCTGCGTTAAGAGTGCGAAGGCGGCCCTGTTTAACAAGCTTCGAAATCGCCTGACGGCTCACGCCTCGAAGACGAGCGGCCTCCGAAAGGGAAATCCATTCCGCGAGCTCTGGGACCGAGTTCTTCTGGGTTGACATTGTCAACCTATTAAGTTAGCGTCAGGCTCATGGATAATCGCACAATCTCTGCGAGGGCTTCACCGCGTGTAATGAGTGTAGCGAAGACAAGCGTACAAAGCGGGCTGGTGTTCTCCAGATCACCGCGCGCAGATATGCTGATCGCAGGTACCGCGCCCCAGTACCGCACCCCGTTGGGGGCTGCCTTTTCCGGCGACTCTCGACAGTTGTTGACCGCTATCCCGACGGCGTCGACCAACCTCGTATTTACCTCTCCTCCCTACGCGTTGCACTTCAAGAAGGAGTACGGCAACGTTGACAAGGCCAAGTACGTCCAGTGGTTCCTACAGTTCGCGAAGGAAATTAAACGGATACTTACGGATGATGGCAGCTTCGTTTTGAACGTTGGCGGAAGCTACAACGCCGGAACACCTACCCGCTCTCTGTACCACTTCAAGCTGCTAATCGCTCTTGTTGAGGAGCTTGGCTTTCATCTTGCGCAAGAGTGTTTCTGGTACAACCCTGCAAAGATGCCGGCGCCGGCTGAATGGGTGACGGTCCGGCGAATTCGGGTTAAAGAGTCCGTCGAGTACGTATGGTGGTTATCTAAAACGCCATGGCCTAAAGCAAACAATCGGAACGTTCTTAGGCCGTATAGCAAGGACATGCTCCGGCTAAATCAGAGGGGAGTGCGTCAAACAGTGCGACCCTCTGGCCACGTTATCAATTCTTCCTTCGTGAGCATTGAAGCAGGGGGAGCAATCCCTGCGAACGTGATTGAAGAGTCCATTCCCGAGGACATGCTTAGATTCGGGAATAACGCATCTAACGACGAATTTACTAAGCGATGCAAGGAGCTCGGAATTAGGATTCACCCTGCACGTTTCCCTGCAAGTCTTCCAGAGTTTTTTATCAAGCTGTTGACCGACGAAGATGATGTTGTAGTAGATCCATTTGCCGGGTCCAATACGACCGGGGTAGTCTCAGAGCAATTGGCAAGGCGATGGATCGCTATGGACTTGAGCCCCGAGTACCTTGAGGCCAGCAAGGTTCGATTCAGCGAAGTGCTAGCGTAGTCAGCACAAATCCATAGAAGGGGCCGCCGCGAGCGCCTGATACGCCAACGCGGTGGGGGTGCCTGTGGAGTTGTGTACCGGTTGATCAGTACCCGGTATGGGCGTATCGTTATCGCCCCTCCTCGACCGGACGGCAACGATGGCTAAACACAAACCCGAGCGAAAAGTCCCCGAAGTTTCCAAAGATGACGCGGCACGCCTGGTACGCATCGTTGCCGAGGCGTCAACACGGTTTAAGGGCATTTTCGACGAGCTCGAAAGCGCCATAGGCATGCTATTTCTCGGTCACCTGTTTGGCTGGCGTATTGTGGTCCTCATCCACAACAAACGCACGATACGAAAGTACGAGCAGATTCTCGGGATCAACATCCGCGACGAGTTCGATGAGAAGGGGCCGCTCATTGACAAGTCGATCGGTTACTTGGTTGCCGAGAAGCTCAAGGCGTACTGGAAAGCGGTTGCGGGCGAAATCCCGCTCGAGGGCCGGCGCCAGCTGGCCTAGTGGGTGACCGGGTATCCGGTACCTTGACAGGGTAACTATTCCCCGGTAGTCTGGCCGGGTGATGGTTACCCGGTACGGCAATTCGAGCAGTGGAAACGTCGGCGCGAGCGCCCAGCCGCCGCAGGCGGCGGACGCCGCCGCGGACTCCCCCCGTCTGGTAATACGGGGGGAAAGGTTAGAGGAAAGGGGGAAATCCCCCTGTAGTGACGGGAAAGGCTTCCCGGCCTTCACCGATTACCTGAATGTCACCTTCCGGTTGCCCGAGTGGGGCGACATACCGGGCGGTGTTTTCTACCGGTTAACGAACGTCGTAGGTCCCGCCTTCGGGTCCATGGAGTCCCTCGGTCGGGGGCTGCATGGGTATGGGCAGGGGTACCGATTCCAGCGCGGCGGCGTGCGGTTCGCGTTGGGTGGTCAGGCGAATACCGGGCTTCTCAGCATTCCAGGCGAGGGCTGCGCCTTGGTGCCGGATTGGGCTCGGTTGGTCGAGCTGCTTGAGGGCGAGCTCAAGTGCCGGATAACTCGTTGGGACGGCGCGGTAGACGACTACCTGGGGGATCGCCCCGTAAGTGAGGCGGTAGAGCTCTACCTCGGCGGCGCATTCAATGCAGGAGGCCGGAGACCTTCCTGCGACCAAAAAGGGAATTGGATCGCTCCAGATGGCTCGGGGCGGACGTTCTACGTTGGCAAGCGAAAGAATGGGAAGTTACTTCGCGTCTACGAGAAGGGAAAACAGCTAGGGGAGGCGGATTCGCCCTGGACGCGATGGGAGGTCGAGCTTCACAACGTCGATCGCGTGATTCCTTGGGATGTAATCGCTAATCCTGCGCCCTACATCACGGGAGCGTATCCGGCTCTGTCCTGGGTCAGTGGTGTTGGTTCTCGGATTCCTACGCTTAGGCGCACCGACAGCATTAGCTATCAGCGAATCATTCACTACGCCCGTATTGCTTACGGGCCGCTCGTGGACACGATGCTCGAGCGCGAGGGGAGCGCTGAGCGCGTAGTTAAGAAACTTTGGCGCGGCGGAACTCCGAAGCGCCTTGAAGTCGGGCAGTTTCTCGGCGTGTACGAGCGGGAGGACGCTGAGTGAACAATCGGCCAAAGCTCCCTGCGTGGATTGATCGAGGGTGCATGGACTGGGTGATCTCCATGCTTCATCAGCTCGACGTCCGGGCGACACTGAATGGGATTCCGATTGAGGAAATTCAGGGATATGACGAGTGTATGTACGTCATGGTCTGTCTGCCACGAGAGCAGCGGCGTCGGTGCATTCGGGTTATGTGGGAGCTACAGGGTAAAGGCAGCGAAGGCCTTGATTGACATGCGCTCCTTAGTTCTGGCGGAAGCCGCTGCTTTCTTGAAGATGCATCCGGAGGAGGTTCGCCGGCGCGCTCGCATGGGTCAGCTCCCGGGCGCGAAAGCGGGTAAGCGTTGGGTATTTCTTGAAGATGATCTTGCCGAGTATCTTCGTTCGCTTTATGCTCGACCTCGGCAAGCGTTGCGAGTGACGCTGAGAAAGGAGTTAAGCGAATGTCACTCTACAAACGCGGTGGTACGTGGTGGATTCGATTCACCACTCCGGGCGGCGAGCGAATTAGATGCTCTGCTCGCACAAAGGACAGGGCCAAGGCCCAGGAGCTAGAAGACAAGCTCAAGGCAGAAGCATGGCGGGTCCAGAAGCTCGGGGAACGGCCTCGTAGAACCTGGGACGAGGCGGCCTTGAAGTGGTTGCAGGAATCCGAGAAGGCAACGATTGACGAGGACAAGGCGAAGCTCCGATGGCTACAGCCATTCCTTCGCGCTAGGTATCTGGACTCGATCAATCGGGAGCACGTCGCGGACCTTGCCCGCATCAAGGCAGAACAATCCAGCGCTTCGACCGCCAATCGCTACCTCGCGCTTATACGGGCGATTCTGCGGAAGGCGGCCTTCGAATGGGAGTGGATTGACCGGGTGCCGAAGGTGAAGCTGTATCGGGAAGCGAAGCGGCGCGTTAGGTGGATCACGCCGGAGCAAGCTCAAGCGCTCCTGCGGGAACTACCACTGCACCAGGCCGATATCGTGAGGTTTGCGCTATCGACAGGACTTCGCCAGTCGAATGTATTGAAGCTTGAATGGTCGCAAGTTGACCTAGATCGCCGGGTAGCGTGGATTCACGCTGACCAAGCGAAGGGCCGCAGACCAATCCACGTTTCGCTCAATTCGACGGCGGCAGAGGTCCTAGTGCGCCAGCTTGGTAAGCATCCCGAGCGTGTCTTTACCTTCAACGGCAAGCCTGTTGCGTGGGCGAATACGCGTGCGTGGCGTGAGGCGCTAAAGCGAGCTGGCATTGAAGATTTCCGCTGGCACGACCTGCGCCACACCTGGGCGAGTTGGCTGGCGCAACGTGGTACGCCGTCGAATGTGTTGCAGGAGATGGGTGCTTGGGAATCCGATGGGATGGTCCGGCGGTACGCTCACTTGGCTCCGGCGAATTTTGCGGAGCATGCCGAGAGGATCGCGGGACTGATTGGCGGCACAAATTTGGCACAGACCACCAAAGAAAAAGGCCTTAGCGAGAGCTAAAGCCTTGTGTATTTGGTAGGTCGTGGCGGATTCGAACCGCCGACCAACGGATTAAAAGTCCGCTGCTCTACCAGCTGAGCTAACGACCCGTGGAAAAGGGCGCGATTTTATCAGCCCTGTCGGCTCAGGCGCCAGTATTGCCACTTCATCGTCGCCGCTGCGCCGCCGATGATCGCGACAAAAGTGATGATCGATCCGAGCGCGAGCGTGGAAAACCCCGAGATCCCCTGTCCGATGGTGCAGCCGAGCGCGGTGATGCCGCCGAATCCCATGAGCGCAGCGCCGATGAGGTGGCTCGCGGTGTCCTCGGCATCGCGAAAGCCCTCCCAGCGAAAGCTCTTCGTTGCGAGCGCCCACGCCGCCGAGCCTGCGATCACGCCCGCCGCCGACGCGATGCCGTAGGTCACGATCTTCGTCTTGTCGGTCCAGAGCATCAGGTATTCGAGCGAAAAGGCGAACGGCGCAACGAAGCTGAACGCTTCCATCCGCCCGGTATTGGTCGCAACGAACGCTTCCTGCAGCGTTTGCGGATCTTCCGCGAGGTAGCCGAGCTTTCCGCTCACCACCCATCCGCCCACCACCACGAGGCCGGTCACCACGCCGCCCAGCGTGTAGTCAAAACTCGAGCGGAAGTCCTTCGAGCTGTAGGCGTACGCGACCAGCCCGCCGCCGAGGAGCGCGGTCGTCGCGATTTCCCAGGCCGGCTTGTCGCCGCCGAGCGCGCGCGCAAAGAGCGAGGGCAGGTCCTGTCCGCCGCTGAGCGAGATCGAGGCCTGCTCCAGCACCCCGACGCGGAAGGCGCCCAGGATGCCGCGCAGCGTCATGTACGCGACGATGCCGAGTACGATGAAAACGACCACCGACTTGAGGTTGCCGGCGCCGATGCGGATCAGCGTCTTCGAGCCGCAGCCCGAGCCGAGCGTCATGCCGACGCCGAAGAGAAATCCGCCGACGAGGTACGAGAGCCAGGTGAAGTTCGGCCCCGGGTAGATCGATTTCGAGAGATCCACGACACCGGCGAGGTGCAGCGCATTGGCGCCGAGGATGGCGACCCCGATCGCGAGCAGCCACATGCGCATGCGGCTGGTGTCGCCCATGTTGACCCAGTCGGAGACCGCGCCCATGGTGCAGAAATTGGTCTTGTTGCCGACCGCGCCGAAGACGAAGGCGAGCGCGAAGGAGCCCCACGCGACGTAGTGCGCGAGTTGCGCCGGATTCGCTTGCATCAGGAAATTCTAATGTACCTCGTCGAGTCAGGAACGCCGGCGGCTTCGAACCCCGCCTTGCGGATGCGGCAGGCGTCGCAGGCGCCGCACGCGCGTCCTTCGGCGTCAGGTTGATAGCAGGTCACCGTCTCGGCCGGATCGACTCCGAGCTGGACGGCAAGCTTCACGATCGCCGCTTTCGGCAGGTCGAGAAGCGGTGCGCGGACTTCGATCCTGCGGCCCTCCACCGCCGCCTTGGTCGCGAGGTTGGCGAGCGCCTCGAAGGCGCGCAGGTATTCGGGCCGGCAATCGGGGTAGCCGGAATAGTCCACCGCATTGGCGCCGACGAACAGATGCTGCGCGCCGAGCACTTCCGCCCAGCCGAGCGCGAGCGAAAGGAAGATCGTGTTGCGCGCCGGCACGTAGGTCACCGGGATGCCAGCCTGCACGCCCGCGGTGGGGACGTCGATCGCCCGATCGGTGAGCGCCGAGCCGCCGAACTGCGTGAGGTCGATCCGGAGGACGCGGTGTTCGGCCGCACCGAGGCGCTTTGCGATTTTCCTCGCCGCCCCGAGCTCGGCGCCGTGGCGCTGCCCGTAATCCACCGACAGGCAGAAGCACTCGTAGCCCTCCCCGCGCGCCCACGCAAGAGTGGTCGCGGAGTCCAAGCCGCCGGAGAGCAGTACGACCGCGCGTTTCAGCGCTTCGGCCCTTGCGCGAGGCGCTGCTTGGCGCTTGCCGCGGCAGGACTGGCGGGATACCTGGCGAGCAGCGCTTCGAGCGTCTTTTGCGCCCCGCGCCGGTCGCCCAGCGCCTCCTGCGAGGTCGCAATGCTGAGCATCGCGTCAGCTGCCTTGCCGTCCTCAGGCCACGTGGCGAGCACTTTTTGATGGGCCGCAATTGCCAGCTTATGCTGGCCTTGCGCAGAGTGCGCGTTACCGATCCAGTATTGCGCGTTCGGCGCCAGCTTGCTCGCGGGATACGTGACCAGGAAGCCCTGGAATGTGGAGATCGCGAGCGGGTAGTTGCCGAGCTTGAACTGGTTGAGCGCCGCTTCGTACGCCTTCGTCTCCGCCGAGGCCGCGGCCGCGGCGGCGTCGGCGGCCGGCTTCTCGGCTGCGGCCTGTTCCTTCGCCTGTTCCAGCTTCCTCAGCCGCGTGTCGATGTCGACGTAGAGGTCCTTCTGGCGCTTGTCCGAAGTCTCGATCTGGTTCGCGAGCACCTCGATCTGGCCGCGCAGCCTCGCAAGATCTCCTCTAAGCGCCTCGATTTGCGCCGCGAGGTCGATCAGAGCGCGCTGGTCCTCGACCTTGGCAAGCCGTTCCTCGAACGCGCGTTTGCTCGCCTCGACCTGCCGGCGCAGCTCCTCGATCCTGCGGCGCGCCTCGTCGTCGTCAAAGAGCGCGAACGCCACGCCCGGCAGGGCAAGCGCCGCGGCAAGCGCCGCGGCAAGGCCCGCGCGGCGCATCAATACTCGCCCTGGTACAGGATATCGCCGCGCCGGTTCTGGGCCCAGGCCGCTTCATCGTGCCCTTCGGCCTTTGGCTTTTCCTCGCCCAGGCTCACCGCCTCGATCTGATCCTCCTTCGCGCCGAGCAGGAGCAGCATTCGCTTGACGCTGTCCGAGCGGCGCTGGCCGAGCGAAAGGTTGTACTCGCGGCCGCCGCGCTCGTCGGTGTTACCCTGGATCAACGTCTTCGACTGCGGGTTGTCGCGCAGA
This sequence comes from uncultured Enterobacteriaceae bacterium, assembly GCA_964651335.1. GTDB lineage: Bacteria > Pseudomonadota > Gammaproteobacteria > Burkholderiales > SG8-39 > 2-02-FULL-66-14. The sequence continues at coordinate 32,709 of CAZYVT010000003.1, read as the reverse complement.
TATCGGGCGTGCGCCTCGACGAGCGCCTTGTACTCGTCCTTGATGTCGTACTTGTCGAAGTCGAAGTAGATCGAGCGCTTCGACAGGATCGAGCCCGGATCGGTGAGCGCCGAGAGCGCCGGTTTCTTGCCGGCCGTCAAGTCCACCGCGGCGACCGGCGGCTGCCGCACCCCCTGGGACTGCGCGCCGGGCGTGGCGCCCGGCTTGCGCTCCTCCACCGCCGCTGGGGGCTGCTCGTCCTGCGAAGGCGTACTCGAACACCCGGCGAGGGCTACAGTGAATAATGCTGCGATCCAGATGGCACGCATAGGTTCTCTCCTGCTCATTGAATGAACGGACCCCAGGCCGGCTCACGCACATCGCCGGCCGAGACGCTGAGCCGCTGCTTGACCCGCCCGTCGGCAGACACCGCCGAGAGCACTCCCCTGCCGCCGGTCAAAGTGGCGAGCAGGATCATGCGGCCATTGGGCGCAAAACTCGGCGATTCGTCGCGGTCGCTGTCGGTCAGGATCTGCACCTGCCGGGTGGCAAAGTCGAGCAATGCGACCTGGAATTTGCCGTTGTTGCGGGTGATATACGCGAGGCTCCTGCCGTCGCGGCTGATCCGCGGCGATACATTATAGCTTCCCTCAAACGTCACTCTCTGCGCATCGCCGCCTGCGGCTGGCATCCTGTAGATCTGCGGGCTGCCGCCGCGATCGGACGTGAAGTAGATAGTTTGACCGTCGGGAGAGAACACCGGTTCCGTGTCGATGCCGCCGGAACTGGCGAGGCGCCGCAGCCCGCTGCCGTCCGGGTTGACGAGAAAAAGTTGCGAGCCGCCTTCCCGCGAAAGGACGACCGCGAGCTTCGAGCCGTCGGGCGACCATGCGGGAGCGGAATTCGAGCCTTTGAAATTCGCCGCCACGTGGCGCTTGCCGTCGAGCAGCGAATGGACGTACACGACCGGCTTCTTGTTCTCGAATGAAACGTAGGCAAGGCGCCTGCCGTCGGGCGACCACGCCGGCGAGATGATCGGTTCGAACGAGGCGAGCGCCGTTTCCTCCCCCGCGCCATCGGCATCCGCGATCTGCAGCTCGAAGCGGTTGCCGCGCTTGACCACGTAAGCGATGCGCGTGGAAAACACGCCCTTTTCTCCGGTGAGTTTTTCGTACACGTAATCGGCGACACGGTGCGCAGTGGCGCGCGACTGCGCCGGGGTGAGGGTGTACGCGACGCCGCCGAGCGGCGTCTGCTTCACCACGTCGAACAAGCGGAAACGCACCTCCAGCCGGCCGTCGGGGCGTGTCGCAACCGAGCCGAGCACGAGCGCATCGGCGAGCCGCGAGCGCCATTCGGCGTAGTTCACGTTGGAAGACTCGGCCGGCGCCGGCACGAGCGGCGGCACTTCGATTCCGCGGAACAGGCCGCTGCGCTCGAGATCGGCACGTACGATCGAGGAGATGCCGGCCGGGAGCCCGCCCTCGCCGGCGAACGGCGCGATCGCGATCGGCAGGCGCTGCGCGCCCGCGCCGGTGATTTCGATGGAGAGCTGCGCCTGCGCCGCGCCGAACAGACAGAACGTCGCGATCAGCGCGAGAAAAAATCGCATGGTCGCGATTATAGGGTCAGTCCCTGGGCCGGAACGTGAGCTTGAGTTCGCGGCTGAACAGTTCCGGCCTGTCGGGCTTCGGCAACGGTGAGGACTTGAGAATGGCGCGCTCGACCGCCTGATCGTACGCCGGAACGCCGCTCGAGCGCACCAGCTTCACCGTGAGCACTTCTCCGGACGGCAGTTGCACCACATTGAAGACCGCCTCGGGATTGCCCTTGAGCTCGGGCGGCAGGATCCAGTTGCCGCGCACTTTCGCCCGGATGCGCGCCGTGTACTCCTCGAGCCCTCGGGCGCTCGCAGCCGCGCCATCGCGTGCAAGCTGTTCGCGGATCTGCTGCCGCTCGCGCTCCAACGCGAACGCGACCTGCTCGCGCGCCAGTTCCTCGCGCAGCCGCTTCTGCGCCTCCTCCTCGCGTGGCTTTGCACGCGCGGGCTCAGGCCTTGGTTGCGCTCCGGGTCTGGGCTCGGGCTTCGGTTTCACCTCGGGCTTGGATCTGGGTTTCGCCGGCTCCTTGATCGCGATGTCCGGTTTTTCGATCCGCGGCTCCGGCTTGGGCGCCTCCGCCGGCGGCGCCTCGGGCGCCGGTTTCGGCGGCTCCGGGCGCTCGAGCGCGGGCAGCTCGGACCAGAGTTCGACCACGATCGCATCGGGCGGCCGGTTCTGCCAGCGGACGCCGAGCAGGAGAATCGCAGCGAGCAGCACGTGCACCGCAGCCGCGAGCACGATCGAAGGCGCGACCCCCGGTTCGCTTCGTTCATCGAACGTCGCCGCAATGTCCATCTGCGTCACTGCGCGGGCTTTACCAGCAGGCCGACCTTTTTCACCTGATGCTTCTGCAGCTCGTCCATGACGTTGAGCACCGCCTCGTAGCGGACGTTCCGGTCCGCAGCAATCAGCACCGGCTGCTCGGGGTTTTTCTGCTGGCGCTCGCCGATAAGCTTTGCGAGCTCGCCCCGGGCCACGCGGCGCTCCTCGGTCGCGACGCCCTTCGCGTCGCGGCTCCGGACCAGCAGCGACTCGTCCTCCTTGATCACGACCTCGAGCGGCATCACAGGCGCGTTCGAGGCCTTGGACACCGAAGGCAGCTCGACGATCCCGGGCGTGATGAGCGGCGCCGTGACCATGAAGATGACGAGCAGCACCAGCATCACGTCCACGTAAGGCACGACGTTGATTTCGTACATCGGGCCGCGCTTGGAGTGCAGGCGCGCCATCGCGCTACCTCACGGCCTGGCGCTGCAGGATGTTGGAGAACTCCTCCATGAAGCTTTCGAACCGGATCGCGAGCCGGTCGATGTCGTGCGAGTACCGGTTGTACGCGACCACCGCCGGAATCGCCGCGAACAGGCCGATCGCGGTGGCGACCAGGGCTTCTGCGATCCCCGGCGCCACCTGCGCGAGCGTCGCCTGCTGCACGTTGGCGAGGCTGCGGAACGCGTGCATGATTCCCCATACGGTTCCAAACAGGCCCACGTACGGGGACACCGATCCGGTCGAGGCGAGAAACGCGAGGTGGCGCTCGAGATGGTCCATTTCGCGCTGGTAAGTGGCCCGCATCGCCCGGCGCGCGCCATCGACCATCACCGGGGCCTCGGTGCCGCGCTGGCTGCGCAGCTTGGCAAACTCGCGGTAGCCGGCCTCGAAAATGCGCTCGAGCGAGCCGATCGTATGCCGCGCGTTGACCGCGCCCTGGTAGAGCTCCTGGAGATCGTTGCCGCTCCAGAACTCGCGCTCGAAACCCTCAGTCTGCTCGCGTGCGCGGCGAATCCCGAACCACTTGCGGAAAATGAACATCCAGGACATGAACGACACCGCGAGCAGCAGCGCCAGAACGGCCTTCACCACGAGCGAGGCGTTCACCACCAGCGCCCATATTTCCAGGTCCTGCGTGAACGTCATGTCGCAATCCTCGCGGCGAGCCGTAACGGAATCAACGCGCCGTGCTCCAGGAATCCTTTCGCGCGATTGTAGCAGCCGGCTCTCGATGCCCGTCCCAGCGGAAGCGCGCGCCGGGAAGCCAGCGGTCGAGCAGCGGCACGAGAGGCACGCAGAGGAACAGCGCCCAGATCAAGCCGTTCGGCCGGTACAGGAGGAACTGCCAGGCGAACGCGAGCGCCGCCACGCACACCGCATGCAGGATGCGCGCAGACCGGCGGTCAGGCGTGGTCATCGGATCGGAGATCATGAAGAAAGCGAATAGCAGCAGCGCTCCGTTCTGCAGATGATGCAGCCAGGAATCAAGACTCTTGCCGAGCCACAGGGTCCACAGCCCGATCAGGCCGAGGTACGCGGCGAGGAAGATCCAGCTCGTGTCCGCACGCTGCGCACGGCTCGCCACAAGGCCGCCCAGGGCGATGAACCACGCGGCAAGCGCAAGGTCGCTGCCCCACTGCCCCGGCGAGATCCACGCGCCCGGCAGCAGCATCACCGCCGCGATGACCCCGAGGTTTGCCGGATTGAAGAGGTGCTTGGCGCGGATGCGGAGGGTGAATTTGGCCGAGAGCGCGAGCACGGCGGCAAGCGGATGCACCCAGAGGCTGTCGGCACGCAACAGCAGCGCCAGCCCGAAACAGGTAATTGCGGCCGAGAAATAGCCGACACCCTGCAGGCCGAGCATGCGCAACCAGAACGCCTGCGTCGCCAGCCCCGCCGCGAAACAGAGCGCCATCTGCGAGACCGTGAGTGAAAAGTCGCGCGCGAGCACGCCGACCGTCAGCAGAATCGCCTGGAATGCGATCTGCCAGATTCGCGCGTCGCGCGGCAGGCTCAGCGCCCTGTGCAAAGCACTATTTCCCGATCTGCTGCTCGCCGTTCGGGGGCGTGCGGAGCCGGCGCCACACGCGCCGCCAGAAGCCGACATCATCCGGTCCCAACCCGTTCTTCGCGCGGATCGCCGCGATGTCCCAGCCGGTGAGTGACGCGAGCGTTTGCGCTTCCTTTTCCTTGCGTTCGGCGATTGACTTCAGGTACGGGGCCGCCGCCGGGCAGGCCTCGGGCTCGATCTTCGCCGGGTGCCGAAGCACGTAGCGCGTCTGGAAGTTCTGCCGGTCGGCGGTTTCCTGGAACGCAAGGTCCTCGGGGAAAGTCTCCGGCGTGTAGCGCACATGCAGACGCGTCACCATCACGCGGGCCCCCTGGCGGGTGTCGCCGCTCACCCAGTCGGCACCCAGGTTCTTCAGTTCCTGCGCGCTCATGGGGTCTGCCGCGCAAGGATCGCACCAGCCCATGTCCCAGAAGTACTCGGTGAACACGACCCGGAAGCTCTCACGCTTCGCCTGCTCGTCGAACATCGCTTTGTAAAAGGCGCCGAAGCCGTGTTCCTTGTCCGCCTTGACGTAGGGCGGGATGTCCATGTTCGCGGGCAGTTTCACGGTGCGATAGTTGGTCGATTCGACGCGGCCGTTCCTGGTCAGAACCCAGAGCACGAGGTCCTGCGGACCGCGCGCATTCACCATGCCCAGCCGGATCGGCAACATGAATTTTTCGGTCGGGAACGAGAACTGGAGCGGCGCAAGGGTCTGCGCACCGCTCTTCTCGTGCTCCTCCAGGTTCACGCGGGCGACGAAGAATTTCATGTCCTGCTTGATGTAGGGAGCGAGCGCCTTCGACGCGCCGCGCGGGATGCGGTAGCCGTTCTGCAGCAGCCACGTTTCCAGGCCATCCGACTGCTCGGCCGAGAGGATCACGATGTCGTAGGGACCGACTGTGTACTGCGCCTCGATGCGGACGCCGAGCGTTGCATCGCTGGCCTTTGCCCCCTGCGACTCCGCCCGCCCGAGCGCCTGCGGCGCGGCCATGGCGCGCAGCGGCTGCGGAAAGCACGGATTGGGGTCGTAGTACTCCGCAAGCCGCGGCGCGCTGTAGGCATCGATGCGATCGAACAGCGCCCGGAAGGGCGTCTTGACCTGCTCTTTCTGCAGCACCACCGGTACCGGCACCACCAGCGCAAATTCCTTCAGGTCTCCCTGGAAGTCGTTCAGCATGTTGATCGTGGTGCGGCCGCCGTCGCGCACCATGACGACCTTGGAAGCGTCGTTCCACAGTCCGGCGTCGGCCTTGCCGACAAAAAAGCCGCAAAACGCCTGTGCCGCCGTTGCGGCGACCAGGAGCGCGGCCGCGACGACCGCCCGATTCAGTGAAGTCATGCGTTCCTCCGGAAGCGAACCGTTACCCGGATTGAACGCAGGTGGAGCCGAAACGGGTTAATGCCGGTGACGACGAGCCTTTTCGCGGTGGCGCCGCACCTTGAGAAGATTGCCGCAGCTTGCCATCTCGCACCAGCGCCGGCTGCGGTTCCTGGTTTCGTCCAGGAACAGCCAGAAGCAGGTGGAGTTTCCGCAGCGTCTCAACCGGGCAAGGCTGTCGGAAGTGAGCAGGCGCACGGCGGACTCGACAATCGGCTGCAGGGCCGCGTCAGGGGCGGATGCAGATGAATCGAGCGACCACGCGAACGCCTCGCCGTTCCACGCGAGCCGGGCGAATGACATCGCCCGCGCGTATTCCGCCTCGATGAGCGCGAGGTCCTCGCGCGGTGCGGTCCTTCCGGTCGCCCTGGCATCGAGTACCCGAAAGAGCGCCTCACGAATGCGAATGGCCCTGGCCCACACGTCAGGCCCCGCTGCGGAGGATTCTGCCGCCGCGTGCCGAATCCGTGCCGCCTGGGCGGATGCCATCGCCTTGGTGGCCTCGAGCCAGTCGAGCAGATCATCGAACCCGACAATCCATTCCATGCCGCTCGGGCTGCGGAAACCCTGTCCGGAATTGCAGAAATCGAGGCACAAGGCCCCGCCGGGACAGCGAAAGGTCTCGCTGTACCGCTTGCCCTTGGCCCGCTGGAACGGGGTCGATGCCCTCATCTTGTAACCATCATAATCCTCTTGACAGGTTACATTCTGCCACGTTATCCTGTAACTGTCTATATGTATTTTAAAGGTTACAGGAGCGCGCCCGGGACTGGCAACGGGCGCCAGGACAAGGCGACAGAAAGGACTTCAGCAATGAGAACGATGAGCAAAGCGGTTCGGGTCGCCGCTGCCGTTGCGGCGGCTGCGGTGACTTTCTCCCTGGTCATGGCAATGGGCGGTCTCGCCGATCATTACGTGCGGACTCCGAACGACGGCATTCCCGCTGCGCGCGTTCGGGACCTCGCGCGGAGGCAGGCTCATGTTGTTTCTGCGGCAGACCGGGTAGAAAGCGCCCGCTGCAGACCCGACCGCGCGCGCGCCGGGTAGCAACCTCGCAGTGGCGGCCGCCCGCGCTACTCCGGCTGGGAGAGAAGATCCTGCATGCCGGAAGGGGCGACGATCCCGAAATGGCGGTAGGCGACCGGCGTCGCCATGCGCCCGCGCTGCGTCCTTTGCAGGTAGCCCTGCTGGATCAGGTAGGGCTCGAGCACGTCTTCGATCGTGTCGGTCTCCTCGCCGATCGCATGCGCGAGATTCTCGACGCCCACCGGGCCGCCGCCGAACTTTTCGATCACCGCAAGCAAGAGTTTGCGGTCCATCATGTCCAGGCCGAGCGTATCCACGTCGAGCATGACAAGCGCAGCATCGGCGACGGCCTTTGTGACGACGCCGTCGGCTTTCACCTGCGCGTAATCCCGCACGCGGCGCAGCAGCCGGTTGACGATGCGCGGCGTGCCGCGCGAGCGGCTCGCGATCTCGGCCGCGCCCTCGTCGGCGAGCTGCACGCCGAGCAGCCCTGCAGAGCGGCGCACGATTTTCGCCAGGTCCTGGACGCCGTAGAACTCGAGCCGCGCGACGATGCCGAAGCGGTCGCGCAGGGGATTGGTGAGCATGCCCGCGCGCGTGGTCGCACCTACCAGCGTGAAGGGCGGCAGATCCAGCTTGATCGAGCGCGCCGCCGGCCCTTCGCCGATCATGATGTCGATCTGGTAGTCCTCGAGCGCGGGATAGAGGATCTCCTCGACCACGGCCGACAGACGATGGATCTCGTCGATGAAAAGGACGTCGCGCGGCTCGAGGTTGGTGAGGATTGCCGCCAGATCGCCCGGCCGTTCGAGCACCGGGCCCGAGGTCTGGCGCAGGTTGACGCCGAGTTCGCGCGCCACGATGTGCGCCAGCGTGGTCTTGCCAAGGCCCGGCGGCCCGAACAGCAGCACGTGATCGAGCGCCTCACCCCTCCCCCGCGCCGCCTGGATAAAGATCTCGAACTGCGACTTCACCTTCTGCTGCCCGACGTAGTCCGCGAGCGACGTCGGCCGCAGCGAGCGCTCGATCTGCTCCTCTTGCGCGGAAGCGGGCTTGGTGGAAATCAGCCGGTCGGTTTCGATCACCAGAGCGTTCCGATCCGGTACTGAGCGATGTCCGGGTCATTGCTCACCAGGCGCATGCCCTCCTCGATCGCCTGAGCCACGAGCATGCGATCGAATGGATCGCGATGCAGCCGAGGAAGGCCGCCGAGTCGCCAGACGTGCTCTGGCTTCAGCGCCAGCAACTGCAACCCGTTGGTCTCTTGCTGCTCGGCGATCACCCCCTTCAGCGGGATGCGCAGGTCGAGCTTGCCGTTGCTCACCTTGATCTGCATCTCCCAGACGCTCGCCAGGCTCAGAAACAGCTCCCCTTCGGGTCTCCGGATCGCCTCGCGTGCGCGTACGGAAAGGCGTGCTGGCTCCCGATCCCACCACAGGAAAGTGTGGGTATCGAGAAGCAGCCTCATTTGCGTCTGACCCTGGCCCGCCTCGCCTTGGTCCGGCGTTTGCGCAGCTCATCCAGCCAGACGTTGAGCGGGCTCTTCGGATTGCCGTCCCAGAATTCGTCGGGCAGCGGCGCGTCGAAATCCTCCGCGACGAAGGTGATCTCGCCCGCGTTCAACCCCGCAACGCGCTTCTTCGGGCGCGGCGCGATGGGCACCAGCCTGGCCACCGGCTTGTTCGCCCTCGCGATCACGATCTCCTCGCCCGCCGCGGCCCGCTCCAGCAGCTCGGAAAGGTGGGTCTTGGCCTCGTGCACGTTGAACGTGTCCGCCATCGTCTTAGTCCACAAGTTGGCTAACCATTCTAGCCCGCCCCCTCTGGGACGGTCAACGCGCGCCCGATTCAGCCCCGGGCGAGGCTCTTCAGCGCCTGCCGGATGCCATCGGCGACCGCAACGCCGGACGGCAAGCCTTTGATCGCCGCGAGCGCCTCCTTCTCGCTGTAGCCGAGCGAAACGAGGGCGTTGAGAATGTCGGCGGCGGTGCTCGCCGGAGCCGCAACGGCACCGCCAGCGGGCATCGCATCCGCAAGCTTGCCTTTCAGCTCGAGCAGCAGCCGCTCGGCCGTTTTCTTCCCGATGCCCGGGATCCTGGTGAGCCGCCCCGGTTCCTGCATCGCCACCGCGTGCGCCAGGTCGGCGACCGAAAGGCCGGAGAGCACCGCGAGCGCGATTCGCGCACCGATCCCGGAAATGCGGATGAGCCGGCGGAACGCAGCGCGTTCTTCGAGCGTGGCGAAGCCGTATAGCGCATGCGCGTCCTCGCGCACGATGAGGTGCGTGTGCAGCGTCACCGATTCGCCGGTCGCGGGCAGGTTGTAGAACGTGCTCATCGGCACGTCGATCTCGTAGGCGACACCGCCTACGTCCACCAGCACCTGGGGCGGATGCTTTGCGGCGAGGCGCCCGGTCAGCCGCCCGATCACGCCAGCCTTCCTCGTTTCATCCTCAACCCACGCGTGGAGAAACCGCCCAGCTCGCCGCCATGCGCATGGCAGATGGCACAGGCAAGCGCGTCGGCCGCGTCCGGACTGGGGTCGCCGGGAAGCGCGAGCAGCCGCCTCACCATGTGCTGCACCTGTTCCTTGCCTGCGTGGCCCTTGCCGACCACCGCCTGCTTCACCTGCAACGCAGTGTACTCGGCGACCGGGAGCCCCGCGAGCACCGCGGCACAGATCGCGGTCCCGCGCGCCTGCCCGAGAGCCAGTGTGGATTGCGCGTTGACGTTCACGAACACCTTTTCGATCGCAACCTCGCGGGGCTGGTTGGACGTGATGACTTCCGTCAGGCCCTCGAGTATGACCTTGAGCCGCTTCGCCAGCTCGCCTTCGCCGGAGCGTACGCAGCCGCTGGTTACGTAAGAGAGCCGGCTTCCCGCCTTCTCGATGACTCCGAACCCGGTCACCCGCAAGCCCGGATCGATCCCCAGGATGCGCACCGTGCGAGCGCGATCGTGTCCGGCGCTCACGCCTCGCCGAGCGCCGCAGTGGTATAGACCTCCTGCACGTCGTCGAGACTTTCGAGCGCATCCAGGAGCCGTCTCATCTTCACCGCGTCCTCGCCGCCGAGCGTGCTCTCGGTGGTGGGTTTCATGGTGATCTCGGCCAGCGCGGGCTTCAGTCCGGCTTTCTCGAGGCCCGTCCGGACGCGCTCGAACTCGCCCGGCGCGCACACCACCTCGATCGAGCCGTCGTCGTTGGTCACCACGTCGTCGGCGCCCGCATCGAGCGCCACTTCCATCACCTGCTCTTCGCTTGCGCCGGGCGCGAACACGAACTGCCCACAGTGCTTGAAGAGGTACGCGACGGAGCCTTCCGAACCGAGATTGCCGCCATTCTTGGTGAAGGCGTGGCGCACCTCCGCCACGGTGCGCGTGCGGTTGTCGGTGAGGCAATCGACCATCACCGCCGCGCCTGCCACGCCGTAGCCTTCGTAGCGAATCTCCTCGTAAGCGGCGCCCTCGAGCGATCCCGTTCCGCGCCCGATCGCGCGCTGGATGTTGTCGCCCGGCAGGTTTTCCGCTCTCGCCTTTTCGAGCGCAAGCCGCAGGCGCGGATTGGCGCCTGGATCACCGCCGCCGAGGCGCGCCGCGACGCCGAGTTCCTTGATCAGCTTGGTGAAGATCTTGCCGCGCTTGGCGTCCTGGCGACCCTTGCGGTGCTGGATGTTCGCCCATCTGCTGTGACCTGACATGCGATAATTTTACCGTCATGACCGCAGCGCTTCTCATCGCGAGGAAGCAGAGCGCCGCGCGCGCGATCGGCTCCGAGCTCGGCCGCCAGGTCCTGAGGAGCGTTCTCGGCTCGATCCTCGGCAAGCGCCGTTGAGCGGCAATTACCGGTTGTGGGGAATCGTGTTCGCCCTCGCCGGCACGATCTCGTTCGCGTTCCGGCCGATATTGATCAAGCTGGGTTATGCCGCGCATCCGATAAGCGCAACCACCCTTCTGTTCCTCCGCATGACTCTCGCGCTGCCGTTCTTTCTCGTCATGGCGTGGTGGCTGCGGAACTCGGCGCCGATGGCGAAGCGCGACTGGCTGGGGATCATCGGCCTCGGATTCCTCGGCTACTACGCCGCGAGCCTGCTGGATTTCCTCGGCCTGCAGTACATTTCCGCGGGCCTGGGGCGGCTCATCATGTTCCTCTACCCGACGCTGGTGGTGATCCTCTCGGCGCTGTTCCTCTCGAAGCCGGCGACGCGCAGGGAGATTGCAGCGCTCGCCCTCACCTACGCCGGCATCGCGCTCGTACTCGCCAATCAGGTCGGCGCCACCGGGGAGAGCGGCCTGTTTTTTCTCGGCGCGGCGCTCGTCTTTTCCTCGGCGATGTGCTACGCGGTCTACCTCGTCACCGGCAGCCAGCTCGTGCAGCGCGTCGGCTCGATGCGCTTCACCGCATACACGATGATGGTGTCCACCGTGCCGGCCCTGGTGCAGTTTGCGCTGCTCGAATCCCCCGCTGCTCTCGTTCTTCCGGAGAAAGTATGGTGGTACGCGATCCTGCTCGCGACCGTGTGCACCGTGCTCCCGGTGTTCCTCGTCGCCGAGGCCCTTAGGCGCATCGGCGCCAATCGCTTTGCGCTGATCGGGGCGCTGGGACCGGTGACCACGGTGCTCGCCGACTTTGTCCTGCTGGAGGGCACGCTCACGCCGGCGCAGCTCGCCGGCGGCGTGCTGGTCATCTTCGGAGTCCTGCTCGTGTCACTGAAAAGGAGCTGATCGTGGATCTGGGTATTCGCGGCAAGGTCGCGCTGGTGTGCGCGGCGTCGAAGGGTCTCGGCAAGGGCTGCGCGCTGGCGCTCGCGCGGGAAGGCGTACATCTCGTCATCACCGCGCGCGGGCGCGAGGGGCTCGAGGCGACTGCGGAGGAGATACGCAAGAGCACGGCCGCGAACGTGACGACCATCGTGGGCGACATCACCACACCGGAAGGGCGCGCCCAGGCTCTCGCCGCCTGCCCGAGTCCGGACATCCTGGTGAACAATGCCGGCGGCCCGCCGCCGGGCGACTTCCGCAACTGGTCGCGCGAGGACTGGCTCAAGGCGATCGACGCCAACATGCTGACGCCGATCGAGCTGATCAAGGCGGCGGTGGATGCCATGATCGAGCGTAAGTTCGGGCGCATCGTCAACATCACTTCGAGCGCGGTGAAAATGCCGATCGCGGAGTTGGGTCTATCGAACGGCGCGCGCACTGGGCTGACCGGATTCGTGGCGGGCCTTGCCCGCAAGACCTCGGCGCATAACGTCACGATCAACAACCTGCTCCCGGGACGGATGTGGACCGACCGTCTGCGCTCCAATATCGAATTCAACGCCAAGCAGTCCGGAAAACAATTCGACGAAGTCCGCGCAGCGAGCATCGCGGCGATCCCGGCGGGCCGCCACGGCACGATCGACGAATTCGGCGATGCGTGCGCGTACCTGTGCAGCGCGCAGGCGGGCTATATCACCGGGCAGAACCTGCTTGTGGATGGCGGGCTGTATCCGGGGACTTTCTGAATGCGATAATTCGTCGACCATGGCCATGATCAGGAATCTGCTCGGCTGGCTGGCAGCTGCCTCGATGCTTGCCGGCACGTCCGCGGCCGCATGCGCGCAGGGATTTCCGAAAGGCCCGATCAGCCTGGTGATTCCGCTCACGCCCGGCGATGCGACCGACATCGCGGCGCGCGCGATGGGAGAGGAGCTCGCCAGGCTGCTCAAGGTGCCGGTCGTCGCGATCAACAAGCCCGGTGCCGGCGGCGCCCTGGGCACCGACAGCGTGGTCAAGGCAGCAAAGGATGGTCAGACCATCCTGATCACGGTCAACGCCGCACTGACCCTGAGGCGCGTCCTTGACCCGCAGAACGTCACCTACGATCCGCTCAAGGACCTGACGCCGCTCGGGCTGACCACGCGCATCCCGAGCATCGTGGCGCTGCGCGACGACGTACCGATCCGGAATTTCGCCGAAATGATCGACTACGCGAAGAAGAATCCCGGCGCGCTGCGCGCGGGCACGGTCGGCACCGGCTCGGTCGGCGATTTCACCGTGCGCATGATCAACTCGCTCGCCGGCATCGAAATCACGATGGTGCCGTTCAAGGGCGCTTCGCCCGCCATCACGGCGCTGCGCGGCGGGCACGTGGAAGGCGTCGCGGTGGCGCTCGGCGCAATTTCCGGCCATCTCAAGAGCGGCGCCATGCGCGGCGTGGTCATCTCGAACAAGTTTCCGGATTTTCCCGCGATCCCCACGCTGCGCGAGCTCGGTTTCAGCCAGAATCTCCCGGCGATCTGGCTCGGGTTCTTCGCTCCCGCCGGAGTCCCGGCCGAGGCCACGGGCATGCTCGTTACCGCGGTGGAGAAGGTGGCCCGGGATCCCGTCATTGCGGCGAGGCTCGCCGGCCTGGGCATGCTGCAGGATTACGCGCCCCCGGAAAAACTCGTCGAGGAAATCCGCGAGGAACAACGCACTTTCGAGCAGATCGCAAAGCAGGCCGGCCTGGTGAAATAGCCGTCTGCGGGGGGCAGCTCTACCCCTCGAAGGAAAACTCCTCCTGGTGGCCGAATCCGCGCGTGTTGTCGATCAGGCGGAGGCGTCGGGGCGTCACCTGGTACCACTCGACGCGCGTCATCGCGGCCGCGATCTCGGCCGGCGCCGAAGCGAGATTCGCGAGCAGAGGGAATTTCTTTCCATAGCACAGAGCCGCGGCAGCGCGCGCGGCGCCAGCCAGCCGGTTCGCGGAGCCCTCAAGCTGGATGCCGCGGATCTCGCGCCAGTCGCTGCATTCGCCCTGGATCGTCGCCGCGACCGCGCCGCGCGCCTCGATGTCCAGGCTGTGCCGGCTGGTCGGGGCTGAAAGGAAGTAAAGGGTCAGGCCGTCGCTCGCGTAGAACACCGCCGCCGCCCATGGGCCCGCCGGCCCCCGGGTGGCGAGCGTCATGACGTGATGCGCGCCGAGGAACGCCTCGATCCTCTCGCGCAACGCCAGCGGTTCGGGCGCGCCGTCCATGCGCTCAGCGTGGCGCGCGGCGCGGTGTCCGCCTGGGTTCGCCTTCGGTTTCCTTCCAGCGCTTGAAGAGACGGTGCGGAATTTCGAACTGGTCGAGCGCCTTGCCGACGCTCTGGTTGACGATGTCCTCGATCGTCGCCGGATGGTGGTAGAACGCCGGCACCGGCGGCAGCACGATCGCCCCGTGGCGCGTGACCTGCGCCATCAGCTCGAGGTGACCGAGATGCAGCGGCGTCTCGCGCACCAGCAGCACCAGCTTGCGCCTCTCCTTCAGGCACACGTCCGCGGCGCGGGTGAGAAGGTTGTCGTTGTAGGAGTGCGCGATGCCGGAGAGCGTCTTGATCGAGCAGGGCGCGACCAGCATTCCCGAGGTCCGGAACGAACCGCTGGCAAGCGCGGCGCCGATGTCGCGCTGGTCGTGCACCACGTGCGCGAGCGCCTCGACATCAGCGACCTTGTAGCGCGTTTCCTCGATGATCGTCCTGCGGGCCGAGGCGGTGATCACCAGGTGCGTCTCGATTTCGGAGACGGTACGCAGCACCTCGAGCACCCGGATCCCGTAGATCGCCCCGGATGCTCCGGATATGCCGACGATCACGCGCCTCATGAATCGCCCCGAAGGAGCTTGCAGCCGAAGAACAGCGGCGACAGCGCGCGCACCAGCGGCAGTGAGGCCTCGGCGGCGAAATCCTCCAGCCGCAACTGCGGGTTGTGCGGCCGGATGCGCTCGAAGTTCGCGCGTGCGTTGGCGTCGGCCGGCGGCGGAATGGTCGCGTCGATCAGCATCTTGGAGCCGAAGCGCTGCCACAGCGCGGTGCCGGTCGCTCCCAGCTCGGGAAGGCTCGCATCCATGCCGTGATTGTGCGTGCCGGGAATCACGACCACGTCCTGCTGCGGATTGACGCGCGTGGCCAGGGCCCACAGCACTTCCGAGTGATTGAAGATGTCGACGTCGGCATCGACCGCGATTGCGATCTTGGGATGATGGTATTCGGACGAAAGCGCCGCCATGAGCAGGTTTTTCGCTTCGCCGTAGTAGCGCTGCGTCATCTGCACCACGACGCCGAAGATGCCGGGCAATGCCGCCACGTTGTGAAGGATCGGCCCGCCGCCGACGTCCTTCAGGCGCCGGTAGATCGTCGCGCACATCGGAATCTTGTGGAACACGCAGCCTTCCATCTCGGAGCCGTTCTGCAGGTTCTTGAAGATCGCATCGCGCCGGCGCGTCATGAACTGGTACTCGACGATTGGATTCTTCCCCGTGCCGGTAACGTAGTAGTCCTGGAATTCGGAGAACGGGCCTTCATCTTCGCGGACATGCGGCGGGATGTGTCCTTCGAGCACGATCTCCGCATCTGCCGGCACTTCAAGGTCCACGGTCTCGCACTTGACGAGCTGCACCGCCGTGCCGAGAAATCCTCCCGCGATCTCGAGTTCGTCCAGTCCGTAGGCAGCGGTGGTCGCCGCGGCGGCGTAGTAGAGAGGATGGTGGCCGACGACGATCGCGACCGGCATCGGCTCGTTGCGCGCCTGGTACTTGAGGTAGTTGCGCCAGGTATGCCGCGGGTAGAGCAGGATCCCCGACTTGTTCGGCCCCTTGATCTGCAGGCGGTGAAAGCTCAGGTTGCGCGCCCCGGTATCCGGGTCCTTGCTCACCACCAGGCCCGAGCCCACCACGGGACCGCCATCACGAAGCCCGGCGACGTGCACGGGCAGCTGCGTGAGGTCGAATTCGCCCTTCGCGAGCTTGAGTTCCTTGACCGGGCCGTCCGCGACCCTCACCGGCGGGATCAGAGCGCCGAGTTTCGAGGCGACGACCGGAATCAACTCCTCCTCGCTGGCGCCGAACGCAATCGCCGCGTGGCGCATGTTCGCCGGCGCCTGCCCGAGCGAGCGCCAGCCGTGCGGCAGCTTCTCGAAGAAAAGCGCTTTTTCCCGCGACTGGTAGAGCAGCGAGCCCATCTGAGTGAGCGGATCGACCGGCTTGTCGATCCGGATCAGCTCGCCCGCGGCGTCCAGGTCCGCGATCCACGTGCGCAGATTCTGCATCATGCGAGCTCCACGAGTTTGCCGCTCTCCAGCCTGCCCTGGGCGCGGTAAAGGCCGATCTTCGAGATCAGCGGCGCATCGCTGCAGCTGTAGAGGACCGCGTCGGTTCCTCCGCTGTTCACGTGCCTGCGCCAGCGGTGGCTGGGCACGACGAAGAAGTCATTCGTGGACCACTCCAGGCGCTGGCCGTCCACTTCGGTGTAGCCGGACCCCTCCAACGCGCAGTAGACCTGCGAGGCGGTGTGGCGGAACGGCGACGTCTTCTCTCCGCCACGCAGCAGCTGCGCGCGGTAGGAAAGAGTCGGGAAGACGGACTCGCCGGACTGCGGGTTCACAAGCTCGATCGGCACCCCTTCGTAGGGATCGCCCGAATAGGCGCGCAGATCGCCCAGGGCCGCGCGGATGTCGGTCCCCCGGTAGTGAAACATGGGGGTGAGACCACGGCCTTCCCCGCGCGGGTGGGCCGTGAACGCCGGGCGGATTCCGCCCCTGCCGTAGAACCGGGTCGAGAACCCGGTCATCGGGCCGCCGTGGTCCGCCGCGTGCTTGGCGTCGGTGCGGCTCCAGGCGCAGCCGAGGAAATCGACCAGCGGCCAATCGAGCGTGTCCGCCCAGATCACGGGCTTGTCATCGTCGTTGCCGTGCTCGTGCCAGGTTCCGTTCGGCGTGAACACGAGGTCGCCACGCTTGGGCTCGATGCGCTCGCCTTCGACGATCGTGTAGCCGCCGTTCTCGGTCAAAATCGTACGGCTCGCATTCGGCGAGTGCAGGTGCGAATGCGCCACGTCTCCGGGCTTGTAGATCGAGATCGCGATGCGGATCGTGTTGGTGACCTTGACCCCGGTCATCCCGAATGCGGGATTGGTCAGCAGCACCGATTGCCGTTCCGTCAGCTCGAGCGGGCAGAGATCGATGAGCGTGTCGAGGTAACGCTCGATGTCCGCCCATTTCCACAGGTACGGGAGCGCGGACGGATGCTCGACCGGAAGGTTGTGGGGTCCCTGCCGGGGCTGATCCGGGCTTCCCAGATGCCACGGCATCTCGTTCGGCAGGTTCC
Source organism: uncultured Enterobacteriaceae bacterium (assembly GCA_964651335.1). Taxonomy (GTDB): domain Bacteria; phylum Pseudomonadota; class Gammaproteobacteria; order Burkholderiales; family SG8-39; genus 2-02-FULL-66-14. The sequence goes on along the minus strand of CAZYVT010000003.1, from coordinate 15,803 downwards.
ATTTGGTGCGGATCCAGAGGTTGCGCTCGCGTGCCTCCTCGTTGAGCCGTTCGAGCTCGCCGATGATCCGCTGCAGGTCCTTGTCGCGGGCGGTTGGTACCGACTTCGGTGTTGCGGCCATGAAACGCTCCCTCGCGCGGATGACTCATGCAGTGCCCGGCCCAGTGCTCTCGCTCAGCTCGTTGATGAGCGTCCCGTTCAGCCAGGCGTGGATGTTGTCCGCCGCGCCTTGATAGAAAATGCGGTAATTCTCCTCCACGACGTAGCCCTGGTGGGGAAGAAGGATGATATTGGGCAGTTTTCGCAGCGGGTGATCGGCCGGCAGGGGCTCGGTGTGGTACACGTCGAGGCCGGCGCCGGCGATCGCGCCGTTGCGCAGCGCCTCGATGAGTGCATTTTCCTCGACGATCTGGCCGCGTGAAGTATTGATGAGATAGGCGCCCGGTTTCATCATTCCGAATTCGCGCTTCCCGATCATTTCCCGCGACGCGTCGCTCAGCGGCGCGTGCAGGGTCACGAAGTCCGATTGCCTGAGGAGCTCCTCTTTGGACGCCGCGAGCAGAGCGCCGGCTTCCTCGCAGCGCGCGCTGGTCAGGTTCCTGCTCCAGGCGAGTACCCGCAATCCGAACGCGACGCCGATGCGGGCGACCTGCCTGCCGATCCGGCCAAGGCCGATCACACCCAGCGTTTTGCCCCTGAGGCCGATCCCCACCGTCGTGGCCCAGCGCGTTTCGCGCATGGCCCGGTCCTCCACCGGAACGCTCCTCGCCAATCCCAGGATCAGGGCCCAGGTCAGCTCCATGGTCGGGTGATCGAGCGAAGGCGTACCCGTGACCACCACGCCGCGATCGCGCGCGGCCTGCAGGTCGATCGACCGGTTCCTCATCCCGCTGGTCACCAGATGCTCGAGCTTGGGAAGCTTCTCGAACAGGGAACGGGGGAAAGGCGTGCGTTCGCGCATCAGGCAGACGATCTGGAAATCCTGCAACCGCTCGGCGACCGCGCGCTCGTCGGAGAGATGGTCGCGAAATACCGTGATCTCCACTTTCCCGCCGAGCCTGGACCAATCGGCCATCTGGAGCGCCACGCCCTGGTAGTCGTCGAGAATCGCCAGCCGTTTCATGGAATCGATCGATCCTCTTCTCCGAGGCGCTCGGCAGCGACCAGCCGCACGCCGGGAAATCGAGCCGTGAACCGGCTTCCCTTGCCGGGCGCGCTTTCAATTTCGAGCGTTGCCTGGTGCCGTGCGAGCGCGTGCTTGACGATGGAAAGTCCGAGACCCGTGCCTCCCGTCTCGCGCGAGCGGCTGCGGTCGACGCGGTAAAAGCGCTCCGTGAGCCGCGGGATATGCTCCGGCTCGATGCCGATCCCGGTGTCTTCCACCGAGAACTCCGCACCCTTCTCGCTCGAACGCCACTGCAGGCGGATCGTGCCGCCCTTGGGCGTGTAGCGAACCGCATTGGTGACAAGATTGAGGAACGCGCTCGCGATCTCGCTCTCCGCGCCCGCGAGATCGTGCTCACCCTCGATCGCGAGCGAGATCCGGTGCCGGCCCACGGACAGAGCCTCGGCCTCGGTCCGGACCCGCTGGAGCAGCGGGCGCACCGCGACGCGCTGCGCCGGCGAGGCCGCCGGCGCATGTTCAAGCGCCGACAGCGTGAGCAGGTCCTCGATCAGGCGCTTCATGCGCTCGGCCTGCGGCGCCATCAGGCCCACGTAATCGCGCACGCGTTGTGCGTCGAGCTTGAGATCCTGGATGGTCTCGAGAAACCCCGCGAGCACGGTGAGCGGCGTGCGCAGCTCGTGCGAGACGTTGGCCACGAAATCGCGCCGCATCGCCTCCAGCCGCTCGGCGCCGGTCACGTCCTGCGAGAGCAGCAGGTGCTCCTCCTGGCCGTAGGAGATGATCTGCAGCGCGAGCGTGCGCGGGCGCGTTCCACCCGACTGAAGCCGCACCGGCTGCGAAAAGTCCCCGGCGCGCAGGTACTCGACGAATTCAGGTTCGCGCACGAAGTTCACGATTGCCTGGCCGCGGTCCTTTTCCGGATCGAGCCCCAGATGTTCGCGGGCGGCGTCATTGCACCAGTCCAGCCGGTATTCGGCGTCGAGCACCGCAACGCCGTAAGGGAGCGCCTGCGCTCCGCGGCGCGAGCGCACGATCAGTTGCGCGAGCTGCCGGCGGCGCTTCAGGGTCGCGCGCCGGTGCCTGTGCAGCATGCTGAAGATCTCGCCCCACGCGCCCGGCGCCTCCGGCGGGTCGGTGAGACGCGATTGCGACGCCCAACGCTTGAGCTTGCGGAACTCGCGCCACTGCCGCCAGAGCGCGTACGCGAGCGCCACCGCGATCAGCCCGAGCCCGGCCTCGAGCGCGGTCACGGCGGCCCCTTCAGCTTCGGCTCACCGCCGCGAGCTCCGTGCGCAGCGCGTACCCGCTCCCCCGCACCGTCTCGATGAGTGCGTCGTGGCCACTCCGCGCAAGCGCCTGCCGCAGCCTTCGAATGTGCACGTCCACCGTGCGTTCCTCGATGAAGACGTGGTCGCCCCACACCTCGTCGAGCAGCTGCGCGCGCGAATAGACACGGTTCGGGTGCGTCATCAGATAGTGCAGCAGCCTGAACTCGGTCGGACCCAGAGACAGCGCCTCGCCGTTCCCTTGCACGCGGTGCGCCGCCGGATCGAGGCGCAGGCCGTCGATCTCCACCGGCGCATCGCCGCGCTGGGGTTTTCTCCGGCGCAGCACCGCGCGGATGCGCGCCACCAGCTCCTTGGTCGAGAACGGCTTCGTGACATAGTCGTCGGCGCCCGCCTCCAGCGCCGCCACCTTGTCGTGCTCGTCGGCACGCGCGGTGAGGAAGATGATCGGCAGCTCCCGGGTGCGGCTGTCGGCGCGCAGCTTGCGGCCGAGGGTGAGGCCCGACTGCCCGGGCAGCATCCAGTCGAGCAGCACGACGTCGGGGCGTGCGTCGCGCAACACCCGTTCGGCCTGCTCGGCGCTTGCCGCGCGCAGCGTGGCGTAGCCGGAGTGCTCCAGGTTCACCGCGATCAGCTCCAGGATCGCCGGTTCGTCCTCGACGATCAGCACGGAAGCGGGCATGCCGGCGCTCTACTCCTTCGCGATCTCGCGCTCGATGTCGGCGAACGACGTGTGGCGTACGTCGGTGCCCTTGACGATGTAGATCACCTGCTCGGCGATGTTCTTGGCGTGGTCGCCGATGCGTTCGATCGCCTTCGCCACCCAGACGATCTCGAGTCCCGGCGAGATCGTGCGTGGATCCTCCATCATGTAGGTGATGAGCTGCCGCAGGATCGACCGGAACTCGTCGTCGATCGCCGAATCCTCCTTGAGCACCTCGGCGGCGGCCGCGACGTCCAGCCGCGCGAACGCATCCAGCCCCTGGCGCAGCATCTTGACCGCAATCTGCGCCGCATGCCCGATCGCCGGGAAGCGGTGCGCATGGTGCGCCCCGTCCTCGTGAATGCGCTTTGCCATGCGCGCGATCTTCTCCGCCTCGTCGCCGATGCGCTCCAGGTCGGTGACGATCTTGGAGATCGCCATGATGAGTCTCAGATCGTTTGCCGCGGGCTGGCGCCTCACCACGATGTGGTTGCACGCCCCGTCGATCGCCACTTCATAGCCATTGACGCGTTTGTCGTTCTCGATCACCTGCTCCACGAGGTCGGCGGCACCGGTCGCGTAGGCTTTCAGTGCGGCGAGGATCTGGGCCTCCACGAGCCCCCCCATCTGCAGCACGCGGGTGCGCGTCGTGTCGAGGTCGGTCTCGAACGCCTTGCTGATGTGCTCGGTCACGCCCATGCGGCCTCCTAGCCGAATCTCCCGGTGATGTAGTCCTCGGTCTGCTTGTTCCTGGGCTTGATGAAGAGCTCGTCCGTGCGCCCGAATTCGATCAGCTCGCCGAGATACATGTACGCGGTGTAGTCGGACACCCGCGCCGCCTGCTGCATGTTATGCGTAACGATGAGAATGGTCACCTTCTTCTTCAGCTCGGTGATCAGCTGCTCGATGTTGGCCGTGGCGATCGGATCGAGCGCCGAGGTGGGCTCGTCGAACAGCAGGATCTCCGGGTCGGTGGCGAGCGCCCGCGCGATGCACAGCCGCTGCTGCTGGCCGCCGGAGAGGTTGTATGCGGGATCATGGAGACGGACCTTGACCTCGTCCCAGAGCGCCGCGCCGCGCAGCGCCGCCTCGACCTTGTCCTCGAGCGCGCGGCGCGAGCGCTCGCCGCGTACGCGCAGTCCATACGCGACGTTCTCGAAGACGGACTTGGGGAACGGGTTGGGCTTCTGGAACACCATCGAGAGCCGCATCCGCACTTCGATCGGGTCCACGTCCGCCGCGAGCAGGTTGGTGTTGTCGGGATAGAGCCGGATCTCGCCCTCGTAGCGGTTGCCTGAGTACAGGTCGTGCATGCGGTTGAAGCAGCGCAGGAACGTGGACTTGCCGCAGCCCGAGGGCCCGATGAGCGCGGTGACCCGCTGCTCGTGCACGACGAGGTCGAGGTTCTTGAGTGCGCGGAAGTCGCCGTAGTAAAAATTGAGGCCGATCGCCTCGGCCTTCGCGGCCGTCTGCGGCGCGTGGGCGGCCCGCGACTCGACGGCGCTAGCGACCGAAACGGCGGCCACGGGTCACCATTTGATGTTCTTGCGCAAGCGGTAACGGAGGTAGATCGCGAGCCCGTTCATTGCCAGCGTCATCAGCACCAGCACGAAGCCCGCGGCGGCGGCGTTCTGGTGGAACGCCGCCTCGGGCCGCGAGGTCCAGTTGAACATCTGGATCGGCATCACGGAAAAAGGCGACAGCACCCAGTCGAGCGAGAGGAACGGAAATTCCGCCTTCACCGGCGCCGGCGGCAGGAACGCGATGAAAGTGAGCGCACCGATCGTGATCACCGGCGCGGTCTCCCCGATGGCGCGCGCCATGCCGATGATGACCCCGGTCAGGATCCCGGCCGATGAATACGGGATGATGTGGTCCTTGCACACCTGCCACTGCGTGCCGCCGAGCGCGTAGGCGCCCTCCCGGATGCCCTGCGGGATCGCGCGCACGGACTCGCGCGTGGCGACAATCACCACCGGCAGGATCAGCAGCGCGAGCGTCAACCCCGCGGAGAGGATCGATTGGCCGAAGCCGAACTGGTACACGAACAACCCCAGCGCGAGCAGCCCGTACACGATCGAGGGCACGCCCGCGAGGTTGCTGATGTTGATCTCGATGATGTCGGTCACCCAGTTCTTCGGCGCGTATTCCTCGAGGTAGACGCCGGCCGCGACCCCGAGCGGCACGGCGAAGAAAGCGGTCACCAGCATCACGAGGCAGGAACCGACCCAAGCCGACAGGATCCCCGCCTGGGCCGGCCGGCGCGACGGAAAGTTGGTGAAGAAATCCCACGTCAGGCGCGAGAACCCCTCGAGTGCCATGTCGACGAAGAGCGCGGTGAACGTGAGCACTCCGAGCATCAGCGCGAGCAGGCCGCACACCGCGAAGACACGGTCCCAGCGCTTGTGGCTGGCGATCAGCGCGCGGATCTGCGTCAGGTCCCTGGGACTGGCCATTACCCGGTCTCCTGGACGGCCATCAGTAGGCCTCGCGGAACGACTTGCGCAGCATGTGCCCGCCGATGTTGCAGGCGAGCGTGAACAGCATCAGCGTCAGCCCGGCGGCGAAGATCGTCTGGTAGCCGACCGAGCCGTGCGGCAGGTCGCCGAGCGCCACCTGGACGATGAAGGCGGTGATCGTCGCCGCCGGCTCGAGCGGGTTGAAGGTGAGGTTGGGCTGCATGCCGGCCGCCACCGCGAGGATCATGGTCTCGCCCACGGCGCGCGAGATGCCGAGGATGTACGCCGAGGCGATTCCCGAAGCTGCTGCCGGGACCACGACTCTGGTCGCGGTCTGGAAGCGCGTCGCGCCCATCGCGTAAGAGCCTTCGCGCAGGCTCATCGGTACGGCGCGCATCGCGTCCTCGCTGATCGAGGCGACGGTTGGAACGATCATGATTCCCATCACGATTCCGGCCGAAAGCAGGTTGAAGCCCGGCAGCTCCGGGTAGACCCACTGCAGGATCGGCGTGATGAAGAGGAGCGCGAAGTATCCGTAGACGATGGTCGGAACGCCGCCGAGCAGCTCGAGGAAGGGCTTGGCGACCTCGCGCACCGAGAACGGCGCGAATTCGGAAAGGTAGATCGCGATGATCGTGCCCAGGGGAATGGCGATCGCCAGCGCCACGGCGGAGCTCGTCAGCGTCCCGGAAAGCAGCACCATGATGCCGAAGTGCGCGTCGTCGAAGAGCGGCGTCCACTGCGTGTCGGTGAGAAAGTCCCACAGGGATACGTGCTGGAAGAAGACCACCGACTCCTTGACCAGGACGTACACGATGCCGACGGTCGTGAACACGGAGACGAGCGCCGCGGCGAACAGCACCAGCTCGATCAGCTTCTCCCGCAAAATGCGCGAGCGCCGGTACGCGAGACGGGCGGTCATCGCCCCGGACTGGGGCCTGGCGGAGATTTCGCCGGGCATTCAGAGCTTCGCTTCGCGCTTCAGCAGTTCGTCGATCGTGATGCCGACACCGGCGATGCCGCCGAAGACCGTGCCCTTCTTGCCCTTGAGCACGTGCTCCCATGCGGTCCGGTAGGCCGAATCGGGCAGCGGAACGTACTTCACCTCTTTGGAGAGTTGCGCGCCGTGCGTCATGTAATACTGGACGAACTCCTTGACCTCGGGCTTGCCGAGCGACTTGGTGTTGACATAGATGAAGACCGGACGCGCAAGCGGCGAGTAGGTGCCGGCGATCACCGCTTCGAGCGAAGGCAATACGGCCTGGCCTTTCTCGTTGACGATCGGCACCGCCTTCAGCTTGTCCTTGTTCTCGACGTAGTACGCGAACCCGAAATACCCAAGGCCGTTCACATCGCGTGCCACGCCCTGCACCAGCACGTTGTCGTCTTCCGAGGCCGTGAAGTCGCCGCGCGAGGACTTGGACTTGCCGACGACCGCTTCGGTGAAGTAGTCGAACGTGCCCGAGTCGGCGCCGGGCCCGAACAGCTTCATCGGCTGATCCGGCCACTGCGCATTGACCTGCTTCCATTTCGTCACCTTGCCCTGCGCCGCGGGCTCCCACATCTTCTTCATCTCGGTGACGGTGAGCTGCTTGATGAACGTGTTCTTCGGATTGATCACGACCGTGAGCGCATCGAAGGCGACCGGCAGCTCGATGTATTCGATGCCCAGTTTCGCGCAATCGGCCATCTCCGATTTCAGAATCGGCCGCGAGGCATCGGAGATGTCGGTCTCGCCGCGGCAGAATTTCTTGAAGCCGCCGCCGGTGCCGGAAATCCCGACCGTCACCTTGACCGCCTGTTTCTTGGCCTTTTGGAATTCCTCGGCCACCGCCTCGGTAATCGGAAACACCGTGCTCGAGCCGTCGACCTTGACGACCTGCTGCGCGTGGGCAGCCTGCGCCGCGACCAGCGCGCCGGCCAGGGCGAGCGCCTGGACTGAGAATTGATGTTTCATGACTCGCCTTCCGTTGGATGACGGAGGCGAGTCTAGGCCACGCAGGTTACCGCAGTGTTACAGCCCGGGGCAGGGGACTCTCCTAGGATTTCTTCAACTCGCCCGGATCGATCGGCAACTTGCGGATGCGCTTGCCGGTAGCCGCAAAGATCGCGTTGACCACCGCGGGCGCCGCCGGCGGCAGGCCCGGTTCGCCCACCCCGCCCGGCTGCTCGGTGCTCGGTACTATATGCACCTCGACGTTCGGCATTTCGTTCATGCGCAGCATCGGGTAATCGTGGAAGTTCGACTGCTCGACCTGGCCATTCTTGAACGTGATCTTGCCGTACAGTGCCGCGGTCAGGCCAAAGACGATCGCGCTTTCCATCTGCCGCTTGACAATGTCCGGGTTGACCGTGCGGCCGCAATCGACCGCGCAGACAATGCGATGCAGCTTGACCTGGCCGTCGCTGCCGACCGACACCTCGGCGACCTCCGCGACAAAGCTGCCGAACGATTGTCCGACGGCAATGCCGCGCCCGCGACCTGCCGGCAACGGCTTGCCCCAGCCGGCCTTCTCGGCGGCGAGCTCGAGCGCGCCCTTGTAGCGCGGGTTTTTACCGAGCAGCCCGCGGCGGTACTCGAACGGGTCCTTGCCCGCGGCGGCCGCCATCTCGTCGATGAATCCTTCGACGAAGAAAATGTTCTGCGAGTGGCCCACCGAGCGCCAGAACCAGACGCCGACCGGCGGTTCGTTCTTGGTCCACTCGACCTGCACGTTGGGCGTGGCGTAAGGCCATTCACTGAGACCCTCGACCGAGAAACCGTCGACGCCCTTCATCAGCTTGAGCCCGTTGGCTTCATACGGCATGTGCGCCGCGTCGGCAATCGACGAACATACTGCGTGCACGCGCGCCGCGAGCGGGTTGCCCGCGGAGTCCAACGCACCCTGGAACTTGGCGACGGACGCGGGACGGTAGTGGTGACCCCTGATGTCGTCCTCGCGCGGGAACACGACGTGCACCGGGGCGCCGACCGCCTTGGAAGTCAGCACCGCGTCGATCGCGAAGTCGAGCCCGAAGCGGCGGCCGAAGCCGCCGCCCAGCAGGGTGGTGGTGACCTGCACCTGTTCGGGTTTCACTCCGGCGACTTGGGAGAGAACGATTTGAAGCAGGCCCGGCGCCTGCGTGCTGCCCCAGATCTCCACGCTGCCTGGCTTGACCGATGCAGTGCAGTTCATCGGCTCCATGCAGGCATGCGCGAGGTACGGCGCCTCGTATACGGCTTCGAGCTTCTTCCCCGCGCCTGCGAGCGCGGCACCGACGTCGCCCTCCTTGTACCCCACGGTGCCCTCTTTCTCGGCAAGTTCGCCGAATGTCTTGCGGATGCCCTCGCTGGAGAGCGTCGCGCCGGGACCGTCGTCCCACTTGATTTCGAGCGCATCGCGGCCTTTCTTGGCATTCCAGTAGCCGTCCGCGACCACTGCGACGCCTGACCCGATCTGCACCACATGCTTGACACCGGGCATTGCCTTGGCTTTGTCGGCGTTGAAGCTCGCGACCTTGCCGCCTGCGACCGGCGCGCGCGCGACCACCGCCGTCAGCATGCCCGGCAGGCGTACGTCCATCCCGAAAACGGCGGAGCCGTTGACCTTTGCAGGAGTGTCAAGACGCTTGGCGCCTTTGCCGATGATCTTGAACTCCTTCGGATCCTTGAGCTTGATGTCTGACGGCACGGGTTGCGCGGCAGCCTTGGCGGCGAGCCGGCCATAGGTAAGCTTCTTGCCGCTCTTGTGCACCACCATGCCTTTTTCGGCGCGGCAATCCGCTTTGTCCGCCTTCCAGGTTTCGGCTGCGGCGGCGATCAGCATTTCACGCGCGGTCGCGCCCGCCTTGCGCATCGGCTCCCAGTTGACGCGCACCGAGGTCGAACCGCCGGTCGCCTGGAAACCCATGAACGGATTCTTGAATGCCGGGTCGGCAGGCGCCTGCTCCACCTTGATTCTCGACCAGTCGGCTTCGAGTTCCTCGGCGACCAGCATCGGGATCGCCGTGTGCACACCCTGCCCCATCTCCGACAGGCCGCAGATCACCGTGACCTGGTTGTTGGGCGTTATGCGGATGAAGGCATTGGGCTTGAATTCCCCGGCGGCTTCCGCCAGGCGCGATGCGCCCGGAAGCGTGAATCCGATCAGCAAGCCGCCGCCCGCCAGCGCGGAGGTCTTGAGAAAATCGCGCCGCGACACGTTGAAGATTGCGTTCATGATCAGGCCCCCTTCGTCATCGAAGCGGCCGCATCCTTGATCGCGGCGCGAATCTGGTTGTAGGTGCCGCAACGGCAGACGTTGCCGCTCATCGCGGCGTCGATGTCGGAGTCGCTCGGCTTCCTGTTCTTCGCCAGCAGCGCAGCCGCGCTCATGATCTGGCCCGACTGGCAATAGCCGCACTGCGGCACGTCGTGCTTGACCCACGCGGCCTGCACCGCCTTGCCTGCCGCGTTGGCGCTCATCGCCTCGATCGTCGTGACCTTCTTGCCCGCCGCTTCGGACAGCGGCGTCGAACAGGAGCGGACAGGCGCGCCGTTGAGGTGCACGGTGCATGCGCCGCATAGCGCGATTCCGCAACCGAACTTGGTGCCGGTCATGTGCAGGTTGTCGCGCAGCACCCAGAGCAGCGGAGTATCGGGTGCGGCATCGACTTTCATGGTCTTGCCGTTGACGGTGAGCGATATCACAGGTTGGTCCTCCGAAGGGGAAGGCGAATGCTAGCCGCGGTCCGCGAGGAAGTCATGTTGCAGCGCGAGGAAGCGTAAAATTCCCTCCCCGGATCGTAGGAGCGCGCCATGAACGCACCCGCACAGGCCGGATTGCCGGCCCTACCCCTGAGTGACCCGAAACTTTTCCGCGAGCAGTGCTACGTGGACGGCGCCTGGGTGAGCGCGGCAAGCCGCCGCACCTTCCCGATCACCAATCCCGCCACCGGCGCGGTGCTTGCCAACGTCCCGGACCTCGACGCCGCGGGCGCCAGGCATGCGATCGAGGCGGCGCACGCCGCCTGGGCCGGCTGGCGCGCCAAGACCGCCAAGGAGCGCGCCGCGATCCTGCGCAAGTGGTTCGAGCTGATCATGCAGAACCAGGAAGACCTGGCCCAATTGCTGACCGCCGAGCAGGGCAAGCCGCTCGCGGAAGCGCGCGGCGAGATCGCCTACGGCGCGGCGTTCATCGAATGGTTCGCCGAGGAAGGCAAGCGCGTCTATGGCGACATCATTCCGCAGCACCAGGCCGACAAGCGGCTGCTCGTCATCAAGCAGCCGGTGGGCGTCTGCGCCGCGATCACGCCGTGGAACTTCCCGAACGCGATGATCACGCGCAAGGTGGCGCCGGCGCTCGCCGCGGGCTGCACCGTGGTGCTGAAACCCGCCGGCCAGACGCCGCTCTCGGCACTCGCGCTTGCCGAGCTCGCCGAGCGGGCGGGACTACCGAAGGGCGTGCTCAACGTCATTACGGGCGACTCGCGGGCAATCGGCGCCGAGCTCACCTCGAATCCGCTGGTGCGCAAGATCACCTTCACCGGTTCGACCGAGGTCGGTCGGCTCCTGATGCGACAGTCGGCCGAGCAGATCAAGAAAGTGTCGTTCGAGCTTGGCGGCAACGCGCCGCTGATCGTGTTCGACGATGCCGATCTCGACGCCGCGATCGAGGGTGCAATCGCCTCCAAGTACCGCAATGCCGGCCAGACCTGCGTGTGCGCCAATCGCATCTTCGTGCAGGATGGGATCTATGACGCGTTCGCGGCCAAGTTCACCGAAAAAGTTGCTGCGTTCAAGGTCGGTCCCGGCACCGAACCGGGCGTGGTGATCGGACCGCTGATCGACCAGCGGGGCATTGCAAAAGTCGAAGAACACGTCAAGGACGCGACCGCCAAGGGCGCAAAGGCGCTCATCGGCGGCAGGCGGCACTCGCTGGGCGGGCTGTTCTTCGAGCCGACGGTGCTGACCGGCGTCAACGATACGATGCTTCTGGCGCGCGAGGAAACCTTCGGCCCGGTGGCGCCACTGTTCCGCTTCAAGACCGACGAGGACGCGATCCGCATGGCGAATGCGACCGAGTTCGGCCTTGCGGCGTACTTTTTCTCGCGCGACGTCGGGCGCGTGTTCCGCGTCGCCGAGGCGCTCGAAGCGGGAATCGTGTCGGTCAACACCGGCATCTTCTCGCAGGAAGTCGCGCCCTTCGGCGGCGTCAAGCAGTCCGGCATCGGCCGCGAGGGCTCGAAATACGGCATCGAGCCGTTCCTCGAGATCAAATTCATTTGCCTCGGGGGCGTCTGAGCCCGCCCGTACCGCAGATCGCCTGGACACCGGACGCGGCCACGCTCGCGCAAGCGAATGTGACCGCGTTCATGCGCGCGCTCGGCGTTTCGAGCTACGCCGAGCTGCTGCGCTGCGCCGACTCCGAGCCTGAGCGCTTCTACCGCGCGCTGCTCAACGAATTCGGTTACTGCTTTTACCGGCCGTTCGCGCAGGTGCTGGACGAATCGCGCGGCATCCCCTGGACACGCTGGTGCGTAGGGGGCGCTACCAATCTCGTCCTCAACGCGATCGATCGCTGGCGCGGAACACCCACGTACGACAAGCCGGCGCTGGTCTGGGAAGGCGAGGACGGGGCGCGTGCCACGCTGAGCTATCGCGAACTGGATCGCGAAGTCTGCCGTTTTGCGGGCGCCTTGCGCTCGCTCGGCATCGGGCGCGGCGACGTGATCGCGATCTACCTGCCCAATGTTCCCGAGGCGATGATCGCGATGCTCGCCGCGCCCAAGATCGGCGCCATCGTCATGCCGCTCTTTTCCGGCTTCGGGGCCGATGCCATGGCTGCGCGGCTGCAGCTCGGCGGCGCCCGAGCGCTGATTACCGTGGACGGGAGCTTGCGCCGCGGCAAGCTGGTCGATGCGAAGGCGATCGTCGACGAGGCGGCGGCTGCATCGCCGACGTTGCAGCATGTGATCGTGCTCAAGCGCTCGGGGAACGCGATCGCGTGGAACGACACCCGCGACCACTGGTGGCACGAGCTGGTGGCGAATCTGGCGCACGATTCGCCGACCGAGGAGATGGACGCGGATTCGCCCTACCTTCTCGTCTTCACCTCGGGCACCACCGGCAAGCCCAAGGGCGTGGTGCACACCCACGTCGGCTTTCCGATGAAGCTGGTGCTCGATTTCTGGCTGACGATGGATCTCAAGGCCGGGGACCGCGTCCTCTGGATGAGCGACATGGGCTGGGTGGTCGGCCCGTTCCTCGTGTACGGCGTTCCGGTCATCGGCGCCACGCTGGTCTTGGCGGAAGGCGCGCCGAATTTCCCCGAGCCCGACCGGATGTGGCGGCTTGCCGCCGAGCACCGCGTTTCCTATCTTGGCGTCGCCCCGACCACGATCCGGACGTTCATGGCGCAGGGAAGCATGCCGTGGGCGCAATACGATCTGGCGTCGCTTCGCATCATGGTTTCGAGCGGCGAGCCGTGGACCCCGGACGCATGGTGGTGGCTGTTCGAGAAAGTCGGCGGCAGGCGCGTGCCGCTGCTCAACATCTCCGGCGGCACCGAGATGTTCGGAATCGTGGGCTGCACGCTCGCGCGGCCGCTCAAGCCCTGCAGCTTCAACACGCCGATTCCGGGCACCGGCGC
>CAZYVT010000003.1:0-2519 GCA_964651335.1 uncultured Enterobacteriaceae bacterium | reverse complement strand
GCGAAAGTGCTGAGCGGGAGGACAAGTTTCAGCGGGTCGTCCAGAAGCCGCAAGGCGCCGAATCGCTGGTACCACCCCGCCGCCCGCTCGTCCTTCGCGTCGATAGAAAGCGCAACACCGCCGACCTGCGTCGCAACAGACAGAGCTCTGATACCGGCTGCCAGAAGGAGATCACCGCCAAGACCGCGTCCTTGGAGCGGCAGGCTGACGGCGAGGCGTCCGAGATGGAATACAGGCACCTCATAGCGGCCGAGTTTCCGGGTCAGCCTGGCCGGAACGCGCGTGAATTCGATGGCGCCGGGGCCTATGGAGTAGTAGCCGAGTACGCGTGTTGGCTCGGAAAGCGAGACGGCGACAAAGGTCTTTGCGCCGCCGGAATCGTGGTTCTGCCGGGCATACCGGGCGAGATACTCATTCAGGTCCGGTGCGCCGCAGTCGAATGCCTTCCGGTCATGACGCCGCGCGACCGGTTCCTCGCGCCACTCGATCTTGCCGATCACTTCCTCGCCCGGCGCCGGGCAGCCGCAATCAGCGCCGGCGTCGGCTTGGGCGGGTTCTCGAGAAGGTTCAGCACCCGGGTGGAGTCGCGCCCGGTCAGAACGAAACGATCGGCACGGCCCACGATCTCGCGGGCGGTTGGCAGAACATTGCGCATGATGAAGCTCGTCACGTCCAGTCGCTCGGAGGCCGCGGCGGCGGCCAGAATGCGCTTCTCCTCCCTGGTCGTGCGCAGCTCGATCCGGTCGTCACGTACAAGAGGTTGGGTCGCCATCGATGAATTCCCGTATCGAAGGGATCTTACCGCACGGACAACATCCGTACAAGGAGGTTCCACCCGCCCCGGGACTTCAAAGCTTCAGCCGCATCGGGCGCATCGAAGAAAAACCGAAGCCGGCGCGCTGGTACAGGCGGTGCGCTTGCGCGTTTTCCGCGTCCGTCAGCAGCGTCAGGCGCAGCAGGCCGTCGGCGCGAGCGGCCTCGATTGCGAATTTCAGCAGCGCAGAGCCGATCCCCCGGCCGCGGTATTCCGGATGCACGATCAGGTCTTCGAGCAATCCGGCCTTCCCGCCTTCCGCGGTGCTCACCGAGCGGAGCACGCTCACCATCCCCACGATTCGCGCAGCATCGCGCGCCATGAAAATACGGCCGCGCGCCGGGTCCTCCAGGATCATGCGCAGCCCCTGCTCCTGCTTTTTAAGGTCGGGAACCAGCTCCGCCTCCTGCGTGAACAGCAACCCCAGCAACTCGGCGAGCTGCGGGATGTCGTCCGCTCGCGCGTCGTCGTATCGAATGCTCACGGCATGCAGGGTGAGGATGGACGCCGTGGAGGAAACGCGCTCTCGCGCTCGGTGAGCGACTCGAGGAACGCGACCAGGTCCGCGGATTCCTCTGCCGTAAGACGCAGCGGCTTGAGAATGCTCTCGCCGTCAGCGTGCAGCCGCTCGAGATTGAGCTCGGAATAATGCCGCACCACGTCGGCGAGCGTGGCGAGGCTGCCGTTGTGCATGTAGGGCGCGGTGAGCGCGACGTTGCGTAAGGACGGGACCTTGAACTCGCCGAAATTGCGGTGATCGAGCGCGACGTGCCTGGTCTTGATGGCGGACGAGCCGGCCGCTTCGTCGTTGTAGCGGCCGAGCAGGTTGAACGGGTTCGCCTCGAGCCGCCGGATCCCGCCGTGCCGTCCCGGGTCCACTTCCCCGCGCCGGACGAAGTGCGGGATGCCGATGTCGTGAAATTCCCCGTTCGTGAAGGCCGGCCCGATGTGGCAGGTGTTGCACGCGCCCCTGCCGACGAAAATCCGCAGGCCGCGCTGCGCCGCGGCCGGATACTGCGCCGCACGCTCGTGCTCGCCGCGCTCCAGCGCATCGCGGAATTCGTCGAACGGCGAGCGGCCGCTCACCAGCGTCTCCTGAAAAGCGGCGAGCGCCTTGCCAATTGCGGCGAGCAGCGCCTGGTCATTCGCCGGCGGCGGGGCGCCGAAGGCCTTCAGGTAGCGGCACGCGTACTCCGGATCGCCGCGAACGAGCGCCGCGGCATGCGATGCGCTTGCGCCCATCTCTCGCGGATCGAGAATCGGGCGGATGCTTTGCGCCCAGAGCGAGTCGCCGGCCCCGTCCCAGCCGAACCAGCGATTCCAGCGCACGTTGAGCAGGCTCGGCGTGTTGCGGTCGACCTCGACGAGCCCCAGCGCACGCGAGCGCCCGTCCTGCCACGCGCGATACGGCACGTGGCAGGATGCGCAAAGGATGTTTCGTTGCGCCGAGAGCCGCGGCTCGAAGAACAGCTTCTCGCCGAGCGCGATCGCCTGAAGGTTTCCCGAGACCCGGTTCGACGGGTCAGGTGCCCATGCTGCGGGCCACGGACCGTGACGCAACACGGCGCGAACCTCGTCCGGCGTGAACTCAGCCGGCTGCGCCGCCACGCTGCCGGCGACCACCAGGAACGCAGCGGCGACGAAGCGCACGCTCACTCGAGGCGAACGCTGTCGGCAAGGCGCTCGCCGCCGACATCGAAGACGA
>CAZYVT010000002.1:0-116264 GCA_964651335.1 uncultured Enterobacteriaceae bacterium | reverse complement strand
CTTTGCGGCGTTCGTTCCGTACATCGTACCCACGCGAAAAACCGCCGCTGCCTGCCGCAGCGAGAATCTTCGCGTATGCCCTGCGACGCGCCGAGACGCCGGCGACCATCCTGAGCGCGAACTCGACGGTCTCGCGCTTCGTACGGGTGCCGGCTGCCTTCATCGCGGCGCGCATGAGGCGCTGGTTGATCACGATATTGGTCCGCATCAAGCTATTATACACATTCTTGTGTATAGATAGCCTGGTGCCGCAATCTATAGACCGAGATACGCCTGCCGCACCCGGTCGTCGCGAAGTAGTTGCGCGCCCGAGCCGCTCATCACAATGCGGCCGTTTTCGAGCACGTAGGCGTGCTGCGCGAGCTTGAGCGAGACGGCGACATTCTGCTCGACGAGAAGGATGGTGAGGCCCTTCTCGTGGAGCGTGCGGATCGTGCGCAGCACCTCCTGCACCACGGTGGGCGCGAGCCCGAGCGAGGGCTCGTCGAACATGATCAGCTCGGGGTTTCCCATCAGGCAGCGGCCGATCGCGAGCATCTGCTGCTCGCCTCCCGACAGGGTGCCCGCGGTCTGATCGCGGCGCTCGGCAAGGCGCGGAAACATCATGAAGACCTCCTCCATGGTCTGCGCGGAGCGCGCCCGGGCGCGCGGCAGCATGGCACCCATTTCCAGGTTCTCTTCCACCGTGAGGGAAGGAAACACCTGGCGGCCTTCTGCAACCTGGCCGATGCCGAGATTGCAGATCTGGTGCGATTCGAGGCCGCTCACGTCCTTGCCCTTGAAAGAAATGCGGCCGGCCCGCGGCCTCTCGATGCCGGCGATGGTCCGGATGAGAGAGGACTTGCCGGCGCCGTTGGCGCCGACGATGGCGACGATCTCGCCCTGCGGCACCTCGAGCGAGAGGCCGGCAAGAGCCTGCGCGTCGCCGTAATACAGGTCGAGATGTTCGACTTTCAGCATCAAACCTCGGCCTCCTCTCCCAGGTAGCACTCGAGCACCGCGGGGTCGCGGACGACCTCGTCCGGCGCGCCGCGCGAGATGATCTCGCCGTGGTGCAGCACCACGATGTGCCGCGCAAGCGCCATCACCGCGCGCATCACGTGCTCGATGAGCAGGATGGTGAGGCCGTCGGTGCGGTTGAGCTCGCGGAACACCTCGACCATCTGGTCGCATTCGGTGGGCGTGAGGCCCGCCATCACTTCGTCGAGCAGCAGCAGTTGCGGCCGAGTGGCGAGCGCGCGCGCCACTTCGAGACGCTTGCGTTCGGGCAACGTCAGCGTCGAAGCGGGGAGATCGCGTTTCGCGGCGAGGCCGAGCCTTTCCACGATCGCGGCGGCATGCTTTTTCGCCGCCGCGACACCCGACGTCCGGCGCAGGGCTCCGACGGTTACGTTGTCCAGCACCGAGAGCCCCGCGAACGGCTTCACGATCTGGAAGGTGCGGCCGATGCCGGCGCCGCAGACCTGGTCCGCACGCAGGCCATCGATCCGGTTGCCGGCGAAACGGATCTGTCCGCGATCGGGCGCAAATACTCCGGCGACCAGGTTGAAGATCGTCGTCTTCCCGGCGCCGTTGGGTCCGATCATCCCGACGATCTCGCCCTGCACCACCTCGAACGAGGCCTCCGCGACTGCCTTCAGGCCCCGGAAGGACTTGGCGACGGTCGAGACCTCGAGCAACGCATTCATTTCGACAGTCCCAGCTTCCGGGCCAGAGTCGGCCAGATCCCGTGTGGGAGGAACATGATTACGCCGAGAAGCACGATCCCGTAGAACACCTGCTTGATGCCCGGGATCTCGACCCCGAGCGCGGCCAGCACTTCGGTGATGCCGTCCGCGAGCACCGTGAGCACTGCGGCGCCGAGGATCGGGCCGAACAGCGTCCCGATGCCGCCGATGATCGGTCCGAGGATGATCTCGATCGAGCGGCTGATGTGGAAAATCTGCTCGGGGAAGAGATTGTTGTAGTAGAAGGCGAAGAACACGCCCGCCACCGCGGTCATCGCGGAGCTGATGATGACCGCGAGCATTTTCCAGCGGAAGGTGTTGATGCCGAGCGCCTGCGCGGCTTCCTCGTTCTCGCGGATCGCCTGCCAGTAGTACCCGGCGCGCGATCGGAGCAGCGCCGCGCAGAGCGCGAACGCGCCTGCGGCGAACGCAAGCATCGCGTAGTAGTACATCTCCGGCGGGCCGCGGAAGTTGGCGAGGTCGATCTGGTCGCGCTGCGCCACCTTGAGGAACAGCCCCCCCGGGCCGCCCGTCCAGTCGAGGTGGTCGAAGCCGATCCGCGTGAACTCGGCGAAGGCGATGGTGAGCAGCGCGAAGTACACGCCCGAGATGCCGAAGCGGAACGCTAGGAAGCCGATCGCGGCGCCGAGGGCGACGCACAGCGCGATCGAAAGCCAGATTCCGGCCCATGGGCCGACGCCATAGTGAAAGAACAGCGCCGCCGAGGCGTAGGCGCCGACTCCGACGTACAGCGAATGGCCGAGCGAGAGCTGGCCGGCGAAGCCCATCATGACGTTCCAGGCCTGTCCGGTGTAGGCGAAGTACAGGATGAGCGTCGCCACGGAAAGCACGTAGGCATCCGCGAACCGCGGCAGAAGCAGTAGCGCGATCGCCAGCACGCCGAGCAAGACCGCAGCCCGCCGGTTCAACCCTTCCTCCCGAGCAGCCCCTGCGGGCGGAACAGCAGCACCAGAATCAGCAGGCCGAAGCTGAACATGCTCTTCGCCGAGGGCGCGATGAACAGGCCTGCGAGCGCCTCGGAGACGCCGATCAGCACGCCGCCGAGCAGCGCGCCGGGCATCGAGCCCAGGCCCCCGACGATCACGATGACGAACGCGAGCAGCGTATAGGCGGGCCCGAGGCTGGGCGTCACGTCCACCAGCAGGATCATCATGCAGCCCGCGACCGCCACACAGGCCGAGCCCAGTCCGAAGGTGAGCGCGTAATAGCGCTTCACGTTCAGCCCGATGACCTTGGCGCCGAGCCAGTTGTCGGCGCAGGCGCGGATTGCCTTGCCGGTGCGCGTGAAGCGGAAGAACGCGAACAGCGCGCTGCTCGCCGCCACCGCCATTCCCGCGGCGAATACGCGCGCCTTGTCGAAAAGAATCGGTCCGACGGCGTACGACTCGAGCTGGTAATCGACCTGGACATTGCGCGCGTCCGGCCCGAACACGAGCAGCAGAGCGTTCACCAGGATGATCGCCACGGCGACCAGCAGCAGGAACTGCGAGTGCTCGGGCCGGGTGATGAACGGATTGATCAGGCCCGACTGAAGCGCGTAGCCGAAGGCGAAGAACGCCGCCGCGACCGGAACGACGGCGAGGAACGGATCGAGCTTGAACGCCGCGAACAGCAATACCGCGGCGTACATGGCGATGGTCATCATCTCGCCGTGTGCGAAGTTGACCACGCGCACCACGCCGAAAATCACCGACAGGCCGAGCGCCATCAGGCCGTACACCAGGCCGGTGAGCACGCCCGAGATGACGACGTTGGTGACGAGGTCGATCGGTGGCATAAAAAAGGGCCGGCGGCGCCGGCCCTCGGAATCATGCTTCCTTGCGCCTCAGGCCCTCTTGTAGTCAGGCATCGGGAACACCGGTTTCGCCGTCGCCACGGCCGCCGGCAGCACCACCGTGGGCGTGAGATTGAGGTTCTGCACGCACGCCGAGCCGATGCCCTCCACCTGGCCCTTGGCGTTGAACTTGATCGGGCCGCCCAGCATCATCTTGCTGGTGATGTTCGTCTGGCGGATCGCGTCGGCGAGCGTTTTCGGGTCCGTGGAGCGCGCGCGCTTGAAGGCGTCCGCCGCGATCAGGATCGCCTCGAACGTGAACCCCGCGTTCAGGCCGTGGAACACCAGCTTGTCTTTCGGATTCTGCTTGAGAAACGCCTTCTCGACGACCTTGGTAAGCTCCGCGCGCGGGTTGTACCAGGGCACGTTGGAAATGCAGTACTCTGAGTACTTGCCGAGCGTCTTGTAGAACTGCTCCTCGTACATGCCGGGCGAGCCCGGGCTGACGACCCCCATCGGTTGCCAGCGCTGCTTGACCATCTCGCGGCGCAGGATGATCGAATCGTTGAGTCGGCACACGAGCAGGAGGAAGTCGGCGTTCGAGGCCTTCGCCTTGGACACTTCCACGGTCAGGTCCTTCGCGGCGGGATCGTACGGGATGGTGTCGATGATCTTGAACGGCAGCTGGGTGTGACGCGGCAGAAGCGCTCCGATGCCCTTCGCCATCGCCTGGCCGAAAGTGTCGTTGACGTGCATGAAGACGGCAGTGCGCGGCACGGTGTTGGTGGTGCGGAACAGGTCGCCAATCAGCGCCAGTCCGTTACCGACGATGTCGCCCGCGGTCTGGAAATTGCGGAACACGAACTTGTAGCCCTGCTCGGTGATTTGCGGCGCAGCCGCGATGTTGATCACGAAGGGCACGCCGCGCTGCTCCGCGACCTGAGCGATTGCAGCGGCGGCGCCGGAGTCGAACGGGCCAACCAGCACGTGCGCCCCTTCCTGGATCAGCCGCTCGGCGCGGGTGCGCGCCGTGTCGACGTTGGTCTCGGTATCGGCATTCATCAGCTCGATGTCCACGCCGAGCATCTCCTTGATCACGCCCGGGGCGAGATCGGCGCCCTTCTGGCAGGACTGGCCGATGAAGCCCTGAAATCCCGAGCGCGGCAACAGAACCCCCACCTTGAGCTTTGTCGCCTGCGCGCGGACGATGCCGAACGGAGCGAGCGCAACTGCGGCGCCGGCCGCGGCAACGGTCTTGTTGAACTGTCTGCGGTTCATGGGTTGGACCTCTCGAAATGATGGCAAGCATTTTACGCGACGCGCGGGGAACGGCGTCGCTTCCGGCATTATGATCGCACGTCATCGATGCCTGAGGCTCGCACCCGGGTAGTACCCCTGGGAAGCTCCGACGTAGCGGCCGTGCGCCGCGACGACGGGGTGGTCTTTCTTCGCTCGCCGCACGTGCTGGGGCCTTACCCGAACTGCCTCACCGAGCGGCTGGTGCGCTGGGCGCGGGAAATTCCGGAGCGCACGCTTGTGGCGCAGCGCGACGCGCGCGGCGGCTGGCGCACGGTGACCTATGCCGATGCGTATGCGCGGGTGCGCTCGCTCGCGCAGGCGTTGCTGGACCGCAAACTCTCTCCCGAGCGGCCGGTCGCGATCCTGTCGGAGAACGGCATCGAGCACCTTCTGCTGCTGCTCGCCGCGATGCATGTCGGCGTGCCCTGCGCGCCGGTCTCACCCGCGTATTCACTCATCTCCACCGACTACGCGAAACTGCGCTACATCATCGGGCTCGCTACGCCGGGACTGGTATTCGCGGCGGACGGCGAGCGCTTCGCGAAAGCGATTGCAGCAGCAGTTCCCGCCGATACCGAGGTTGTGCCCGGACATGGTTTCGCGGAACTTGAAGCGACGACCCCCACTGCCGCGGTGGAGCAGGCGCATGCCGCCGTGGGGCCGGACACGGTCGCGAAGTTTCTGTTCACCTCGGGTTCGACCGGCCAGCCCAAGGCCGTCATCAACACGCAGCGCATGCTCTGCGCAAACCAGCAGATGCTCGTGCAGGCGCTGCCGTTCCTCGCCGAGGTGCCGCCGGTCCTCGTTGACTGGCTGCCGTGGAACCACACGGCGGGCGGCAATCACAACATCGGCATCATTCTGTACCACGGCGGCACGCTTTACATCGATGAGGGAAAGCCGCTGCCGGGGCTGATCGAGCGCACCGTGCGCAACCTGCGCGAGGTCGGGCCGACGATTTATTTCAACGTACCACGGGGGTACGAGGCGCTGCTGCCATACTTCCGCGGCGATGCGACGTTGCGCAATAGCTTCTTCGGCAGGCTGGGGTTGCTGCAGTATGCGGCTGCCGTGCTGCCGCAGCCGGTCTGGAAGGCGTACGAGGAGCTGGCGGTCGAAACTTGCGGCGAGCGCATCCTCTGGATCACCGGTTACGGCGCCACCGAGACCGCGCCGTTCGCCATGAGCACCAATCGCGGAGCGGGGCGCGCCGGCACGGTCGGCCTGCCGGTGGATGGTCTCGAGATGAAGCTTGCACCGGTGGCAGACAAGCTCGAAGTGCGCTTCCGCGGCCCGAGCATCACGCCCGGGTACTGGCGCCAGGCCGACCTCACGCGCGCCGCGTTCGACGAAGAAGGTTTCTATCGGACCGGCGACGCGATGCGCTTCATCGATCCCGCTGACGCACGGCAGGGATTCGAATTCGATGGCCGGATCACTGAGGACTTCAAGCTGACCACCGGCACATGGGTCAGCGTCGGGCCGCTGCGTGCGCGCCTGAACGCTGCCGGGTCGCCCTACATTCAGGACTGCGTGATGACCGGCCACGGCCGGGACCATGTCGGCGCACTGATTTTCCCGAATGTCGAGGCATGCCGGCCGCTCGGGCCGGATGCGCTTCGGGCGCGCATCCAGGTGGTTCTCGATTTCCTTGCGCGCGAAAGCACAGGGAGCTCGAATCGGATCGTGCGGGCGATGCTGCTCGAGGCGCCGCCTTCGATCGACGCCAGCGAGATCACCGACAAGGGTTCGATCAACCAGCGCGCCGTGCTGAAGGCGCGCGCCGGATTGGTCGAGGAGCTGTATCGTTACCCGCCTTCGGAAAGACTGATCATTGCCAGGTGGAGGTCAGCATGAATCTCGACGAAATCGTCGCCATCGACATACACACCCACGCGGAAGTCTCCACCCGGACGCTGCCCGACGAAGTCGCGCAGGAGTCGCTCGAGGCGCGCGGCCGCTACTTCCGCTACGCCGTGCGGCACCCCACGATCGCGCAGATGGCCGCCTACTACCGCGCGCGCAAGATGGCCTTCGTCGTGTTCACCGTCGATCACGAGCGCGGCATGGGGATCAAACGGATCAGCAACGAAGAGGTGGCCGAATCGGCCGCCGAACACGCCGACGTTGCGATCCCGTTCGCGAGCATCGACCCGGCGCG
This sequence comes from uncultured Enterobacteriaceae bacterium, assembly GCA_964651335.1. Taxonomy (GTDB): domain Bacteria; phylum Pseudomonadota; class Gammaproteobacteria; order Burkholderiales; family SG8-39; genus 2-02-FULL-66-14. The sequence goes on along the minus strand of CAZYVT010000002.1, from coordinate 109,282 downwards.
CGGCAGGATGGGCGTGCGAGAGGCGCGGCGGCTGATCAAGGACTACGGCGTGAAGGGATTCAAGTTTCATCCCACGGTGCAGGCCTTCTATCCGAACGACCGCGACGCTTATCCCCTGTACGAGGTCATTTCGGAAGCCGGACTGCCCGCGCTCTTTCATACCGGGCAGACAGGCATCGGCGCCGGGATGCCCGGCGGCGGCGGACTGCGGCTGAAGTACTCGAACCCGATCCATCTCGACGATGTCGCGGCGGACTTTCCCGACATGCCGATCATCTCGGCGCATCCCGGGGTGCCGTGGCAGGATGAGCAACTCTCGATCGCGACCCACAAGCCGAACGTCTACATCGATCTCTCGGGCTGGTCGCCGAAATATTTCGAGCCGAAGCTGGTGCAGTACGCCAATACGCTGCTCAGGCACAAGGTGCTGTTCGGAACCGACAACCCGGTGATCGACCCCGACCGGTGGCTGGCGGAATTCGAGAAGCTGCCGATCAAGCCCGAGGTGCGGCCGCTGATCATGAAAGAAAACGCGGCGAAGCTCCTCAAGCTGAAGAGGTAGGGGAGGACTGTGCGCACTCAGGTCGGGATCGTCGGGGCGGGGCCGGCGGGACTGCTCACCCCATCGGCCCCTCACTGCAGCCGGTGTGACCGCAGCCACTCCAGCTTTGCAGCGTAGAGATCGTGTTCGCGACGATTGGTACTGGCCTCCAACGCCGCGGTGAGATGCCGTCGCGCTGAACTTGAATCGCCCAGCCCGAGGTAGGCGACGGCCAGTCCGAAATGCGCCTCGTGGTACGCGGCGTTCCGCGCCAGTTCCTTGGCAAGGTAGTCGCGCGCCGCGGCGAAGTCCTTGCGCTTCAGGGCAGCGAATCCCAGGTCAAGGAAATGGAACGGCGGATGCGGTTCGATTCGCTGCAGCTTCTCCCTGAGAGCGACAGACGCCTTGTGTCGCCCCTGCTTTTCCAGGACGTTGGCGAGGTTGGACATCGCGGAGGTGTTTTCGGCCTCCCGCGTCAACAGGTATTGGAATACGCGTTCGGCTTGCGCCAGATTGCCATGCCGAAAATAGATCACGCCCAGGGTGTTGAAGGCCTCCAGGAAGCGCGGATCCTGCAGCGTCGCTCCGCGCGCCCACCAATACGCTTCGTCGAGCAATCCTAGAGCCATCGCTTCCGCGGCCCGGTTGTTCATGAACATGGCAAGCACGGTAGTTTCGCGAATCTCCCGGACGCGCTGCCGCCGTAGGTCCTCTTGCGGGATGAAGTCGACGATGATGCCGCCGCCGCGATCGAAGTTCCCGATCCGGTCCGCCGGGGGGCGCGCAAGGACAATGTTGATGTGTCCGCCGAGGAACAGCGTGTTGTCCCTGCGCGTCCACGTCTCGTCCGAAAAGACGCGCCGAAAGGATACCGACAAGCCCAGCTCGCGGGCCAGCGCGGCGGTCATGAGGGTAAGCGACAAGCAGTTGCCTGAGCGCGCCTCAAATGCCTCCGCGGCGGTACGCGTGACTGCGGAATCGTATTCCAGCTTTAGCTGCGTGCTGCTTTGCAGAGCTGCGACGAGCCCATGCAAATTGCCCTTGGAACGCAACTGCCTGGCGATGTCCACTTCGAGGTACTGTCTCATTGCACCGCTCACTGCGAACACGTCGGGATCGGCAGGAACGGGCCTGGCCTGAAATGCTTCGTCGCGCAGCAGGCTTGCGGGCTGTATCGGGACGATCTCGGGTGCGGCGCAAGCCGACAGCGCCAAAACAGCCGGAATACTCCACCAGTGCCGCATGTCGTCACCCGCCTATGCTCAATGCGCCTCGCGTGGGTAAGTGCGGCTGAATAGTAGATCAGTGCCCGTGATCCAACAAGCCATCGGGTCGCCCGTTTGCTGCAGTACGAACTGCGCGGCCGCCGCACGTTAGACTGCAACAATTGACGCAGGAACCCGTGGGGGCGGCCATGGAACAGGCTTCAGCCGGCAAGGTTCTGTTCTTCATTCCGGACATCAGCGGATTCACGAAGTTCGTCGCCGAGACCGAGATCACCCACAGCCGGTACATCATCAAGGCGCTGCTCGAAGTGCTGGTCGATTCGAACTCGATCGGGCTGATTCGCCCGCGTGCGCGCGCTACCGGCGCGGGACGGGTGTGAGCCGGGCCTCGAGCCCGCCAAGCAATCGCCGCTCCAGATCGAGCCGCTGCACTTCCTGCTCCAGGCGCGAGAGCCGTGTGCGATCCTCCTCCGTCTGCTCGCGCGCCATGGTCATCAGAGAGGCGAACTCGGTCGCGGCCTCGCCGTGCATCCGCTCGACTTCTGCGAGGCGGTCGGCAAGCGCGGTCGGCGCGCGCGGCTCGTCCGCGAGGAGCGTCTCGAGGCGGCTCGATTCCGCCTCGGCCCTGGGCCGATCCAGGGTGGCGTGGGCGCGAGTGAAATGCGCGCGCAGCGCCGCCGCCGTCCACTGCCGCACCAGGCTGTCGGCGCGGTCGGGCAGGACCTGCCAGCCGCCGTCGGTCCTGCGCATGCGAAATTCGCGCAAGCCCCGTTGCACCATTCCACCGCCTTGATCGATCTCGATCCCGACGCGAACCAGGGCCTCATCGCCATCGACGGCATGCGACAAATAGCGGTAGCCCGGGGGAAAGGGATGGCGCCAGCGGTCCAGACCGGCGGGGTGGCCCTCAGCCGGCGTGGAACGCCTGAAATAGCGCCCCGACTCGAGATCGCTGCGCTCGATGCTGCTCGCATCCAGCAGGTAGCAGCGCGCGAGTCGCGGCCAATCTTCCGCGGCGAGCATCCTGGCGAGCGCCGGCACCGCTTCCTGCGGCGACGCGAAGAAGATCTTTTCGTCCGACATGGCGGCGGTGGAGAGGGAAAGCAGCAACAGTGCCGCGATCAGTCCCCGGATCATTTCTCGCGCACGAGCCGGTAGAGAGGTTTGTAGCGCTTGCGCAGATGCTCCCACTCGAGCTCCCGTACGACCGGTTGCGCGCGAACGCCGGCGGCTTCCATCCGTATTTTCGTGTAGCGCAGCTTGTGCTGATTGTTCGTATGCAGGATGGCGGCGGCAATGCCGTCGATCAGATCGTCGGCCTGGGTCTGCCGCAGCATCTCCCGGATCGATTCCTTGCACCCGGAGTAATCCACCGCCGCCCGGAGGGTCGTGTCGCTGCTCGCGGAAATGGAAAATTTCAATCCCTTGCAGAATGCGGGATTGGTGTTCCTGTCCTCCATCCGGTACCCGGGTTCCGCGCTGCTCACCGGATGATGCGCGGTGCGCCGTTCGGCAAACACGCCATGCCCAATGTCGCCCCAGAGGGGACCGATGACCTCAACCGGCTTGAGTACGATCTTGCCGATGATGTCCCGGTCGATCTGGAAGACGATGATGTCGCCATGATCGCCGGCGTTCGCCTGACCCTGGGCGCAGGCCAGGAATGCCGCGAGAAGAAACCGCTTCATCATTCGCCTCGCGAGATCGTACCCCGGAATGGCTCGGGTGCTCGCCATGGGTAGCCTCCTCCTGCCGTACCGCGGCACAATGGTAAGCCCGTTTCGGCGCACGACGCTCGAAGACGCGCGGATCGGAGCTGCAGGAATAGAATGGATTTCTACTTTGGGGCTCAGCAATGCCGGAAGAGACCCTCGACGAGACGATGCGCCAATACGCCGCCGAAATGGTGGAGCTGGCGCGCGACCAGTTTCAGATTGGCCTCGACTATTCCCTGGAGAGCGGACAGCTCGTCGAGCCCATGATGGAGGCCTTCTTTCAGGACCCGGACAAGGCGCGAGCCATCGGCCGCCGCGGGGAGGAGGCGTCCCGTCGCGAAGACCTGATGGACATGGTGGATTCGGAAGAGCAGGACCGGGCGCGCGATTGGCTCAGGCGGGAAGAGATCACCACGGGACAGCGCCGCTTGGCGGTCATGGCAGGTGCCTACCTGGGAGAAGTCGTGCGGCGCAAGTGGGGCGGAGAATGGCTCCGGAACGGAGGCGCCCGCCTGCACGTGCTCGGCCAGGACCTCAATCCCGGCGGCCTCGTGTATTTTCGTCTCACCGAGGGATCCCGGCACAATGTGGCGGAATATTTCACGCGCGTCGTGGGAACGCTGGTACTCGCTGAGCCCGGCCCCGCCGAGCAGCGCGCCCAATCGTCCTGGTCGCAGGAACGCGTCGAGGTCGCAACGCGTCACGGACCATTTGTGCTGAACGGCCTCAAGATGGAGAAGGATGCGGACGCAAGGCTCGTGATTTCCGGTTCAGTCACCAATGCCACGGACCTGGGGTGGGTTCTCGCGGAGTTTACCGTGAGCTTGTTCGACGCCGCCGGCGCGCCGGTACCGATCGAGTTGGAGTTCAAGAGGACGCTGCGTGTGGAGAAGCTGGGGAAGGGCGAGGCCAAGGTGCTGACCGACATGATTGGACGTTCGCCCCTGGCGCTCGGCCGTTTTTCCAGTGAGGTGGCGCGCTGTCAGATCGCGCTGAACGAGGAACACTCCCGTACGGATACCTTTCCCGCGGCGTAGACACTTTGCCTGCGGATCGGTGGCCGCGGGAAGCTCGCCATTCGACCGAAAATGACTCCCTGATTTGCGCCATGCCCGTCCTGCAGGAAATCCGCGAAGGCGTCGTACCCGTCAAGGTTTACACCGGCGAGATCGAGCCGCAGGCACGCCAGCAGCTGATCAATATCTCCAGGCTGCCGATCGTGCATCACCATGTGGCGGCGATGCCAGACGTTCACCTTGGCATCGGGGCCACCGTCGGCTCGGTGATCGCGACGCTGCGCGCGATCATTCCAGCGGCGGTGGGGGTGGACATTGGGTGCGGGATGATCGCGACGAGGATTTCCCTGACTGCGGAACATCTGGACGAAAGAAGCCTCAAGCGCGTCTTCGACCAGGTTTCGCGCGATGTGCCGGTGGGCTTCAATCAGCACAACGAGCGCGACGCGCGGACGGAAGCGGCGAAGGGATTCAAGCGCGGGCTGCACCGTATCCTCGAAAAGCACCCGGGAATCGAGAAGCGGGTCGGCAAACACTCGAGCTGGGTGCGGCAGATGGGCACGCTCGGCGGCGGCAACCATTTCATCGAGGTCTGCCTGGACGAATCGAACCGGATGTGGGTGATGCTTCATTCGGGAAGCCGCGGGATCGGCAACGCGATCGGCACCTATTTCATCGAGCTGGCGCGCCGGGACGCGGAGCGCAACCAGCTTGTGCTGCCGGATCGCGACCTCGCGTATTTCCCCGAAGGCGCCGGGCACTTCGACGACTACGTCGAGGCGGTGCACTGGGCGCAGGAGTACGCCCTCTCGAACCGCGCCGAGATGATGGACCTGGTGCTGGAAGCGCTTAGGCGCCATTTGCCGCCGTTCGAACGGGCGTCCGAAGCGGTGAATTGCCATCACAACTATGTCGAGCGCGAATTTCACTACGGCGAGGATGTCTGGGTGACGCGCAAGGGCGCGATCCGGGCCGGCCAGGGCGAGCTCGGCATCATTCCGGGCAGCATGGGCACGCGCAGCTACATCGTGCGCGGCAGGGGATCGGCGGAAAGTTTCGACTCGTGCGCGCATGGCGCGGGCCGGCGCATGAGCCGCAAGCAGGCGCAGAAGAAGTTCACGACCGTCGATCTGGAGAATCAGACTACAGGCGTTCTCTGTCGCAAGGACCGCGGCGTGCTCGACGAGATTCCGGGCGCATACAAGGACATTGACCAAGTCATGGCAGACCAGGACGATCTGGTCGAAATCGTGCACACTTTGAAGCAACTGCTGTGTGTGAAGGGATGACGATCCAGGCGTGTCAAGTCCTGTAACACGACGGCGTCACGTGTAAGCGTTGCCCTCCGGCATGGATCGCACCGAGCGCTTCTACAAGATCGACCAGCTGCTCCAGGACGGGCGCAGCGTCGCGTTCGTGAAGCTGCAGGAGGCGCTCGGAATCTCCCGTGCTCAGTTGAAGCGCGACCTCGCGTACATGCGCGATCGCTTCAACGCCCCGATCGATTCCGCTGCTGCCGGAGGTAGGAGTCCTCGTGCTGCCTGACGGGTGGCAGATACATCAATTGCGACATCAAATGATGTATAGTGGGTGCACATCCACAGGAGGCAAGCACCATGCGCACCACCATCAACCTGGACGACCAGCTCGTGACCGAGGCCCAGCGCATCACGGGGATGAAAGAGCGGACCACCCTGATCCACGAGGGGCTCAAGGCCCTGATCGAGCGCGAAAGCGCGCGGCGCCTGGCGCGGCTCGGGGGCAGTGAACCGCGATTGCAACCCGTCCCCCGGCGCCGTTCCCAGTCCGCATGATCCTGGTCGACACGTCGGTCTGGGTCGATCACCTGCGTGACGGCGCAACCGCGCTGGCCGCGGCCCTGGAGCAGGGCAGCGTACTGATGCATCCGTTCGTCCTGGGCGAGTTGGCCTGCGGCAATCTGAAAAACCGCGGCGAAGTGCTCCGCCTGCTGGGGGCGCTGCCGGCGGCGCCTGTCGCGACGGACCCCGAGGCGCTGGATTACATCGAGCGGCGCGCCCTCATGGGGCGGGGCATCGGCTACCTCGACGTCCATTTGCTCGCCGCGGTCGCTCTGGTGGGCACTGCGCGGCTGTGGACGCGGGACATGCGCCTCGCTGCAGTCGCCGCGGACCTGAAACTCGCTTACGCGGAAAAGGCATAAGCCGGAATCCCATGGCAAGAAAGACCGGCAATACCAAGACCGTCGCCATCCTCAAGCACGCTGAGGCGACGCGGAAGAACATCTCCACCGCTGAATACCAGTCGGTGCTGCAAAAGGAGGAGCAGAACCTGGTGCGCGTCGCCTACGAGCGGCGCAACCGCGATCTGGATCCGCGGCTCGTCTGGCGCGGCAAGGACGAGCAGGACTGGAGCGACCTCGTCGTCCACGCCCCGCCTTTGTCGATCCAGGAGAAGGTCCACCCCAAGGCGCTGATCGACGACCTGCTGCGCGAGTCACGCGAGCGCGCGCAGGAGGCCGGGCAGCTCACGCCGGATCTGTTCGCCGACTTCAACGGCATGCCCAACGGTGTGGACAAGACCGAGTTCTACCAACACGACTAGAACTGGTCGAACCGCATGATCCTCGGCGATTCGCTCCAGGTGATGGCGAGCCTCGCCGAGCGCGAGGGCCTGCGGGGGAAAGTGCAGTGCATGTACCTCGATCCGCCCTACGGCATCAAATTCAACAGCAACTTCCCGTGGAGCACCACCAGCCGCGATGTGAAGGATGGAAATGCCACGCATATCACCAGCAAGCCAGAGCTGTAAGATGAACCGCGATTTCGACTGGTTGATGTGACGTACTCAAGAGAGGCCCCTGCCATGCTCGCCGCGCAGATTTCCGCATTCGGTCAACCCGACAAGGTGATCGACCTGGTGGATCAGCCGGACCCCGGTGAGCCGGGACCGGGCGAAGTCATCGTCGATACCGAACTCGTCCCGATCAATCCGGCCGACGTGCTCAACCTCGAGGGCAGGTACGGCGCCGTGCCCCCGAACCTTCCCATGATTCCCGGCGCGGAGGGCGTGGGGCATATCGCCAAAGCAGGGGCCGGTGTCAGCCACGTGAAGGTCGGCGACCGAGTGCTTCTGCCCGGTCCGGGAACCTGGCGGGCGCGAATCAAAGCTCCGGCCAAGGTTGTCTTCCCGCTGCCCGAGGGCGTCGATCCCCGGCAACTGGCAATGCTGCGGGTGAACCCACCGACCGCCTACCTGATGCTGCACGACATCGTCGCTGTGCAGCCGGGGCAATGGGTCATCCAGAACGCTGCCAACTCCGGGGTCGGGCATTGCCTGATCCGGCTCGCCCGTGAGGAAGGCGTGAAAACTGTAAACATCGTGCGCCGGGACGAGCTTATCGCGCCCTTGCGGGCATTTGGCGGCGATGTGGTGCTGGCGGACGGTCCGGATCTCGATGCGCGGGTACGCGCTGCAATCGGTGATGGGGTACTGCCGCTCGCCATCGACGCGGTGGGCGGATCGGCGACGCAACGGCTCGCCCGCTGCGTGAGCGAAGGTGGCACGGTCCTCAACTACGGACTCCTGAGCGGCGAAGCCTGCATGGTGGACGGGCGCGAGACCGTGTTCCGGAACGTTACGTTGCGCGGTTTCTGGTTGCGCCGCTGGTTCATGGAAACCCCGCCTGAGGGGATTGCGGCGCTGTACCGGAAACTGGCGAGCAAAGTCGCCGAGGGGACGCTCGTCGTGGAGGTCGAGGCGGTCTATCCGATCCGCAAGATCAAGGAAGCGGTGGCGCATGCGGCGCGCGGCGGCCGCTCGGGGAAAATTCTCATGAGCTTCGCCGATGCGTGAGTGCGACGACATGCCGGAGCGCACCGGCAAACATCTCGGTGCGGCGCTCTTCGGCGTTTCTCTGCTCGCTTCGTTTGCCGTGCTTGCACAACCGAGCTGCGGCGCACCGACGCCGCGTGACATGGAAGGGCCGTTCTACAAGGCGGGCGCCCCGCTGCGCGCGTCGCTCGCCGCGCCCGGGGCGAAGGCCGAGCGCCTGGTGCTCACCGGCCGCGTGCTCTCACGAGACTGCAAACCGCTCGCGAACGCTTCCCTCGACTTCTGGCACGCCGACCAAAAAGGCGACTACGACAACAGCGGATACCGTTATCGCGGCCGTGCGGCAACCGACGGCGAGGGGCGCTACCGGCTCGAGACGATTCTTCCTGCGATCTATCCCGGCCGCCCGCGCCACATCCACGTCAAGGTGCAGGCTGCGCCGGGCGGACGGATTCTCACAACCCAGCTCTATTTCCGCGACGAGCACCGCGGTCCGCTATCGCTCGCCACCGAACAGCGCGAAGGCGCTCTGCACGCCGCGTTCGATTTCGTCCTTCAGTAAAGCGCGCTCGCGAGCTTCCTGCGGTACTCGGACACCAGCTCCGGGTCGCCCTCGGCAAGATTGAAAATAGCGAGCATCTGCTTTCGCGCCTCGCCGTCGCGCCATGTTTTGTCGCGGCGAACGATCTCGAGCAGTGCGTCCAGCGCATCGCGGTAGCGGCGCTTCGCAGCGAGCATCCCGGCGAGCGCGAGCCGTGTCTCGTGATCGGTGGGGTCCGTCGCAAGCCGTGACAGCAGCTCGGTTTCGCCGACCCCGCTTCCGGCCGAGCGCGCGAATGCGAGCGCCTGCCGCAATGTGTCGGCTCTTTCGTCCCAGTCGATGTTCGGCTTCACCGCGGCGAGCAGCCGCTCGGCGTCGTCCAGCCGCTTCTCGGCAATCGCGCGCTCGGCGCGATCGAGCTCCGGGGGCGGCAGCAACTTCTCGATGAACGTGCGTACCTGGCCCTCGGGCAGCGCGCCGAGGAAATGCGCTACGGGCTTCCCGTCCCTGAACCCCATGACATCCGGGATCGAACGCACGCCGAACGCCGCGGCGAGCTCGGCATTTTCATCCGAATTGATCTTGACGAGCTTGAAGCGGCCGGCGTACTCGGCCGCGAGCTTTTCCAGGACCGGCGTCAACGCGCGGCACGGCCCACACCAGGGCGCCCAGAAATCCACGACCACGGGCACCTGTTTCGAGCCCTCGATGACTTCGCGTTCGAAATTCGCGGTGGTAATGTCCATGGCGCAAGCCACAGTAATCTTGGGGCCCGCAGTGCGATAATTCAAGCCTTTGGTCCGGAACAGCAGATGACCTACATCGTCAACGAGAACTGCATCAAGTGCAAATACATGGATTGCGTAGAAGTCTGCCCCGTGGACTGCTTCTACGAGGGCGAGAACATGCTCGTGATTCACCCGGACGAGTGCATCGACTGCGGCGTATGCGAGCCGGAGTGCCCGCCCAAGGCGATCGTGCCGGATTCCGATCCGGGCGCTGAAGCCTGGCTGAAGCTCAACGCCGAGTACGCGGTGAAATGGCCGAACATCACCCGCAAGGGCACGCCGCCGCCGGATGCCGAGGCGTACAAGGACGAGGCGAGCAAGTTTGAGAAGTATTTTTCGGAAAACCCCGGCAAAGGGGCCTGACGCAGCTTACCCCCGAGGAAAGGGGGCTTCTCGCCGGCGCATTGAACTGATCAGGAGGGCGTGATGGGCAAGTTTGCATCGGCATCGGCAGCCATCGTCGTGCTGCTCGGCGGCTGTGTTTCGTACAGTGGCAGCAGCCTCATCCCGGGAAAGTCCACCGCGGCGCAGGTCGAGGCAACCATGGGGATTCCTGCCGAGAGACAGAGCCTCGCCGGCGAAACCATATTATGGTATCCGCGCGGCCCCATGGGGTTTCACAGCTATGCGGTGCGCATCGGCCCGGACGGGATCGTGCGCGAGGTGGAGCAGCGGCTCACGGTGGAGAACGTCAGGAAAATCACGGCGGGCAGGACGACGAAACAGGACGTGCACGATCTGTTCGGTCCGCCGTTCGTCACGTCGTACCTGACGCGGCAGAAGCGCGACGTCTGGGAGTATCAGTTGCGCGAGGTTGAGTTCAAGTGGAAGCTCTGGGTTCAATTCTCGGACGACGGCATCGTGCGCGAGGTGCTGCAGATGCGCCACCCGGACATGGACCCCTCATCCGACACAAAGGGATGAGGCGTCGCGACTGAACCGGGCGGGCGCGGCGCCGGAATTCCGGTCAATTCAGCGACAACAGGTCCCGGGCATTGCGCGCGGTGTCCTCGCCCACTTCCTCGGCCGGCCGGCCGAGCGCCCGCGCGACGGCGCGAAGCACGTGCGGCAGAAATGCCGGTTCGTTGCGCCGCGCGCGCGGCTGCGGATGCAGATCCCGGGGAGTCAGGTAGGGGGAATCGGTCTCGATCACGAGGCGGTCACGGGGTATTTCGCGCACGAGTTCGAGCAGGTGCCGGCCGCGCCGTTCGTCGCAGATCCAGCCCGTGACGCCGATGTAGAGGCCGAGGTCGAGGCAGGCGCGCAGCTCCGCCTGTTCTCCGGTGAAGCAGTGCGCGACCGCGCGCGGCAAGCGATCGCGATGCGCGCGCAGGATTCCGGCAAATCGCGGATGCGCATCGCGCGAGTGCAGGAACAGGGGCTTCCGCAGCTCGCAGGCGAGCTCGAGTTGCGCCGTGAACCACTTCTCCTGATCCGGGTGCGGCGAGTAATTGCGGTTGAAGTCGAGCCCGCACTCGCCGAGCGCGACGACGCGCGGATGCGCGGCGAGCGCGCGCAGCGCCGGAATCGTTTCGGCGTCGCAATCGCGTGCATGGTGCGGATGCACGCCCGCAGTCGCATAGAGCATTTCCGGATGCATGCCTGAGAGAGCGGCGGCATCCCGGCTCTCGGTTACGGTCGTACCGGTCACCACGATCGTATGAACTCCCGCGGTGCGTGCGCGCGAGAGCACTTCGCCGAGGTCCTCGCGGAAGGACGAGTGCGTGAGGTTGGCGCCGATGTCCACCAGCGTCATGGGGCGCGCAGTATACTCGGCCGCCATGGTCGCTCCGGACGCTGCGCTCGAGATCGAGGCCGTCGCGCACGATCCGGTCCCGATGCGCGTCAGGGCGTACGGCGAATGGACGTTCAGCGGGCTCAAGGCGCGGCGCGAGGAGATCCTGCGCGGCCTCGCCGAACTGCGCCGGCAGCCGCCGGAACGCATCGCGTGGGATCTGACTTCCATCGCCGATCTCGACGACACGGGCGCGCTGTGGCTTGCGCGTGCCTTGCGCGGCGCGCAGCAGGTCGAGGTATTGCCGCAGCACGGCGAGATCCTCGCCCAAGTGAGGCGGGGGTTGCGCGTTCCGGACGTCCTGGCGCGGCCTGTCGACCTGCTCCTCCCCGTCGTCGCGACGGGCGAAGCGGCCCTGCGATTCGCCGTGCACTTGGGCGACGCGACCGCGCTCCTCGGGCGCCTCGCGCTCGATGCGGCGGCGCTGGTACGGCGGCCGCGCGACGTGCCGCTGCGCGAGTTCTCCGCGGGCATGTACCGCGCCGGCGTGACCGCGCTGCCGGTGACGATGCTGGTCGGCTTTCTGGTCGGGATCGTGCTCACCTATCTTTCGGCACTGCAGCTCAAGCGCTACGGCGCTGACCTGCTGGTGATCAACATCGTCGGCGTGGGCGTGGTGCGGGAGCTCGGTCCCATGCTCGCCTCGATCATCGCCGCCGGGCGCTCGGGTTCTGCGATCACGGCGCAGCTCGGGGTGATGCGCGTCACCGAGGAGATCGAGGCGCTGTCGGTAATGGGCGTGTCTGTCATTACGCGCCTCGTCCTGCCCAAGGTGGTCGCGCTCGCGATCGCGCTGCCGCTGGTTGCGTTCTGCACCGACCTCGCGGCGCTCGCCGGCGCGATGCTGGTATCGCGCTTCACGCTCGGCATCACGCCGGAGGCGTTCCTCGAGGCGCTGCCGCGCGCCGTCGAGGTGGTCAACTTCTGGATCGGGATCGGCAAGTCGGCGGCCTTCGGCTTCGCGGTCGCCTTCGTCGCCTGCCATTACGGGCTGCGCGTGCTGCCGAATACCGAAAGCCTGGCCGCCGGCGTGACGCGCTCGGTGGTCGCGGCGATCACCTGCGTCATCATCCTCGACGCGATCTTCGCGATCCTGCTCCGAAATGTCGGCTGAACCGGGCGCTCACGCGATCGAGATCGACGGCCTCCTGAACGTGGTCGGGGCGGAACACGTGCTGCACCGGGACCTGAACCTGCACGTGCGGCGCGACGAGGTGATGACGCTCGTCGGCGGCTCGGGAAGCGGCAAGACCCAGCTCCTGCGGGTGATCCTCGGCCTGAAGCGCCCCGCGGCGGGCTCGGTGCGGGTGTTCGGCGTGTCCTGGGACGATCCGGGCTTCAAGAAGGTGCGCGACGCGCGACGCTGCATGGGAATGCTGTTCCAGAACGGAGCGCTTTTCTCGGCGCTCACGGTGTTCGACAATATCGCCTTCCCCTTGCGCGAACGCGGCGGGCTTTCGGAGAAGAAGATCGGCGCCATCGTGCATGCGAAACTCTCGCAGGTGGAACTCGAGCCGCGGCACGGGAGTCTCCTTCCGGCGAACCTCTCGGGAGGGATGGTGAAGCGCGTTGCGCTCGCGCGCTCGCTCGCGCTCGCGCCCGATCTGCTCGTCCTGGACGAGCCGACGGCCGGACTCGATCCGGACCGCTCCGAGCGGTTTGTGCAGCTCATCAAGCGCCTGCGCGCCGACCATCGGTTCGCGGTCCTGATGGTGACCCACGATCTGGGCACGCTCTACGAGCTGACTGACCGTGTCGCGGTGCTCGGCGACCAGCATATAATCGCCTGCGGCACGCTGGAAGAAGTCCAACATTTGCCGCACCCCTTCGTGCGGAACTTTTTCGGGGGAGACCGGGGCCGCCGCGCGCTCGCGCACGGCGAGGCCGCCGCGTAATCCACGCATGGAAAGCCGGGCATACGCGCTCATCACGGGGCTCTTCGTCATCGGGCTTGCCGCCGGCATCCTCGCCTGGGCGAACTGGCTGGCAAAGGAGCCGCTCGAGCGCAAGCCGTATAGGGTCATTTCCACTGCGCCGGTCACCGGACTCAACCCGCAGGCGCAGGTGCGCTACCGCGGCATGGGCGTGGGGCGCGTCACGGCGATCCGGCTCGATCCCAAAGACCGGCAGCGGATCCTGATCGACATCGAGGTGAACAGCGATATTCCGCTGACGCGCGGCACCTACGCGCAGCTCGGCATGGAAGGCATCACCGGCATCGCCTACGTGCACCTGCTCGACGAAAGCCGGGAGGCGGCGCCTGCGCCGAGGGGCCCGGGCGGCGTCGCGGAGCTGCCGCTGAAGCCTTCGTTTTTCGACACCATGGCCGATGGCGCGGAGGGCGCGGTGCGCGACACGCGCGAGCTGATCGCAGGCCTGAATGCGCTGCTGACGCCGGAAAATCGCAAGCGCGTCGGCTCGATGCTGGAGTCGCTGGAGAAGGTCACCGTGAATCTCGAGGCGGCGACCGGGAAGCTGCCGCGCACAGTCGCACGCGCCGAGGCCTGGTTGGGCGAAGAGAACATGCGCCTCGCGCGCGATTCGCTGGAGCGCGTGAACGATGCGGCGAAAACGCTGCCCGAGATCACCGGCGAAGCGCAGCGGCTGCTCGCGGAAACGCGGCGGCTCGTGGTCGAGGTGGGAAAGCTTTCCGCGGAAACGCGCGAACTCGTCGGCGAGATCGGAAAGCTCTCCGCAGAGGCGCAGAAGGACACGCTTCCCCAGGTGAACGCGCTTGCCGAATCGGCCGACCGCGGCGCGCAGCGCGTCGGCCGGCTCGCCGGCGAGCTCGAGCGCAATCCGGACAGCGTACTCTGGGGACGGCGCGCGGGCAGGCCGGGGCCGGGCGAACCCGGGTTCGAATGAGGAATGTTCCCGGGATTCTGCTGCTCATCGCGCTGGCCGGGTGCGGAGGCAATGCCGCCGCGCCCGCGCCGCGCACGTTCGATCTCGGATTTTCCGCACCGGGCGCCAGGCTCCCCGCGCTGCGGGTGGCGTCGCTGCGCGCGGTCGCGCCGTTCGACGGCGTGCAGATGCACTACCGGCTGGCGTGGCGCAATCCATCCGAACTTGCCGATTACGCGCACAGCCGCTGGGCGGCGCCACCCGCGGAGCTGATCCGCAAGCAGTTGTTGCGGGCGGTGGGTGAGGGGGTGGCGAAGTGCGGGCTGGAGATCGAGCTGCAGGAATTCACCCAGGTGTTCGCCTCCAGGGAGGCAAGTGAGGCGCGCATCGAGCTGCGGGTGTCGCTCGTGAATTCGTCGACGCGCCTCGCCGCACGCGGCGTCACGATTGTCGAGCCGGGGGCCGGCACCGACGCCGCTTCGGGAGCGGCCGCGATCTCGCGAGCGACCGAGCGGGTGCTCGGCGATCTTGCCGCCTGGGTCTCGGCGCAGCCAGAGTGTCGCTAGATTTTCTTCAGCTCCCGAATCAGATCAATCACGCGGAGCAGCTCCACGCCGTAAACCACGCCCGACGCGCCGGTGATCGCTACCAGTAGTGGCAGGCTCGTGTTTCGCGCCCCTCGTCGTTTGTTTGCCACGCGTTCAGGCCGCCATCGCCGGCCGCTTCACTTCGACCGATTCGATCACCGGGAAACCCGCCGCTTCCAGCGCGGAGATGACGTCCCGCACCTCCCTCGCATGGAAACGGATGATGATCTTCTTCTCGGGGTAGCCGGCATCGGATTGGCCATCGTGCCGGCCGATCGGATACAAGGCCTGCAGCGCTGCGCCCGCGCCCTCGGCCACGTCGGCAATCCGGCCCAGCACGCCGGGGCCGAGTTTCACAGGCGCGAGCGTCACACCGCTGCGCCGCTCCCACGCGCCCAGGCAATGCGCCGCGAGCTGAAAGATCTCGTTGGCGGATATGACGCCCACCACGCGCTCGCCGTCCAGCACCGGGAACTGCGCCACGCCCAGTTCCTGGCCTTTGAGCAGGCAGTGCTCCATGGTGTCGCTGCCCTGCACCGTGGCCGGATTGCGCACCATGATGTCCTTGACCTTGAGCCGGGTGGCGAAGAAGTTGAACTCGTCCTGGTTCTGCGTGCGCAGCACGAAATGCCCGGTGCGCAGCAGGTTGGCCCGCGTCACCAGGCCGCGCAGCTTGCCATCCTCCACCACCGGAAGCGCGTGCAGGTTGTTCTCGCTGAGCAAACGCTTCGCTTCCGATACGAGCATGTCGCCCGGAATGGTCATCGGGTTGGCCTGCATCCAGTTGCGCACCATCATTGCCGCCGCTCCTTCATAGATGACCGCCGAAACTCGCCAGCGCCAGCGCGGCGACGGTCATCGCGTTGTTGATCTCGCCGCCTGCAATTCGCTCGGGGACTTCGCGCCGTTCGAGCAGCACCACCTCGATGTCCTCGCCCGCGTCGGGCCTTGCTTCGGCCGTCTTGCGTACTCCCTTTGCCAGGTAGATCCGAACCCGGTTCGACATCAGCGCCGGCTGCGGCCGCAACTCGCCGAGCAAGCTGAATTCCCCGCCGCCGTAGCCCGTCTCCTCTGCCAGTTCGCGCGCCGCGCCCTGTTCGGGTTGCTCGCCTGCGCCGTCGTGGAGACCGCCCGGCACCTCCAGGCTGGTCGCGCGCGAGCCGTGGCGATACTGCCTCACCATGACCAGTTTTCCATCCACGGTCAACGGCACCGCCATCAGCCAGTCCACCATGTGGAGCAGGTAGAAATCCCGCTCCCCGCCGGTGCGCGGCGAGCACGCACGGTCCTTCGTTACCCTGAACAATCCCGCGTCGAAGACCGGCTCGGAGGCGATGATGGGCCATGGGCGGGTCATCCTGCTGCCGCCAGCGCTGGCGCCTTTGCCTTCTCGAACAGACGCAGGAACTCGTCGACGGCGACGCGAGCGAACTCCGGTGTGTACAGGTGCAGGTCGATTTCCTTGACGCGACTGCGATCGGCGAGCTTTTCCTTGAGCCGCGCCACAAAGGCGGCATCGGCGAGCGGGTCGTACATGGGACGGCCCTCCTTGTCGAGCGACGACCAGCCTTTGAGTGGAATGAGGAAGGTCCAAGGCCCTTCGGCCCGGTTGAGCCGCTCCGCGATCACATCGGCCGCCTGGCGCAATTCGTCGGCGGTGGTGCGGACCTGGACGCGCAGCGCGTCCTGCACATACTGCGGCCGATGCCTGGTCTTCTCCAGCATGTCCGCGCGTCCGCCGTAGGACAGGATGTCGAGGCCGCAGGGCGCCAGCACCATCGGAATGCCGGTCTCCACGGCCGCCATCAGCCGGTCCGGCCCGGGGTCCCGGTTGCCGTTGAACAGGTGTTCGATGACTCCGCCGGTGCAAATATCAAGCACCCCGTGAAAGGCGCCGTCGCGGATCATCTCCTCCATCGCCTTGTCGCCCTTGCCTTGCGCGTGGCAGACGATCGGCGTGAAGCCGGCTTCCTCCAGCATGCCGAGCGCGGTCTGCACGGCCATCTCGCCGAAGCCGAAGGAGGAGACCGCAACGCACGGCTTGTCGAAGACGATGTTCGTGCCTTGCGTCATCTCGACCATGCCGCAGATGGCGCCGACCGCGTTGATGATCTGCGCTTTCAGGAGTGGATTCATCTTCACGATGTCGAGCACCGTGTGGTGCATCGTGATGTCGCGGGTGCCGACGTACTTGTCGATGTAGGCCGGGTGCGCCGCCATCGGCGAGGCCATCAGCTTGGGCATGCCGAACGGCAGCCGCTTCATGATCGACGTGGCGACCAGCGTGGCGGTGCCGCCGCCGATGCCGATGATCCCGTGCACGCGGCCTTGCCCGACCAGCTCGTCGACGATCGCCGCTGCGCCCTTGATCTGATTGTTCGTGGCCGTATCCCGGTCGGAGCGATACTTCTCGCGCACCACTTCGATCGGCAGCCCGCCGCGCGCCGCCACTTCCTCGGTAGGAATGTCGCCGGGGAAGGGCGGCGGCTCCTCCATGCTGAAGTCCAGCAGGATCGCCTCGTGGCCCCGCTTGCGTATCAACTCCTTGACGAAGACGATGTCCTCGCCGCGGGTGTCGAGATTGCAGACGACGACGATCCCCTTCACTTACTTGCCCTTCGCCTTCTTCACCTCCGGCCGCGTCAGCCGGGGGATCATATCGGCCACCGGGCTCAGACCCTTGAAGCCGTACTCGTTCCAGCGGTCCGACACCTTCTGCAGCACCGCGCGGTCCATCCAGATTTCGTCCGGCTTGTTCTTCCACTCGAATGGCGTGCAGGCATCGAGCAGGATGCGGCTGGTGATCTCGCGCGCCTCGATCGGCAGGCCCGGGTCGAGCGGCGTGGAGCGGCCGCGGTCGATGATCTGCGCAGAGCGCTTCGGATCGAAGCGGGTCGCGAGCGCCCACCAGATGCGGTCCCAGTCGTCGGCGGCGATGTCGTGGTCCACCGTGATGACGCCCTTGACGCCGTAGTGCCCGGTCGTGCTCGCGATCACCGCATGGCCGACGTGGTTCGAGTGCCCCGGATACATCTGCTTCACCGAGACCACCACCCAGAACCGGCCGCAGGCTTCGGGCGGAATGTAAACGCTCTGGATGCCCGGCACCTTCATGGTCTCCAGGTCGTACCACAGCGTTGCGGTGCGGTTGAGCGACTGGATCATGTGGATGTCGTTGATCGGCTTGCCCACCGTGGTCGCCCAGAACACCGGCTTGTTGCGGTGGAGGATGCGCTTCACGCGTAGCACCGGCTTCGGATAGTCCTTGCCCTTGTTGCCGGAGTAGTAGCCGGTGTACTCGCCGAACGGGCCCTCGTCCATCAGCTCGTTCGGGTCGATCCAGCCCTCCGCGATGATTTCGGCATTGGCGGGCAGCGTGAGGCCGGTGAGGTCGGACTTGAACACCGGCACCGGCCGGCCGCGCAGCGACCCGGCGATGTCGTACTCGTCGGTCTGCGCCGAGACCAGAGTCGAGGACGCGAGGAATAGCACCGGATCGCAGCCCACGACGTACGCCGCGGGCATCAGCTCGCCGCGTTCCTGGTACTTCTTCATGTGCATGTCGCCGTGCTTGCCCTTGATGATCTGCGAGCCGAGGATGTCCTTGCCGAGCACCTGCGCGCGATAGGTGCCGAGGTTGGTCCAGCCCGTATCCGGGTCCTTCGTCACGAGGAAGCCGGAGGTGACGAAGAAGCGCCCGCCGTCGTCCGGGTAGAACCACGGGCTGGGAAACATGTTGATGTCGATCTTGTCGCCCGTGAGCACGTTTTCCATCACCGAGGGGTCGTCGACGGTGCGCGGCTTGACCATCTGCTTGGTGGTGAGCTGCATCCACTTCTTGGACAGTTGGCTCATCGACAGCGACGGATCCTGCTCGAGTGCGATCGCCAGCCGCTGCGGCGTGGTGAAGGCGCTGGTGAACACCGGGATGTCGTAGCCCTTCACGTTCTCGTACAGGAGCGCGGGCCCCTTTTGCTCTTCGTTCACCTTCGAGATGTGGCACAGCTCGAACTTCCAGTCCACCTCGGCCTTCACGCGGTGGAGCTGCCCGTGCGCCTCGCAGGCCGCGATGTAGCTGCGGATATCGTCGATGGGCCTGACTTCGGTACCTGCGTTCATGATTGCTCCGTTGGCGTTGCGGATGATCTGAAAACCGTGGCGGCGCTGCGTCAGCTGACTTTCTTTCCAGCCAGCATGCTCGACAGGATGTAGTCCATGGCCGAGCCGCCTGCGCGCGCACTGGTGGGCTGGCTCTTCTGGCTCCACACCGTCTCGGGGCGCGCCTGCAGGATGAACAGGTTGCCGCCCGCGGGGAGGTCCTTGTCCACCGCCCACTCGATGTCCATCGGGCGGCCGTAGTGCTTCTCGATCTGCTTGCCGAGCCAGGCCAGCTCGGTGATCTCGTCGTCGATCAGCGACTGCACCTCCTGCCGCTCGAACGGGACTTCCATGGCCTGCGATTTCTGCGTCTTCGGATCGACCGTGTAGCACAAGAGCTTGCGCGAGATGGTGCGGTCGATGATGTCCAGCGTGATCTTGTTCACCACGAAGTGGTCCGGCGTCACCTCGCCCGAGACCACCGATTCTCCGAAGCCGAAGTTGGAATCGATCACGATCACCGAGCGATCGCCATTGGCCGGGTGGATGGTGAACATCACCCCCGCAGTGAACGAGTTGGCCATTTTCTGCACGCCTACGCTGATCGCCACCTGATCGTGGTCGAACCCCTTGTTGGCGCGATAGGCGATGGCCCTCACGGTGTACAGGCTGGAAATGCAGCGGCGCATGTGGTGCAGCAGGTCATCGACGCCGCGAATCCAGAGGAAGGTGTCCTGCTGGCCGGCGAAGCTCGCGCCGGGAAGATCCTCTGCCGTGGCGCTCGATCGAACCGCAACCGGAACCGCCGGCATGCAGCAGCGCACCGCGAGCTTGCGGTAGTACTCGGCGATCAGGTCCTCCATTTCCATGGAGAACGGCTGGGCCTCGATCGTCTGGCGGATCGAGGCGCTGGCCTTCTCCAGCGCGCCCATGTCTGCCGCGTCGACGCCCTGCAGCAGGGACCGGACCTGCCGGTCGATCCCCGCCCCGGCCATGAAGCGCCGGTAGCCTTCGGTGGTGAGCGCGAAGCCGGGCGGCACCCGTACCCCGGCGTTGATCAACTCACCGAGCGAGGCGCATTTGCCGCCGACCAGCGGAACCGAATCCTTCAGGCATTCCTCGAACCAGCAAACCACCGGCAGACCCGTTTTCATGGAGTCCGCCGGTGACCTGCCGGCCGCCTCTGCCACGCTGCCCATCGCCACCGCTCAGCGCGCGATGGTGACTGCGCCGGTCGAGCCGTCGACACGCAGCATCATTCCCGTCTTGATGATCTTCGTCGCATGCCCGGTGCCGACCACCGCCGGCAGGCCGTACTCGCGGCAGACGATCGCGGCATGGCTCATCACACCGCCGACGTCCGTGACGCAGGCCCCGATCTTCGCGAAGGCCGGCGCCCACGAAGGCGAGGTGGTCGGAGCGACAAGGATCTCGCCCTCGAGCAACTGGCCGACCTCGCTCACCGTCTTGCACACGCGCGCCTTGCCTTCGATGATGCCGGGACTGCCCGCGAAGCCCTTCAACTCCTTGATGCTGGCCGGATCCTTGACCTCCTGCACCGCCGCCCAATCGGCGAGCGACTTGTTGGTGACGCCCCAGAGGACGATGGTGAAGGGTTCCTGGATCACTTCAGGCGCGGTGCCGATCGCGGGCGGAGCATTCCACTCCTTGAACTTCTGCATCACGCCCTTGCGCCAGACGATTTCCTTCGGCCAGGTCTTGGTGCCGCGCGGCGTGACGCCGGTGGCCCAGGCCGTGACGATGTCCCACAGCGCCGACTTGATCTCGTCGCGGCGCAGCAGCCAGATGTCCTCGACGTCCTCGATCACGCCGTGCTCCTTCATGATCACGCCGACCTCGCGCACCTTGTTCCAGAACACGGAGTGGAACCAGTGCTCGACGTAGAACAGGTGGTTCTCCACGTAGGGGAACACCGTCTTGGCGCAGCCGAGCAGTTCGTCGAACTGCTTGCGATCCTCTTCTTTCTCGATCAGGCCGCGGTACTCGGCGGTAATCCGGTCGCGCTCGGCACGCACCTTCTCTGTCGGACGATTGATTGACACCCCCTGCTTGACTTTCCCGATGTAGGTGGCGATGCCGGAAAGCGGCACGTTCATCTGGTCGTTCCACGAGCGATCTTGGTGGTACCAGCCGGTGCCGGTGGAAATGTTGAACCAGGGCTCGCGCGCCAGATCGAGCGAGGTGAGCCACTCCACCCCCTTGGGCAGTTTCTTCAGCGCCGCCTCGACCTGCGTCCATTCCCGGCTGAAAGTGACCACCGGGTCGACGCCCAGCTCGACGGCTTTCCTGGCCAGCTTCTTCAGCTCCTCGTCGGGCTGATACATGATCACGTCGATGCCCGAGATCATCTGCGTCACGCGCTGCGCCGGAATGCTCGGGAAGAGCTTCTGCGCAAATTCGAGGAAGAAGACGTAGGCGGCGTAGCCGAGGTTGAGAAACTCGAAGTGGTACTGCCAGCACTTGATGCCCAGGTTGATCAGGTCATCGTAGTTCTTCAGCAGGTGGTAGCCCTTCGATTCGCCGATGGCGTCGGTCACCACCGCCATGTCCTCCATGTCCTGCAGGCGCGGGATCTTGACCGCCTCCAGCTCGCGAATCGTGGCCTCCATCTTCACTTTCCACTTGGCCTCGAGCGCGTCCCAGTTCTTGTAGTAGTAGCCGGCGCGCTCCATGAAGTTCGGCACGCGACTGCCGATCTCCGCGGGGTCCTTCACCGGCACCGGCGAGATGTACACATAGCCGTTGATGATGCGGTGGTCGACGCCGCGCACCGGAGGCACCATGAAGATCCGGTTGTTGAACTGGGAGAGGGCCAGATACCAGGCTTCGTCCCAGATGGTGTCGAATGGGTAGAGCGGCTCGGGGTAGTGCAGCCCGTCGTAGAACCAGAACGTGTCCTTCTCGTACTTGTTGCGTACGGGATCGTCGGTGACGAACTGGTACTGGTACGGATACATCCGCTCCCAGCCTTCGGTACCGGGGATCGTTTTGGCCTTGACGTCGTGCGGAATCGGAAATTTCATTGGAATGCCTCCTCCTGATCACGGGTTCGTTGAAATGGGGCGAGGCGAAAGTTTCGCCTGCCTCTCGCGCCATCTCTTGACCTGGATCAATACCGATCTCGCCGGCTGCTCCGCGCAAGTTCGTCCTTGCCCTCCATCAATCCGGCTCGCGTGGATTGTTCTTAGAAGGCGCGAATGGGAGGGGTCGGGCCATGATCAAGCTCGCGGATCGAACGCCGGATCGGTCCTGATGTCCGAGGGGCCTTGCGGGGAATCACTAGATCTTTTTCAGTCGGTAAAGCAGCTCGAGGGCCTCGCGCGGCGAGAACTCATCCGGGTTGATTTTCGCCAGCTCGTCGCGCAGCGGGTCTGCCGGCGGCTCGGGTTCCACCTGGCGCGAAGCTCCGGCGAAAAGGTCGTCCTGCCCGCCGCGCGAAAGGCTCTGTTGCTCCAGCAATTCGAGATATTTCCGCGCCTGCCGGATTACCGGTTTGGGCACGCCGGCGAGCCCTGCGACCTGCAGGCCGTAGCTCTGCGAGGCGGGGCCCTCCTCGACCGCGTGCAGGAACACGATGCTGTCCTTGTGCTCGACGGCGTCCAGATGCACGTTCGCCACCTCGCGGTACTCGAGCGCCAGGCGCGTGAGCTCGAAGTAATGCGTCGCGAAGAGCGTGAGCGACTTGTTCCGCTCCACGAGGTGGCGCGCGATCGCCCAGGCGAGCGCCAGGCCGTCGAATGTCGAAGTGCCGCGGCCGACCTCGTCCACCAGCACCAGGCTCCGCGCCGTGGCGTTGTGCAGAATGCATGCGCTTTCGGTCATCTCGACCATGAAGGTGGAACTGCCGCCGGCGAGATCGTCTGCGGCGCCGATCCGGGTGAAGATCTGGTCGATCGGACCGAGCCGGGCGGATCTTGCCGGAACAAACGAACCGGCATGCGCCAGCAGCGCGATCAACGCAGCCTGCCGCATGTACGTAGATTTGCCGCCCATGTTGGGGCCGGTCACGAGCAGCAGCTGCCGCGCGGGCGAAAGCCGGCAATCGTTGGCGATGAAACGCTCGATGCGCGATTCGACCACTGGATGGCGGCCGGCCTCGATTTCAATCAACGTTTCATCGGCGAACTGCGGCCGGCAGTAGCCGCGCTGCGCCGCCACCCGGGCGAAGCAGCAGAGCACGTCTAGCTGCGCGAGCGCGCGCGCCACGCGCTGCAGGCGCGGCAGGTGCGCGAGCAGCGCTTCGAGCAACTCGTCGTAGAGCGACTTCTCCAGCGCGAGCGCCCGGTCGCGCGCCGAGAGCGCCTTGTCCTCGAACGCCTTCAGTTCGGGCGTGATGTAGCGCTCGGCATTCTTCAGGGTCTGCCTGCGGCGGTAATCGTCCGGCACTTTCGTCGCGTGGGCATTGGAGACTTCGATGTAGTAGCCGTGCACGTGGTTGTACGCAACGCGCAGGTTCGGAATCCCTGTGCGCTCGCGCTCGCGCGCTTCGAGCGCGACGAGGAATTCGCCCGCGTTGGATTGCAGCGCTCGCAGCTCGTCCAGCTCTGCGGAATACCGCCCGGCGATCACCCCGCCTTCGCGGAGCACCGCGGACGGTTCCGCGGCGATCGCGCGGCGCAGGAGATCGAGGGATTCGTGCGGCGTTTCCAGGTCGGCAGCAAGCTGCGCGAGCAATTCGTTACGTTCTGGCGGGACCGCATTCACCAATTCAGCAAGTAACGCGAGGCTATCCCGTAACGCGGACAGGTCGCGCGGCCGCGCGCCCTTCAGCGCGATGCGCGAAGCGATGCGCTCGAGGTCGGCAAAGCGGCGCAGCACCGCATGAATGTCGGGTGTGGCACGGTCAAGCAGCTCCACCGACTCGTGGCGCGCGGCCAGGGCAGCGCGGTCGCGCAGCGGATGATGCAGCCAGTGGCGTAGCAGCCGACTGCCCATGCCGGTGGCGCATTCGTCCAGCAATGAGAAGAGCGTCGGCTCGGGCCCGCCGCGCAGCGTCTCGGTGATTTCGAGGTTGCGACGCGTCGCCGCGTCCATGCGCAGGTACTGACCTGGGCGCTCGGCGAGGACCGCATTGACGTGCGCGAGCGCCTGGCCCTGGGTCTTCCTTGCATATTCGAGCAGCGCCCCGCAGGCGGCGATCGCCGGGTGCAGATCCTCGCATCCGTAGCCCGCGAGCGTCGCGGCTCCGAGCTGCGCCAGCAGTTTCGATCGTCCCGCCTCGAAGTCGAAATGCCATGCCGGCACGCGCGTGACGAAGAAGCTATCGACCTCGACTCCGTCCGCGGCCAAGACCTCATTCGGCGAAATGCGGCTGAGTTCATTGGCGAGCGCTTGCGGCGCGATTTCGGAAACCCGCAGTTCTCCGCTTGCGAGCGAGAGCCACGCAAGGCCGACGGCAGCCTTTTCCGCATGCAGCGCGAGCAAGACGTTGTCTGCCCTTTCGTCGAGCAGTGCGGAGTCGGTGAGCGTGCCGGGCGTGACGATGCGCGTGACTTGCCGCTCGACCGGGCCTTTCGCGGTGCTGGGATCGCCGATCTGCTCGCAGATCGCCACCGATTCGCCCAGCTTCACCAGCTTCGCGAGGTACTGTTCCACCGAGTGGTAGGGGACGCCGGCCATCTTCACCGGAGCGCCCGCCGAGACGCCGCGCGAAGTGAGCGTGATGTCGAGCAGGCGGGACGCCTTTTCCGCGTCCTCGTAGAACACCTCGTAGAAATCGCCCATCCGGTAGAACAGCAAGATCTCCGGGTGCTGCGCCTTGATGCGCAGGTACTGCTGCATCATCGGCGTGTGCGCCGCCAGAGAATCGACGGGCGTTGGCGCCTCGGGTTTCATCGCCGTCATTGTAGTGAATCGGTCGCGGGTACAATCCGCGTTTTTTACGGGAAGGGCACATGGCGGATAAACCTGCGATCGGCACATTCTGCTGGAACGAGCTCATGACCAAGGATGCGGCGCGTGCAGGGGCGTTCTATGCGGCGCTGTTCGGCTGGAAGATGAGCGACATGCCGATGGGCCTCGGTGTGTACACGATCCTGAAACAGGGCAAGAAGGACGTCGGCGGCCTGATGCAGATTCGCGCGGACATGGGCCCGATGCCGTCGCACTGGTTGGCCTACGTCGAAGTCGCCGATGTGGATGCCGCAACGGCCAAGGCGGCGGAGCTGGGTGCACGCGTGCACATGCCCGGCATGGACATTCCCGGAGTCGGCCGGTTCGGGATATTCGAGGATCCGACCGGGGCGACGCTCGCCGTTTTCCGGCGCGCCCAGGCCGCCGCGCCCGCGAAGCCGGCACAGTCGTCGAAACGCACAAAGCCGTCGAAGCGGTCCAAACGGGTGACTTCGAGAGCCGCGAAGAAGAGCCGGCGAAGATAACGTCGCTGGCCCGGGGGCAAATGCAGGAAAGCTTGATCGTAATCAGCCCGCTTCAAGTCCCCCGATGCCAGCATTGGCGGAGTGAAGGAGTACGCTACCGCCGCGATCCCGCTTCACACCCCGCTCTACCGGGGTGCGCGCAGCCTGCGTATCGCGCTTGCAGGGATGCACGGCGGTGGCAAGAGCACCCTGTTTCAAGCCGTGCAGAGCACCTCGGTGCAGACCGCGGCGTTCGCCGGGACGCAACGCACGTACGAAGAGTGCGCCGTGCAGATCGGGCTGGACGAAGCGCGCCTGATCGATCTTCCGAGCATTCGAACCCTGAAAAGCCTGGAGCCGGAAGACCGGGCCGCGCTGAAATACCTCCTCTGGGGCGATCGGCCGGCGCCGGTTTCGCGCCACGATCGCGAGGGCGTTCCGGCGCCGTTCGCGCCGCCGGACGTGATCGTGCAGGTCGTCGACGCGACCGCACTGGAACGGCACCTCGAGCTGACGCTGGAGCTGCTGGGGTTGTCGCGCCCCATGGTGATTGCGCTCAACAAGATGGACGAAGCGCGCGACAAGGGTCTTTACATCAGCAGCAAGGCGCTGGCGCGGCGCCTGGGCGTGACGGTGGTGCCGATTGCGGCGGCAATGGGTCATGGCCTGCCGCAGCTTTTCAAGGCGGCGCTGGATGCAGCGCGCGTCGGTGTGTGTCCCCTGCCGCTTGCGCCGGGCGCGCACATCGCCGCATGCCTGCGGCCTTTGACCGTGGAATTGCACGCCGCCGAAATTCAAAGCGCGTTCGGCGTGCCGCTGCACTTTCTCGTCATGCAGCTCGCGCAGGGCGACCGCTACTTCCTGGACGAGCTGCGACAGCACTTCCCCGAGCGCGTCGCCGCGGTGGAGCGGCTGCGAGCGCAAGCGTCAGCGTCCCTGCCACGGCCGCTGCATGAGGAACTGCACGCGGAGCGCCACCACCGCGCGGCGAGCTTGGCCGAAGCGGCGACGCGGCCTGACGGGGCGCACGATCGAAGGGATTGGCGCTATTGGCTGGACGAGCTGTTCCTCAATCCGCGCTGGAGCGTGCTCGGGAGCCTGGGCGTATTCGCCGCGGTGCTGTTCGTCGTCTTCGGCGCGAGCGCGTGGCTCGACAGCGTGACCGCGGCACGGCTTGTGGAATGGGCTGCGCACTGGCAGCCGCAATCGACGGGTGGCGTGATTGCGCGCGCCGTGGCCGACGGCTTGATCGGCCTGATCGGCATCGTAGTGCCGTACATGATCCCGCTGGTGCTGCTGCTGGTAGCGCTCGAGCAGGCCGGGCTGATGGCCCGCATTGCATTCGCCGTCGACAGGGGGTTTCACCGCATCGGCCTGCATGGCGGCGTGGCGGTTCCGTTCCTGCTCGGTCTCGGTTGCAACGTGCCGGCGATTTCCAGCGCGGCGCGAGCTACCAGAGGACGCGAGCGGGTGGCAGCATCGTTGCTCATCACCTTCGTGCCCTGTTCGGCGCGCTCCGCGATCGTGCTCGCCCTCGCCGGGAAGTATCTCGGCGGCCTGGGCGTATTCGCGATCTTTGCCTTTGTGCTGGTCGTGATCGCGCTGCTCGGCAAACTGCTCAAGCAGCGTGTTCCGCTCGCCGGGCCCGGTCAGATTCAGGAGATTCCTCCCTATGCGATGCCGCGTGGACAGGCGGTGCTGCGCGAAACCTGGTTGCGGACGCAGGACATCCTCACGATCGTCACGCCTTTGCTGGTCGGCGGCAGCGTCGTGCTCGCGCTGCTGAACCACTTCGGCGCCGATGCCATGATCAACGCCGTTCTGACTCCCGTGACGCATTGGTGGCTTGGACTGCCGGTCGTGCTGGGCGTGCCGATCCTGTTCGGCGTGCTGCGCAAGGAACTCTCGCTGCTGATGATCTACCAGGCTTTCGGCAGCTTCGAGATCGATCGCTATCTCGATCCGATCCAGCTCCTGACCCTGCTGCTGTTCCTCACGTTCTATGTGCCCTGCATCTCCACCTTTGCCGTGATGCTCAAGGCGGTGGGCCGCAGGGAGGCATGGGCGTCGGTCGGGTTATCGGTCGGCGTGGCGCTTGCATTGAGCGGGCTGGTGCGATTCGTGCTGCTCGGCGCCCAGCGGCTCGTCGGATAAACGGCGCGGGCAGCCGCCCGCGATACGCTGCACGGCCCGCCCGCTATCATAGGAAGCATGATCACCGCCGGCCTGATCGGATACGGGTACTGGGGGCCCAACCTGCTGCGCAATCTGCAGGGGTCCGGGCGCTTCGAGCTGAAGGCGCTCGCCGAGCGCGAGCCGGCGCGGCTGGAGGTCGCGCGCCGCGCGGCGCCCGCGGCCGCGTGCCACCGTGACGCGCTCGAGCTGATCGACCGGCCGGACGTCGCCGCGGTACTGATCGCGACGCCGGTCGCAACGCATTATCCTCTCGCGCGCCGCGCGATCGAGCGCGGCAAGCACGTGCTGATCGAGAAGCCGATGTGCAGCAGCGCCGCGCAGTGCGAAGAGCTGATCGCGCTCGCCGCCGCGCGCAATGTCACGCTGATGGTCGACCACACGTTCCTGTTTACCGGCGCGGTGCAGAAGCTGCGCGAGCTGAGCGCGAGCGGCGCGCTCGGCCGGGTCTCGTATTACGACTCGCTGCGGGTCAACCTCGGCTTGTTCCAGCCGGATGTCAACGTGCTGTGGGACCTCGCCCCGCACGACTTCTCGATCCTCGACTACGTGATCGGGGTGGAGCCGGTCCACGTCGAGGCGACCGGCTACTGCCACGTCAACCCGCGCATGCCGGACATCGCCTACGTGACGATCCACTGCGCGGGCGGCCTGATCGCGCATTTCAA
The DNA here is from genome assembly GCA_964651335.1 of uncultured Enterobacteriaceae bacterium. Lineage (GTDB taxonomy): Bacteria > Pseudomonadota > Gammaproteobacteria > Burkholderiales > SG8-39 > 2-02-FULL-66-14. Next base: position 81,080 of record CAZYVT010000002.1, on the reverse strand, counting down.
TCTGAGCTGGATGTCGCCCGCCAAGGTGCGCCGCATCGCGATCGGCGGCGATCGCCAGATGGTGGTCTGGGACGACCTCGACCGCGAGGAGAAGATCCGCATCTACGATAGCGGGATCGGCGTCCGGTCCGAGGACGAGCGCCTCACCATCATTCCCGAATACCGCATCGGCGATATCCACTCGCCGCGCCTTTCCAGCGCCGAGGCTCTCGCCGGCGTGGTGCGCCACTTCGCCGATGTGGTCGAAGGACGCGAGAGCTCGATCATGGGCGGCGAGCACGGCTTGCGCGTGGTGCGGATGCTGGAGGCGGCCCAGGCATCCCTCGACGCGAGCCTTGCCCGCGTCGCCGGCGCGCGGGGGCGCGCGCCGTCTGCCTGATATCATCGAACGCATGACGAGCGACTCGACCGTGCGCATCGCGCCCGACGTCAAGCTGGGCAGGAACGTGAAGCTCTCGGGGTTCGCCAATCTCTACGGTTGCGAGATCGGCGACGAGTCGCGCATCGGGCCCTTCGTCGAGATCCAGAAAGGTGTGCGCATCGGCCGGCGGGTGAAGATCCAGAGCCACACCTTCGTCTGCGAGGGCGTGCAGATCGAGGACGAGGTGTTCATCGGCCACGGGGTCATGTTCATCAACGACCGCTTTCCGCGCGCGACGCGGGAGGACGGCGACCTCAAGGGCGAAGGGGACTGGGTCTGCGAGACCACGCATATCGAGCGGCGCGCCTCGATCGGCAGCAACGCCACGATCCTGTGCGGCGTGCGCCTTGGCGCGGGATCGGTGATCGGGGCGGGGAGCGTGGTCACGCGGGATGTGCCGCCGCGGGCGATCGTCGCCGGCAATCCGGCACGCATCCTGCGCTACGTGAATGAGCGCTGAGGTCCCGTTTCTGGACCTGGTGGCGCAGCACCGGGAACTGCGGACCGAGCTGCTGCAGGTGGTGTCCGATGCGCTGGACGGGGCGGCCTTCGTCGGCGGGCGCGAGGTCGAGCGCTTCGAGGCGGAGTTCGCTGCTTTCGGCGGCTACCGGCATGTCGTGGCGGTGGCGAACGGCACCGACGCGTTGCGCATTGCACTGCAGGCGATGGAGATCGGCCCGGGACGCCGCGTTGTCACCGTGCCGAACACGTTCATCGCCACGACCGAAGCAATCTCGCACGCCGGCGCGAAATTCGAATTCGTCGACATCGACCCGGCCACCTGCCTGATGGATGCAAATCGTCTCGACGACCATCTGAAGGCGGCTTTCGAGGGTCGGCCGAAGGCGGAACGCCCGGCGTGCGTGCTGCCGGTGCACCTCTACGGCCAGACTGCCGACATGGATGCGATACGGGCTCTGGCGAACCGGTACGAGCTGAAGGTGCTCGAAGATGCCGCGCAGGCCCACGGCGCTACATTCAAAGGGCGCGCTGCGGGGACCCTGGGACACGCCGCCGGATTCAGCTTTTATCCTGCCAAGAATCTCGGCGCCTGCGGCGAGGCCGGGGCGATCACGACCGGCGACGCCGCGATCGCAGAGCGCGCGCGCATGCTGCGCGACCATGGGCAGTCGGAGAAACACCTGCACCGCCTCGAAGGCGGCAACAGTCGCATGGACGCGATCCAGGCGGGCTTCCTGCGCGTCAAGCTGACACGACTCGCCGGGTGGAACGCGGCGCGCCGAAAGATCGCCGTGCGCTACGACGCCGCGTTCGGTGCGATGGGCGGCGTGGAGCCGGTGGCGGTGCTTCCGCAAAACGTCTCCTCCCATCACCTCTACGTCATCCGCGTCGAGCGGCGCGACGCGCTGCGGACGTTTCTGCAACAGCGCGGAATCCACACCGGGCTGCATTACCCGGTGCCGCTGCACCTGCAGGGGTGCTACCGGTCGCTGGGCATCTGCGCGGGGAGCTTTCCGCACGCGGAACGTTCGGCCGCCCGGCTGGTCAGTCTGCCGATCTTCGCCGAGATGACCGACCCGCAGGTGGAGGCGGTGATCGGCGGCGTCGGGGAGTTCGTCGCGGCGTGCTGACGCTCTCGGGGACCCGGATCGCGGTCACGGGTGGTGCCGGATTCATCGGCAGCCACCTCGTCGATCAGCTGGTCGCGGCGGGAAACGAGGTGGTCGTCCTGGACGACTTGTCTGCCGGCAGCCGCGAGAACCTGGCGCAGCACGGCACGAGCGTCGAGCTGATCGAGGGGAGCATCCTCGACGCTGCGGCACTCGAGCGCGCGTTGCACGGCGCGCATTATGTTTTTCATCTCGCGACGCGCAACGTCCGGCTGAGCCTGCGCCAGCCTTCGGTCGTGCACGAGGTGAATGCGGCCGGGACTTACCAAGTGCTCAAGGCCGCGGCGGCGCAGCGCGCAAAGCGGCTGCTGTATTGCTCGAGCTCTGAAGTCTATGGAACCGCCGTGGCAGTGCCGATGCCCGAAGACTACGCGTTCCGGCCGGAGACCATGTACGGTGCCTCGAAGCTCGCGGGCGAATTCTACGCGCAAGTGTTCCACCGCTCCGGCTGGCTCGAGACCGTGGTGGCACGACCGCACAATACCTATGGACCGCGCGAGCCGTTCGCGTTTGACCGGGGCGAGGTGATCCCGCGGTTCGTGATCCGCGCGCTGGCGGGGCTGCCGCCGGTGATCTTCGGCGATGGCACGCAGACCCGGGACTTCACCTACGTGGAGGAAACGGCGCGCTTCCTGATCGGCGTGATCGCCGCGGAAGCCGCAGGCGGACAGACATTCAACATCTGCCGCGGCGAAGAGGTCGCGATTCGCGAAGTTGCCGCGCTGGTCGCCGCGCTCACCGGCCTGAAGCAGGCGCCGGTGTTCCTGCCGCCGCGTCCGAACGACGTGCTGCGCCTGTGCGGCGATCCGGCGAGGCTGCGCCGGCTGCTTGGCAGCGCGCCGTCGATCGGGATTGGCGAGGGCCTCCGGCGCACGGTCGACTGGTTCCGCGGCAATGTGCCGGTGAACGATTCGGTGCTGGCGTCGATGCAGCTGGAGAACTGGACGAGCGTGCCCGCCGAGCCGTGGCTGAAGCGATGAACCGCATCCCGCTTGCGCTGCCGTGGATGGGAGAGGAAGAGGCGCACGCGGCGCGCGAAGCGATTCTTTCGGGATGGATCACGCAGGGGCCGCGGGTCGAAGCCTTCGAGAAGGCGTTCGCGGCGGCGGTGCATGGCGGCGGCGCCTGCGCGGTCTCGAGTTGCACCACGGCGCTGCACCTTGCTCTGCTTGCGGCGGGGGTGCGGCCCGGTGACATCGTGATCACGGTAAGCCACTCCTTCATCGCCTCGGCGAACGCCATACGGCATTGCGGCGCCGAGCCGTACTTCGTCGACATCGATCCGGCAACCCTCAACATGGACCCGGCCGCCCTCGAGCGCGCGCTCGGGGAGGATTTCGAGCGCCGCGACGACCGCCTGTGGCTGAAGGCGCCGGAGCGGCTGCACGCTCCGGAAAGCCCGCTCGCCGCGATCCGGGGGCCCGCCGGCAGGCTGGCGGCGATCGAGGTGGTGCATCAGGTCGGAATGCCGGCGGATCTGGCGTCGATCCTGCCGGCTGCGAGGCGCTACCGCGTTCCCGTGATCGAAGACGCCGCCTGCGCGATCGGCAGCGAGGTGAGCCTCGACGGCGGGCGCAGCTTCGAGCCGGTGGGCATGCCGCACGGCGCCGTCGCCTGCTTCAGCTTCCATCCGCGCAAGCTGCTCACTACCGGCGATGGAGGCATGATCACGACGAACGATCCGGAACTGATCGGGACAGTGCGCGCACTGCGCCATCACGGCATGAGCGTTTCCGATCTCGCGCGCCACGGCGGCGACGATGTCGTGTTCGAGAGCTATCTCCGGACGGGATTCAACTACCGCATGACCGACATCCAGGCGGCGATCGGGCTGCAGCAGTTGAAGCGCCTGCCGCTGATGGTGGAGCGGCGCCGCGCGCAAGCCGCCCGCTACGCCGAGCTCCTGAAGAACGTTGCCGGAATGGAACTACCGGCGGAGCCTTCGTACGCTCGAACGAACTGGCAAAGCTACGTCGTCCGGCTCGCGCAGGGCGAATGGCAGCTCCCGGTCATGCGCGCGCTGCGCCGCCAGGGCATCGCGACGGCGCGCGGCATCATGTGCGCGCACCTGGAGCCGCCCTACCGCGACGCGTGGCCGCGAGGCTGCCTGCCCAACAGCGAATCGATGCGCGACCGCGGTATCGTCCTGCCGCTGTTTCACGCGCTGGACGCGAATGGGCAGGAAAGGGTTGCCGCGGCCCTGGCGGCAGCGGTGCGCGATGCGGCTGCCTGACTTCATCATCGGGGGCGCGCCTCGCTCCGGGACCACCTGGCTTTATCATCTGCTCGCCCGGCATCCCAGCGTGCACATGGCGGCGCCGCCCCGCCCGGAGCCGAAATTCTTTCTGGTCGATGATCTCTATGCGCGCGGGCTGGAACACTACTCGAGGACTTGGTTTGCGGCGCCGCCGCCCGGCAGGCGCTGCGGCGAAAAAAGCACGAATTACCTCGAGAGCGCGGTGGCGGCGCGGCGCATCCGGCGCGATCTTGCTGCGGTGCGGCTCGTGTTCATCCTGCGCGAGCCTGTGGCGCGCGCCTGGTCGAACTACCTCTGGTCGCGGTTGAACGGTGCCGAGAGCGAATCCTTCGAGCGCGCTCTGGAACTGGAAGAGGGGCGCGAGAGCAGCGTTTCGGCGGCGAACCGATTCTCCCGGCCGCATGCGTACTTCTCGCGCGGGCTCTATGCAGAGCTGCTTCAGCCGTGGCTCGGGCTTTTCCCGCGCGAGCAGATCCTTTGCCTTCGGTTCGAGGACATCGAGCACGATCCCGGGAATCTTGCCGCGGCGCTGCACGGCTTTCTCGACCTGCCGGTGCGGCGCCAGGACGTGGAAGGGCTCGGCGCAATCAACGCCTCGGATCGCGACGGGGCGGGCCTGCGCCCGGAAACCCGCGCGCGACTTGCGGCACGGTATGTGGAGTCCAACCGCAGGCTTTGTGACCTGCTCGGACCCGGTTTCGGGGTATGGGCATGAGCCTTCCGCCCCGGCTGGCACGCCTCCTTCCGGCGCTTGCATGTCCCGGGTGCGGTGGATCGCTCGATGCGGGCGAGGACGCTTTGCGCTGCGTGCAGTGCGCGGCGCAATATCCGGTTCGCGACGACCGGCTGTATTTTCGCAATCCAGCGGAGCGCGACGACCGGATGGACACGCTGAAGGGGCGGCTGAAGTCGCTGCTCGGGCACTGGTACTACACGATCGGCGTGCGGGTCATCGCGCCGACCTATCCGTTCGCGTTCACGAGGCGCGTGCGCCGGCACCTCGATTGCGCGCGGCAGATCGTGATCGACGCCGGTTGCGGCGTACATCGCTGCGATGAGCACGCGATCGGGCTCGACCTGTACGATTACCCGGCGGTCGACATCGTCTGCGACTTGCAGTCGCTGCCGTTCAAGCCGGGATCGGTCGATGCTTTTGTCACTCGCAGCGTGCTGGAGCATGTTCCCGACGCCGAGGCGGTCGTGCGCGGCTTCCTGCGCTGCACCCGCCCGGGCGGGATCGGCATGCATCAGGTCCCGTTCCTGTATCCCTTTCATGCGTCGCCGCATGACTACCGCAGGTTCACGCATATGGGATTGCGGCAACTCTTCGCGGAGTGGCAGATGATCGAACAGGTGAATGCGGGCGGCCCGGTGACGCTCGCGCTCCTCGCCACGATCGAGTTCCTTGCGACGCTGCTCTCGTTCGGGCGTCCGGGGCCCAAGGCGATTGTCTATCTGCTGCTCTGCGGGTGCCTTTTTCCGCTGAAGGTTCTTGATGCCCCGTTCATCGGGCGCGAAGCGATGCTGCCGATGGCGCCTTCCCTCTTCGTGCATGTGTGCAAGCCATGAACGGGCGCCGCCGCGTGACGATCGTCACCCCAGTGTACAACGAGGAGGCGTGCCTGCCGCTGTACGTCGAGTCTGTGCGCCGCACGCTGCTCGCGCGCACGGACATCGACTACGACGTGTTGTTCGTGGACGACGGCAGCACCGATCGCAGCTGGGAGCTCATCGAACGCATCTGCGCCGCCGATGCACGCTTCCGCGGCTTGCGCCTGTCGCGCAATTTCGGCGCGCACATCGCGCTGTGCGCCGGGTTCGACGCGGTGCGCGCGGACGCGGTGGCGGTTCTCGCCTGCGATCTGCAGGATCCGCCTGAAGCGGTGATCGAGTTCGTCGGTAAATGGAAGGCGGGGGCGGACATCGTCTGGGGGCACCGCCGGCAGCGCGACGATTCGCTCTGGCGCCGCCTCGCCAGCCGGGTTTTCGGTGCGACCATGCGCCGCTATGCGATGCCGCGCGGCTCGCGCTTCGCAACCGGCAGCTTCCTGCTCGCGGACCGCAAGGTTGTACAGGCCGTGCAGCAGATGCGCGAGTACAGCCGCATCACCTTCGCGCTCGTCGCATGGACCGGGTTCCGGCAGGAGATCGTGGAATACGACCGGCAACGGCGCCGCGCGGGCGCGTCCGGCTGGACCTTCTGGCGGATGATCCGCACGATGTACGACGCGTTCGTCGGGTTCTCGGCGCTGCCGATCCGCCTCACCACGTCGCTAGGGATCGCGATCTCGCTGCTCAGCATCCCGCTGGCGATCTACCTTATCGCGAGCTGGCTGCTCGGCGACCCTCTGCCGGGCTACACGAGCGTGATGCTGGTGCTCACGGTGTTTTTCGGTATCCAGTTCCTGCTGATGGGGCTGGTCGGGGAGTACCTGTATCGCATCTACCTAGAAGCGGTGCGCCGGCCGCTCTATTTCGTCGCCGCCGAGTGCGGCCGACCCGCTACGGAAGACCGTGCAGGCGGCGGAACCGCTTAGTTGCAGGCGGATCGGGCTAGGCCCGGGGCCTGCGTGGGCGCGGGGGCTCCGCGTGTCGCTGCCCGACTCGATGTGGGCACAGGTGGCCGAGGGAAACGCGGATCGGATTTTTCCCCAAGCCGTCGCGGAGTTGCGCGCGCGTGCGGCCTTCACGGAGAACCCACCGGTCTCATCGCGGCTCCCGGTGTCGTACCAGCGCGTGCCCGCATGGGCGCGAAGCCTGCTCGCAGGGATGCTCGGCAGGGCGCAGCGCCGCCGCGAGGGCGCCTGGGCGCGATTTCCTGTCTGGCCGCTCGACCTTAGCGCGGATTTCCTCGCCGACGCGCTGGGGCTCGCTCCTTCGCCGTTCGCGCAGGGACCGACACCGGTCATCCTGTCGCACGACCTGGATTCGCCCGAGGGGCTGCGCAATCTTGTCGCGGATTTTCTCGGCCTGGAAGAACAGGCAGGAGCGCGCTCGGTCAGCTTCGTCGTGCCCTGCGCCTGGCCGCTCGATCACGGCCTGCTCGGCGAGGTGCGCGGCCGCGGACACGAGATCGGCGTGCACGGCTACGATCACGGCAACCGCACGCCGTTCGCCGCGCTCGAGGAACGTGCGCGCCGCCTGAATGCCGCACGCGATCTCGTCGAGCGTTACGCTGTGAGCGGCTACCGCGCGCCATCGCTGCTTCGCACCCGCGCACTGATCCGGGACCTGCGCGTCCGGTACCGCTACGACAGCAGCGTTCCGACCTCGGGCGGACTGTTCCCCGTGCCCAATAACGGCTGCGCGAGCGCTCGCCCGTTCGCGCTCGAAGGCATGCCAGAGCTGCCCGTCAGCCTGCCGCGCGATGGGTCGCTGCTGTTCCTCGGTCACCGCCCGAGCGAGATCGCGCAACTTTGGATCGAATGCGCCGAGACGATCAGCCGCTCGGGCGGCGTGGTCGTGTTGCTGACGCATTGCGAGGCCAGGTTCTCCGGCAGTCCGGACATGCGCGCTGCCTATCGCGAGTTTCTCGACTACGTGCGCTCGTCGGAGCGGTTCGCTTTTTCCACTCCGCTCGAGGTCATGGCACTCGCCGCGCCGTGACGCGGCCTTCGCCATTCTCCAGCACGGAATTCAGCGCGCCCCAGGAGCGCGCGGCGTGGTTCGCCGAGCGCGTGATTCGGCAGGTCCAGGAACGGCAGCCCCGGCGCGTACTGGACATCGGGTGCGGGACTGGCGAGCACGCGTTCGCGCTCGCGGCGCGAATGCCCCGTGCGACGATCCGCGGCGTCGACGTGTCGACGGCCAACATTGCGCACGCGGAACGTGCGCGCAGCGCAAGCGCCGCAGCGGACAGGGTTTCGTTCGCGTGCACGGACTACATCCAGCACCGCGACGGGGTCTTCGATCTCATCGTCAGCGACTCGACGCTGCACCTGATCCCGGGCCCTACGGAGACCCTGCTCGCGAAGATTGCGGCAGACCTCGCACCGGGCGGACTGCTCATCGCGTCGCTGCCGGACGCGGGGCCCTACAACCGCAGGCTCTGGCTGGCGCGGAGGATCCTCGCCGCGCTGCGATCCCGTTGGCTGGACGACCTTGCGCTCGCGATCGCGGTGCGGCTTTACCGCGGCAGGCACGAGCGTGAGTTCCTTCGCGAGCGGATTCCCTACCTGTACCTGCTGCCCTATCGCTGCGAGGGACGGACGCTGCGCGACGCGGCGCGCGTCTCCGGACTCGAGTGGTGCGGCAGCGAGGCTGCGCCGCACGACAGCGTGATGCAGCCGGTGCACGTGCTCGTCACCTACCGGCGGGTCACTGCGCCGTGAAGCCGTGGCTCAAGTGGGGGGCGAGCGTCGCGTTGCTCGCTGCGGCCTTCCATCTCCTGGACTGGCGTTCACTTGTCGAATCGGCAACGCGGCTGACACCTTGGGTCTTTGTCGCCGCGGTGATTCTCGCGTCCACGCCGATGGTGCCGCTGCTCGTGCGCTGGTATTTCCTTGCAGACGGTGAAGGCGGGTGGTACGCGTGCAGCGCACGCTATCTCTACGCCAACCTGCTCAACGCGGTTTCGCCCGGGAATCTGGGCGGCGACGTCTACCGTTTTTTTGCGTTCCGCACCGAGAAGAGGAGCGACATCGCGCTGGTGGCGATACTGGTGCGCGAACGGTTGCTCGGCCTCGCTTCAATGCTGATGGGTCTCTTCGCCGGCGTCGCCGGAATGGAGATCGCGGGAATCGGTTCGGGGCACGGGGCGTGGCGAACGCTCGGGCTCGCCTCCGCGGCCGGACTGGCAGCGCTGCTAGTGCTCCCGTGGCTCATCCGACGCGTTCCGGTTCCAGCGCATTGGCACAGCCGCGTGCAGGCCGCGATCTCGGTCGGTACCGGTCGCAGTACGGGGACGCTCCTCGGATTGTCGCTGCTTGCGCTTGCGCTCTGGATCGCGGCAGTGCAGTTCATTGCAGTTCAGCTGAATCTCGACGTGCCGTGGTATGTGCTGGTGGCGGTCGTCACATCCGCCGAGCTCATCCGCGTCGTTCCCATTACGGTCCAGGGGCTAGGTCTCAGGGAGGGCGCGTTCGCGGCGCTGTTCGGTCTCTCCGGCTACGCGCCCGAGGCCGGTTTTGTCCTCGGCGCCGCAGCCTACCTTGCGCTCAGCGCCGCGCTCTTGCTGACTGGTGCCCTCGGCGCGGCAATGCTTGCGCGTGGCGGCGGCATTCGTTGAACGTGATTCGGTCCGACGGATCGACCCGCGCCGCGCTCACGGTTTCGCGTCGTACACCGCGACCTTCCCCTCCGCATGCGAGGCTCGGCGGTGCTCCGGATCCCAGGCTGGCGTCCCAAGGGCCGTGGCGACGTACCAGCGCACGCCGACGGCGCGCAGCATGCCGAGCGCCGCGTCGCGGTCGCGAGCTTGCTCGATCGCGGCGAGCTCGTTATAGCGCCGGATCGCCAGATTGTCGCGAGCGCCGCCGAGCGAGATCTGGTACCAGGTGCGCGCAAGATAGGTGGGCGTCGAAGTGAGTGCGACGAGCACCGTGGGCACATCCATGGGCGTGTAGGTTGCGGGCAGCCTCGTCGCCGCCAGCACGTCGCCCGGGCGGGAACCCGCGCGCAAAAATGCCGCGGCCGCGACGAGATCGCGATCCACCGCGTAAGCGTTGAGTTGCCTGCCCCAATTGAACTTAGGACGCGCCATCTCGGCGGCGCTCGACCAGATCCAGGGCAGCGTCATCGCGGTCGCAACCGCGACGGTTTGCCAAAGGCGCGCGCCGCCGTGTGTCCCCTGTCGCGAAAGCCAGCGTACGGAGAGGGCAAGCGTCCAGATGGCGGCCACCGCATAGAGCAGCACGAAAGGGCGATGCACGAGGTCGGTCGCATCGTGGTGCGACGGCACCGGGGCGAGCATCATGTGCACCGCGTAAAGGACGAACAGCGCCAGCGGAAATGCGTCGATGCCGCCGAGTTTGAGCGCACCGCGCTCGAGCAACAGCGCTACCGGAAACAGCAACAGGAAGGCGCCGATGGCCGCCGGATACACGAGCAGCATCCCGAACGCGAACCCGATCGGCTCGCCGTACTGGGCGAGCACGCGCAGGTAGAGCCCGGGATAGCCGGTCGGAGGCTGCATGCTGTGCACCGCAAGAAGAAACCGCTCGAGCGCCCGGCCTTCGTCGAATACCCACGAACCGCCCGGCGGCAGGTCGGGCAGTCGCTGGTACACCAATATCGCTGCGATCGCGACCAGTGCGCTGCTGCACAGCACCAGCACCCATCTGCGTCGCACCAGCGGGGAAGCGATTGCGACAGTCGCGAGCCAGGCCGGAACGAGAAGCAGAAATACATGCACCCGGTACAGGAACGTCGCTGCGACCAGCGCAGCACTTGCCGCCAGCACGGTGCGCGTCCGAGTCTCGGTCCATCGCTGCAGGAACGCCACGGCAAGCAACGCACCGCCGAGCGCAAAAGTCGCGCCGGGGTAGGTGAGCGCATTCCAGTGGAAACTGAAAAAACCATTGCGCAACCAGTAGTTCGAGGCGTCCGGGAACACGAACAGCGCCGCGAGCGCCGCCACGCCACCCGCCGCCCCGGCCAGGGAGGCGCCCAGCGTATAGGCGGCTGCGGCGAGCGAGAGGAAGCCGATCGGCGCGCCGACGGAAGTTGCCAGCGGCAATCCCGCCTGGTCGAGCGGTGCCGCGAACGCCGCAGGAAGCAGGAAGGATGCGTAGTGGTAGAACGGCCGGGGGAAATCGACGAGCCAGATCGCACCGCGGTCGATGGCGCGTGCGTCGCCGAACTGCGCGATGACGCCGCCGTGAATGAAGTAGTCCACCCAGGCCGGAAGCACCCCGGTGCTGGCAAGGGCGACAGGCGCTGATGCGAGCTTCCAACACCAGGCGGCGGTGAATGCACAGCACAGCACCAGGCCGACCAGGTCCTTGCGTTCCGGTGCGGCCTCCGGCGCACCGCGCCTGCGCATCACGACATCCAGCGCGATCACCAGCGCCGCCCAGATCGCGAATGCCGCCGCCGCGGTCACGGCGAGCAGCGCCACCAACGCCCAGAGCGCGAGGCCCGTGGCGGTGACCCCGAGCGGCCAGGCGGCAACGAGCGGAAGGTCAGTTGTTTCGAGCACACGCAGGAAAATCCTGCCGCAGGCAATCACGACGTAGCAGAAGACCGCGGCAGTTGCGAAAACGAGCGGCAGCGGAGCCGATACGCCCTGCGCCATCAGAAAGCCGAGCAGAAGCGTGGTAAGCGCGGTCGCGGCGGCTTGTTTCCCGATCACCGCAGCGCTTGCAGAAGCTGGGCGAACACTTTCGGCGTGCCGGCGGCGATGTCGCCGGTGTCGAGATAATTCTGCTCGCCGGAAAAATCGCCGACCAGTCCGCCGGCTTCCTGGATGAGCAGCGCGCCCGCCGCCATGTCCCACGCCGACAGTCCCATTTCCCAGAACGCATCCAGCCGACCGGCCGCGACGTACGCAAGGTCCAGCGCAGCGGATCCGGCGCGCCGCACCCCGGCCGTCGACGTCATCATCGTCCGCAGCTGCCGAACGTACAGCTCGAGCCGGGAAAGCTCCTTGAACGGAAAGCCGGTCCCGATCAGGGCATCCTCGAGGCGCCGGCAGTGCGAAACGCGCATGCGGCGCTCGTTCAGGAACGCGCCGCGGCCGCGCGACGCGGTGAAGAGCTCATTCTTTCCCGGGTCGTACACGACCCCGTGCGTGATCGTGCCGCGATGCTGCACGGCGACCGAGACGCAGTATTGGGGAAAACCGTGAATGAAATTGGTGGTGCCGTCGAGCGGGTCGACGATCCAGCGATACTCGGTATCCCCGCTCTGCAGTGGTCCGGATTCCTCGGCAAGGATCGCATGGCCCGGGTAAGCCCTGCGCACGATGTCGATGACCGCCTGCTCGGCCGCCCGGTCCACCTGCGTCACGAAGTCATTGGCCCGTTTTGTCCGGACGTCGAGGGGGGTGCCGTCCATGGCGGCGCGGATGATGATCGAGCCTGCGCGGCGCGCGGCTTTCACCGCGATATTCAGCATCGGATGCATAGGGCGCGCGCATTGTATCCTGACGGCCATGCGCGAAATCCTGGAGCGTGTGCGCATCGTACTGTGCCGTCCGAGCCATCCGGGCAATATCGGATCCGCGGCGCGCGCGATGAAAACGATGGGACTTGCGGATCTCCGGCTCGTCACGCCGGCGCGCTTCCCGGCGCCGGAAGCGGAATGGATGGCTACCAATGCCGGCGACGTGCTGGGATCGGCGCGCGTGCACGCGGCGCTGGGCGATGCGCTGGCCGAATGCGTGGCCGCGTTCGCGCTCAGCGCGCGGCCGCGCGAATGGTCGCCGCAGGCGATCGCGCCCCGCGCGGCGGCGACACTCGCGCTCGAGCGCGCGGCGAGCGGGCCGGTTGCGTTCGTTTTTGGCAGTGAATCTGCGGGTCTCACCAACGAAGAACTTTTCGTGTGCCAGTTCCTCGTGCACATACCCGCGAATCCGGATTTCCGCTCGCTCAACCTCGCGCAGGCGGTGCAAGTGATCTGCTACGAGCTATTCGCCGCTACAGGCGCGGTCGTGCCGGGCATGCGCACGGAGAAGCGCGCGACGGTCGAGGATCTGGAAGGGCTCTATGCGCATCTTGAGGAGGCGGCGACCGAGTCGGGCTTTCTGGTTCCCGGTTCCGGCTCGAAGCTGCGCGAGCGCTGGCGGCGGCTGTTCTCCCGCGTGCCCGACCTGGAGCGCGAAGAAGTAAACATCCTGCGAGGGTTGCTCAAGTCGATTCAGAAACCGCGGAACCAATAGTTGACCGCTACAGTCGGATAACCTAGGATCGGCTTCATGTTCAATCAGCTGCGCGAAGACATTGCAAGCGTGTTCGACCGCGATCCGGCGGCACGCACCACTTGGGAAGTACTGACCTGCTATCCGGGCCTGCACGCGCTCTACATCCATAAGCTCGCGCGCTGGTTCTGGGGGCACGGATTGCGCTGGCTGGGCCGCGCGACCTCGCATTTCGGCCGCACCGTCACGGGAATCGAGATCCATCCCGGCGCGACGATCGGTAAGCGTGTCTTCATCGACCATGGAATGGGTGTGGTGATCGGCGAAACCGCCGAGATCGGCGATGACGTGACGATGTACCACGGGGTGACTCTCGGCGGCACGTCATGGAACAAGGGGAAACGCCATCCGACGCTCGGCAAAGGAGTGGTGATCGGCGCCGGCGCGAAAATCCTGGGTCCGATCACAGTGGGTGAGCGCGCCAAGATCGGGTCAAACGCAGTGGTGGTGAAAGATGTTCCCGCCGGCGCAACGGTCGTGGGCGTGCCGGGACGCATCGTCGAGGAACTTGTCTCCCCGCAGCAGGCCGCACGCTTTGCCGCGTATGCGGTGGTGCAGAACCAGGACGACCCCTACGCGAAGGCGATCCAGAATCTGGTCGAGCATTCGAGGGAACTGGAGCAAGCGGTATCGACGCTCTCGGCAAAGCTGCAACGCTTGGAGGAAGAAGCCGCAAAACGTGCTATGGAAGGGTCTAAAACAGAGCAGCTCCGTGCGATTAAGTAGCTGATTGTTATACAACTATAAAGTTGACTAAATTACTCAGGCAAGAGTATACTTGACTACCTTAATCGGGTATTCGCGAGGACGAGCATGAGACTGACAACCAAAGGCAGATTCGCGGTGACCGCGATGGTAGATCTGGCGATGCGCCAGACGCGCGGTCCGGTGACGCTTGCCGCGATCAGCGAGAGGCAGCATATCTCTCTTTCCTATCTGGAGCAGCTCTTCGGCCGGCTGCGGCGCTCGAGTCTCGTGTCGAGCGTGCGCGGACCGGGCGGCGGGTACAACCTGGCGCAGCCAACGCAGAACATTTCGGTCGCCAACATCATCGTCGCGGTGGATGAGCCGCTTGACGCCACGCTATGCGGCGGCAAGGAGAACTGCCTCGACGACAAGCGCTGCATGACGCACGACCTGTGGGCGCGACTCAACGAGAAGATGTACGACTACCTCGCATCGGTGACGCTCGCGGACCTGGTCGCGCACCAGCACGGCAAGCATGTCGCGGTCCTGCACGACTGGCGCGCCGCGGAGAAGAGCGCCGCGAAGCCCGCGGTTGCGGTCGCGGCCTGAACAGAGCAGAGGGCAATCGTGAAGCTTCCGATTTACCTGGACTACTCGGCGACCACGCCGGTTGACCCGCGCGTCGCCGAGAAAATGATCCCCTACCTGACCGAGCACTTCGGCAACCCCGCAAGCCGCTCGCACTCTTTCGGCTGGAAAGCCGAGGAAGCGGTCGAGACCGCGCGCGAACAAGTAGCGGCCCTCGTGCACTGCGACCCCAAGGATCTCATCTGGACTTCGGGCGCCACCGAGTCGATCAACCTCGCGCTCAAGGGCGCCGCGGAGTTCTACAAGACCAAGGGCAAGCATTTGATCACGGTCAAGACCGAACACAAGGCGACGCTCGACACTTGCCGCGAGCTTGAGCGCCGGGGCTTCGAGGTGACGTACCTCGAAGTCGACCCGGACGGCATGCTCGACTTGAACAAGCTCGAGGCGGCGTTCCGGCCGGACACGATCCTCGTTTCGGTGATGTTCGTGAATAACGAAATCGGCGTGATCCAGGACATCCCGGCGATCGGCGAGATGTGCCGCAAACGCGGGGTCCTGTTCCACGTCGATTCGGCGCAGGCGGCGGGCAAGTGCGTGATCGACCTGCAGGCGCTGAAGGTGGATCTGATGTCGTTTTCGGCCCACAAGACCTACGGACCGAAGGGCGTCGGGGCGCTCTACGTGCGCAGAAAACCGCGCGTGCGCCTCGAGGCCCAGATCCACGGCGGCGGGCACGAGCGTGGCTTCCGGTCTGGCACCCTTGCGACGCATCAGATCGTCGGCATGGGCGAGGCGTACCGGATCGCGAAGGCGGAAATGGCAACCGAGAACGAGCGTATCCGGGCGCTGCGCGACAGGCTTCTCGCAGGGGTGAAGGGGATCGAGGAAGTATTCGTCAACGGCAGTCTCGAGCACCGCGTGCCGCACAACCTGAACGTGAGCTTCAACTTCGTCGAGGGCGAGTCGCTCGTCATGGCGGTGAAGGACATCGCGGTGTCCTCGGGCTCGGCCTGCACGTCGGCTTCGCTCGAGCCGTCGTATGTGCTGCGCGCGCTTGGGCGCTCGGACGAACTGGCGCACTCTTCGATCCGGTTCACGCTTGGACGTTTTACCGGCGCGGAGGAGGTGGATTACACCGTGGGCCACATCAGAGCCAAAGTGGCGAAGCTGCGGGAGATGTCCCCGCTCTGGGAAATGCACAACGAGGGAGTGGACTTGAATACCGTGCAGTGGGCGGCACATTAGGAGACAGTCATGGCGTACAGCGACAAAGTAATCGATCACTATGAGAACCCGAGAAACGTCGGGTCGTTCGACAGGACCGACGACTCGGTCGGTACCGGCATGGTCGGGGCGCCCGCCTGCGGCGACGTGATGAAACTGCAGATCAAGGTGAACGAACAGGGCATCATCGAGGACGCGCGTTTCAAGACCTACGGCTGCGGCTCGGCGATCGCGTCAAGTTCGCTCGTCACCGAGTGGGTCAAGGGCAGGACGCTCGACGACGCGGTGACGATCCGGAACACGCAGATCGCGGCGGAGCTGACGCTGCCGCCCGTCAAGATCCACTGCTCGATTCTCGCCGAAGACGCGATCAAGGCGGCGGTCGCCGACTACAGGAAAAAGCACGGTTTCGAGGTCCCTGCAGTGCAGGAAAAAAAGGCCGCGCACGGATAGAATCGGGAAATGGCAATCACGCTTACGGAAAAGGCGGCAAGCCACGTGCAGAATTTCCTCGCCAGACGCGGCAAGGGCGTGGGCCTGCGCGTGGGCGTGCGCACTTCCGGCTGCTCGGGAATGGCGTACAAGCTGGAATTTGCGGATGCCGTGGCACCCGAAGACGTGCAATTCGAGAGCCGCGGGGTCCGGGTGGTCGTGGACCCGAAGAGTCTGCCGTACGTCGACGGTACCGAGCTCGACTACTCGCGCGAGGGCCTGAACGAGGGGTTCAAATTCCGCAACCCCAACGTCAAGGACGAGTGCGGCTGCGGTGAGAGCTTCAACGTCTAGCTGATTGCACGAACCGCGCGCGACCGGCCGACCACGGGATGCGATGGCGGAGGCGCGTGACGGTTCGCTGCATCGGATGATGCAAAATCATTTTGAGTTGTTCGGCCTCGAGCCGGGTTATGCGCTCGAGCCGGAACGGCTCGAGCGCGCCTATCGCGAGATCCAGGCGAAAATCCATCCGGACCGCTTCGCACACGCCGGCGATGCCGAGCGCCGCGCTTCGATGCAGTGGACAACGCGCGTGAACGAAGCCTACCGGATGCTCAAGCACCCGGTACTGCGGGCCAAGTACCTCCTCGAGCTGAACGGCGTCGATGTCGCGCTGGAGACCAACACCGCCATGCCGGCCGGGTTTCTGATCCGCCAGATGGAACAGCGCGAGGGACTGGAACTGGCGGCTGCTGAGAGGGACGCCGGCGCGCTGGACCGGATGCGCGCCGCACTGCGGATCGAGAAGCGCGAACTGCAGGAGGCGCTCGCGGCTCACATCGACGCCAGGCGTGACTACGCCGGCGCAGCCGATCTGGTGCGCAAGCTCATGTTTCTGGAGAAACTGGACGCGGAGATCGACGCCGCATTTGAGACAATGGAGGAGTAATGGCGCTTCTCCAGATCTCGGAACCGGGACAATCCGCCGCCCCGCACGAGCACCGGCTCGCCGTTGGAATCGACCTCGGCACCACCAACTCGCTCGTCGCCACGGTGCGCAACGGCATCGCGACCGTGCTTCCAGATGAGCGAGGCCGGCCCCTGCTGCCCTCGATCGTGCGCTACCTGCACGGTTCAAAGGTCGAAGTCGGCTACGCCGCGCAGGTGCACCAGTCGGACGACCCCAAGAACACGGTCGTCTCGGTGAAGCGCTTCATGGGCCGCGGTCTGAAAGACGTCGCCTACGTGGAGAACTCACCCTACGATTTTGTCGACGTACCCGGCATGCTGCAGCTTCGCACTGTCGCGGGCGTGAAGAGCCCGGTCGAGATCTCGGCGGAAATCCTGAAAGTGCTGCGCGTGAGGGCGGAAGCGTCCCTCGGCGGCACGCTCGTCGGGGCCGTGATCACCGTGCCGGCGTATTTCGATGATGGGCAGCGGCAGGCGACCAAGGACGCCGCGACGCTCGCGGGCATCAACGTGCTGCGCCTGCTCAACGAGCCGACTGCCGCCGCGATCGCGTACGGCCTGGAGAACGCGGCCGAAGGCGTCTATGCGGTCTTCGATCTCGGCGGCGGCACTTTCGACATCTCGATCCTCAAGCTCTCCCGCGGCGTCTTCGAAGTTCTCGCCACGAACGGCGACGTGGCGCTCGGCGGCGACGATTTCGACCATCGCGTGGTCTGCTGGGCGCTGGAGGAAGCCAAGGTCCCGCCGGTGCAGCCGCGCGATATACGGCTGCTGCACACCAAGGCGCGCGAGGCCAAGGAAGCGCTTACCTATCACGGAGAGGCGCCCATCACCGCACGACTCTCCACCGGCGAGTTCGTCGATGTGACGCTCACCACGGAGGCATTCTGCAGCATCACCCAGCACCTGGTGCAAAAGACGCTCGGCCCCACCCGCAAGGCGCTGCGCGACGCGGGACTCGAAGTACACGACATCAAGGGCGTCGTGATGGTCGGCGGCGCAACGCGCATGCCGCAGATCCAGCGCGTCGTGGGCGAGTTCTTCCGGCGCGATCCGCTCAACAATCTCGACCCGGACAAGGTGGTCGCGCTCGGTGCGGCGATGCAGGCGAACGTACTCGCGGGCAACAAGCCAAAGGGCGAGGATTGGCTCCTGCTCGACGTGATTCCGCTTTCGCTCGGCATGGAAACGATGGGCGGCCTGGTGGAGCGGATCATTCCGAGGAATTCGACGATTCCGACCGCGCGTGCGCAGGAGTTCACCACGTTCAAGGACGGCCAGAGCGCGATGAGCTTCCATGTCGTGCAGGGCGAGCGCGAGCTGGTGTCGGACTGCCGGTCGCTCGCCCGGTTCGAGCTGCGCGGAATCCCGCCGATGGCGGCCGGCGTGGGGCGCGTGCGCGTCGCCTTTCAGGTGGACGCAGACGGCCTGCTCTCGATCACCGCGAAGGAGAAGAGCACCGGCGTCGAGGCCTCGATCACCGTCAAGCCCTCCTACGGACTGACCGACGCCGACATCGAACGGATGCTGCGCGATTCGGTCGAGCACGCCAGGGACGACATGCACGCGCGCGCGCTGCAGGAAAACCGGGTCGAGGGCGAGCGTCTCGCGGACGCGGTCCGCTCGGCGATTGAGGCGGATGGCGGCCTGCTTTCCGCTGGGGAGCGCGCGGACATCGAACGATTGCTCGCGGCCCTGCGTGAGAAACTCGCCGAAACAGATCATCGCGCAATCAAGCAGGCCTCGGACGAACTCAACCGTGCGACCGAGGATTTTGCTGCGCGCCGCATGGACGCCAGCGTGCGGCGCGCGCTCACCGGGCAGAAGATCGCCAACCTGGACGCATGAAGAACACCGACGCGTTGCAGCGCGACAGATCCTGCCGCACCGCGACGCCCGACTTCCGGAAAAGGCGATAGTCGTGCCAAGGATCCGCGTGCTGCCCCACGCGGAGCTCTGCCCGCAGGGCGTGGAGATCGACGCGCAGGAGGGCCTATCGATCTGCGATACGCTGCTGTCGCGCGGTATCGAGATCGAGCATGCGTGCGAGAAGTCCTGCGCCTGCACCACCTGCCACGTGATCGTTCGTGAAGGGTTCGATACGCTCGACGAGCTGGAGGAGAAGGAGGAGGACCTGCTCGACAAGGCCTGGGGGTTGGAGGCGAATTCGCGCCTTTCCTGCCAGGCCAGGGTGCGCGGCGCCGATCTCGTGATCGAGATCCCGAAATACACCATCAACTACGAGCGCGAGGGAGGGAGCAGGAAATGAAGTGGACCGATTCGCGGGAGATCGCGATCGCCCTGGCGGACCGGTTCCCGGACCAGGACCCGAAGGCGGTCAATTTCGTGGACCTGCGCGACTGGGTTCTGCAGCTGCCCGGCTTCTCGGACGACCCCAAGCACTGCGGCGAGAAAATTCTCGAAGCGATCCAGGCGGCCTGGATCGAGGAAGCGGAGTAACGGCGGCAGCGCTCCGGCAGGCCGGTCGCTATCGCACCTATGCGGTCTGGCCTGCAGTGAGGTCGACGGGTCCGCACATGGTCCGGTTCCGACCAGCGCGTTTGGCGGCGTAAAGCATGGCATCCGCAGCCCGCACCAGCTCGCGCGGCTGGATCTCGGCGCTCGGAACCAGCGCGGCGACGCCGCGGCTGACGGTCACGACCGGTCCGGCCGCAGAGTGAGGGTGAGGGATGCCCAGGCTCTCGACGCTGCGGCCGAGTTCTTCCGCCCTCCGCATCGCCTGTCCGAGTCCCGTTTCGGGCAGCAGGCAGGCAAATTCTTCCCCGCCGTAACGGCTCAGCAGATCACCCGGGCGCCTGAGGGCGCGTTTCATCGCGGATGAGACTTGTGCGAGGCAGTGGTCGCCCGCCTGGTGACCGTAGGTATCGTTGTACTGCTTGAAGTCATCGATATCGATCATGATCAGCGCGATCGGCGAGCGGTTGCGCCGGCAACGCCGCCACTCTGATTTCAGCCTGTCTTCAAAGCATCGCCGATTCGCGACGCCGGTGAGCATGTCGGTCAGCGCCAGCTCGCGCAACCGGTCAGCGTGGTGCTTGAGGGCGATATGCGTCCGGGCGCGCGCCAGTACCAGTGGCGCGTGCACGGGTGTGGTGATGAAGTCGACCGCGCCCGCCTCGAGCCCCTTGATCTGGTCGTCGATGCTCTCGCGCGCGGTGACAAAAATGACCGGAATCTCGCTGGTCGCAGGGTTCGATTTGAGCCTGCGGCATACCTCGTAGCCGTCGAGGCCCGGCAACATGATATCGAGAAGCACCAGATCGGGCCGGCGCCGCTCGCTGATCTCGACCACCCGCTCACCGTCCGTGGCGACCGAAACCTCGTAATGAACCTTCAGAATCTCCATCAAGGCATGAACGCTTGATGGGTCGTCGTCCACGACGAGCACACGAGCGCGCTTGGTCTCGACCCGGTTCATCGATGGGGCAGTCGTTATGCTGGAAGGCGGCGGGTTCTAGCGAAGCTGCAGCCCGTTCAGCTGGTTCGTCCCGCTCTGCCGCACCGTGGTCGTCTGATCCAGCTCGTTGCGCAGAAAGAACAGTTGGTGGTCCGTATTGCTGCGCCGTGCCATTGCCGAATGATCCGCCGGATCCCTGGAAAGGGAGTCACGCTCGCGCTGCGTCCAGTAAACCTCGTGGCCCAGGGAGCTCTCCCGCTGTCCGAGGCCGGAAACGACCCCCTGCAGCCGGTTGATTTCGCTTTGTCGGATCAGCGCTGAATCAAGCCTGCGCGCGGCCTCCGCTCTGCGTGATTCCAGATCCTCTCTTGCCCGCCTGAGCTTTTGCGCCTGCTCTCTCTCCTGCGCCTGTGCTTCGTCAATCTGCCCGTTCGTGACGGCGCTGGCGGCCGCGGCCGGTACGTCGGCGGCAGGCTCGCTGTCCACCGTGTTCTCCGCAAGCAGGCAGAACGGGAACCACAGGAGCACCAGCGCGACGAGCGCCGCAGTGCGGCAATGGGCGTTGTCATCGAGAGTCGGGGAATCGGCTGTTGGCTTCGAGCGCATGTCAGAGCTTCCTATGCGTGCTGTCGCAGCGTGGTTTGCTGCCGGTGCGTTTGCAGCCGCACAGAAACACCGTCTCGTCCTTCTCCTGCGTCCAGACGACTGGCTTGATCCCGGTCCTGGTCGAGGTGTGCGAGCCGTCGCACCAGGGCTGCATTTTGCTCAGCCCGCAGGCGCACCAGGCGTAGCGGTATCCGGAGAGCAGTTCGGCCTTGTAAGGGGCCTTTTGCGCAATGGCAGGTTCCTCGTTCGACATGTTCGTGGACCTTGAGCTGTCATGTCGTTTACCGTATCTTCGGATCCTTTGCAAGAACGCAATCGAGGAGCGGATCTCATGAATGCGCGAGCTGCAGTCAATGCCGACCCGAACAAGGTGGCGGTCGTGGATACCGGCGCAATGCCCTGGGAACCGACCGATTGGCTGGGAATTTCGCGCCAGGTCCTGGAGCTGGTGCACGACCCGAAGAAGGGACGCGAGACATCGCTCCTGAAATTCGCTCCCGGCGCGACCATCCCGACGCACATTCTCGACCGTCGCATGGACCTCTTCGTGATCGACGGGATCTATTCTGACGGCAACGCCGACTATGGCCAGCATACCTTCCTGCGTAACCAGCCCGGCTACCGGCAGACGCCGGGCTCGAGAGACGGCTGCACGATTTACGTGAAATGGCGCGTGCCCATCCGTCCGGGCGGCGAACGAATCGTGATCGACGCGAAAACCGCGCAGTGGCTCGATTTCCCGCATCGCGGCGCCAACGTGCTGCACCTCTACCCGAACGCCGACGGCATCGAGACCGGGCGCATCGGAAACGTGCATCCGAACCGGAAAATCCCGTCACACGATCATTCGATCGGCGAGGAGACCCTGGTGCTCAAGGGTTGTCTCAAGGACGAGTACTCCGCCTATACGCCCGGCATCTGGTTTCGCATGCCCTGCGGCGTGCCGCACGCCCCGTACACGGAGGCGGCAGGCTGCATGATGCTGATTCGCGAGGGCGACCTCGTCTGGTAGAACGCAAGCGGGAGGGGAACATGTCACGCACCGCAGTTGCAGTTCGCTCGTCGTGCCTCGCAGTGGCGCTGGCGCTCGGCACCTGGCCCGCGCCCGCGGCCGATTTCACGATGAAAATCGGCCTTGGCACGATGAACGATATCCAGCACCAGTGGGCCGATGCAATGAAGGAGGGGATCGAGGCAAAGAGCAAGGGCCGCATCGAAGTCAAGATCTTCCCGCGCAACCAGCTCGGCACGATCGCGAGCCAGATCGAGGGGATGCAGTTGGGAACGATCGAATCGTTCACATCGCCTGCCGATTTTTTCGCCGGCGTCGATCCACGGTTCGGGACATTCGCGATCCCGATGCTGTTCAAGGACCCGGCGCACGCCGAGAAGATCCTGCTTGATCCCGAGGTCAACAGGGAAGTACTTGCGCTCGGCGCCGACAAGAAGCTGCAGGTGGTGTCGGTCTACACGTACGGCTTCGCGCACTATTTCGGCAAGCAGCCGTTGCGCCGCCTGGACGACTTCAAGGGCAAGAAGCTGCGCGTGAATGCGACCGCCGCAGAGCGCGCCAAGATGCGCCAGTTCGGCGCGACCGCGGTGCCGATGGATCTTGCCGAGGTAATTCCCGGACTGCAGCAGGGCGTGATCGACGGCACCATGAGCGCCACCGCGGTGTACGTGAACCTGAAATTCAACGACATCGCCAAGGTGATCACGCAGGTAAACGACACCATGATTGTGTCGGTCGGGGTGGTGAGCCGGGGCTGGCTCGACAAGCTGCCGGCAGAATTGCGCCAGATCGTGATCGAAGAGGGCCGCAGCCTGCAGCCACGAATCATGGCGCAATCGCGCCTCCTGGACGACGCGATGCGCAAGCGCTGGGCCGAGGCGGGCGGCGAGTTCGTGTCTCTCGCGCCGGACGAGCAGGCGCGGGTCAGGCAGCTTCTCGTCGGGATCGGCGAGGAAGTGACGAAGGAGAACGCCGCGGTGCAGGCGTTCTACCGGCGGCTCGCCTCCGCCGCGCAGAAATACTGAGCGCGCATCCAGGCGATGGGCCGGTTCGTCTTCGAAACGGCACCGAACCGGCTCATGGGCGCGCTGCTGCTCGCCGGAGTCGGGATCAACTTCGCCAACGTGGTCGGCCGCTATGCGTTCGGTCGCGCGATCTACTGGACCGAGGAGGTGCTGGTCTTCATGACGATCTGGGGCGTGTTCCTCGGGTTGGTCTCGATCGCTTATAGCGGCGGGCACTTGAACATGGACCTGCTGTCCTCGCGCTTCACGGGTCGGGCGAGGACCGCGGTCAACGGCCTTGCGGCGCTCGCGATGGTGCTCTGCTGCGCGTTCGTCGTGGTGCAATCGGTCCAGATCGTTTCCATGTTTGCGCAGGCGGGGCAGGTCTCCGTCGCCGCGGGCGTGCCGAAGGCCGTCCCTCACGCCGCGCTGCTCGTCGGCTTTGCGCTCGCTGCCGTCGCCGTTCTGGTCCGCATCCGCTCCTATCTCAGCGGGAAATTCTGAGGCATGGCGTGGGTGCTGGCGCTGTTGCCGCTCGCGCTGCTCGCGCTCGGATTCCCGTTTTTCCTGACCCTGCTCGCCACCTCGGCGCTGGTGTTCTCGATTTTCGGGGATGTCCCCGCAACCGCTGTGCACCAGGTGATGTTCAGCAGCATCGACAAGTACGCGCTGCTCGCCGTCCCGTTTTTCATCTTTGCCGGAGACCTGATGGGCCGCGGCGGGGTTTCGAAGCGCCTCGTCCGGTGGGTCACGTCGATGATCGGCGGCATGCGCGGCAGCCTGCCGTTCACCTCGCTCGGAACGGCGGTGATCTTCAGCGCGATTTCGGGCTCTACCGCGGCAACCGTGGCCGCCGTCGGCGGGTTGACATACCGGCGGCTCCGGGAGGCCGGCTACAACGAGCGGTTCTCCTCCGGGCTTCTCATTTCGGCGGGAGCGATCGACAACCTGATCCCGCCCTCGATCGGCTTCATCCTGTATGGCACCGCGGCCGAGACTTCGATCGTGAAGCTGTTTGCGGCGGGCATCGTTCCCGGCCTCGTGCTGGCCGGGTGTTTCGCCGTCTACCTTTACGCGTACGCGCTGCGCCGGGGAGATCGGGGCGGCGCTGCATTCAAAATAACGGAATTCTGGTCGGCCACCCGCGACGGCGTCTGGTCGATCACCGCGCCGGTTTTCGTTCTGGGCGGAATCTACGCTGGCGTCTTTTCGCCCACCGAGGCGGCGGGCGTGGCGTGCGTCTACGCGATCGTCATCGTGGGTCTCGTGTACCGGGAGCTCGGGCCGCGCGAGATCTTCGAGATCGCCAGCCGGTCGATGTACCTGACCGCGCAGATCTTCGTTATCGTCGCCTGCGCCGGCGTGTATTCCTGGCTGCTGACGATCAACGGCGCGCCGCAGGCGCTCGCTGCGTTCATCGAGCGGCTGCAGCTGCCGACGTGGGCGGTGCTGCTGTCGATCAACATCGTTTTGCTCCTCGTGGGCATGTTTCTCGACACGGCCTCTTCCATCCTGGTGCTCACGCCGCTGCTGGTGCCGATCGCAAAGGCCGCCGGGGTAGATCCGGTCCACTTCGGCGTCATTGTGATCATGAATCTGAGCATTGGCACGTTCACGCCGCCGTTCGGCATCAACATCTTCGTCGGGCAAGCGGTGTTCGGCTTGCCGGTCTCGAGCATCTACCCGGGGCTGGTTCCCTTCATCGCCGCCGCGATCGCGGCGCTCGCCGTGGTGACGTACGTTCCGCAGTTTTCACTCGGAATCCTGCGCTATCTGGGATAAACGGATCGGAATGGACAAGCTCGCGAGCTATTACGCGAAGCGCGCCGCCGAGTACGAGCGCATCTACGCCAAACCCGAGCGCCAGGCCGACCTTGCGGCGTTGAGAGCGCGCGTCGCCGACCTGTTTTCCGGCAGGAAAGTCCTTGAGCTCGCGTGCGGGACAGGCTACTGGACTGCCGTATTTGTGCCGCGTGCAGCGCAGGTCACGGCGCTCGACAGGGCCGAGGAAACGCTGGAGATCGCGCGCTCCAAGGACTATCCGTCCGGGAAAGTGGATTTCGTCCGTGCGGATGCGTATGAGATTCCCGATTTCGGGCGCAGTCACGATGCGCTCTTTGCCGGCTTCTGGTGGTCGCACGTGCCGCTCGCGCGCCTGGATGCCTTTCTTGCCGCAGCCGCAGCGGCCGTGGCGCCCGGCGCGCTCATGACCTTTCTCGACAACCGCTACGTCGAGGGCTCGAGCACCCCGGTGGCGCGCCGCGACGCGGACGGGAACACCTACCAGTCGCGCAAGCTCGACGACGGAAGCACGCACGAGGTGCTGAAGAATTTTCCCTTGGAGAATGAGCTGTCAGCGCGCGCCGCGAAATGCGCACGCAACGCGCACGTCGAGCTGTTCCAGTATTACTGGATGCTCACCTTGCGGACCTCCTGAAGATGCCCGGCCATCATCCGATCCAGATCTTGCCGCCGGACATTACCGAATATTGCGATGGCAACACCGGGGTCAAGCACGTGCACGTGCTCGACTCGGGAAAGCCGGGGCCGACCGTAATGCTGCAGGCGCTGACGCACGGCAATGAGTTCTGCGGTGCCCTCGCCCTGGACTATCTGTTCAGGGAAAAGATCCGGCCAAGGCAGGGCAAGCTCACGCTCGCCTTCGCCAACGTCGCGGCCTACGCGCGCTTCGATTTCGACGATCCCGACCGTTCGCGCTATGTCGATGAGGACTTCAACCGGGTATGGGCGGACGAGGTCCTGTCCGGACCGCGCGACTCGACGGAGCTGCGCCGTGCGCGCGAACTGCGCCCGTTCGTCGACGCGGCCGATTTTCTGCTCGACATCCATTCCATGCATGAGCCCTGCCGCCCGATCATGGTGTGCGCCCGAAGCGAGAAGAGTGTCGCGTTTTCGCGCCGCATCGGAGTGCCCGCGGACCTGCTGCTCGACACCGGCCACCCGGCGGGCCTGCGCATGATGGAGCGCGGCGCCTTCAACGACCCGGCGAGCGCGCGCACTGCGGTGCTGATCGAGTGCGGCCAGCACTGGGAGAGGGGCGCCGCGGAGGTCGCGATCGACACCGCACTGAGGTTTCTGAAGCTTACCGGGGTCGTCGAGCTGGGCTGGGTCGAAGCGAGGCTTCGCCTTTCGCCGCCCCTGGTTCAGCGTCTGATCCGCGTGACGGAACCCGTAGTCGCGAAGACCGTGAAGTTTCTCTTTACGAATTCCTACAAGGGACTCGAAGTGATTCCAAAGACCGGGACGGTGATTGCCGAAGACGGGGGCACGATCTGGCGTACGCCCTACGACGACTGCGTCATGGTCATGCCATCGATGGTCCATCTCAAACCCGGCACGACGATGGTGAGGCTCGGGCGTTACGAAGCCTGAGGCTGCTCAGTCGGCGATGTCGGGCTCGAAAAACAGCCACTGCACTTCGGGAAACTCGGCACGCAGCGCGGCCTCGGTGCGGTTGATCGCGGCGACCAACTCGGCGGCGCTGCCGCCTCGCATCCGCGCCTTCACCGAGACCATCAGCGAGCCGCCGAGCTGCAGCGTCAGCAGGCGGAACACCTTCTCGACTTCGGCGCGCTGCTCGAGGAAATGGCGCAGCGCCGCTTCGGTTGCGGGCTCGGCGCTCTGGCCGATCAGCAGCCCCTTGATCTCGATTGCGATGCCTGCGGCGACCACGATCAGCACGGCCCCGATCGCGATCGAGCCGAGCGCGTCGTATGCCGGATTGCCAGTGGCGATTGCAACCAGCACGGCGAGCAGCGCCAGCGCGAGGCCGATCTCGGCGGCGATGTCCTCACCGAGAATCACCACCAGCTCGCTCTGGCGAGTGTCGCGGAACCAGCGCCACAGGCTGCTCCCGCCGCGCCCCTTGGCGATCTCCGCGAGGCAGGCGCGCAGCGAGACCGTTTCGGCGGCGATTCCGAACACCAGCACCGCCACCGCAACCCAGGGGTGGCTGAGCGGCTCCGGGTGCGCGAGCTTGTGCGCGCCTTCGTACACCGAGAACAACCCGCCCAGGCTGAACAGCACCAGGGCGACGATGAACGACCAGAAGTAAATTGCCTTGCCGTGCCCGAGCGGGTAATCGGGAGAGGGCGGGCGCTTGGCGCGCTTCAGGCCGACCAGCAGCAGCGCCTGGTTGCCGCAGTCGGCGAAGGAGTGAACCGCCTCGGCCAGCATCGCGCTCGAACCGGTGGCGATCGCCGCGCCGAGCTTGGCGGCGCCGATCGCGAAGTTGGCGCCGAGCGCATACAGAATCGTCTTGAGCGAATTCGCCTTTGCGGCCATCGCGTGCACTCCCCGGGCGTATTATCCTTGCAAAGATGATCGGCATCCGGCGATTGGTTTTTGCTTTCGCTTGCGGCTTGGCCGCCGCCGCGGCCGACGCGCAGATCTACCGCTGGACCGACGCGCAGGGGCGCATCCACTTTTCCAACCTTTCGCCGCCAGCGGGGGCGAAAGCGACCGTGGTGGACCCGGACGCGAAAGCGGCGCCGCCCGGGCCCGAGAGCGCGGAGTGCTACACGATCCGCTGCCAGGGCGAGCGGATGGAGGAACGCCAGCGCCGCCGCGATGAGCTGGAAGCGAAACTTGCCGCGGAGCGTGCGGCGACGGCGCCCAGGCAGGCGCGCGGGCTCGACTTCCGGCGCTACGTGAGCATTGAGCGCGGCATGAGCGAAGGCGAGCTGATGACGGTTGCCGGGGAACCAGACTTCGTTTCGGATCAGGGCGTCGCCCTTTCCGCGCCCACCACGGTGCAGGCGGGGCGACACTTGCGCGCTCCGGCGCGCGCCGGACTGTCGCTCCGGACCTGGACTTACCTGCCCACGCCCGCAGATCCGTTCACCACGACGATCACGCTCGTGGGCGGGCGCGTCTCCGAGATCGAACGCGTCAGGAAGTTCTGAGGGCGCTACTCACTTCGCTCCCAGCTTTCCCCACAGCTGATCCAGCCGCGCGTAGCAGCCGCAGCTGCTGGTGTAGAACGGGTAGCCCACCGGGTTCGGAAGGACTCGGCGAGGCGGTTCTGCCACTTACCGTGCAACATTTGTTGCACTTTATGCGACAATGCATCGGCACATCCATCACCGGAGACTGTGGCATGAGCCATGCGACGTTGCGGGCGCAGGGTGGCAGCGTCGCCCTGACCATCCCCAGGAAACTGCTCGAATCCGTCGGTCTTGATGCGGGCGATCGCGTCAGCATTGCGATCGAGCGCGGCCGAATCGTGCTCGGAAAGGCACAGCGACCGCGCTATCGCCTCGCGGATCTGCTCGCACAGTGCAAGGGCAAGCGATTCGTCATCGACCGCGAGTGGCTGGACGCGCCACGGGTCGGCCGCGAAGTGATATGAGGGCGGGCGCACCGGAGCGTGGCGACATTCTGCGCGTCAATCTTGACCCGACGGTGGGCCCGGAACAGGCGGGTATTCGCCCCGTGCTGGTACTCACGCAGCACGACTTTAACCGGCGCGGGCTTGCCTTGGTGTGTCCGGTCACGCAGGGCGGCGAGTACGCTCGCGACGCGGGATTCGCTGTTTCCCTCAGCGGCGCAGGCACCGGGACACAAGGCGTAGTGCTCTGCCATCAGGCGCGCTCGATTGCGTGGAAGGTGCGCGGCGCGCGCTACGTCGAGGGTGTTCCGCAGGCGGTGATACTGGACGTGCTCGCGCGCGTCGCCGCGTTGGTCGAGTAGGCGGCGATTCGAATTACTTCCTGAGCTTTCCCCACAGCTCATCCAGCCGCGCATAGCGTCCGCAGCCGGTGGCGTAAAACTTGTAGCGCACCGGGTTCTTCAAGTGGTAGTCCTGGTGATAGTCCTCCGCCGGCCAGAATTCCCCCGCCGGAACGATCGGCGTCAGGATCGGCTCCTTGAACGATTTCAGTTTCTCGTACTTCGCCTTGGACGCCTCGGCAAGCCGTTTCTGCTCCTCGTCGTGAAAGAAGATCGACGGCCGGTACTGGTTGCCGTGATCGCAGAACTGCCGGTCCTTGTACGTGGGATCATGGTTCAACCAGAAGGCGTCGAGCAGCTTTTCGTAGCTCACCTTTTTGGGGTCGAACACGACCTGAACCGCTTCCGTGTGCCCGGTCCCGCCGGCCGACACCTCTTCGTAAGTCGGCTTTTTTTTCTGTCCGCCGATGTACCCGGAAGTGGTAGAAACAACGCCGGGCACCTTGTCGAACGCCTCTTCCACGCACCAGAAGCAGCCGCCGGCAAAAGTAGCCTTGGCGAGACCCTGTTGCCCTTGCGCGAACGCGGGGACGGCGATCGCCAGCACGAAGGCGGCGAAAATGCCTTTTTTCATCGCTTCAACTCCTTGAGGACGGCATCGATGACGGGTTGGTCGCGCAAGCACAGCCGGACATTACACAGCGGCGTCGCGGACTCGGCCCTGAACCAGGCGCGCACGGCGCCGAGGTAGGCGCGTGCGCAGATTTCAAGGGGCACCGCGAATATGCCGCTGGAGACCGCGGGAAATGCGACCGAGGTCCAGCGCGCGTCGTGGGCGCAGCGAAACGCCGAGGTGAGGGCGCGCACCAGCTTTACTTCCTCGTCGCCCTCGCCGTACCGCGGCCCGACGGCGTGGATCACGCCCTTGAAGGGAAGATTCCCTGCCGTGGTCACTACCGCCGAGCCAGTCTGAAACGGACCGCGCTCGCGCACGATCCGGTCGGATTCCTGCTGTAACGCGGGTCCGGCGGCGCGGGAAATGATGCCGGCGACGCCGCCACCATGCGCGAGCATGCCGTTGGCCGCGTTGACGATCGCCTCCACCGGCTCCGCGAGCAGATTCCCCTGCGCGACGCGAAATACGCGCTCATCATCGAACCGGACCTCGGCCAGGATCGCGGTTTGCAGCACGATGCATCACGCGTAACGCGGATAGCGCGGGTCGTACATTTTCGCGCGCACGTAAGAGAGCAGGTTGCGCGGCCTGCGCCGCGACGTGAGGCGGCGCCGGAACGCGACATCGGCCACGGCAGCCGCGATGTGCGCGCTGACATCGCGGATCCGGTCGAGCGCGGGATAGAGACTGCCCTGATCGAGATCCGCCTGCGTGACCTGGCTCGCCAGCGCGCGCGCTGCCGCGAGGAACATCTCGTCGGTGACCCGCCGCGTACCGGTCTCCATTACACCCAGGCCGACCCCCGGGAAGATGTAGGAATTGTTCCCCTGGCGCGGAACGAAAATGCGGCCCTCGAGCGTGACCGGGTCGAACGGGCTGCCGCAGGCGAACAATGCCCGGCCAACGGTCCAGCGATAGGCCTGCTCCGCGGTGCATTCCGCCTTCGAGGTCGGGTTCGAGAGCGCGAACACGATCGGCCGCTGGTTCACTCGCGCCATGGCCTCGAGCACCGGCCGGGTGAACGTGCCGCCGACCGCGGCCACCCCGATGATCGCAGTCGGCTTGAGTTGCTCCACGGCGGCGACGAAATCCGCGACCGGAGCGTGCTCTTGCGCGTAGGGCGCCTTGTGTTCGGCGAGGTCCCTGCGGCTCGCGACCACGAGGCCGCGCGAGTCGAACAGCCAGCAGCGTTTCCGGGCCTCGTTTTCCGCAAGGCTCTCTTCCCGCATCGCCGAGACCACGAGATCGCAGATCCCGGTCGCGGCTTCACCCGCGCCGAAGCACAGAATCCGCTGCTCGGGCAACGCGCTGCCCGTGACCCTGAGCGCCGAGAGAATGCCGGCGAGCGCGACCGCCGCAGTCCCCTGGATATCGTCATTGAACGTGCAGATCCGGTCGCGGTACTCGTGGAGCAACCGGAAGGCGTTGGTATTCGCGAAATCCTCGAACTGGATCAATGCCCCGGGAAACACCTTGTGCGCCGCCACGACGAACTCTTCGATCAGCTCGTCGTATTCCCGGCCTCGCAGCCGTTTGCGTCGCAGACCCACGTAGAAGGGATCGGTGCGCAGCGCCTCGTTGTCGGTCCCGGCATCGAGCACGATGGGCAGGCAGCGGTGCGGGTGCACGCCGGCGCACGCCGTGTAGAGCGAAAGCTTGCCGACCGGAATACCCATTCCTTGCGCGCCCAGGTCGCCCAGGCCGAGAATGCGCTCGCCGTCGGTGAGCACGATGATGCCGACGTCGCGGTGCGGCCAGTTGCGCAGCACGCTTGCGATCCGGCCCCGGTCGTTGGCGCCGATGAAGAGCCCCCTCGTTCTCTGCAGAATCTCGCCGAATTTCTGGCAGGCAAGCCCGACCGTCGGCGTATAGATCAGCGGCATGATCTCGTCGGGGTGATCGCAGACGACCCGAAAGAACAACG
Source organism: uncultured Enterobacteriaceae bacterium (assembly GCA_964651335.1). Classification (GTDB taxonomy): domain Bacteria; phylum Pseudomonadota; class Gammaproteobacteria; order Burkholderiales; family SG8-39; genus 2-02-FULL-66-14. Next base: position 49,677 of record CAZYVT010000002.1, on the reverse strand, counting down.
CCTCGTTGCGGTCGCGGAGCGCATTCAGGTCGATGTATTTTTCGAGATCGTTGGCCTTGCGCCGCATGACCGTAAGAAACCGCTCGGCCTGCTCCTCCTGTGAATGCACATGGGGCGGCAGAAGGCCGCGCAAGCCGAGCGCGTTGCGTTCCTTTTCGGTGAACCCCATGCCCTTGTTCAGCTGCGGATCGCGCAGCAGCGCGATCCCCCGCGGCAGGCGCTGCTTGACCGGTTTCTTGCCGCTGGTACGTTGCGCTTTCATTGATCCTCTTTCTCGACGCCCATTCAGGTTTGTGCACGGCCCCCCGTCGGACGGCCTCGGCACGCGGCAATCAATTCATGCCATCATACAGTGCGTGCGGCGCCGACAACCGGAGGCAACCGGCATGAAGCTGGACATCTTCAATCACATCTTTCCGACAAAGTTCTACGAACGAATGCTCAAGGTTGCGCCGAACGGCAAGGACATGCACCGGCGCGTGCGCGAGATCCCGGCCCTCGTCGACCTCGATGAACGATTCCGCATCATGGACAGGTTCGGCGACTATGCGCAGGTGATCTGCCTCGGTTCGCCTCCGGTCGAGGTGTTCGGGCCGCCGCCGCTCTCGACCGAGATGGCGCGTCTTGCAAACGACGGCATGGCGGAGCTCGTGCGCAAGCATCCGCAGCGTTTTCCCGCGTTCATCGCTTCACTGCCGATGAACGACCCCGACGGACTGCTCAGGGAAACCCGGCGTGCGATTCGCGAACTGGGCGCGGTCGGCGTGCAGGTGTTTACCAACGTGCTCGGCAAGCCGCTCACCGCACCCGGGACGCTGCCGCTGTTCGAACTGATGGCGAAGCTCGACCTGCCGATCTGGCTGCATCCGGCCCGCGGCGCGGACTTTCCCGACTACCAGAAAGAGAAGAAGAGCCACTACGAGATCTGGTGGACTTTTGGCTGGCCCTACGAGACCAGCGTCGCGATGGCGCATATCGTGTTCGCGGGGCTGTTCGACCGGCACCCGCAGCTCAAGGTCATTACGCACCACATGGGCGGGATGATCCCGTATTTCGAGGGTCGGGTCGGTCCCGGCTGGGACCAGCTCGGCAAGCGCACCTCGGACGTGGATTACACCAAGCTCCTGAGAAAGCTCAAGAAGCGCCCGCTCGACTATTTCCGGATGTTCTACGCCGATACTGCGCTGTTCGGCGCCTGGGAGGCGACGAAATGCGGGTTGAAATTTTTCGGCCCCGAGCGGGTGCTGTTTGCCTCGGACTCGCCATTCGACCCGGAGAAGGGCTCGATGTACACACGCACCACGATCGAGATCATCGACCGGCTCGATCTATCACCCGAGGAACGCCGCGCGATCTACGAGGGCAATGCGCGCAGGCTCCTCAAGCTACCCGCGAACTAGATCTTGCGGCCGATCAGTACGCCGATCAGGAGCCCGAATCCGGCCGCGAGTCCCGCCGTTTGCCACGGGTTTTCGTGCGCGTAACGGTCAGTCGCGGCCGCGGCAGCCTTGGCGCGCTCGACGGCGTTTTCCTCGAGCTCGAGTACGCGTGTCTTGGCGATCTGCAGGTTTTCCTGCAGCCGCGCGCGCACTGCCTTTACCCGCTCGCCGGTTTCATTTGCGGTGGCCTTCAAAAGCTCCTCGGTATCGGCGAGCACAACGCGCAAATCCTTGGCCAGCCTGTCGCGGGGCGATACGACTAGGTCATCCATGGCGATCCCTTTCCTAGGTAAACACAGGACAGTATATGCGTTCGGCGGGAAGGGTTGTTGAGTTGTGTCAAGACGCTGCGGCGAAACCGGGATGGGATAATCCGCACTTTTGGATCGCAAGTGTCTGCCAGCCCGCACACGAGCCGTATGGTGCAGTTATCCGTCGTTGTTCCGGTGCGCAACGAGGAGGACAACATCCTCCCGCTGCTGGAGGAGATCCACGCCGCACTCGAGCAGCGGTGCGAGTTCGAAGTCGTCTACGTCGATGACGGGAGCAGGGACGGGACGCCGCGAATCCTTCGCGATGCGCTGGTTCGTTTTCCACGGCTGCGCGTGCTCGCCCATCGGCAAAGCTGCGGCCAGAGCGCCGCGCTCCTCACCGGGGTGCGCGCGGCGCGGGGCGAATGGATCGGCACCCTGGACGGCGACGGCCAGAACGACCCCGCGGACCTGCCGAAGCTGCTTGCGGCGCGCGACGATCCGGCGCGCCCGGCGAATCTGCAGCTCGTCTCCGGCTACCGCAAGACGCGCCGCGACAGCTGGTTGAAGAGGTTCTCCTCGCGCGTTGCCAACACGGTGCGCTCGCGCCTGCTGCGCGATGCGACCCTGGACACCGGTTGCGGACTCAAGCTGATTGCACGCACGGCCTACCTCGAGCTCCCGTTCTTCGACCACATGCATCGATTCCTGCCCGCGCTCGTGCAGCGCAACGGCGGCGCCACGATCTCGGTCGAAGTGAATCACCGGCCGCGCACCCGTGGAAGATCGAACTACGGTGTGCACAACCGCCTCTGGGCAGGAATCGTCGATCTGTTCGGCGTCATGTGGTTGCGGCGTCGCATGAAGCGCCCTGAAACGAGCGAAGTTTCCCGGCTGTGAAGCCGCGGGTCCTGTTCTCCGGTCTCGCGTTGCTGGCGACGCTTGTCGCGGTCGGCTTCGTCGTACAGAGCGGCATCCTGGGCGAGCTGCTCAGCGAAGCGTGGATCGACCGCGCGGTTCGCGGCAAGGGAGTTGCCGGCGAGCTGCTCTATCTCGGCGTTGCGGGCGTCGCAACCGCGCTGGCGCTGCCGCGGCACGTGGTGAGTTTTCTCGGCGGCTATGCCTTCGGAGTTGGTCTTGGCACGTTGCTCGCGCTTGCCGGCACCGAAATCGGCTGCGTACTGTCGTTTTTCTATGCACGCGCGATCGGCCGGCCGCTCGTCAGCGCGCGCCTGGGGGCGCGCGTGCAGCGCGTCGAGGATTTTCTCTCCGCGCATCCGTTCTGGATGACCGTGCTCATTCGGCTCCTGCCGGTCGGCAACAATTTCGCCACCAATCTCGCTGCGGGCGTCTCCAGGGTCCCGGGAACCCCGTTCTTTCTCGGTTCCCTCCTGGGATATATCCCGCAGACGCTGGTCTTTGCGCTGGCTGGCAGCGGCGTCGAGGTGGGCGCCGCGTCGCGCATCGGCGTTGCCGTGCTCCTGTTCCTGGTGTCGGGCTTCATGGGGGCCTGGCTTTATCGCCGCTATCGCCACGGCAAGACGCTGGGCGCCGATGTGGACGAGGCGCTCGAGGAACCGGCCGTGCCAAGTGATGGCTCGAAGACCGGTTGATGCGCGAAGCGTTGCGCGACCGTTGGTTCGTAGTCCTGCTCTCTGCCTGGGCAGCCTTCTCGGTCGCCTCCATCTGGCTGCGTCCGCTCTGGCCGGTCGATGAGACACGGTACGTCAGCGTGGCGTGGGAAATGTGGCTGCGCGGCGATTTTCTCGTGCCGTACGTCAACGGCGAACCCTACAGCCACAAACCGCCGCTTCTGTTCTGGCTGATCCATCTCGGGTGGGCGGCATTCGGCGTCAACGACTGGTGGCCGCGGTTGGTCGCGCCCCTGTGCGCATTCGCCGCGCTGCCGCTGATCCGGCACCTCGCTCGCCTGCTGTGGCGCGATGAACGCGAGGTTTCCACATACGCGGTCTGGATCCTGTTCGGCACGCTGCTGTTCGCCGCCTTCGTGACGCTGACCATGTTCGACCTCTTGCTGATGCTGTGCGTGATGATTGCAATGGCAGGTGTGCTGCGAGCGGCGCAAGGCGAGCGGCGCGCCGGTTTGCTGTGGCTCGGAGCGGGCATCGGCCTCGGCGTACTGGCGAAAGGACCGGTGATCCTGCTGCACGTGCTTCCCGTTGCGGTCACGGCGCCCTGGTGGGCGCCTGGGTTGCAAAAGACTCCTTCGAAATGGTATCTCGGCCTTCTGGGCGCAGTTCTTCTGGGCGCGGCGATTGCGCTCGCGTGGGCCCTGCCGGCCGGCTACTTCGGCGGCGAAGCATACCGGCGTGCCATCTTCTGGGGGCAGACCGCGGGTCGCGTCGCCGAATCGTTCGCGCACCGTGCGCCGTGGTGGTATTACGCGCCGCTCCTGCCTGCGGTCCTGTTTCCCTGGCTGGTGTGGCCGACCCTGTGGCGCGGGTTGCGCGAAGTCGGATTCGGACCGGAGAACATGAGCGCGCGCTTTCTGGCGGCATGGCTTGTGCTGACGGTCGTCGGCTTCTCGTTCGTGAGCGGCAAGCAGGCCAAGTACCTGGTGCCGATCCTTCCCGCGTTCGCATTGCTCGCAGGATATGCGCTCTTGAAGCTCCAGACCGCGCCGCGCTTCTGGGAAATACTGCTGCCCGCGTGCGGTTTCCTCGCGTTACCTGCGATCCTCGCGTACGCGCGCGCGAAGCCCGCGGCCCTGGCGCTTCCTGAGTGGTCATCTACGTTGCCCGTCTGGCCGATTGTGGTGTCTGCGTTCGCTATGCCGTTGCTCTTGGCGGTTGCAAAGCGCGACACACTCACGCAAACGCGCTCTCTCTGCTTCGCCGTGTATGGAGCAATCCTGGTCATCGGCGTCGGGGTCGTGCCTTCGATCGCGCCCTATGCCGACCCGCGACCGACAGCGGAGCACCTGGCGGTGCTAGAGAGCCAGGGAATCCCGCTCGCGCACCTCGGCAAGTATCACGCGCAATACAACTTCGCCGGGCGGCTGCGAAAGCCAATCGAGATCCTCGACCAACCGGAGCTTGGGCCCTGGGTCGCGGCGCATCCCGCCGGGCAGGTGATCGTGGTCGAGCGGAACCGCTACTCGGGCGATGGAGCGCGACCCGAGTACGAGGGACCGTTCCGCGGCGCGTGGATTCAGGTGTGGGCCGGACAGGCGCTACTCGCTTCGCGTTCAAACAGGTAACAGCATTACGCTGCGATATTTTCCGGAACACGTCCATTGCCGCTCACGGACTACTACGCCAAGTACTTCGCCTACGAGCTGACGCGCCGCTGCCCGCCCATCGGCTTGCTTGCCACCTCGCGCAGCGACATCCGGTCGCGGAAATGCATCCGCCTGATCTTGGCCAACATACCCACGTGGATCACTCCTTTCTCTCCTGCTTGTTTCTCGAGCAGGCAAGTCAATCACGCGGGTCAGTTTTGGGTGAAAATTACCCCCGAAGCAGGTCAGTTCTGGATGAACGTCAACAGCCACCACGATCACAGCCTGCGGGTGGAGAACCTGCCCCGGAAGCCGCCCGAGCCGGGGCAGCAGGCACTAGACTTCGACACGGAGGCACGATGACGATCGACCGCCAGCAGATTCTCGCGGTGCTCGCGGGGCGGCAGCAGGAAATCGCCGCGCGTTTCGGCGTTAAGTGGCTCGCACTTTTCGGCTCGGCCGCGCGCAACGAACTGCGTCCGGACAGCGACGTGGACGTGCTCGTCGCCTTCGACGGACCGGCAACGTTCGACGGGTACTTCGGACTGAAGGAATACCTGGAGGCGCAGCTCGGCCGGCCGGTGGATCTTGTCACCGACAAGGGCCTGCGCAAGGAGATTCGTCCGAACGTTGAGCGGGAGGCGATCCGTGTCGCGTGAGTGGCGCATGTACCTTCGGGACATGATCGATTGCTGCGATCGCATACTCGAGTACACCGACGGAGTGACGCGCGAGGAATTCGACCGGCACGGGCTGGTGTACGACGCGACGGTGCGCAAGATCGAGCTGCTCGGCGAAGCGGCTCGCTACATTCCGGAAGAAGTACGCGGACAGGCGCCCGAAATTACATGGCGGGAAATGATCGGCGCCCGCAACGTTCTCGTGCATGGCTACTTCGGCATCGACGACGACATTCTGTGGGATATCGTGCGGAACAAGGCCGGTCCGCTGAAGGCCGCGCTGGAGGAACTGGATCGGCGGCAACTGTGAACCGCCACGTCAACGCCATCGCCGGGCGGCTGTCGCTGCGCCCGCCGCAGCGCCGGTCGCTGGAGATCATCGACCGGAGCCGAAAGCCAGCAACGAGATGCAGGATCCCGTGGTGCTCCTGAAAAAGGAATCCGCGGTCAAGTGGTGCCAGAACGCTTCCGAGAACGCGGCGAGGCACGGCGGCAAACCGTGGCGCTACGCTCTCATTCCGCACACCGCGATTGCGGAGAACATGACCCTCAGCGGGCTCGCGAAGCAGTACGCCTGCTCGTAACCCCTCGAAGCCGCAACTATGGAATCAGCGCGATATACGGCTTCTTCTGCAAGGTCCACTCGTTCTTGTCCGCGTCATACCGCGAGGTGGTGAAGCACTTCCAGTTCGTCTCGTCGAGCTTCGGGAAATCACCCCGATAGTAGTAGCCGGGCCAGCGCGTCTCTTCGCGGAAGAGCATGTGCCGCGCGTGCGCCTCGGCGCAGTAGTAGCGGTCCCAGACCTCCCAGACGCGCAGCAGGTCGTGGAGGTCCTTCGCGCCGACCTTCGGCAGATCCTCCCTGAGCATCGCCAGCAACTCGAGCCCCCGCTCGAGGGTCGGCGCGTTCGTGGTGTAGCCGGAACCCTGGCCGGCGACGTACTCGTCCATGATCTTCTGAAGCCGCAGCAGCGCCTGCTTCGGATTGATCACCTGCGGGTTCACCTCGCCGCGGGTGACGAGAGGCTGCCCCTTCTCGTACACCTCGAGGGGCCGAAAGAGTTCGCTCTTGATCGCTTCCACGCGCGCGGGGTCGACGTTCGGGGCAGCGGGGTGATCGGAGACGTACGCCACCGCTGCCTTTCCCGCCAGCCGCCCTTCGGTGTACGACCCCGACGAGAATTTGTGGGCCGAGGCACCCACGCCGTCGCCGGCCGCGAAGAGCCCTCTGACGGTCGTCATCCGGTTGTAGCCCCAGAAGTACTCCTTCGGCGCGATGTCCTCGGGCCCGCTCACCCACGCACCGGTGCCCGAGGCGTGGGAGCCCATCAGGTACGGCTCGGTGAGCACCACCTCCGACGGCGTCTTCGCCGGGTCGACGTTCTGCGAGGCCCAGAGGAGCGCCTGGGACATGGTCATGTCCAGGAAGTCCTCCCAGGCGTCGGCCTCAATCTCCCGCACCTTCTTCGGGTCATTCTGGACATCGGCAAACATCTTCTGGAGCCCCTCGTCAGTCCTGAGGTAGTGAGGCCCTTTCCCTTCCAGGCGATCCCTGATCATCTGGTGGTTCCTGAGCGGCGTCGGGATCGGCTTGGCACCACCGTACGGGAGCCACTCCTTGAGCAGGTCCGCCCATTTCTCCTCCACCAGCTCCCCGTAGGCATTCTTCAACACCGACTTGAAGAGAAGGAACCACATCCCGACCGGCCCGTAGCCGTCCTTGAACCGGGTCACCACGAGCCGGTGCTCCATCTGGGTCATCTCGGCCCCGGCCGTGATCGCGAGCTTGTAGGCCGAGCCGGTGTTCCAGGGTGCGTACCAGATCCTCCCCAGACCTTCACCCGTCGCGTGCGGGCGGAAGACCAGCGTCGCGCCGCCCGCCGATGAGATCACGGCCTTCGCCTTGAACACGTAAGCCTTCTGGTCGCGCACGCTGAACCCGATCGCGCCGGCGACCTTGCCCGGGTCGTTCTTGTCGAGCAGGAGGTGCGAGACGAAGGTCCGCTCGTAGATGTTGTTCATTCCGATCGCCTTCTTGGCCGCCTCGGCCACGATCGGCTTGTAGGATTCGCCGTGGATCATCACCTGCCAGCGTCCCTCGCGCTTGTAGCGGCCTTCCGGGGTCTTGAAAAACGGCAGCCCCCACTCCTCGAACATGTGAACGGTCGAATCGACGTGGCGGGCGATGTCGTAGACCAGATCCTCGCGCGAGAGCCCCATCAGATCCTGCCGCACGTAGCGGACGAAGTCCTCGGGCTGGTTCTCACCCCACTTCATCCCCATGTAACAGTTGATCGCCGAGAGCCCCATGGCCACCGCCCCGCTGCGCTCGATAGCGGCCTTCTCCACGAGCACGACACGCAGCCCTTTGGTCTTGGCCCAGTAGGCAGCTTCGTAGGCGGCGCCACACCCCGCCATTCCGCCGCCACAGATGAGAACGTCACACTCGACAATCTCAGTTTCGGGCTGAACCATCACTCATTGCCTCCGTTAGTTTTTCGAAATCGTCGGCAGCCGGGAAACCCCGAGAAACTTCGCCTCGCCGCAGAGGCCGGGCTTCTTCATCTCCTCCGGCAAAGGAACCGGCAGGCCCTGGAACGGCTCGATCGATCCCCACGGTGTCGTGCGGATGGCATATTTGAAGCGCTTGATCTGTCCGTTCCTGAACTTCACCGTCCACATGATCGAGTCCGTCCCCCTGAGCGGCGTAAGGCTCGCTCCCAACGGCACCACGTCTCCGTATCCCCGCATGGCGATGGCGTTCTGGGGACAGATCTTCACGCAGGCGTAGCACTCCCAGCAGAGGTCGGGCTCCTGGTTCCAGGCCTTCCCCAGCGCCCGGTCCAGCACCATGAGGTCGTTGGGGCAGATGTACATGCAGGCGGGACGGTCGAGAGCCTTGCAGCCGTCACACTTGTCGGGGTTTACGTAGGTCGGCATGCGCGTCTCCTTTCTCCTAGCGTGCGGAATGTCCCGCGAGCTTCACTTCAACCATTTCGTCCTCGGCGAGTCCGGCGGGCAGGAGGCGGTGGACGGGCTGATCCGGGAGCTGGAGTTCGAGCGCATTTTCGGCTTCGCGCCCGGGACGCTGTTCGATGGCAGTCGGACGACGGGCAAGCCGAAGAAGTAGCCGCTGCGAGCTACTTCTTTACCGGCACGACTTTTACGGCGATCTGCTGCAGCTTGGTGGGCTTGATGATATGGCCGTCGAGGCCGGCCTGCTTCGGCGTCGCGCCGTAGGCCACCGCCATCAGCTGCGAGTAGTACGCCACCGGCATGTCGAATTTGGTCCCGTAGCGCTTGTTCACATCGGCCTGGTAGATCTCGACGTTCGCCTGGCAAAGCGGGCAGGGCGTCACGATCATGTCGGCGCCCTGGTCGTAGGCCGACTCGACGATGTCCTTGATCTGCTTCTGGCTCTTCTCGGGCTCTGAGAAGGCGAGCGCGCCGCCGCAGCAGGTCACTTTCTGCTCGTATTTCGTCAGCGCCTCGCCGCCGACCGTCTCGACCATCTTGTCGAGGTACATCGGATTCTCGAACGACTCGCCTGCGATGCCGAAGGGGCGATTGGTCTGGCAGCCGACGTAGCCGGCGAACTTGATGTCCTCCAGCGGCTTCACCACGTGCCGGCCGAGCTCCTCGTAGCCGAGGTCCTCGATCAGCACCTCGACCATATGGCGCACCTCGGTGCCGCCCTTGTACTGGAGACCGGCTTCCTTGAGCGCCGCGTTGGTGTCGGCGAGGAGCTGCGCGCTGCCCTCGAGCTTGTCCTTGGTCTCCTTCGCGCCCAGCCAGCAGGCGGCGCAACTGGCGACCACGTCCTGGCCGGGGAGATGTTCCTCGGCGAGGGCGAAGTTGCGCGCGTTCATCACGTGGCGCGCGAGCTCGCCGCTGCCCGCGTAGCCGATCGAGGCGCCGCAGCAGTTCCAGTCCGGGATCGGCGTCATCTTGACGTCGAGCACCTCGCACATCGTATTGACGCTGGTGAGGTAATTGGAAGCGGATCCGCGCAGCTGCGAGGAGCAGCCGGGATAGAACGCGTACTCTTTATTGGCCATGGTTCCTCCTTACTTCGAGAAACCGCGGCGGCGGTCCTCGATCTCGTAAGCCTTCTTCAGCATCGCCTGGATGCCCTTCTTGTCCTTGCACTGGTGCGGGAAGAACAGCTCGAACGGGTTCATGCGCTTGGCGAGAAGCAGCCCGAATCCCACGTTGCGCATGTTCCAGAATTCCTTGATTCCGGCGATCAGGCCGTTTCGGAAATACACCTGCAGCACGAGCTTCATCTCGTTGACGCGCCCGGTCTTCGTGCAGTTGTCCCAGAACTGGACCGAGAAGCGGTGCGTCGGTTGCAACTTCGGCGCGAGCCCGAGGCGGTGCGCGTAGGTCGCAAGCCCGTGCATGATGTGCGTGATCGGCAGCTCGCGCGGGCAGCGCACGATGCAGCTGTAACAAGAGGTGCACATCCACATCGAATCGGACGTCAGCACCTCTTCGCGCTTGCCGGCGCGGATCATCTGGAAAATCTTCTGCGGCGAATGCTCCCAGTCGGGGCCGAAGGTGCACGAGCCGGCGCACACGCCGCACTGCATGCACATCTTCACCCATTCGCCGTCCTCGACCCGCTCCTCGACCTCTTTGAGAAAGTCGTTGCCGTATTTCGCGAGCGCGACGAGGTTGGGATCGCTCATCCGAAGCCCTTCATCGGGGAAAGGCCGATGCGCTGGATGGTCTGCGCGTAGTCGTTGATCAGGCCGGGCACCCGGCCGCTGTCGGTGATCGCGACCTCGTAGGTCGCGACGCGCTCGCTCTCGAGCGCAAGCTGCTTGAGCGTATCGTCGATTTTGCGCATGCGTTCGTTCGCGAGCTCGGAGCCCGTCACGAAATGGCACTGGTAGTCGTCGCCGTGCTTGCAGCCCATCAGCATGATGCCGTCGTAACCGGAGTTGAGCGCGTCCGTCACCCAGACCGCGTTCACCGAGCCGAGGCAGCGCACCGGAACCGCGCGCACGAACGCCGAATAGGCGATGCGCTGCATGCCCGCCATGTCGAGCGCCGGGTAGGCGTCGCTCTCGCAGGCGAGCACCAGGATTCTCGGCTTGCCCTCGGTCTCGTCGGGGATCCCGACCGCCTTGATCTGCGCGCCGACCGAGTCCACCGAGTAGTTCTCGAACGAGATGACGCGCACCGGGCACGCCCCCATGCAGGTGCCGCAGCGCCGGCAGCGGCTCTCGTTGACCAGCGGGTAGCTCTTCTCGTCCACGTCGATCGCGCCGAATGGGCACTCTATCGTGCAGCGACCGCACTGGGTGCAGCCATCGAACCGCACGATCGGGAAGGAGAGGTCGCCCGAGCGGGGGTGCGCGGCGCGCCCGAGCTCGGCGTTCTCGGCCGCCTGGATCGCCTTGAGCACGGCCCCGGTGGCGTCTTCTGTCGCCTGCGCGATGTCCATCGGCCGGCGCACCGGGCCCGCAGTGTAGATGCCAGTGCGGCGCGTCTCGTACGGGAAGCAGATGAAGTGCGAGTCGGAGAAGCCGTGCCGCAGGTGCGGCAGATCCTTGCCCTGCCGGTAGTTCAGGTTGAGGATCGAGATCGGCCTGGCGCCGTTGGCGTTTTCCTTCCCGGGGTGGTCGATGTCGATGCCGGAATTCGGCACCTGCCCGGTGGCAAGCACTACCAGGTCGGCGTTGTCGATCGAGGTGTCCTCCGCGAGGATCAGGTCGCGGAACTTCACCTTACACGCATTGCCGTCCGGTTCGACCGCGTTCACCTTGCCCTTGGTGAAGTTGATGCCCTTCGCCTGCCCCGAGCGATAGAAATCCTCGCCGTTCCCCGCCACGCGCAGGTCGGTGTAGATGACCACGGTGACGATCGCGGGGTTGGCGTCCTTGAAATACATCGCCTGCTTGATCGACGTGGCGCAGCAGTGCCCCGAGCAGTAGGACAGGTGTTTGCCCGAATCGTCGCGCTGCCCCGCGCATTGCACGAACACTACCGTTTTCACTTCGCCGCCGTCCGAGGGCCTGCGGATCGGTGCGCCGGCAGCGGCCGCCTCGCGCGCGAGCCGCTCCAGCCCCGCCTGGTCGACGATGTTGGGCGATCTTCCATAGGAGAACTCGGTGAGCTTCGCCGCGTCGTAGAGCGAGAAACCGGTGGCCTGGATGATCGCGCCGACCTCCTCGGTAAGCATGCGGCCGCTCTCGATCGCGACCGTAACCTTGAATTGCCCCGGCGCACCGGAGGTTGCGGCGATGGTCGCGTTCAGGTGCACTTCGATGCGCGGATCGTTCGTCGCCTGCTCAATCAGCGCCGCGATGCCGGTGTCGGCGGGGTTCGTGAACGGCTCGCGCTCGGGAACGCGGCGATGCAGATTCGCCGCCCAGCCGCCGAGACAGTCCTCCTTCTCGACGATCACCGCTTCGTAGCCGGTCTTCGAGGTTTCGAGCGCTGCCGTGAGGCCGGAGATGCCTCCGCCCACCACCAGGATGCGCTTGTTCCTGCCGGTCTGCGCACTGCCAGCCGGGACCTTCATCTTCTTCACCTCGGCGCAACCCATGCGCACGTAATCCTCGGCCATTTCCTGCGTGACCTCGCGCGCCGCCTCGGTTGCCGGCTGCACCCAGATCACGCCCTCGCGGACGTTGGCGCGCGAAATGGCGACTGCGGGGAAGTTGAACGCCTCGGTCTTGGAGCGGCGCGAGCAAGCCGCGATCGCGATGTGCGTCACGCCTTCCTTCTGCATGTCGTCGCGGATCGCCTGCACGCCTTCGGCCGAGCACAGAAAGGGGTGCTGGCGCACGAGGTTCATCTTGCCCTCGCGCTCAGCGGTTTTCGCGAGCTGCGCGGTGTCGAGCCGCTCGGCGATGCCGCATCCCCCGCAGATGTAGGCGGCGGTTTTCACGATTCGGCCCGCGACACCCGATTGACCACTTGGATCGCGCGCAGCGCGGCCGCGGTGGCGCTCTGCACCGAGCGATTGACGTCGAGCGCATTGGTGGCGCACCCGGCGCCGAACACCGCACCCTCGGCACCGGGCTGCAGGAATCCGCTCGAATCCTCGAGCACCTGTGCGGGTACATCGGCGCCCCTGACCGAGGGTTCCATCCCGATGGCGAGCACCGCGAGGTCGTGCCTGGCCGCGTAGCGGTGATAACCCTCGGTATCGACGCCATGCAGGACCACATCACCGGTTTTGCGGTCTTCCTCGATGCTTGCAGGCTTGGACTTCACGAATTTGACAGTGCCGTCGGCCTGCACCTTCCGGTAAAAATCCTCGAAGCGGTCGATCACGCGGATGTCGATGTAGTAGATGGTCGAGCGCGCGCCATCGCCGTACGCCTCGCGCAGGAACTGCGTGTGCTTGAGCGAGGCCATGCAGCAGATCCGAGAGCAGTGCCGCAGGTGGTTCTCGTCGCGCGAGCCGGCGCACTGGATGAAGGCGATGTTCTTCGCCTCCTTGCCGTCGGAGGGGCGCACGATCCGGCCGCCGGTCGGCCCGTGCGGGTCGGCGAAGCGCTCGAATTCGAGGCTGGTGATGACGTTCGCGAAGCGCCCGTAGCCGTAAGGCTGGATCTTGGCCGCGTCGTAGGGCTTCCAGCCGGTCGCCCAGATCACCGCAGCGACCCTGAGCGTGACGGTCTCCTCTTTCATGTCGAGGTCGATGGCGCCGTACTTGCACGCCGCTTTCGCCTTCTCGGCTTCGGGCGTACCGAGGATCGAAGCATCGAGCACGTAGCGCTGCGGATAGGCCATCGCGTGCGGCAGGTACGCGGCCTTCATCCGGTTGAGGTTGTAGTTCCAGGGATTCGGGATTTCCGCGCTTACCACCTCGGCGCAGGCGCCGCACGCGGTGCAGTTCTCGTTGACATAGCGCGGCGTGATTCGCAGCGTCACCGTGTAATCACCGCGTCCGCCCTCGATCCTTGTCGCCTCGGCGAGCGTCAGCACCCGCACATTGCGATTGCCGCGCAGGCGCCGCAGGTTGATCTCCAGCCCGCAGGCCGGGTGGCACAGCTTCGGGAAGTAACGGTACAGCAGCGCGGTGCGGCCGCCGAGCGTCGGCGATTGCTCGACGAGGATCACCTGCTTTCCGCACTCCGCCGCTTCCAGCGCCGCGGTCATGCCGCTGATGCCGCCGCCGACCACGAGGATCGTCTGGTTGGTCGCAACAACTTCAGTCATCGTTTGTCCGCGCGCGGTCCCGACGGCGGAATTCTAAACGGCGCCCGATGTCGCAGCGACCGAACAGCGCTATGTGTCTATAGAGCGCATGAATCGCTTAGTACCCCGGCCTCGAGCAGGGATAAAGCGAAGTCGCCGAGACGGCTGCAATCTTTACTTGCCCCGCCCGGGAGCACTCGCGTAGTGCTGCATCACCGACTTGTCGCGCCAGTTCTTCTCGTCGAGCACTGCGGCGGGAAGCAAGTATCGCTCCGCAGGCGGTACCGGCGTTTCGTCGACGATGCGCTCGACGTCGGCGTAGGCGATCTTGCAGACCAGCCCGTCGCCGCTGGTCGCTCGGGCGACCATGAACTGATCGTGCACGCGGTAGACGTAAAGGTTGGCGGGGCGCGGTTTCCCTTGCGCATCGCGCAGCGTCAGCGTGTATCGGGTGTCGGGCTTGAAACTGCTCTTGTCCATGTGCGGTGGCGTGGTTCGCGCTATATTAGCGGCATCTAATATACGTCACGGGAGGTCCACATGGCCAAAAAACTGATGATCGTGATGGTCAACACCGATCCCCACAACGTCGCCGAGCTGGGCGCGCCGTTTTTCCAGGCCTCGGTTGCGGCGGCGATGGAGCACGAGACCGAGGTGATCCTGACCGGACGTGCGGGCGAACTCGCGATCAAAGGTGTCGCCGAGAAACTGCACATCAAGGAAGGCTCATCGAAAAGCGTCTACGACTTCATGAAAGACGCTCACGAGGCAGGGGTGAAGTTCAAGGTATGCACGCCCACGCTCGACCTGTGGGGCCATGACTTGATTCCGGAGATCGACGAGACGGTCGGCGGCGCCTACGTGATCGAGCGGGCGATGGACGACGACGTGGTCACGTTCACCTACTGAGCTAGCCGAATTTCGCGAGCAGCGCGGCGGCCTGCTCGACTTACGCTGGCGGTGATTCCGGTGCTCTGCTACGTCGCATACCGCAGGCGCTTCGAATTCTCTTGATTTCCATCAACATCGCGACCTCGCTACGACAGAGCATGGTGAGGTCGACGGCCGAAACTGAGAAATTACCTTGGAGTTGCTCGAATTCGCACGCGGTCCCGCGCTGACGTTTTCGCTCGCCGCGCGGCAGCAGTGTTTGATTCAGATCATGCCGTGCTTTATATTCAACTGATAGATTGAATAGTTGATAGACTTCCCTGAGCCAAGCCAGACGTCCATGAAACACCTGTTCCTGCTCAACGATGCTCCCTACGGCAACGAACGCAGCTACAACGCCCTGCGGCTCGCCCGCAGCCTGCTCAAGTCCGGAGGGGAGGAGGTAAAAGTGTTTCTCATCGGCGAAATCGGCGTGTGCGGTACCTGCATCGATGCGCGTGGCGTGGCCGAAACCGAGATGGTCGATGGTGCCTTGCGCAGCACGATGGACGGGCTTACCGCGTGGACGCAGTGGGCCGACAAGGTCATCGTGTTCTAACCATGGGTCGAACTGCGTTGGTTCTTGGAGCCGGTCTCGGCGGCCTGGTCGCCGCCGAAACATTGAGAAAGCTCCTGCCCGACTCCGACCGCGTAATCGTGGTCGATCGCGCGGCGAACCATTTCTTTCCGCCGTCTCTGTTGTGGCTGATCGTCGGCGAGCGCAAACCGGAGGACTTTACCCGCCCGCTTGGACGGCTAACCGAACGGGGCGTCGAGTTTCGCCAAGAGAGCGTCACCCGCATCGATGCGCAGCGCCGGGAAGTCGGGATCGACGGCCAGCCGCTCGCGGCTGACGCGCTGGTCATTGCACTTGGCGCCGACTACGCGCCCGAGGCGATCCCCGGGCTCCCGGATGCCGGCCTCAATCTCTACACGATGGAGGGCGCGATCGCCATTCGCGATGCGCTCGCCCGCTTTCAGGGCGGGCGCATCGCGATCCTCACCGCCGTACCCCAGTACAAATGCCCAGCCGCGCCCTACGAGGCGGCGCTGCTCATCGAGTCCTATCTGCGCAAGCACGGCGTTCGCGAGAAGACCGCCATCGAGTTCTTCGCCGCCGAACCGCGGCCGATGTTCGTCGCCGGCCCCGAACTGGGTGCCGCCGTGCGCGGCATGATCGAGGCGCGCGGCATCGCCTACCGCCCGGAGCACCAGGTCAAGGAGGTTGATCCGGCGGCGCGCCGCATCGCTTTCGCGAACGGCGCTGCGGCGGAATTCGATCTCCTGCTCTACGTCCCACCGCACCGCGCCCCGGCAGTCGTGCGCCAGGCCGGTCTGACCAACGAAGCGGGCTGGATCCCGGTCGACCGACATAATCTGCAAACGCAATACGAGGGGGTGTTCGCCATCGGCGACATCACCACCATTCCGCTCAAGATGGGCCGCCCGCTGCCCAAGGCGGGCGTCTTCGCCCATGCCCAGGCCGAGGTGGTGGCGCACAACATCGCGCACGCCTGGACCGGCAAGGGCGCGCCGCGCAAGTTTACCGGCGAGGGTATGTGCTTCATCGAGACCGGCGGCGGCCGTGCCGGCATCGGCAAGGGCAACTTCTACGCCGAGCCGACGCCGCAAGTCGAGATGCGCGGCCCGAGTCTACTTTGGCACGCCGGGAAGATCCTTTACGAAAAGTACTGGCTGTATCGGCGCTTCTGAAATTCAGGTGGCGACAAGGGGAAGCATGCAGCCGGAGCAGTACGAAGCTTGGTACGCGACACCGCGCGGGGCGTGGATTGGAGAGGAGGAGTATGGTTTGCTCAGATCCTTGCTTGCGCCGCGTGCGGGCGAGACGCTACTGGACGTTGGCTGCGGCACCGGCTGGTTCGCACGGCACTTTGCCGCAGACGCTGCAGACGGAACCGTCGTCGGTGCCGACCTCCACTTCGCCATGGTTCGCTTCGCGGCCGGGCATTCGTCGCGAGACATCGGCTTCGTCGCAGCCGATGCGCGCCGGCTGCCTTTCCGCGATGGCAGCTTCGATCTGGTGGTCAGCATCACCGCCCTGTGCTTTATCCGCGAGGAGAAGCAGGCCCTCGCCGAGGTGCTGCGCGTCGCGCGACGGCGGGTGGCGCTGGGGCTGCTCAACCGCCGCAGCCTGCTCTATCTCCAAAAGGGCCGCGACGGCGGCAAGGGAGCTTACAAATGTGCGCGCTGGCATACGCCGAGGGAGGTGGCACGCCTGTTCGACGGGCTGCCGGCGCGCCGGACCGGCTGCCGCACGATCATCGTTTTGCCGGGCGGTAAACGCTGGAGCCGGCTCATGGAGCCGCGCCTGCGGCGCTGGCTGCCGGGATTCGGATCCTTCATTGCCGTCGCTGCGGACATACCGCCGGACCACTGCCGATAATGCAAGGGCAGACCATGTTCAAGTTCTCGCTGGTCGAATTCTCCGTCCGGCGTCCGAAACTCATCGTCGCGGCGACCATTGCGCTCACGCTGGTGTTCCTCACCCAGTTCCCGCGCATCGCCACGGACACCAACCCGAAGCACATGCTGCCGGAGACCTCGGACGTGCGCGTCTGGAACAACGAGGTCGACAGGATGTTCGCGCTTTACGAGGACACCATCGTCGTCGGCGTGCAGAACGATGCCGGGGTGCTCAACCGGGAGACGCTCGGCCGCATCGCCCGCATTACCGACGAAATTCTCAAGCTGGAAGGCGTGGCGAGCCGCGACGTGAACGGCTTCACCACCATCACGAACGTCACTGCGGAAGCTGGCACGCTCAAGGTGGGGCCACTGATGCCGGGGCCGCCGCAGAGCCAGGCCGACGTCGAGGTCCTGCGCGGCGCGCTATTTGGCAATCCGCTCTTCGTCAACCGCATCGTCTCGCCGGACGGCAAGACCACCGCGATCTACGTGCCGCTGGAGAAGGGCGCCAACGGCGCCGAGATCGCCGACCGGATCCGTGCCGTCGTCGCCAAGGAAAGCGGACCGGAACGCTACTACATAGCCGGAGACCCGGTGGCGCGCGACACCTTCGGCGCCGAGATGTTCAAGCTGATGGGCATCTTCTCGCCGATCGCCGGCATGATCATGTTTGGCGCGATCCAGCTCATGTTCCGCAGCTTGTCGCTCTCGTTCGCCATGATGGCGGTGGCCATGGCAGCGATCATCTGGAGCATGGGCCTGCTGATCGGCGCGGGTTTCCCGGTGCACATCATGAGCTCGATGGCGCCGGTGTTCCTGATGGCCATCGCCACGGACAGCATCCACATCTTCAACGAGTTCTACTTCCGCTACCGCGAGAAACGCGACAAGCTCGCCGCGATCCGCGAAACGATGCAGGCGGTGAGCCGTCCGGTGCGCTACACGGCTTTGGCCACGGCTGCCGGCTTTGCCGTGCTGCTCTTCATGAGCATCGTGCCGGTGAAGGTTTTCGGCGGGCTGATCGCTTTCGGCACCGTGGTGCTGCGCTTGTTCTCCTTTAGCCTCATTCCCGCCATCCTGACCTTCGTCAAGGAGGAGAAGGTCGCCAAGGCGGTCGAGACCGAAAGCGTGGAGTTGGATCGCACCGCGCGCTTCCTGCGCCGCATCGGCGAAGTGGGCGCGACGCGTCCGCTGGCCACGACGCTGGTCGGGCTCGCTTTTCTTGTTGTCGCCGTAGCCGGCACCAGCAAAATCCACGTCAACAACAACCTGGTGGCCTGGTTCAAGGAATCGAGCGAGATTCGGGTCGCCGACGCGGCGATGAACCAGGCGCTAGGCGGCACTTCCCTGGCCTATCTAGTGGCGCTCGCCAACGAGCCGGAGTTCATGAAGCAGCCGGAAGCCGTGCGCTGGCTCGAAGGCCTGCAGCGGCACCTCGAGCGGATGCCGGTGGTGGGCAAGACCTTCTCGGTGGCCGATTACGTCAAGCGCATCAACCAGGTGCTGCACGACGACGACAGGAAGTACGACGCCGTTCCCGATACCAAGGAGGCGATCGGCCAATACCTCTTTCTCTTCAGCATGTCGGCGAAGTCCTCCGACCTCGACAATGTGGTCGATCCGACGTTCCAGAAGGCCAACGTCTGGGTGCAGCTCAAGACCTGGGACGCGGAGGCGATGCGCCAGGTGAAGCAGGCGGCAGAGGCCTACCAGAAGGCTCACCCGCTGGCCGTGGCCGTGAAACCGGCGGGGATCGCCAATTTCAACCTGGTGTGGAACGACGAGGTGCTCGGCGACATGGTGCGCGGCTTCGTGATGGCGCTGGTCGTGGTCTTCGTCATCCTCGCCCTCAACTTCCGGTCCGCCAAGTGGGCGTTGGTCGGCTACATGCCGCTCCTGTTCACCATCCTGCTCATCTACGGCGTGGTCGGCTTTGTCGGCAAGGACTTCGACATGCCGCTCTCGGTGTTGAGCACGCTGTCGCTCGGCATGGCGGTGGATTTCGCCATCCATTTCATCAGCCGCTTCCGCCAGCGGCTGGCCGAGACGGGCGGCCACAACGTGCAGGAGGCGCTCTTGTGGACGGCGGCACGGCCAGGCAAGGGGATCTTCCGCAACGCGGTGCTGTTTGCGGCGGCCTTCTCGGTGATGCTCTTCGCCCCGCTTACGCCCTACATCGCTGTGGGGGCGTTCATCGTGGCGATGATGCTGCTCTCGGCGCTGCTCACCATCCTCTATTTGCCCGCCCTGATCATGCTGGGGCAGAGCTGGTTGCTCGATGAACCGGCGCCGGCGGCGAACATCGCTCCGGCGCCAGCGAAAGGAGACTGACGTGAAACGCTGGTGGATATGGATCGTCGCTGGGCTGCTGCCGGTGCAGGCTCTGGCCGTCTCAGGCGAGGAAGTGATGAAGAAATCGCAGGCCGCCTTCCTCTATCCGGGCAAGGACTTCAAGGCGCGGGTGGTGATGAAGCTCCTCAACAAGGACGGCCAGGAGCGGCTGCGCGAACTCACCATGCTGCGCAAGAACGTGGGCGAGCCAGGCGGCGATCAGAAGTATTTCATGTACTTCTTCCAGCCGGCCGATGTGAAGGACATGACGTTCATGATCCACAAGTACCCCGTCAAGGACGACGACCGCTGGATGTTCATTCCGGCGATCAACATGGTCAAGCGCATCGCCGCGCAGGACAAGCGCTCCAGCTTCGTCGGCTCGGATTTCACGTACGAGGATGTTTCCGGGCGCGACATCGAGGAAGACAACCACGTGATCGAGCGTGAAGAGAAGGTGGGAAACCGCGACTGCTACGTGGTCAAGAGCACGCCCAAGGGGAAGGATGCCGATTTCGGCCACAAAGTGACCTGGGTGGACAAGGCGAACTTCCTGCCGCTCAAGGAAGAGCAGTACGACAAGAGGGGTAACCGCTTCAAACTCTTCACCGCCGACGAGGTGGCGGACATCAAGGGTTTCCCCACGCTGGTCAAGCGCACCATGAGGAACCTGCAGACGGGCCACCGCACCGAGGTCGCGTATGTCAAGACCGACTACGACCTGGGCGTCGAGGACAGCTTGTTCACCGAGCGCTTCCTCCGGCAGCCGCCGCGCAAGTGGATCGACTGAATGTCCGGCGCGTCGTCGCGCTGATCGCTTCGTTGCTGGCTGTTACGCCGGCAGCGGCGGAGCTGTCGGTTTCCGGTTTCCTGCAGCAGAACACCGCGTTCAACACGGGCCCGGCCAATCCCGACGGCCGCCGCTACAAGTGGCTGGAGGAGCGCGCGCAACTGAAGCTCGACGCGGCGGCCGGCGGCTGGCGCATGCGGTTGAAGGGCGATGTCGCTTACGACCATCTCGGCCGCAAAGACGAGAGCGAACTGCGGGAAGGCTACGTTGACTACGCAGCCGGGAACTGGGATCTGCGCATAGGCCGCCAGGTGATCACTTGGGGACTTGGCGATCTGGTGTTCGTGAACGACGTCTTCCCCAAGGACCACGAGGCCCTGTTTGCCGGCCGGCCGCTGGAGTATCTCAAGCGCGCCGTGGATGCAGTGAAGCTGGGCGCTTATCCCGAGTTCGCCTCGTTCGAGCTGGTGGTTGCACCGAGTTTTCGCGAGAGCCGCATCCCGGATTCGCGTCGATTCTGGCTCTTCGACCCGCTGCCGGCTGTGACCAATCGCGAAACCGTCAAGCCCGGGCACGGCGATGTCGGGCTGCGCGTATACCGCGACATCGCCGGCTACGATGCGGCGCTCTATTTGTATCGCGGCTTCCAGCGCACGCCCTCGATGCGGCCGGACAGCATGGCGGCGCCGATGAAGATCACCTTCTTCCACCCCAAGCTTTCGGTCTATGGTGCAAGCCTCTCGGGCCGGGCGGGCGAGGGTGTGCTGAGCCTGGAGGGAGCCTGGTACGATTCCCGCCAGGATCCCGCGGGGAGCGAATTCGCCGTTCCCAACTCGCAGACCCGGCTGCTCGTGGGCTACCAGATTCAGCCGGCTGAAGATCTCTCGCTCGGTATCCAGTATTACGCCGAGCACATGCATGACTACGGTGCCTATCGCGCCGCGCTGCCTGCCGGCTTTCCAGCCGAGAAGCGGCTTG
The DNA here is from genome assembly GCA_964651335.1 of uncultured Enterobacteriaceae bacterium. GTDB lineage: Bacteria > Pseudomonadota > Gammaproteobacteria > Burkholderiales > SG8-39 > 2-02-FULL-66-14. The sequence goes on along the minus strand of CAZYVT010000002.1, from coordinate 28,450 downwards.
GCCACACGGTGACGCTGCGCGTGACGCAGCTGCTCAGGCACCAGACACTTCGGCTGTCGCTATACGCGTTGTATAACGCGAGCAATGGTGATTATTTCGTCAACCCGGAACTGCGCTACAGCTTCACCGATCGCGTATGGGGAGCGGTCGGCGCCAACTTCTTCGGTGGCAAGCCGTGGGGCCAGTTCGGACAGTTGGCGCGGGACGATAACGTATACCTTCAGGTTCGGTACGAGTTCTGATCCCCGAGTCCCAATGAAAAAGGGCCAGGTCATCCCGGCCCTTTGTCCGCCCCCGGTCGATCGGCGCGGCTTACATCTTCCAGCCGTAGGCGATGCCCAGGGAATTCTGATGCATCTTCAGAGACTCGGTGCCGAATGACCCGGGGAAGCCAAAGTTATTGACCAGCGTCGTGATTGCGGAGGGACCCGTGACCGTGTTGCTAAAAGCGTGCATGTAGGCAAACGTCAATTCGCCGCCACTGCTGGTCTTGTAAGTCAAACCGAGCGTGAGGTGCTTCTCGACTACCCCCGGCGCGATGATGTTGAACGAAATGTCATTGGCGGTATTGCCGAACGGTGCTTTGCCGAAGTTGAATCCGCCGCGCAGGGTGAGTTCCTTGCTATACGCGTATTCCACGCCGAGCTTGTAGTAGGTCCGGTTTTGCCAGCTGAAACCCGAGCCGCACGCCGAGCCGAGCAGGCACGTGACTCCTGGAGCCACGAGGCTGTTCAGTACGCCGTTCGAGATGGACGTGATCTTGCCGTAATTGATGCGCTGCACGTCAAACGCGACCAGTACTGTCGGTGTGGCCTGGACCGCGATGCCGACATTGTAATTTTCCGGAATGTCGAACGCGCCTTGCTCGGCAAACAGTCCGCGATACTTGTCTAAGTCGCTCATATGCATCTTCGAGGCGTAGGCGGCGCCGACGCTTACGCTGTCGGAGAATTTGCCCATCCAGCCGACCCGCACGCCCCAACCGGTCGAGCTGTCGTAGCCCACATTGGTGAGATTGGCCGGGGCGCTGCTGATCGGCGCAAAGGCCTGAAGGCCATCCACCTTGAACCGCCGGTAGCCGAACAGCGGCGAGATGCCAACGGCGTGGTTCTGGTTCAGCTTGTAGGCCGCGGTCGGCGCGATGATCAGTTCCATATAATCCACGCCGAGCTTGCCACAGCCGAGGAGCATGTTCGCCGGCGCTCCTGCGCATACGGGCGCAATCGACGGACCGGCCAGCGTGGTGTTGAAATCCGTATTCATCCCGCCGTTCCCATAGACGGTGACGCCGAGCGAGAGATTCGGGTTGATCATCTTGTTGTAGCCAAACTCGGGAATCAGAAAATAATTGCTGTCGCTGTCCGCGCTCCCGTTGTAGAAGCCGCCGAACGCGGTTTCGCCCTGCCGCGTCACCGAGCGCCGCGGACTGAACAGATCAACGCCGAAATCGATGCGGTCCCCGACGAACACCATCTTTGCGGGATTCACCGCGCCGCCGAAGGTGTCGCTTGTCGTGGCGGTAGCCGCGCCCGCCATGCCCTTCGCTTTCATGCCGTAACCGTGCGAGAAGTAGCCATCGGTCGCAACTGCCGGCAGCGGGGCGGCGAGCGCGGCGATCACCGCGAGTGTGAGCAGCTTCATTTTTTTTCCCCCTTGGAGTGGACCTAGATGAACAGGCTTACGTCGGCATCGCGCGCCATCGGCAGGAACGTCGCCGCGCCGACATAGTCCTTCACTTCCGGAATGAAGTCGTCACGCGAGAATCCGAACAAATCGACCGTCATCTGGCAGCCGATCAGCTTTACGTCCGTTTCAATGCACGCCTGGCGCAGCTCGGCCACGCTGGCGACGCCCTTGTTGTGGATGGTCTGCTTCATGAGCGTCGTGGCCATGGTCTCGAAGCCCGGCACGACGGCCTGAACCGCGTTGGGAATGTTCCAGTTGATGCCCTTGAACCATTCCGGACCGAACGGCATCTTCATCGGCATTCCCGGGTTGCCGAGCGGGCTCACCTTGAGGTCGCTGATGTCCTTCTTGAGCAGGTTCAGGCCGTAGAAAGTGAAAAACATGGACACGTCCCATCCGAGCGCACCGGCGGTGGAGGCGAGAATGAAGGGCGGATAAGCCCAGTCGAGCGTGCCCTTGGTGGCGATGATCGTCATCGAGGGCGTCTTGTTGGCGCGGATTTCGGCCAGCTTCTCCTCGATTTTTCGGGGCAGGATCTCTTCCAGGCGGCGCTTGATCAGGTCGTCGAGCAATGCGCTATTCGGATCCGCTTCCATGTCGTCCTCCTTTTCCACGCTACCCTTGTCCAGGCGCGGATAAGCATATAAGGGTGTACTGAAATACTCGTCGATTCGATCCCCGCACTCCAGTCAGGGTTTCTTATCCGTACATAAGAAGATTGTCGTCCCGTCTCGGGAGACGCGAAATTGCCGGATCGGTTCCTGCAAACGCTTGCGTTGGGACAAGAGTTTGCTATATTAGCATTTCCTAATGGATCGTCGCAGTTGACCCCGGTCACGCGTCGAGTGACGAGCCGCGGTATAAGGACTCGTTTTCATTTGCAAGAAGGGGATGCGAGATGCAATTCGACAAGGAACTCGACGCGCGCGGACTCAACTGCCCGCTGCCGATCCTGCGTGCCAAGAAGGCGCTCGCGGACATGCAGGCAGGGCAGGTGCTGAAGATCGTCGCCACCGATCCGGGTTCGGTGAAGGACTTTCAGGCGTTCTGCAAGCAGACGGGGCACGCGCTGCTCGGCAATTCCGAGGCCGACAAGGTCTTCACGTTCTTCATGAAGCACAAGTAACCGAAGCAGGAGGCGCTCGTGGCCACCCACGCGGAGATGCAAGAGATCTTCGACGATATCCGGTCGGATTTCCGCTATGACCACGAGCTGAACGGTTGCCTGAACTGCGGCATCTGCACGGCGACCTGCCCGTCGGCGCATTTTTACGACTTCAGCCCGCGGGAGATCGTTCAGCTGCTCTGGACCGAAAACGTCGAGCAGGTGTACGACGCGATGCAGGAGAAGATCTGGGCCTGTGCGCAGTGCATGACTTGCGCCGCGCGCTGCCCGTTCAAGAATTCGCCCGGAGGCCTGATCGCGATCATGCGCGAGGCGGCGATCAAGCACGGCATGCAGTCGGCAAAGGACGTTCTGAGACCATTCGGCCGCGTGATGCTCAAGCTCATCACCACCGGGAACCAGCTTTCGCCCGACATGATCCAGCCGGCCCACTTCCCGGACTGGGGCCCGAACATCCAGAAAGTGGAAGGCGATCTGAAGACGCTCAGGAACGCAATCCCACTGAAGACGTTGCAGACCACCGCCACGGCGTGGGAAGTGGCGCTCAAGACTTCGGTCGAGATGTACACCATCTGGGAAGAAACCGGGGTGCTGAAGCAACTCGAGACGATGGACGAAAACCTTTTCGACGTCATCGAGGACTTCATCGACGAGAAGCGCGAGGAGTATGACGATTGGCTGGAGGAACAGAAGGAGGACGCATGAACGAACTGACAGGCGGCATTGCAGGCCACGGCGCGTTCTTTCAGCCGACGAACCTCTCCGCGGAAGACGCGGCGAAGGCCACCGACTGGGTGAAAAAGCGCGTCGATCGGCGCGAGCTGGATCTCGGCGAGCGCATGGAGGACGTGCGCCAGCACATGTGGGAGCTGGAGAAGGACGGCGAGATCATCGTTCACCGCGTTGCCGAGGCGCACCAGCCGGTCGTGGCGAAGACGCTGTTCGGCTGGGAGAAGAAGATTCCGACGATGCAGCTCTGGCACCACAAGAGCTGCGGGCAGTGCGGCAACATCCCCGGCTATCCGGCTTCGCTCCTGTGGACCATGAATCAGCTCGGCATGGTGCCGGGCAAGGACTATCTCGACGAAACCGATCAGACCTCATGCACTGCCTGGAACTATCACGGTTCCGGAATCGGCAATGTCGAGTCGCTTTCGGCGGTGTTCCTGAGGAATTTTCACCAGGCCTACGTTTCGGGCAAGCGGCTCGGGCACGGGCCAGGGCACTTCTACCCGCTGGTTCACTGCGCGACCTCGTTCGGCAACTACAAGGAGGTGCGCAAGTACCTCATCGAGAACGCGACGCTGAGGGAGCGGGTGACGAAGATCCTGGGCAAGATCGGGCGGCTGGTGGACGGCAAGCTGGTGCTCCCGGAAGAGGTCGTGCATTACTCCGAATGGGTGCACGTGATGAGAAAGCAGATTGCCTCGAGGCTGCAGAAGATCGATGTCTCGAAGCTTCGGGTGACGGTGCACATGGCTTGCCACTACTCGAAGATGGTGCACGAGGACGCGATCTACGATCCCGAGGTCCTCGACGGCAACCGCGCCGCGACCGGCACGGGCATGGCCGCCGCGCTCGGCGCTCAGGTCGTGGACTACTCGACCTGGTACGACTGCTGCGGGTTCGGCTTCCGCCACATCATCTCGGAGCGCGAATTCACGCGCTCGTTCACCATCGACCGCAAGATCAAGGTGGCGCAGGAAGAGGCCAAGGCGGATCTGATGCTGGGAATCGATACCGGCTGCGTCACGACCATGGACAAGAATCAATGGATCGGAAAGGCGCACCAGCAGCAATACTCGATGCCGATCATGGCCGACATCCAGTTCGCCGCGCTTGCCTGCGGCGCCGATCCCTTCAAGATCGCGCAACTCCAGTGGCACGCGAGCCCGTGCGAGGACGTAGTGGAGAAGATGGGCGTTTCCTGGTCCGAGTCGAAGAAACGTTTCGAGGAGTACCTGAAGGAAGTGAAGGCCGGGAAGATCGAATACCTTTACAACCCTGAACTGGCAATTTCAGCGTGAACGACGCTCTCTTGGTGGTGGGCGGCGGGCCGACCGGACTCGCCGCGGCACATGGCGCCGCCTCGCTCGGCCGCATGGTCGTACTGGTGGAAAAGGCCGACCGCCTCGGCGGCGCGCCGATCCTCTCGGGCTACGCCAAGCTCGTGCCCTCAGGCGAGTGGGCCAAGGACGCGATCGGCCGCATGGTGAAGCGCGTCGAGGACCATCCCAACGTCACCGTGCACAAGGCGTGCAAGGTCACCAGGCTCGACGGCGAGGCGGGCAGCTTCAGCGCGACGCTCTCGAACGGCCAGACGGTACACGCCGGCGCGGTTCTCCTCGGCACCGGATTCACGCACTTCGACTCGATCAACAAGCCGGAGTGGGGCTTCGGCACCTACGAGGACGTGGTCACGACGACCCAGGTCGAGCAGATGATCGTGGCCGGCAAGATCACCTGTCCCTCGGACGGGCGCACGCCGGAGCGCGTCTGCATCCTGCTCTGCGTCGGCTCGCGCGACCGGCAGATCGGCCGCGAGTGGTGCTCGAAGATCTGCTGCACCGTGGCGACAAACCAGGCGATGGAGATCAAGGAGCTCTCGCCGAAGACGGACGTCTACATCTACTACATGGACATCCGCACTTTCGGCCTGTACGAGGACAAGTACTACTGGGCCGCGCAGGAGGAGTACCGCACCAAGTTCGTCAAGGCGCGGATCGCCGAAGTGACCATCGCGCCCGACCGCAAGCGGCTGCTCGTCAAGGGCGAGGACACGCTGGTCAAGCGCCCGATCGTGATCCCGTTCGATCTGGTGGTGCACGCGATCGGCATGGATCCGAACACCGACAATCCGGAGATCGCTCGGGTGTTCGGCGTCGGGCTGGAAAAGCACGGCTTCCTCGACCGCGGCGAGCACTACACGAGTTCGTTCTCGTCGAAACGCGCCGGCATCTATGTCGGCGGCGCGGCGCTCGCGCCCGAGGACATCGATAGCTGCATCTCGCATGGCATGGCGATGGCGTTGCGCGCCTGCAGCGACCTCGACACGCTTGCGAAGAGAGCCGCCTGAGCATGCCGCTGGAGGCGCAGCGTTTTGCGGCGCATTTCTCCGGCTTCGTGGCGCTTGCGAAGGCCGGCCCCGGGCCGCAGGCCTATCTGGACGGCCTCCAGGCGAAGCACGTTCTCTTTGCACGAGGCGTTGCCTTGCGCAGCGGGGAAGCGATCGATGCGCTGCTCGAGGCCGTGTTCCCGGCGCGCCGCAAGCTGTTCCCGGTGATCGAGGCGCTCGGCGCAGACACTCTCGCATTTCGCGTCGCCGCGCTCCTGCACGGCGATGCGTCCGCCGAGCGCCGGATCGCGGCATTCGGCAGCGCGCTTCCACTCCCCGAGGGGGACACCCGGGGAAGACGCGCGGCGCGGCGCAAACTCGAAGGCGCGGCCCGCGACTTCGCCGCCGAGTTGCTGCACTTTTCCGAACCGGCGACGCATCCGCTCGCGACACGCTGGGCGGGCGACGCGCTGCGCGAGTTCGCCTCGTCCGACTCGGTCCCTGACGCAGCCCAGGCGCACGAGTGGCTGCTGGGGCAGGTCGCCGAGCAGGGCATCTACCGCGACCGCCACTGGTGGGCCGATCTCGTTCTCGCCACCGCCTATGTCGGATATTTCCGCGCCATGACGGGCGGCACGCTGGGCTCGGATTTCACGCGCGGGGCGACGCCGGAAGAGCAACTGCGCAAGCTGCTGGGCATCGACGCCGAGCGGCCGGGCGGACGTTCGCGCGTCAGGAAGGCCCTGGCGGTGCGCTGAGATGCCGATCCACGAAAAATCGCTGATCGATCCGAAGGATCTGCTCACCGCCGAGAAACTGGTGGTGGACGGCATCGACGTGTCCGGGCACTGGAACACGATGATCCTGCCGCGCACCGTCACGGACTACGACCCCGAGTTCCAGGGGATCATCCAGCGCATCCCGGGTGCCGAGAACATGCACCGCTGCTGGCAGTGCGGCTCGTGCACCAACTCGTGCACCATGTACGCGCTCAACACCGATTTCAACCCGCGCTACTGGATCTACTGCGCCAACCTCGGCCTGCAGTCGGAAATCGTCAAGGACAAGGACATCATCTGGCAATGCGTCTCCTGCAACAAATGCACGCACGCCTGCCCCAAGGACGTCAAGCCCGAGGGCGTGATGAAGGCGCTGACGCACTGGCTCGAGATGGAGGGCCACACGCCGAAAACCCAATCGACCCTGTTCGACGAAGAGTTCACGCGCCAGTGCCTGGAGCGCGGGCGGATCGAGGACACGGAGGTGATGTTCAATTTCTTCAAGGCAGTGGGCGAGAACGTGGCCGAGCTGCTCAAGAAGGGCTGGCTCGGCATCTTCATCGCGCGCATGAACAATCTTCCGTTGCTCAGGGACGGGCGCATCGGCGCGTTTCTCGCGCGGCTGCCGATCGCGGGACCGCTCAAGATGGGCTGGCTGATGATCTTCAAGCAGCGCACACGGCGCTGGAACAAGACCGGCGAGGTGCTGCGCCGGTACGTCGAGGGGCAGAAACGCAAGGTGCACGCCCATGGCTAAAGTGGCCTATTACCCGGGCTGCGCGCTCGAAGGATCGGGCGGCCCCTATGATCGCTCGACGCGCGCGGTGGTCGACGCGCTCGGGCTGGAGATGGAAGATCTTTCGGACTGGAACTGCTGCGGCGCGATGGAGGTGAAGAACGTCCACCCGATGCTGCAGACCTACATGTCGGCCCGCAACCTCGCGATCGCAGCCGAGAAGATGGGCTACGACACGGTGATGGCGCCGTGCAATGGCTGCTACCACAACCTCAAGAAAGCGGAGTACGAATGCAAGAGCTCGCCTGAAACGATGCAGACCGTGCAGGACCTGGCGAAGGAGGCCGACGATCCGGTGTACCAAGGAAACGTCAGGACCCTGCACCTGCTCGAGTGGCTGATGGAGGAGATCGGGCCGGAAGGAATCAAGGAGCGGATCAAGGGCACGCTCAAAGGGATCAAGATCGCCAACTACTACGGCTGCATGTACACGCGGCCGCGGCAGATCTTCCCGGAGAAGGACCAGGGTCCGGGGTCGGAATCGACCCACAAGCCGCATTTCATGGACGATCTGCTCGCCGCGGCGGGCGCGGAGTGCGTCGACTATCCGCTCAAGACCGCGTGCTGCGGCGGCGCCCACACGCTTTCGGACTCCGACACCTCGACCCAGCTGGTGCTGAATCTGCTTCAGGGGGCCGAGGACTGCGGCGCCGAAGTGATCGCGACCGAGTGCCCGACCTGCCATTCCGGGCTCGAGATGCACCAGATACGGGCCGAGACCAAGTTCGGCATCCAGACCAAGCCCAAGGTGCTCTATTTCACGCAGCTCCTCGGGCTTGCGCTCGGACTGTCGGCACGCAAGGTGGCGATCCACGAGAATGTGAGCGACTCGATCGATTTCCTGCATGAGAAGGGCGTGCTCTGATCCTCGGCGGGCGCGTGGAGGCCGCTCCGAATTCACTTCTGTAGGGAGTGCAACATGGCATCGGTCAAGAACTGCAATCTCCCCGACGATCTCTACTACAACGTCGAGAACAACGTCTGGGCGCGCAGAGAGCCGGACGGCACCGTCACCATCGGCATGACGGCGTACGCTTGCGCGCTCGCCGGCGAGGTCGTCGCCTATACGCCGAAGAAGGTCGGGCGGGGGGTCGAGCTCAACAAGTCCGCGGCGACCGTCGAGTCCGGCAAGTGGGTCGGCCCGGTGAAGTCTCCGGTGAGCGGCGAGGTGATCGCGGTGAACGAGGCCGTATCGGCCAGCCCGAAAAGCATCAATGCCGATCCATACGGCAGCGGCTGGCTGGTGAAGATCAAGCCGGCGAACTGGGATGCGGATTGCGCGGCCCTGGTGACGGGCGCCGCGGTCGCGCCGGCATTCGAGCAGAAGATGACGGCAGACGGATTCGCCGGTTGCCCGTGAGCTGGCTTGAAATCGCGGCAGGGATCGAGGCGCTTGAGCCGGCGAGGCTCGATCCCGGGCTGGTCGAGCGCTGCGAGAATGCTGCGACCGCAGCAGCGGGAATTCATTTCTACACCCCGACCTTCAAGGCCTACGCGACCAGCGAGATTGCGGGCTGCGGCAAGAGCGCCTGGCCGGCGGTCTCGATCACCGGCGGCGCGTGCAAGCTGCAGTGCGACCACTGCAAGGCGAAAGTCCTCGAGCCGATGATCGCGGCGACCACGCCCGAGGCGCTCTGGCGCACGGTAAACGAGCAGATCGAACGCGGCGCGCGCGGCATGCTGCTCACCGGCGGCTCGAACCATCGCGACGAGGTCGAGTACGGGCCGTTCCTGCCGACAGTGCGCCGGATCAAGGACGCCTTTCCCGAATTCCGGATCGCGATGCACACTGCGCTCGTCGATCGGGAAATGGCCCGCGCGATGGCGGCGGCGGGGGTCGACGTCGCAATGCTCGACATCATCGGCGCGCAGGACACCGTGTCGCAGGTTTACCACCTGAGGCGACCGGTGGCCGATTTCGAGCGCTCGCTCGAGCGCCTGGTCGCCACCTCGATGAAAGTCGTGCCGCACATCGTGATCGGCCTGCACTACGGCCGCATGCTCGGCGAGTGGCAGGCGCTCGAAATGATCGCGCGGCACCGGCCGGCGGCGCTCGTCCTGGTGGTGGTGATGCCGTTCTACGCGCCGGCGCAGCGGCCGTTCGCAACGCCATCTTCCGTCGAAGTGGGCAGGTTCTTCCTCGACGCGCGCGCGCAGCTTCCCGGCTTGCCGCTGCTGCTTGGCTGCGCCCGGCCCGCCGGGCGCGCAAAGATGGAGATTGATGCCTACGCCGTGATGGCGGGCCTGAAGGGCATCGCGCACCCAGCCGAGGGCATCGTCGAGCTTGCGCTAACGCTCGACCGCGACGTGAGGGTCACGCCCGCCTGCTGCTCGATTTCAGTCGGCGAGGAAGTGCTCGGTCTGGACGACCCCGGCGCCACGCGCATCGACCCGCACCTCGTTGCGCAAGCCGAACGACGCGCTCGCAACCGCGTGGCGCGCATTCCGGTTGTCGCCTCATGCGAACCTGCGACGTCCTGGTAGTCGGCTGCGGGCCCGCCGGTTCGTCCGCTGCCGCCGCCGCGGCGCGAGCCGGTTGCTCGGTCATTGCGCTCGAGCGCAAGAAGGTCGTCGGGATTCCGGTTCAGTGCGCCGAATTCATCCCGCTGCCGGCCGCGCGCTACGCGCGCGAGGTCGCGCGCGCGCAGCCGATCGCCGGCATGGCGACGTACCTGCCTTCGGGCGAGAGAAGCGAACGCGCTTTCGGCGGTCTCATGATCCGCCGCGACCGCTTCGACCAGGCGCTTGCGCGCGCCGCACAGGATGCGGGCACGGTACTCTGGACCGACGCGTCGCTGCATTCGCTCGACGCCGAGGCCTCGGTCGCGCGCGTGAGCACCTCGACCGGGCTGCGCGAACTGCGCTACGGCGCGCTCGTTGCGGCCGACGGGCCGCACTCGGCGGTCGCCGCGAGCCTCGGCCTGCCGCGACTGCCGGTCGTCGGCACGCGCCAGTACACGGTGCCGCTCAAGCGCGCGCACCACGATACCGACATCTGGCTCTCGCCGCGCTATCCGGGCGGCTATGCGTGGCTGTTCCCGAAAGGCGAGGTCGCCAACCTCGGGATGGGGCTCGACCCGGCGTTCGAAGGCGACATGAAGGCAGCGCTTGATGCGCTGCACGCGGCGCTGGTACGCGAGGGGCGCGTGGGTGCCGAGGTGCTGCTGCGAACCGGCGGTCCGATCCCTGTGGGCGGTCTGCGCGACCGGCTCGTCTGCGGAAACGTGCTCTTTGCCGGCGATGCCGCCGGCCTCACGCACCCGATCACGGGCGCCGGGATCGCGCCGGCAATCGCCTCGGGCGAGCGTGCCAGCGAGGCCGCTGCGGGCAGGCACGCGGGTCGGCGCGACGCGCTTGCCGCATACGAGAGCGAGCTGCGCGAGGAGTACGGGCCTTCGCTCGCGCGCGGGCTCGCTGCGCGCCGCCGCATGGCGCGGCTCTGGGGCACGCCCCGGGCGAGCGAGGACGCGGCGCACCGGGACGGCTGGATTGCATTCGACGAATATTTCAAGGGAGCACCGGTATGAGACTTCTTGCGCTGGCATTGCTGCTCGCACCCGCGCTGGCGTCGGCGCAAGCGACCTTTACGGTTCGGGTGTTGACCCCGGAAACCGCGCTCAAGGCGGCGCAGGCCGCGCTGAAGAAATGCCGCGACGGCGGATTCCAGGTGGCGATCGCGGTGGTCGACCGCATGGGGGTTACGCAGGTCATGCTGCGTGACCGTTTTGCCGGCCCGCATACGCCGCGCATGGCGCACGCCAAGGCCTGGACTGCAGTGAGCTTTCGCGCGAACAGCGCAGAACTCGTCGAATCGACGCAGGCCGGGCGTCCGCAAAGCGGCGTCCGCCACCTGCCTGGCGTCGCCGCTGTGGGCGGCGGGCAGATGATCCAGGCGGGCGGCTCGATCGTCGGCGGAATCGGCGTCTCGGGGGCGCCCGGTGGACCCGAGGACGATGCGTGCGCCGCGGCGGGCATCGCCGCGATCCGCGAGGACATCGAGTTCTAGAGGAAGCGTGAGTGGATCTGGCCGGCGAAAACGTTCAACCGGTGCGGTTCTACCGCCCCAACTACCGCATCAAGACGCCCGAGATGCGTTCTCCGGAATACGTGCAGATGAGCACCGCCGCGGCGATCACATTGGGGCTGATCGAAGGCCGGATGCACCGCACCGGCTGCACCCACTGCCTGAACCTGCTCGTGACGTATCCCGAGGGCTGCCGCGCCAACTGCGCCTATTGCGGCCTCGCACGCCACCGCGAGGAAACGCGTGATTACGCCGACCGCAATTTCATCCGGGTCGACTGGCCGGCGGTGCGTTACGACGAAGTGATCGAGCGCGTGAAGGCGGGCGGCGACCGCGGAGGCTTCGAACGCATGTGCATCTCGATGATCACGCATCCGGACTCGAACGACGACACCTACGTGCTGCTCGAGCGCTGGGTGCGGGAAGTGCCGCGGGTTCCGGTCTCGATTCTGTCGAATCCGACCACGCTGGAGCGCGACGACCTCGTGCGTCTGCGCGATCTCGGCGCCGGCATTTTCACCGTGGCGCTCGACGCGGTGACTCCGGAGATCTTCGACCGCACGCGCGGCAAGGGCGTGGACAGTCCGCATTCCTATGCGCGTTACTGGCGCACCCTGGAATGGGCGGCAGAACTGTTCGGCCCGGAGAAGTTCGGCGCGCACCTGATCTGCGGCATGGGGGAGACCGAGCGCGAGATCCTCGAAGTCGCGCAGAAGATCCGCGACAGGGGCGGTCACAATCACATGTTCGCCTTCTTTCCCGAGCGCGGTTCGCTCATGGAGGACTGGCCGGCGGTGGACCGCGGCCAGTGGCGCCGCGTGCAGCTCGCGCGCTACCTCATCGACTACCGCGGCGCACGCTTCGAGGACATGGCGTTCGACGAAACGGGTCGCGTGGTGGACTTCGGCGTGGCCGCGGACGAGCTGGAAGCGGTGATCGCCTCGGGAACGCCGTTCCGCACCTCGGGCTGTCCGGGCAAGGAAGACGACGTATCTGCGTGCAACCGGCCTTACGGCGACTCCAGTCCGAGCGACATTCTTTCGTTTCCCTTTGCGCCCGCGAATCGCGACCTGAGGCGGATTCGGCGCCAGATCGCCGGCGCGGACGTAAAGGCGGGCCGCTAGCGGGAGCCACCTGGCGCACGCATCGCGCGCAGCTCCGCGTTGGCGTAGCGCAGACGGATCGCGAGGACCCGCGCCAGGCTTGCGAACAGCTGCATCGCGAGCCGCTGGTGCTCTTCCGCGACCGTGTCGAAGCGCTGCCGCGAGAGCACAAAGAGGTCCGCGTCGGTGAACGCGACGGCGTTGGCGGAGCGCACGTCGCGGTCGAGGAACGACATCTCGCCGAAGAAATCGCCGCGGCCGAAGGTGGCGAGATGATGGCTTTCCTCGCTCGTCAGCGGCAGGATGATTCTCACCGCACCGCGCCGGACGAGGTACAGCTCGTCGCCGCGGTCGCCCTTGGAGAAAATCGTTTCTCCCGCCTGGTACGCGCGGCGCTCGAGGCAGGCATCGAGCGCCGCCAGCGTCTCCTCCTTGCGCCCGGCGAATATTTCGAGCTCGCGCAGCTCGAGCGGCCTTTCCAGCGCCCGGCTGAGGTGCTCCTCCTCGAGAATGCGGTTCTCGACCCATTCGAGCGCGCCGTCGAGCTCGTCGAACACGCGCCCCTTGTGCGCCGCGCGCGCCAGGCCGACGTCGTCGAAGTAGCGCTGCATGTCGCGGCCGCTCGGCAGGCTGCGGGGCAGGTCGCTGAACAGGAGAAAACCCTTGCGCTCGGCGAGGATGTCCTCGATCTGCTCAAGCATGTGCACTGCCGTGATGTCCACCGACTGCACACGGTGCAGATCGAGGACGATGTAGCGGCGCGTCGTGAGCTCGGATTCGAGGGCGTTGTAGAGCTGGTCGGCCGTGCCGAAGAACAGGCTTCCCTGCAGCTCGAAGATCGCGGTCTGGTCGCCGTCGCGCTGGAGGATCTTCATTTCTTCGGGCAGGCGGACCTGCTTCGAGAAGCTCTCGCGACCCAGACTCTTGCGGTGTACGACCGATGTCCCGATCTGCTCGCGAATGAACAGCAGGACGGCGAGCGCAACGCCGACGCCCGATGCGGCGACCAGGCTGTAACTCAGCGCCACGATCACGACAGCCGCGATTACGCCGAAGTCGAGGATGGTCGAGCGGCTGCGCAGGAAGCCGAAACTGTGCCGGTCGATCATGCGAATGCCGATGAGGATCAGGATGCCGGCGAGCGCCGCGATCGGTACCCAGGCGATGAGGGTGCCGAGCGCGAGGAATGCGGCGAGCGCAAGGGCGCCCTCGATCACGCCGGAAGCCCGCGTCTGCGCACCGCTCGAGAGGTTGACGAGCGTCGCGCCCATCGTGCCCGCGCCCGGGATGCCGCCGATCGAGGTCGCCGCAAGATTGGCGATTCCCTGTCCGATCAGCTCCCGGTTCGACTTGTGGCGGCTCTTGGTGAGCGCATCGAGCACGACGCAGGTCTTCAGCGTGTCGATCGACAGCAGGATGGCGAGCGTCGCGCCGGGGACCAGGACCTGACCGATTTCCCTCAGGCCCGCGCCGCCGAGCCCGTTCCAGCGGGCGGTGAACGCGGCCCGGAAACCCTCGCCCGCGCCGCCGAGCGGCCCGACGAGTAGCGGATTGTTCGACGCATTGAAGAGGTTCGAGTCCGCGAGCGCGAAGCCGAGATACGCGAGCATCCCGGCAACCAATCCGAGAATCACCGCGGGAACGGCTCTGGTGAAGCGGGGCGCAACCAGCATGACCGCAAGCGTTGCGCCACCAACACCGATCGCGTACCAGTTCCAGAGCCCGGGCGAGGCAAGTGCCGCGGAGAGCGAGGCGCCCTTCGGGGCGCCGAGAAACTTCGGCATCTGGCTTGCGATGATAATCAGCCCGACGCCCGTCAGGTAGCCGCTCACCACCGGATAGGGCATGTACTTGATCAAGCGGCCGATGCCGATCATCCCGAAGAGGAGCTGGAGCAGGCCGCTCGTCAGGCAGATGAGCGTGAGCCTGACAAGCACAGCTTCGGGCGGCTGTCCCTCCTGCACGAACTCGATCGCAAGGGCCGACAGGACGGCGGCGGCCGGTGCGCAAGGCGCCGTGATCAGCCGGTTGGTGCCCCCAAGGATGGGCGCAAGAAGCCCGAGCGCCGTCGCACCGAGTATTCCCGCAAGCGCGCCTTTCGCGGCATACGATCCGCCGAGCGGGGCGAGGACGGTGACCCCGAAAGCGATGGCCGAGGGCAGCGCGACGAGCACTGCGCCAAGCCCGCCCCAGAAGTCGCCGAGAAGAGCGTTGGCCCTCACGTTACGAAACCGCAACCCTGCGCCGGGCCGTCACGTTTTCTTTCATCTGTACACTCCGCACTGCGAATGGTGACACAAGAAACCGAACTCAAGCTGGCAGCCACGCCGCGCACGCTGGCGCGGCTGGCGGCCGACCCGCTGCTCGGCGAGCCGCGCGGGGCAGCGCAGCGGCTGGTCGCGGTGTATTTCGATACCCCGCGGTTCACGCTCTGGCGCCGCGGAATCTCGCTGCGGTTGCGCCGCGAGCGGGGTCGATGGGTGCAGGGCGTAAAGGGTGGCGGCACCGTCGAGGCAGGGTTGCATCGGCGCACCGAGATCGAGCACCCGGCGACCGGTCCGGTGCCGGACCTGGCGCTGATCCGGGACCACCCGCTTGGAAAATTGGTGGCGCGCGCGGCCGGTGCGAGGCCGCTCGTGCCGGTGTTCCGGGTCGAGGTTGCGCGCGCGACGCACGTCGTGTCCCCCGCACCAGGGGTGACGATCGAAGTGAGTCTCGACCGGGGAACGATCCTTGCCGGCAAGGCGCGGGCGCCGATAGGAGAAATCGAGCTCGAGCTCAAGACCGGACCGGCGTGGCGGCTGCACGAGTTTGCGCTCGCGCTCGCCCGGCACTATGCGCTCCGTGTGGAGGAACGTTCCAAGGCGGCGCGCGGCTACGAGCTTGTGGGCGCAGTGCGAGCGGCCCCGGTCCGCGCCCGGCTTGGAGTCATCCGGCGGGAAATGAGCAGCAACGAGGCATTCAAGGCGGTTAGTTGGACATGCCTCAATCATTTGCTGGCGAACTACCGGGGAGCGAGCCGCGGCGCCGATCCCGAATACGTGCACCAGGCGCGCGTCGCGCTGCGGCGGCTGCGCTCCGGCATGGGCGCCTTCGCGAAGCTTTTCCCGGCGGAGGTGGTCGAGCCGCAGGCGAAACTCGTGCGCGAGATGGCCGGTGCCCTCGGTCCGGCGCGAGAGTGGGATGTATTCGCCGAACAAACGCTCGCCCCGGTCATGCAGCAGTTCCCCGGACACCGGGGCCTCGCAGCGCTCGAGCGGGCCTGCGCCCGCCTGCGTCTGGCTGCGAACCGCACCGCGCAACGTGCACTGGCATCGCGCCGTTACCAGCTCCTCGTGCTGGGCCTCGGTGCATGGTTGGGCGAGGAGCCGTGGCTGGCGGCGGCATCGGGGAAAGCGCGGCGGGCCTGGGAGCTTCCGGTGCGCGATCATGCGGTTGCGGTGCTCGACCGGTATTACCGGCGCCTGCTCAAACGCGGCCGCGGGTCGCATCGCTTGAGCCTGCGGCGGCTGCATCGCCTGCGCATCGCCGCCAAGAAGCTGCGTTACGCGGCCGGGTTCTTCGAGCCGCTTTTTTCACGCAAACGATCCAAGCCGATGCTCGACGCGGTGAACGAATTGCAGGACGTGCTGGGGGCGATCAGCGACTGCGCCGCCGCTCCGGCGCTGATCGACGCTGCCACGGCGGCGGCGCGCGGACCGCTGCGTCAGCAGGCGCGCATGATCGTCAGCCACTGGAATGCGGCGATGCTCGAAGACCGCAGACGGGAGCTGAAGCACGTCTGGAGGACAATACGCGGATGCGACCGCTTCTGGCGCTGAGCGCCGGCGGCGCTTTGACCTGGGTCATCACCGGCCCGGGCATCGCGGGTGGACAATTGGTTGAACGAATCAGGGAAACACGATGGACTTCATCATATGGCGCCACGCCGACGCCGAGGGCGGTAGTCCCGACGCCGAGCGCAAGCTCACCGCCAAGGGCAGGCGCCAGGCGGCGAGGATGGCGAACTGGCTGCAGGAGCGTTTGCCGGAGGGCGCACGGGTGCTGTGCAGTCCGGCACGCCGCGCGCAGCAGACGGCGCGGGCGCTCGGCGAGGACTTCGAGATCGTCAACGCGCTCGACGTCGGCGGCGATCCCGCGGCGCTGCTTGCCGCTTGCGGCTGGCCCTCGAGCGAGGCGCCGGTCGTCGCGGTCGGGCACCAGCCGACGCTTGGGCAGTGCGCGGCGCTCGCGCTCACGGGCAAAGCGCACGAGTGGAGCCTTAGAAAAGGCGCCATCATCTGGCTTGAAGCGCGCGATCGCGGAGACACGGTACAGGCGAAACTGCGCGCTGCGATTTCCCCGGACCTGATCTGATTCGCAAGCGCATTACCGGTTTCCGGGCTGCCGGCAGCCGCTCCGTGCTGGTGATATGCTCAGCGGACAACGGGTCGGGCATGCCGGAAGGGCGCCATTTTCCGGCTTGAAGCGCGCCAGCGCGGTACATGCGAGGCTGCGCACCGCGATTTCCCCGGACCTCATCTAACACTGGGAGGCCACGATGTTCGAATCGGCGAATCTGGACCACCGCATCGACAAAGCGACTTACCGCCGCGAAGAGGCCAAGCTGCGCGAGGCGCTGCTGGATGCCCAGTACGACCTCAAGGAGAACAGCCGTTTTCCGGTCCTGATCCTGATCGCCGGGGTCGAGGGCGCGGGCAAGGGCGAGACGGTGAACCTGCTCAACGAATGGATGGACCCGCGCCATATCGTCACGCACGCGTTCTTCGAGCCCTCCGACGAGGAGCGCGAGCGGCCCGCGCTGTGGCGCTTCTGGCGGGCGCTGCCGCCCAAGGGCAAGCTCGGCGTCTTTTTCGGCGCCTGGCACACCATGCCGGTCATCCAGCGCGTGACCGGCGAGATCGGCGAGGCCGAGTTCGCGCAGGCGATCGCCGAGATCGTGCGGCTCGAGAAAATGCTGTGCGACGAGGGCGTGCTGCTGCTCAAGTACTGGTTCCATCTTTCCAGGCCGCAGCAGAAGAAGCGCCTGCGCTCGCTGGAAAAGGACCCCGAAACGCGCTGGCGCGTGACCGAGCGCGAATGGGAGTACTTCAAGCTCTACAAGAAATTCATGAAGGTGTGCGAGCCGTTCCTGCGCAAGACCTCGACCGGCGAAGCGCCCTGGATCGTGGTGCCGGGTGCTGACGCGCGCTACCGCTCGCTCACCTTCGGCCGGCACCTGCTGGCGGCCATGCGCGAGCGCCTCGACGAGAAACCCGTCAAGCGCCTGCCCGACAAGACGCCGCCGCTGCTCGCGGCCAGCGACAAGCTGAACGTGCTGCGCGCGCTGCCGCTCGACCAGACGCTGACCAAGCCCGACTACCAGAAGCAGCTCGAGAAGTGGCAGCGGCGCCTCAACGTCGCCTCGCGCGACCCGCGCTTCAAGTCGATCTCGGTGGTGTGCATGTTCGAGGGCAACGACGCGGCCGGCAAGGGTGGCGCGATCCGGCGCGTCACCAGCGCGCTCGATGCGCGCTGCTACACCAACGTGTCGGTCGCCGCGCCCACCGAGGAAGAGCGCGCGCAGCCCTACCTGTGGCGCTTCTGGCGCCACATCCCGCGCCACAACCGCTTCACGTTCTTCGACCGCTCGTGGTACGGCCGGGTGCTGGTGGAGCGGGTCGAAGGCTTCTGCTCCGAGGCCGACTGGATGCGCGCCTACAGCGAGATCAACGACTTCGAAGGCGCGCTGCTGCGCCGGGGCATCGTCGTGGTCAAGTTCTGGCTCGCGATCGGCAAGGACGAGCAGTTCAAGCGCTTCAAGGGGCGCGAGAAGGTGGCCTTCAAGCGCTTCAAGATCACCGCCGAAGACTGGCGCAACCGCAAGAAATGGGACGACTACGAACTCGCGGTGTGCGACATGGTGGACCGCACCTCGACCGCGCTCGCGCCGTGGACGCTGGTCGAGGCGAACAACAAGTACCACGCGCGCATCAAGGTGCTGAAGACGCTCGCCCAGGCGCTCGAGGGTGCGCTCGAAGGACTCGGCAACAAGGGTCGCGGCGGGAAAGGAAAGCGCGGCAAGCGGCAATAGCGCCGCCCGGGCGCGGCGATTCTGATAGGCTTGCAGCCGAATGAGCACGGTCAAATTCGCCGACCTCGGCGCGCTGAAAAACGAGCTGCGCAAGTACCAGCACGGCCGCAAGCTCGACATCCGTCAGTTCAACCAGGCCGCGCGCCTCGCCTGGCTGGGGCTCGCCACGCTTTCGCCGCTCGACCCGGAGGATCCCGAGTGCCGCGCCTGGCTGCTGCACCTGGAGCGGCCGGGCAGCGTCGCGGCGGAGGTCCTTACGCTGGACGAGGATCTGCTGGGGCGAATCCACGTGCTCGATGCCGAGCAGGGTGAGTACCTGGCGGAGATCCTGCGCGAGGGGTTCGAAGCGCGCGCGGGTGACCTTGCGGCGCTGGAGCGGCGGGATTTCTATCTCGCCAAGTTCTTCCGCGGCGGGGAGAACGCCTGATGGCGCAGAGCGCGCGCTGGATCCGGCTCGGGCTGGTCGAGCCTCTCGACCTGCACGCGTCGTACGCTGGACTGGCGGCGGCGCAGCAGCGCAACGCCGCGCCGATCGTGCTCTGGGCGCAGGCGAAGACGCATCTCTGCCTCGGCCAGAGCCAGGTGCTCGCCGAGATCGATCCCGGCAGCGCCCTGCCGGTAGTGCGGAGGCCGCTTGGCGGCGGGCTCGTCTGGGTGGACGAGCATCAGTACGTGTTCGTGGTCATCGCATCGACGCGCATCGCGCCGGGGCGCCCCTCGCGCTGGTGCCCCTGGGCGCTCTCGCCGGCAGTTGCCACCTACCGCGACTTCGGGCTGCGCGCCTACCTCAACGGCGCCGACATCTGGCTGCAGGGCCGCAAGATCGCGGGAAGCAGCGCGGCAACGATCGGCGTGTGCGCGGTGGTCGCTTCGAGTTTTCTCGTCAAGTTTCCTGCCGAGCGATTCGCCGCGGCGGTCGCCAGCCCCACTCCCGGGTTCCGCCAGTGGCTGCGGGAAGGACTCGCGCTGGCGATGACCGAGTGGGCGGAGCACGGCGATACGCCGCCCGAGCGCGTATTGGAGACCACCTTCCGGTCCCGCATCGAAGCGCAGCAGGGCTGGCAGTTCGAAAGCGCGTGGCCTACCGCCGTTGAGCAGCAGGCGATCGAGGAGGCGCGCCGCGAGCTGGTCGAGCCGCTCGAGACCTGTCGCCGCACGACCCGGGGCGGAATCAAGCTCAACGCCGAGGCCCATCTCGTCGAGCGGGAAGGCAGGCGCGAGCTCCGCGTCGGAAGCCGGGTCAAGAGCGCAGCGAACGGATAGATGGCGGCGCCGACGATCGGAGCGCGCCTCGCGCGCATGCTGATCGCGTTCTCCGCCGACCCGGCGTTCTTCGAATCCGTCGAGCGGGCGCTGCCCCAGGGTTGGTCAGTGACGGCGGCACGCACGGCGGCCCAGGTCGGCGCGTTCCAGGAAGTACTGCTGCATCGCTTCGCGCTGCTCGATCTCGCGCCGGCAGAGGGTTACGACCCGCTTGCCGCGGTGCGCGCGGTGCGCAGCGAAATGAATCTCAACGTTCCGATCTTCTGCTTCGGGGGCGATCAGGCGATGCGCGATGCTGCGCGAATCGCTCGCGCCGATCGGTTTTTCGGGCGCGAGGAGCTCGAGGCGATGGTGCCGAAAATCTGCGAGAGCTATGCGTGGTGAGAGATTGATTCGCCGCCGACGGGTGACTATCGAATTCAGCCCTCCTGCCGCAAAAACTGCACGAGCAACCTGCTCACTTCCTCCGGCTGCTCCTGCTGCACCCAGTGCCCGGCGCCGTAGCCGCTTGGCGACAATTACCGGCGCGCGGATTGATCGGTGTCACGGTTCTCCGATCGCGGGCCGGGGCTTCGATGCGAGAATTGGGCTCATCGCACGTCGACGCGAGATCGGAGGAACGTCCCATGCCCAGTCTACTGCAAGGCGGAAGTCGCGCCCCGCTGTGGAAGCAACCGGATGGCGCCCCGGTTTCGTGCCTGGAGAAGATTAAGGTGCTGAACGAGAACTACGAGGAGTTGCGTCAAACGGCCCAGGATGTCCTCGATGATGCAATCCTCATGGGCTGCAGCGAGTTCCAGGTCCGGGAGGCGCTGCATCAGCTGGTGGACGAACTGGTTACCAGCTATCGCGACCGCGCGACCTGAGAAGGCAGCGATCGGGCATGAAAATCTTGATCGTCGGCGCCAGCCGTGGCATCGGGCGACAGCTACTTGAGCAGGCTTTGACGTCCGGACATACGGTGACCGCGCTGGTCCGTGCGCCTCAAAGGCTCGCGGCACAACATGAGCGGCTGCGCGTGGTGAAGGGCGACATCCTGGATCCGGCGTCGGTCGCGCTCGCGATGGATGGCCAGGACGCGGTGTGTTGCACCATCGGCGTCAAGACGCCGTGGGACCAGCCGGGCGTATTCTCGCAAGGCACAAAGAATCTGCTCCAGGCGATGAAAAAGTCCGGGGTCAAGCGCTTGGTGTGCGTGACGGGCGTCGGCGCGGGAGACAGCAAGGGACACGGCGGTTTTCTCTATGACATGATCCTGCGTCCCTTCTTGTTCGGGCCCATCTATCCGGACAAGGATCGCCAGGAATCGATGATCAAGGCGAGCGACGTGGACTGGACCATCGTAAGACCGGGTTTCCTCACGAATGGGCCGCTGACCCGGACATATCGCGCTCTGACTGATCTGACGGGGATAACCGCGGGCTGGATTTCGCGTGCGGACGTCGCGCACTTCCTGTTGCGCGAGCTCGAGGCGAAAAGGTATCTCAGGCAGACCCCTTTGCTGACGCCGTGAATCGAGCGTCGGTGTGCGCCCAACTCGCCTGCATCCCCGTAATCACTGCTTTGGGCCGACTTCGGACGCGGGGCCGGAGCGAAGCAGAAAACGGTTCTCGATCTGCCAATCACGCTCCGCTATCGGTTTGAGCCCCGCTGCGTCAGGAACCCGATGAGCAACCTGCTCACTTCCTCCGGCTGCTCTTGCTGTACCCAATGCCCGGCGCCGTCCACCAGGTGGCAGCCCAGCATTTGCGTGCACGCACTGTTCTGCATCCGCTCGAAGTCGCCGGGTCTCTGATAGGTCCCCCAGTCGCTCTTCCCCGCGATGAAGCACGACGGCACATCGATGGTGCGGCCGGAGAACGTCTGGAGCTCGGCGGTGTACTTGCCGCTCGTCGCGCACCGATACCACTGCAGGCCGCCCTGAAACCCGGTCCTGCCAAACTCCGCGCTGTATACGCTCAGCTCGTCGTCGAGAAGCCACTTGCACGCTGCGATCTCGGACGCTGACGGCATCTCCGGCGCCACGGTCTCCGCCATCCCCTTGTCCAGTTCCATGACGTAGTAGGTCGGCAGTTTTGCCAGCTCGCCGGCGGTCCACGACTTGAGCGGGAAGGGCTTGTTCTGCTTCCAGTCTGCGCTCTTGTGGTGGTAGTAGGCGCGCAGGAAAGCGTGGACACCCTGCGGGCAGTTCCGCATGTTGTCGTCGGCCTCGCGCGTCGAGTAGTACCACTGGTAGTGCTTGCGCGGGCGCTTCAGCGCCGCCAGTTCGTCATGGATACTGGCAGCGGACGGGCCCGCCGCAGCCGCCGTTTGCGGCACCTCGTTGGCCGTGTTGAATGGCAGCGGCGGTGGGCCGGCAAACGGCGCACTCATCAGCACCACGGAGCGGAACACGTCCGGCCGTACGAGTGAACACCAGGCCGCTACGGGCGAGCCAAAGTCGTGCCCGACCACGACCGCCACGGAACGGTAGCCGAGAGCCGAGACGAGCCCCAGGGCATCCCTCACCAGGTTGAGAATGCGGAAGGAGCCGAGGTCGCCGTCGTAGTTGCCGTCCCAGCCCGTGGTGCGCCCGTAACCCCTCTGGTCGGCGGCGATCACGTGAAACCCCTCGAGAGCGATGGGCAGCATCACCTTCCTCCAACTGAATGCGAGCTCGGGGAAACCGTGCAGGAGCAGAACGCAGGGGCGGTCTCTCGCCTCGAAGCCGGCCTCCAGCACGTGTATCGTGAGACCGTTGATGTCGGTCACGAAGCGCGAGCGTATGCCGGGAGGGAGAGTGGTCTCGCCATAAGCGGAATTCCTGGTCATCTTCATCTCCGGTCCACATGCGAGAGAATACTTCCTTCCCTATAGGAAGAGCGCGACATGTCCTCATTTCCCTGCTCCGAAATCCTGGCCGGCCGGGCGCCGAAGGATGCGCCCGTCACGGTCAAGGGCTGGGTGCGCACCCGGCGCGATTCGAAGGCGGGCATCTCGTTCGTGCACGTCGCCGACGGCTCCTCCTTTCACCCCGTGCAGGTGGTGGTGCCCAGCGCGCTGCCGAATTACGCGGACGAAGTGCTGCACCTCACCGCCGGTTGCGCAATAGAAGCGAGCGGCGTCATTGTGCCGTCGCCCGCCAAGGGGCAGCCGTTCGAGATGCAGGCCAGCGCGATCAAGGTGGTCGGCTGGGTGGAGGATCCGGACTCCTACCCGATCCAGCCCAAGCCGCACACGCTCGAATTCCTGCGCGAGGTGGCGCATCTGCGGCCGCGGACGAATGTGATCGGCGCGGCGACGCGGGTGCGGCACACGATCGCGCGGGCCATCCATCGCTTCTTTCACGACCACGGTTTCTTCTGGGTCAACACGCCGATCATCACCGCGTCGGATGCCGAGGGCGCCGGGGCGCTGTTCCGCGTGTCGACGCTGGACCTCGCGAACCTGCCGCGCACGCCGGAGGGCACGGTCGACTTCGCGCAGGATTTCTTCGGACGCGAGACCTTCCTCACGGTGTCGGGACAGCTCAATGTGGAGACTTACTGCCTCGCGCTCTCCAAGGTCTACACCTTCGGCCCGACCTTCCGCGCCGAGAACTCGAACACCAGCAGGCACCTGGCCGAGTTCTGGATGATCGAGCCCGAGATCGCCTTCGCCGACCTCGCCGACAACGCGAGCCTTGCCGAGGCGCTGCTGAAGTGCATTTTCCGAACGCTGCTCGCCGAGCGTCCGGAGGACATGGCGTTCTTCGACGAGCGCATCGAGAAGGGGCTGATCGCGAAGCTGCAGGGGATCGTTGACTCGGAGTTCGTGCGGATGGACTACGGTGAAGCGATCGGGATCCTGGAGCGGGCGAAGGAGAAGTTCGAGTTCCCGGTGCAGTGGGGCATGGATCTGCAATCGGAGCACGAGCGCTACCTCACCGAGCGGCATGCCCGCAAACCCGTGATCGTCATGAACTATCCGAAGGGCATCAAGGCCTTCTACATGCGGCTGAACGACGACGACAAGACCGTCGCGGCGATGGACGTGCTCGCGCCGGGGATCGGCGAAATCATCGGCGGCAGCCAGCGCGAGGAGCGGCCGGAAGTCCTCGATGCGCGCATGGCGGCGGCCGGGCTCGACCTGGAGCACTACCGGTGGTATCGCGATCTGCGCCGCTACGGCACGGTCCCGCACGCCGGGTTCGGCCTCGGCTTCGAGCGTACCGTGGCCTACGCCACCGGGCTCTCGAACGTGCGCGACGCAATCCCGTTTCCGAGAACGCCGGGGAACGCGAAGTACTAGACATGCAGGACCGCTTTGGCAATCCGTCCTCCAGCTGCTGCCTGGCGTGGTCGGAGACGTGGACGAAACCGAGGGTGTGAACACCTCAAGCGAAAAATTGCTCGATCTCGCGCTCGAACTTCAGGCGTTCGGACTGCGGCAATAGACTCGCCCGGAATCCGTTCAAGGCCAGGCGTTTGATCTGTTCGGCCGGGAACCCCATCTCCCCTGACGCGCAGCGGAACTCGTCGGAAATCGTGACGCCGAACACGACGGGATCGTCCGAGTTGATGGTGACGTTGCATTCCGCTTCGAGCAGCCGCTTGATCGGATGATCGGAGAAGCCGGACGCGCCCCCCAGCATCACATTGCTGGTGGGGCAGGTATGAAACCAGACGCCCCGGGCGGAAAGTTCGCGCGACAGGCCGGGGTCCTCGGCCGCGCGCACGCCGTGGGAAAGATGCCCGGCGTCCAGTTTCTCGAGCGCCTCGCGGACCACTTGCGCTCCGGCCAACTCGCCTGCGTGTACCTTCAGGCGCAAACCCAGACGCTTGCCCTCTCGATAGAGCTCGATGAACTCGGGATCGAGGCCCAGGCGGTCGTCGCCCATCACGTCGAGACCGGCGACGAGTCCCCAGCCTTGGGGCCCGGCCAGCTCCAAGGCTTCTCGTACGCGAGATGCTTCTTCCTTGGGGGGAAAGCACTGGACGATGCCTATGATCAACCTGCAACGGATCGGGTATGCGCGTTCCGCGCGTTCGATGCCGCGCCGTACGGCGCCGAGCACCTGGGCGACGGTCAATCCCTGCACCATGTGGGAGGAGACGCTCAGAATCGGCTCGGCATAACGCACGTTCTGGCGTGCGAGGTCTTCGAGAACCTCGAACATGTGCCGCTCGACGCGTTCCTCCGAACCCGTCGCGGGCAGAATGAAATTCCGGAAGACGGCACGGAAATCGTCGAAGCTGGCGAAAGGCCTGCGCATCCAGGGGGGCGGGTCGGGAAGCGGCCGGGCCTGGGGATTGAGTTCACGCACGCTCGACCAGCGGAGCGCTCCCTCGAAATGAATGTGCAGCTCTGCC
The DNA here is from genome assembly GCA_964651335.1 of uncultured Enterobacteriaceae bacterium. Lineage (GTDB taxonomy): Bacteria > Pseudomonadota > Gammaproteobacteria > Burkholderiales > SG8-39 > 2-02-FULL-66-14. Next base: position 3,215 of record CAZYVT010000002.1, on the reverse strand, counting down.
TTCGGCATTTTTCGGATGCAGTTGGCAAGATCGGTCGGGCGCATGTGCACAATATGGCTAGGCGTAGACCTGTCCTGCTGCCTCTCGGAGAAGGTCGATGGACCATGGATACGGTGGTTGTTTCTCGACGGCTGCATACACGCTTTGCAGCTCCTCGAATTGAAACGGCTGACCACAGAAGGCAGCGGCCGACGCCAGAACGTACGGATGCGGGTAGGCACCGGGTACACGAGCGAGCACCTCATGGACCGCGTCCAGAAAGCTGCGGTGCCCCTTCCTGCTCATCAGGCCAATCGCCATCGTTACGCTGCGGCTTTGACCGGCAGCGCAGGAAATCAGGATCTTGAATCCGGAATCCCAATGTTTCGCCAACCAGTTCTGCGCCTCGTGAAACAGATCCTTCGGGATTGGCGCGCCGTCGTGGAACGGCGCCGACATCACTTCCACGCATTCGGACAGCCACGGATCAAAGGGCTCCGTACATTGAAGCTGGACACGAAATCCGTGCGCCTCGAAATCCTCGCGGCTTCCGATGCCATGAAATCCACACACCGCCAGGTTGTCACGGATGTAATGCATGACGAACGACGGCAAAGCTACTACCGCAGCATGAGGCGGGCAAGTCCGGCTTCCCTGGACCCTATGTTACCCGCCCCAATCTTGTACCGCTCCGGCAGACAAATCTCGAGCGCACGCCCGGATTAGCCGGCAAAGAAAATATCCAAGCAGGGAAACGCCGCCGACCCTTGAATGCAATCCCATAGGTAGATCGCGAACCCGGGATCGCCGGTCCACAGGGAGTAGCGCATTTGACCGTATCGGGCAGCGTCCGCTTCAGTTTGCGCTATGCCGTGCATGGCGAAGGCGCGCGCTCGGTCGAGCCATAGGGCGTCTTGCGTACGTTGGTAGAGCTTGAGAAACGCATAACCATTGCCGCCCGTGCCGTGGCACAGATTTGATCCTTTTGTCAGCGGGCCTGCTGACCAGGTCGCTTCGCCGCCCGCGATCAACAGCTCGTCGAGTGCCGCGCTTGGCAGATCTGCCAGACAGACAACAAAGCCGGGCGCGCCATGGCAGAACTGCATGAGCATGCGCGGCGATCTGCCTTCAGGCGCATAGAGGCAAGCCCGCCAGTTGGCGAGCGGCCCTTCCTGCGTGGCGCTTCGCCGGATGGTGTTGGCGATGCACTCTTCCCAATCGGCCCACTCCTCCGCGTTCATCAGATGGCGCCCGCGGATGAGGGGCGAAGCCGTCGCAACGAAGCCGTGTACGCCATCGAGGTAAGTGCTTTGCTCGCCGTACATGTCTTGCGTCCAGTATCGGCACTCGTGTTCGGGCGACCATAGCAACTGGGACCATAGCTTGCGCGCCGTGTGGCGAAAGAGGTCGGCCCAACGCGCTTCTCCGGTATGCTCGTGCAGGAACAGCGCCGCAAGCATTGTGCCGGGCGAACCCCACATCAGTTCTCTCGTCGGATTGTCGACGTTCCTGGCAATCAGCTCCTCAAGCCGCGATGCAGTTTGTTCGGTTGGCCTCAACCAGTAACTCAATAACAGGATGCCGGTGTCGCCCATCATGTACGAAGCGAAATCGGTGCTTCCGAACGAGGCGAGCCAAGCCCGATTTAGGGGCAGAAGGGACTCGACGTAGTCTTCGTAGGAACGAGTGAGCTGGATCGCTCCGACGGCTTCGAGGTAGTGAAGCGCCCACACGACACCGCAAGCGCCGAAGTAGAGCGCGTAGACCGGTTGAGTGTTACCCCCATCGGCGTCGCGCACGTGAAGGGGCCAATGCGTGTCAGGCGAAAAGCAGCCCTCCGTATCGCGCACGATCCGCTCGATCATGGCCCGCGCGCGTGCTTCGTCCCAGGCGCTGGACCGCAGAGGCACGTGTCGCCCGGGGTCATAGAGCATGAAGACGCTCCTCGTTTGCGCGTCCATGATTGATTGTTCGGGAGGCGGCGTGCAGTCTGTCGAACCAAGGACAACTGAGTTGTAGCTGGTGCACCCCTCAAATGTATCGCCGCGCGTGGACTTCCGGCAATTCAGACGTTGGGCTACGTCCGAAAGTCCGTGCCCGGCCAATTCTTACGTCTGCGCCGGGCCGGTTTCCGACCTGTCACGGCTGGGCGCTTTTCGGCGAAGACGCTCAGAATCGGTTCGGCATAGCGTACGTTCTGGCGTGCGAGGTCTTCGAGAACCTCGAACATGTGCCGCTCGACGCGTTCCTCCGAACCCGTCGCGGGCAGAATGAAATTCCGGAAGACGGCACGGAAATCGTCGAAGCTGGCGAAAGGCCTGCGCATCCAGGGGGGCGGGTCGGGAAGCGGCCGGGCCTGGGGATTGAGTTCACGCACGCTCGACCAGCGGAGCGCTCCCTCGAAATGAATGTGCAGCTCTGCCTTCGGCATTTTTCGGATGCAGTTGGCAAGATCGGTCGGGCGCATGTGATCAATATAGCGAGTCGGAAAGCCAAGGACCAAGAGGTTGCGTACCTGGAAGCTGGACGCGAAACTCGTGCGGCTCGAAATCGGCCCGGTGAATTCGCCGCATGACCGTATGATGGCCGCATTCTGTGTCGGTAAGCGAGGTTTCCAAATATGAGATCGAGCGTCCTTTCGCGTCTTTCGATCGCCGCACTGTCCGGAGCGCTTTGCCTGCCTCTTGCCGCGCTGGCCGCAGACCGCTCCTGGATCGAGCGCAGCGACCGCAACTCGGGGATCGTGTTCGAGATGCTGGGTGCCTTCGTGCCCGAACGCACATCTGAACATGGTGACGAGCGGTTCGATACCGCCGTGCTCGACCTCAAACCGGAGTATGCGAGGCGGTACGACGTGGCGGCCGGGCGCGTCCTGGAGCTGCTGTCGGCCAGACGCAAGACAGAAACGGACGCGAGAGTCCGCCAGGATCTCGACATCCTCATCGACGCGGTTGGAAGGATACGACGCACTCAGGCGCTCGAGCGCCGGCTTCTTGTTCCGTACATCGACGTCCCGAAGCACATTTTCCAGGGGCTCCAGGTGCTGCTCGATGCACGCAACAAGGAACCGAGGCAGCGCAACGCCTTGCGGCGCATGCATCGCTATGCCGGGATGGAGCCGGGCGTGGCGCCGCTCGCCGAGCTGGCGCGCGCGCGCATGAGCGAGCGCTTCGGGACGGCAGGTCTCGTGTGGCCCTATGAGAGGGAAGTGCGCCAGAGTCTTGAGAACTGTGAAC
>CAZYVT010000001.1:0-128551 GCA_964651335.1 uncultured Enterobacteriaceae bacterium | reverse complement strand
AAGACCGGTACGGCGCAGCTGGTCGGCATGAAACAGAACGAAAGGTACGTCGAATCGAAAGTGAACGAGCGGCTGCGCGACCATTCGCTGTTCATCGCCTTCGCCCCGGCCGAGAGCCCGAAGATCGCGCTCGCCGTGGTGGTCGAAAACGGCGGTTTCGGCGCGCGCGCCGCGGCACCGATCGCGCGCACGGTGCTGGACTACTTCCTGCTCGGCAAGCTCCCCGAGGCGCTGCGGCAACCCGCGCCGGAGGAAGAGAACGAAGAGGAAGCAGACTGATGGAGCTCGTGCAGCTTTCGCTGCGCCGCCTCGCCTCCCGGATCAGCGAGGGCATCGACGGGCCGCTGCTCGCGATTGCGCTCGCGCTGGCCGGCGTCGGCCTCGTTACGCTGTACTCCGCGAGCTACGACACGCCCGCACGCGTGACCGGGCAGCTCGCCAGTCTGGCGATCGCCGTCACGGCCATGTGGGTCGCGGCACGCATCCCGCCCGAGACCCTGATGCGCGTCGCCCTGCCCGCGTACGCGATCGGCCTGTTGCTGCTCGTCGCGGTTGCGGTGTTCGGCGACTCGGTACACGGCGCGCGCCGCTGGCTGCACGTCGGGGTGACCCGCTTCCAGCCTTCGGAAATGATGAAGCTCGCGCTCCCGCTGATGCTGGCGTGGCATTTTCACCGCAATGAGACCGCGCTCCGCCTGCGCGACTTCGGGGTCGGCGCCTTGTTGCTCGCGGTCCCGGTACTGCTGATCGCCAGGCAACCCGATCTCGGCACTGCGGTGCTGGTCGCGGCCACGGGTTTCTACGTGATCTTCTTCGCCGGCATCGGCTGGCGGGTGCTCGCGACGCTGGCGGTGCTGAGCGCGGCGAGCCTGCCGCCACTCTGGGGACTGCTGCACGATTACCAGAGAAAACGGATCCTCACGCTGCTCGACCCGACCCAGGATCCGCTCGGTGCCGGCTACCACACGATCCAGTCCACGATCGCCGTCGGCTCAGGGGGGATCGTCGGCAAGGGCTGGTTGCAGGGAACGCAGGCGCACCTGGAGTTCATCCCGGAGCGGCACTCGGACTTCATTTTTGCCGTGTTCTCGGAGGAGTTCGGGTTGGTCGGCAACTGCGTGCTGCTCGCGCTCTACTCGCTGCTCATCGGCCGCGGCCTGATGATCGCGGCGCACGCAGCGACGTTTTTCTCACGCCTGCTTGCGGGTGCGGTGACCCTGATGTTCTTCACCTACGCATTCGTCAATATGGGAATGGTCTCGGGAATCCTTCCCGTAGTCGGGGTGCCGCTGCCGTTCGTGTCCTATGGCGGTACCGCGCTCGCGACGCTGTTTGTCGGCGTGGGCATCCTGATGAGCATTCGCCGCCATCGGCGTCTGGTTCAGACCTAGTCGCCATTGCGAAGCAGCAAAGGGCGAAATCGCTCTTCGCATGGTGAAACGTAGATGCCGTAAGCCTCTGTAAATTCTTGTTTATCATCCCGTAACGCCGCGATGGCTGGATTATTGCTCCGCGCCAATCGCATGCGTTAACGTGCGGTGATCTTGAATCGATTGCGTTCACCGTCCGACGAGAGGAGATGAAATGAACCGCCGTGAGCAGGAAATCGCGCAACTGAAAAAGGATTGGGCTGAAAACCGGCGCTGGTCCGGCATCAAGCGTTCCTACGGGGCTGAGGACGTGGTGCGGTTGCGCGGTTCGCTGCGCGTCGAGCACAGCCTGGCGCGGCGCGGTTCGGAGAAGTTGTGGAGCATGATGCACGAGCGGCCGTTCGTGAATTCCCTCGGCGCGCTCACGGGCAACCAGGCCGTACAGCAGGTGAAGGCCGGTGTTCCGGCGATCTACCTTTCGGGCTGGCAGGTCGCGGCCGACGCCAACGACTCGTTGCAGATGTATCCCGACCAGTCGCTTTACGCGGTTTCCTCGGTGCCGACTGTGGTCAAGCGCATCAACAATGCGCTCGCGCGCGCCGACCAGATCCAATGGCTGGAGGATTCCGGCGACGTGGACTACTTCGCGCCCATCGTGGCCGATGCTGAGGCCGGTTTCGGCGGGGTGCTGAACGTGTTCGAGCTGATGAAGGCGATGATCGATGCGGGCGCTGCGGGAGTGCACCTGGAGGATCAGCTTGCGAGCGTGAAGAAATGCGGCCACATGGGCGGCAAGGTGCTGGTGCCGACCCAGGAACATGTGCAGAAGCTCGTTGCCGCCCGCCTCGCCGCGGACGTGGCGGGCGTACCCACGGTGCTTCTTGCGCGCACCGACGCGGAGGCCGCCGATCTTGTCACGTCGGATGTCGACGAGCGGGACCGGCCGTTCCTGACCGGCGAGCGCACGGCCGAGGGCTTCTACCGTTCGAGGAAGGGATTCGACCAGGCGCTCGCGCGCGGGCTCGCGTATGCGGAATATGCAGACCTGGTGTGGTGCGAGACCGGCACGCCCGATCTCGAGTTCGCCCGCCGCTTCGCCGAAGGCATCCAGAAAAAATTCCCGGGCAAGATGCTCGCCTACAACTGCTCGCCGTCATTCAACTGGAAACGAAACCTGGACGACGCGACGATCGCCAGGTTCCAGCGCGAGCTTGGCGCGATGGGCTACAAGTTCCAGTTCATCACGCTGGCCGGCTTCCACGCGCTCAATTACGGCATGTTCGAGCTCGCCTACGGCTACGCGCGCAACAACATGACGGCGTTCGTCGAGCTGCAGCAGAAGGAGTTCGCGGCGGCGGAAAAGGGCTTTACCGCGGTCAAGCACCAGCGCGAAGTCGGCACCAGCTACTTCGACGACGTCACCCAGGTGGTCTCGGGCGGGAGCGCCTCGACCACCGCGCTGCACGGCTCCACCGAGGACGAGCAGTTCTTCGACGAGAAGAAGAAAGCCAAGCTCGCCGCGGCCTGAGCTCCCGATGTGACCGAGTCGGCGAAGGTCCTCCGGCTGCACGAAGACCGTTCGACGCGGGCGACGGAAATCGCGCGCGCGATTCTCGAAGGCTTCGACCGGCACTACCGTCTGTTTCGCCAGGCCGCGGTCCGCGCCAAGGCGCTGTTCGAGCGCGCCGACTGGGCCGCCATGCGCGAGCTTGCGCGCGAGCGCATCGCGATGTACGACCGCCGCGTGCAGGAAGGCGTCGAGAGCCTGCTCGCGCGCTTTCCGGAAGCCGAGACCGATGAGACGCTCTGGCCGGCGATCAAGCTCGCCTACATTCCGCTGCTCCATGAGCACCGCCAGCCGGAGCTGGCCGAGACCTTCTTCAATTCGGTCGCCTGCCAGGTGCTGCACCGGCGCTACTACCGCAACGAGTTCATCTTCTGGCGGCCGGCGGTCGCTACCGAACACCTGGAGGGCGAGGAGCCAGCCTACCGGAGCTACTACCCGAGAAAGGGCGGGGCGGGGCTGCGCCCGACGCTGGAGGCGATCGTGCGCGACTTCGGGCTCGCCAACCCCTTCGAGGACCTGCGCCGCGACATCAGGAACGTGATCCGCGCGCTGCGCGCGTATTTCCCGCGCCCGACGCGAGCGCGACCGAGTCTGCAGATCCAGGTGCTCGGTTCATTGTTTTTCCGCAACAAGGCCGCCTACATCGTGGGCAAGATCATGAACGGAAATATGGAGCTGCCGTTCGCGGTGCCGATCCTGCAAAACGAGGCAAAGGAGCTCTATCTCGACACGCTGCTCGCCGAGCAGGACCGGGTACTGATCCTGTTCTCGTTCGCGCACGCCTATTTCCTGGTCGACATGGAGGTGCCGGCGGCGTACGTGTCGTTCCTGCGGCAGCTGATGCCGAAGAAGCCGCGCGCCGAGATGTACATGGCGGTCGGCCTGCACAAGCAGGGCAAGACCGTATTCTATCGCGACCTCTTCTACCACCTGAAACATTCCTCGGACAATTTCGTGGTCGCGCCCGGCATCAAGGGCATGGTGATGCTGGTGTTCACCCTGCCCTCGTTCCCGTACGTGTTCAAGGCGATCCGCGACCGCTTCGCGCCGCCCAAGGAGATGGACCGCGCCACGGTGGAGCAAAAGTACCTGCTGGTGAAATACCACGACCGGGTGGGGAGGCTTGCCGATACGCTCGAGTACTCGCTCGTGGCGCTGCCGCTCGAGCGGTTCGACCCGGCGCTCCTCGAGGAGCTCAAGTCCGAGGCCGCCTCGAACATCGAGCTCGAGGGCGACCGGATCGTCATCAAGCACGTCTACATCGAGCGCCGCATGCAGCCGCTCAACCTGTACCTCGAGGAAGCGGCGCAGGACGGGGACAAAGCGCGCCTCGCCCACGCGCTCATCGAGTACGGGAACGCCATCAAGGACCTCGCCGGCGCCAATATCTTCCCCGGCGACATGCTGCTCAAGAATTTCGGCGTGACGCGGCACAACCGGATCGTGTTTTACGACTACGACGAGATCGCGTACATGACCGATTGCAATTTCCGCCGCATTCCTCCGCCTCGCACGCCGGAAGAGGAAATGTCTGCGGAACCGTACTGGTCAGTCGGAGCGAACGACATCTATCCGGAGCAGTTCGAGGGCTTCCTGGTTTCCGGCCCCCAGGCGCGCGCGATCTTCCTCGAGCACCATGCCGACCTCACCGACCCCGATTTCTGGCTCTGCAAGCAGGCGCGCATCCGCGCCGGCGTGCAGGAGGACGTGTTTCCCTACCCGGAATCGGCGCGCTTCAAAAGGTAAATGCCACGACGCGCTGCAGTGCGACAGGTTCTGCCGCACTGCATCGCAAACGTTTGGAAAAACTACAACAACGCCTCGGGGCCGCACCGGGCGCCGCGCACCGCGACCCGCTTGACCCGGGAAGCTGCCCCCGCAAGGATCGCGACATCCCGCTTCGCGACGCCCAGGCGCGCAGCGAGGAATTCGATCAAGGCGGCGTTGGCGGCGCCTTCGACGGCCCGCGCCGAGAGCCGGATCTTGAGGCGCCCGCCGTGCAACCCCTTCACCTCGTCGCGCGCGGCTCCCGGCTGCACGTGAACTTCGAGCAGCAGCAACTCGCCCTCGCGCCGCCACCAGGTCAGAACATCGCTCCCGCGAGATCACGCAGATGGGCAAGCGCAATCAGCAGCACCTGCAGGACGACCAGCAGCACGAGCGGGGACAGATCGACATTGGCGATCGGCGGCACGAACCGGCGCACGGGCCGCAAGAAAAGCCGCGTCATCGCTTCGAAGACGTGCGCGATCGGCGAATACGGGTTGACCCACGACAGCACGACCTGCACCAGCACCGCGAAGCTCAGGATGTAGAGGCTGTAGCGGATCAGATCGACCAGCGATACGGCGGCAAGCATCGCGGCAGCGGTCCCCGGCGCGGAACCCGGCTCCCAGCCCTTCAGCACGGACAGCGCCCAGAGTCCGGCGCCCTGCAGCAGCCACGCTGCGGCGAGCGTCGCGACATCGAGGCCGGCAAGCGCAGGGATGACGCGGCGCGCCGGCATCACGATCCAGTTGGTCGCCCCCAGCACGAACTCCCCCAGCGGGTTGCGGAACGACACCCGCAGCCATTGGAAATGAAAGCGCGCCAGCAGCAGGTACACAAAGAAACTCGCCACCACGTCGACCAGCAGCTGCCCGATCTGCGAAAACATTCAGTCGCGGCCCAGTTGCTCCCCGAGCTCGGCGCCGCGGCGGCTGGCCGCTTCGAGCGCGCGCCGCAGGCGCTCGGCGAGCCTTTCCTCGTCGAATACGCGTAGCGCGGCCTCGGTGGTGCCGCCCTTCGAGGTGACCCGCTCGCGCAGGACGGCGACGGGCTCGGCGCTGCGCGCCGCAAGTTGCGCCGCGCCGGACACGGTTTCAAGCGCGAGCTTGCGCGCGATTTCGGCCGGAATCCCGAGCGCGACGCCCGATGCCGCGAGCTGCTCGATGAACCAGAACACGTACGCAGGGCCGCTTCCCGAGAGCGCCGTGACCGGGTCGAGCAGCTGCTCCTCGTCCACCCACACGGTCGCGCCGACCGCGCCGAGGAGGCTTTCCGCGCGCGCCCGTTCCTCGGCGCCGACTTCCGGCGGCGCGTAGAGCGCGGCGATGCCGGCGCCGATAAGCGCGGGCATGTTCGGCATCGAGCGCACCAGGCGACGGTGTCCGCCCAGCCAGCGCGAGATGTCGGCAAGCCGCACGCCCGCGGCGATGCTGACCACGAGCTTGCCGCGAACGATGTCCCGGAAGCTCGAGAGCGCGGCGCGCAGGTCCTGCGGCTTTACGGCAAGCACCAGCGTGTCGGCCGCGCGCGTCGCTTCGTCGGCTGCCGCGCTCGCGTGCACCTTGTACCGGGCGCCGAGCCTTTCACGCGCAGCGTCGAGCACTTCGATCACCGAGATCGACCCGGCGCCGAAGCCCTTCGCGAGCAACCCGCCGATCAGTGCGGTAGCCATGTTGCCGCCGCCGAGAAACGCAATTTTCACGCCGCGTCCCTTTCCTTGCGCCGCGCGCCGAAGATCGCGGTTCCGATCCGGACCAGGGTCGAGCCCTCGGCGATGGCTGCTTCCATGTCGTCGCTCATCCCGAGCGAAAGGGTATCCAGCGCGAGTCCCACCGCACCCTGCGCGGTCATTTCCCCGCGCAGGCGCTCGAACAACTCCCGCACGGCGCGAAAGCGCGCCCGTTGCAGCCCCGCATCGTGCGCAGGTTCCGGGATCGCCATCAAGCCGCGCAGCTTGAGGCGCGGGAGCAACACCACCGCTTGCGCGAGCGCCGGCACAGCATCGGGTTCGGCGCCGGATTTCGACGCCGCTGCGGAGACATTCACCTGGACCAGGACGTTGAGCGGCGCAAGCCCGGCAGGACGCTGTTCGGACAGCCGGCGCGCCACCTTCACATTCGAGAGCGTGTGCACCCAGGCGAAACGCTCCGCTGCAGGCCGCGTTTTGTTGCTTTGCAGGGGCCCGACCAGGTGCCACTCAAGCGCCCGGGCGCGCGCCTCGCCCAGGCTGCGCGCGAGTGCATCCATCTTGTGCAGGGCCTCCTGCACGTAATTCTCGCCAAACGCCGTCTGGCCCGCCCGGAACGCCTCCTCGACCCGCGCCGCCGGCTGGGTTTTCGACACCGCGAGCAGCCGCACGGAGGCGGGTCTGCGCCCCGCGGCTTCGGCGGCGCGCGCGATCCGCGCCATTACAGCTTGCAAATTGTCATCAATCGCAGCCATAATTTTCGTCGCGGCGCCTCACCGAGGATTCTAATGGATCTCACAGAACTGCTTGCCTTTGTGGTCAAGAACAAAGCCTCCGACCTGCACCTGTCGTCGGGCCTGCCGCCCATGATCCGCGTGCACGGCGACATCCGGCGCATCAACGTGCCGGCGCTCGAGCACAAGGACGTGCACGGGATGGTGTACGACATCATGAGCGACGGGCAGAGAAAGACCTACGAGGAACACCTGGAGTGCGACTTTTCCTTCGCCGTGCCCAACCTTGCGCGCTTCCGGGTCAACGCTTTCGTGCAGCAGCGCGGCGCCGCGGCGGTGCTGCGAACGATCCCGTCGAAGGTGCTCAGCCTGGACGAACTGAAATGCCCGAAGATCTTCATCGAGATCGCCGACCAGCCGCGCGGCATCGTGCTGGTGACCGGACCGACCGGATCGGGCAAGAGCACCACCCTTGCCGCGATGGTCAACCACATCAACGAAACCGAGCAGGGCCACATCCTCACCATCGAGGACCCGATCGAGTTCGTGCACGAATCGAAGAAATCCCTGATCAACCAGCGCGAGGTCGGGCCGCACACGCTGTCGTTCTCGAACGCGCTCAGAAGCGCGCTGCGCGAAGACCCGGACGTGATCCTGGTGGGCGAGATGCGCGACCTGGAGACCATCCGCCTGGCTCTCACCGGCGCGGAGACCGGGCACCTGGTGTTCGGCACCCTGCACACGTCGAGCGCGGCAAAAACGATCGACCGCATCGTCGACGTGTTCCCGGCAGCGGAGAAGGAGATGGTGCGTGCAATGCTCTCGGAGTCGATTCGCGCGGTAATCTCGCAGACGCTGCTGAAGACCAAGGACGGCTCGGGGCGCGTCGCGGCGCACGAGATCATGATCGGCACGCCGGCAATCCGCAACCTCATCCGCGAGAACAAGATCGCCCAGATGTACTCTGCGATCCAGACCGGCCGGCAGATCGGCATGCAGACGCTCGACCAGAACCTGCAGGAGATGGTCCAGCGCAATGTCATTTCCTCCGCCGAAGCGCGCGGCAAGGCCATGAACAAGGACACGTTCGCGGGGTAGCGCGGCGCCCCTGCTCCGCGCTCCTCCATCGGGAGCAGGGCGGACGGGGAGACTAAAGGAGACACACATGGAACGGGAACAGGCAACCAAATTCATGTACGACCTGCTGCGCGCGCTGCTCGCGAAGCGCGGCTCGGACCTTTTCATCACCGCCAACTTTCCGCCGGCGATGAAGATCGACGGCAAAGTGACCCCGGTGTCGCAGACGCCGCTCAATTCGCAGCACACGGGGATGCTTGCCCGGTCGATCATGAACGACAAGCAGGCGGCGGTGTTCGAGGCGACCAAGGAGTGTAATTTCGCCATCAATCCGGCGGGCATCGGCCGCTTCCGCGTCAATACCTTCATCCAGCAGAGCTTCGTCGGTATCGTCTGCCGCGTCATCACGACCGCGATCCCGAACTTCGAAGAACTGAGCCTGCCACCGGTGCTGAAGGACGTGGCGATGACCAAGCGCGGCCTGGTGATCTTCGTCGGCGGCACCGGATCCGGGAAGTCCACTTCGCTCGCGGCAATGGTCGGCTACCGGAACGAGAACACTCACGGGCACATCATCACCATCGAGGACCCGGTCGAGTACGTCCACCCGCACAAGAACTGCATCGTTACGCAGCGCGAGGTCGGCGTGGACACCGACTCCTGGGAGGCGGCGCTCAAGAACACGTTGCGCCAGGCGCCCGACGTGATCCTGATCGGCGAGATCCGCGAGCGCGCGGTGATGGAGCACGCAATCGCCTTCGCCGAAACCGGGCACCTCGCGCTCTCGACGCTGCATGCCAACAACTCCAACCAGGCGATGGACCGGATCATCAACTTCTTCCCCGATGAGCGCCGGGCGCAGCTGCTGATGGACCTCTCGCTCAACCTCAAGGCGGTCATCTCGCAGCGCCTGCTCCCGGTCAAGGAAGGCAAGGGGCGCGTCCCGGCGGTCGAGGTGCTGCTCAACTCGCCGCTGATCTCCGACCTGATCTTCAAGGGTGAGGTGCACGAGATCAAGGAGGTCATGAAGAAGTCGCGCGAAATCGGCATGCAGACCTTCGACCAGGCGCTGTTCGACCTGTACGAGGGCGGCCGCATCAGTTACGAGGATGCGCTGCGGTTCGCCGACTCGACCAACGAAGTGCGGCTTGCGATCAAGCTGTTCGGCAAGGAAGCGAAGGAAAAGGACCCGGTGAGGGATATCCAGCATCTGGACATCGTTTGAGTCGTTTTTTCCCCTTCTCTTCTGAGGAGGGGTGCCGGCCACCGGCCGGCGGGGTGGTGCGAACGGGCGCGCGAGCGCCCGTTTTTCATTCGGGGTGCGATCGGTTCGGCGGTTCGGGCGCTGACGGGGCGGCAGCGCGGCGGGTCATCATCCCTCACCCGAATGGCTGAATTGATTCGCTACGGTTCGGGGCGTAACGTATTGAGCCGGGGGGAAAAATGACAGGCGCCGTTGCATCTTGATCGGTTTGCAAACCGACCGATCTGTCAACCAAATTGTCAACCAATAGAAGTTGAGCGTCACGGTGAAAACGGAGACTGCGTCGAATGCCGCCAGAGATCCTGCTCACGCGAGCTAACACTCGCGATGATCCCGTTCCCGGGAACATCACGCGCGTTCTTCACAGTCCGGGTTACGTAGCAGTTGAGTTCACCGGCCGTGATGAGTATGGCGAAAAATACAATTGCATCCTTCGGCTGGCATTGAAGGTTGACCGTCAAGAAGTCAAAGGTAAGTTCAGCTCCGGAGATTCCAGCGAAGGATGGGAGGATAGCGTTTACGTTGTCGAAGGAAAATTCCAAGATCGACAAGTTTCCGACTTCGAAGGCGAGTGGAAAGAAGCAGCTGGTACTTGCTATATCGGGATCTATGATCTCCCTCCCCAACCAAGGCAGCCACGCAAGAAAGCAGCAGTCAAGAATCGAAAGCGTGATGCCCAACTACAGGTGCTGCGGACGGGCCGGAAGCACCGCGCCACGTCAAAGAAGTCGGTAGCGGCCCGCCGCAGACCAAAACGTTATGCCTCATGATCATCCCGCATGCGCGCACTCGAGCTCAGGATTCCACCGCCCGCGGTTGCAGCGCTGATGGCTGGCGCCATGTGGGGAATCGCGGCGCTTGCCCCGTTGATTGCGGCGCCCGCGTTCATTCGTGTCGTCGCGGCGGTAATAATCGCGCTCGTTGGCGGTGTATTCAGCATCGCAGGTATTATCTCGTTTCGACTTGCAAGAACGACCATCAACCCAATGAAGCCAGAAACGACAACTTCATTGGTTTGCTCGGGCGTCTACAGACTCACGCGAAATCCAATGTACGTTGGTCTTCTCTTCGTTCTCGTCGCATGGACAGTATTTCTGTCGTCTGGCTGGTCGTTGCTTGGACCGTTGGCTTTTGTGCTCTACATAAACCGATTTCAAATCGCGCCCGAAGAGCGAGCGCTTTCAGCCATGTTTGGCACTGAGTACTCCGCCTACAAATCAACCGTTCGCCGTTGGCTGTGAGGCATAACCCGCGCATGCACACGGACCTCGCGCGCGAGCCGTCCGTGCAGTGCGAAGATTCGGCTGCGCGCGCCGGTTACTAGGAACGTGGGCGGCAACAGGGGCGTTTCGATAATCGACAGCGACACTTGGCAAGCGCCGCTGGCGCTCGCGCGTGCGCGTAATTGCAAACGTTACGCCCCATCCTCCATGACCCCCAAAGCCGACCCCGCCACTCCCGCCTTCTGGAACGCTCGCTTCCGCGAAAACCGCATCCCCTGGGATTCCGGATCGGTCCCGCCCGCTCTGGAGCGCTACCTGGCCCGGGAACAGAACACCGGCCGGGTGCTGATCCCCGGCTGCGGTTCAGCCTACGAGGTGCGCTCTTTCGCGGAAAAAGGTTATGAGGTGCTCGCAATCGACTTCAGCGAAGCGGCACTGGAAAAAGCAAGAGCAGTGCTCGGCGCCTGGCACACCGCTCTGCTATACGGAGACTTCTTCACCCACGATTTCGGCGCGAAGCCTTTCGACATAATTTACGAGCGCGCATTTCTTGCATCCCTCCCGCCAGCGAAGTGGACGGCCTACGCCGCGCGCCTCGCAGAGCTGCTCGCGCCGGGGGGCAGGCTGATTGGATTTTTTGTCCATAGCGAGGAGCGAGGCGGCCCGCCCTTCAGCCTGAAGGCGGGCGAATTGCCGCGACTGCTGGGCGAAAGATTCGAGAAGATCGAAGAAACCGCTGTGTCAGCCTCTGTCCCCGTGTTCGAAGGCAAGGAGCACTGGGAGGTATGGATTCGAAGAAACTGAGAGGAGAGACGAATTGGCGACGCGAATTCTTGAAGGAGGCTGCCTTTGCGGGGCGATCCGCTACCGCGTCACGGGCGAGCCTGCGAACAGCATGATCTGCCACTGCCGGACCTGCCGGCGAGCCGCGGCCTCGCCGGTCGTCGCCTGGATGACGTTTCCGGCGACCCGCTTCGAATTCACCCGCGGCCAGCCCACCGAGTTTCGCTCCTCTCCACCGGTGCGCCGCACCTTTTGCGGATCGTGCGGCACCCCTTTGACGTACCAGCACAGCGACTCACCCTCGACCATCGACCTCACGACGTGCAGCCTGGACGACCCGCAGGCGTTTCCTCCGACCCACCATTCCTGGCTCAGCCATGATCTCGCCTGGGTGCGATTCGGCGATGAGTTGCCGACCTTCCAGGAATGGCGGAATGACAGGCCCGTCTAGCCGTTCGCTCACACCCAAGGAGAAGCGTTCGATGTCACGCCCCGATTTCATCAAGCACTGGCAGGAAATCCAGGATGCCGACGATTCGCACTATCCCGACAGCCGGGAGCTGATGTCGATCGGGTCGCCGTTCGGGCGCGCGTTCGGCCTCACGCGCCTCGGCATCCACCACGAACTGCTCCCGCCCGGCCGGCGCACCTCGTGGCCGCACGCCGAAAAGATGGAAGAAGAGTTCGTCTACGTGATCGGGGGCACGCCGGATGTCTGGCTGGACGGCGAGTTGCACCGGCTCGCCCCCGGCGACGCGGTCGGCTTCCCGGCCCGCACCGGCATCGCGCATACCTTCATCAACAACACCGCGACCAACGTGCGGCTGCTCGTCGTCGGCGACCGCAGCCGCGCCGACAACCAGGTGCACTACCCGCTCCATCCGGCGCGAAACGCCGAAATCGGCGCGCAGCACTGGGCCGATGCGCCGACGCGAGCGCTCGGTGCGCACGACGGCATCCCGGAAAGATTGCGCGAATCCAATGGACCGTTCTGAGCTTCCCGTCAGGGGCGACGCCGGTGGCTGCCTGCGACGATGCGGAATTCGTACAGTCGGCACTCGAGCGTGCCGTTGTAGAGCGGCACGCGCCGCGCCGGCTCCAGGCGAATAAGCTTCGGCAGCCTAAGGTCGGAGGTGAAAAAGTGGCAGCGCCAGCCGGCGAAGCGCTTTTTCAGCGCGTCGCCGAGAAGCGGGTAAAAGCGCGCGAGCTCCTCGGCGCTGCCGGTCCGCTCACCATAGGGCGGGTTTGCGACCATCACGCCGGCGCTCGCGGGCGCCGCGCGCGCAAGGATGTCGGCGCGCTCGAGCCGCACGAGATCCGCGAACCCGGCGGCAGCGAGATTTTTCCGCGCCGCATCGATCGCGCGCGGGTCGGAGTCGCTGCCGAAAAGCGCGGGCGCGCTCTTTGCGCGCATTACGCCAGCGTCGCTCCGCACGCGCTGCCAGGCCTTCGCATCGAACGAGCGCAGCTTCTCGAAGCCGAACGAACGTCCCGCTCCGGGAGCGGCGCCCGAGGCGATCGCGGCGGCCTCGAGCAGCAGCGTTCCGCCGCCGCACATCGGATCGAGCAGCGCTTCGCCTGCCTTCCAGCCGGTCAGCCGCACGATCCCGGCAGCGAGGTTTTCGCGCAACGGCGCCTCGACCGCGCTCCTTCGCCAGCCGCGCTTGAACAGCGGCTCGCCCGAGGTGTCGAGGTAGAAGGTGCCGCGGTCGGCCTCGAGAAAGACGTGCACGCGCACCTCCGGGCGCGAGCGCTCGACGCTTGGCCTGCGGCCGAGCGCATTGCGGAAGCAGTCGCAGACCGCGTCCTTGACCCGCAGCGTGATGAAGTCGAGACTCTTCAGCGGGCTCTTCTGCGCCGTGACGTACACGCGCAGTGTTCGCTCGACCGCGAAGAGCGCCGGCCAGTCCACCGCGAGCGCCGCCTGGTACACGTCGTCCTCGCGGGCGTAGCGGAAATCGGCCACACGCCAGAGCACCCGCGAGGCGAGCCGGGAGCGCAGATTCGCCGCGTAGCAGACTTCGCTCGCGCCCTCGAACGCGACGCCGCCGGGCACGCTGCGCGTGCTTTGCGCGCCGAGCACGACCAGCTCCTCCGCGAGCAGCGCCTCGAGCCCGCGCGGGCAGGGCGCGAAGAAGCGCATGACTACGTCAGGAGCCTTCTGCGCGTCAGGACGGTGGCCAGATAGAAGCCGGCCGCCGCATAGGCGACCAGCACCGCGGCGTGCGGCAGGACCGATTCCGGTACCGACCCCAGAAGCAGCGGCCGCACCAGCTGTACACCATGATAGAGCGGGAGCGCCTGGGCCGCGAGCTGGATTGCAGCGGGGAGCTGGTCCACCGGAAAGAAAACCCCCGAGAGCATCATCATGGGGGTGAGCACCAGGGTCATGTAGTAGCTGAAGAAGTCGTAGCCGGTGGCGAGCGCGTTGATCGAGAGCCCGAGCGCGGCAAAGGCGAGGCCGACCAGGACGACGACCGGAATCGCGGCAAGCGCCCACGGAAAGCTCGCGAAGCCGAGCGCGGTGATCACCGCCAGCATGCATGCGCCCGCCGCAAACGCCTTGCTCGCCGCCCAGACCCATTCCGCCGCGAGAACGTCCTCCAGGGTCATCGGCGCGTTGACGATCGCCTCCCAGGTCCGCTGTACGTGCATGCGCGAAAACGCCGAAAAGAGCGACTCGAAGGTCGCTGCGTACATCGTCGAGGAGGCGACGAAGCCTGCGGCGAGAAAGGAGAAATACGACGTGCCGCCGATGTCGCCGAGCACCGCGCCCAGGCCATAGCCGAGCCCGAAGAGCATGATCAGCGGGTCAGCGAGATTGCCGAGGATCGAGGGCACGGCGAGCTTGCGCCAGACCAGGAAATGCCGCTGCCAAACCGCGACGAACCGCAGGCTCAGCGCCGGAAGCGAATACAGCCTGGGGCGGGCCATGGTCAGTCCCTGAGGTCGCGACCGGTGAGCTTGAGGAACACGTCCTCGAGACTCGCCGGGCGGTGCAGGTATAGCAGTTCGCGCTGGCGTCGCAAGTCGGTAATCACCGGCTCCACGTCCTCGGCGTAGCAGAACACTGTTTCGCCCGCGCGCTCGATGCGCGGCGCGAGGCCGCGCGCGTGCGCCATCCAGTCCTCGAAACCCGGACCGTGCACCTCGACCACCTGCGATTCGATGTGCTCGGAAATCAGCGCACGCGGGCTTCCCTGGGCGATGATGCGGCCGCGGTCCATGATCGCGAGCCGCGTGCACAGGCGCTCGGCCTCCTCCATGAAGTGAGTGGTGAGGACGATGGTCCTGCCCTCCTGCGTGAGCCGCCGCAGCCGCTCCCAGATCAGGTGCCGCCCCTGCGGATCGAGACCCGTGGTCGGCTCGTCCATGATCAGGAGCTGCGGCTCGTTCACCAGCGCACGCGCCAGCGTCAGGCGCCGCTTCATGCCGCCCGAGAGGGTCTGGATCTTCGCCGCAGCCCGACCGGCGAGCCCTGCGAACTCGAGCAGCTGCGGGATCCGTGCCGCGATCTCGCGCTCGCGGATTCCGAAGTAGCGAGCGTAGACGACGAGGTTCTCGGCGACGGTGAAGTCGGGGTCGAGATTGTCGAACTGCGGGACCACGCCCACCTTCGCGCGCGCTTCTCTGGCGCGCGCCGGGACCTCGTTGCCGAGCAGGCGCACAGATCCGGCATCCGGCTCGATCAACCCCAGGCAAAGCTTGAGCGTTGTCGTCTTTCCGGCGCCGTTGGGACCGAGCAACCCGAAGCACTCCCCGGCCGCGACGGCGAGGTCCACGCCGCAGACCACTTCCTGCGTGCCGTAGGATTTGCGCAAGCCGCGGACGGACAATGCGGGCTCGGACGTCGCGGAGTTCATGCGCGCGCTGAACGGCCGAAGGTCCGTTCCAACGCCCGCACTTGAACCGGTGCTCTGCATCCGGTTCAACACCAGTTGTGCTGCACGATTCCGCGCAGCGACTGCAGCCGCCGGTGAAAAAAGTGGTCAGCCCCAGGCACCACGACGACCGGCAGGTCCTGCACCCGCGCCCAGTCGAGCACCGCTGCGAGCGGCACGGTTTCGTCGCGCTCGCCGTGAATGAGAAGGGTATTCGCGGGCACCCGCGGCGCGTCGAAATCACTTACCGGGATCCCGACGAGCACCATGCGTTCGGCCTTCACCCGTTCGCTGAGTCGCGCCTGCATCGCAGCGCCGAACGAGAACCCCGCAAGCACAACCGAGGACGATTCGAGGTGCTCGATCACCGCGGCCAGATCGTCGACCTCGCCGCGGCCCTCGTCGTAGCGGCCTTCGCTATCGCCCACGCCGCGGAAGTTCGGGCGCCACGCAATGTAGCCGAGCTCGGCGAACGCCCGTGCGAGCGTCTGTACCACCTTGTTGTCGAGCGTGCCGCCATGCAGCGGGTGCGGATGGGCGATGAGGGCCACGCCGCGCGCCGCCCCTGCGCGCACGGCGCCGCCGGGAGCGTCGATCGCGCATTCGATGCGCCCGGCCGGTCCGGCGACGAACTCGCGCCGCGTCGGCAGGCGCATCAAATGCGCAGCCGCTCGACGATGCGGCCGTTCCTCAGGTGCTCCTCGATGATCTCGTCCACGTCCGCGCGGTCCACGTAGCTGTACCAGACCGCATCCGGGTATACGACGATGCAGGGCCCCTCCTCGCAGCGATCGAGGCATCCGGACTGGTTGATCCGGACCTTCCCCGGTCCGTCGAGCTCGAGCAACTGGACGCGCTCCTTGGCGTAGTCGCGCATCGCGCGCGAGCCCTTGTCGTTGCAACAGGTGCTCCCGTCGTCGCGCTGGTTGCAACAGAAGAAGATGTGACGCGCGTAATACGACATCGGGCCCGGATTTTACCTGAGGGTGTCCTCGCCGCCGCCGCGCGCGGCGAGCAGGATCAGGTATGCGAGCGCGGCGAACGGCCATGCCGCGGACACCAGGCGCGTCAAGCCGTTGAAGTTCAGGAAATGCCCCTGCTCCCACACCTTGAGCATCGCGGCCGTGTACGGGTTGGGCGGAGACAGGTTCACGAGCACCGTTGCCACCATGAGCAGCACCGCGGCAATCACGAGCCGTGCGGTGCGCGGCAGCGTCACGGCGGCCAGCATGACTGCGACTCCGATGGCAAGACCCAACAGTGCGCCCGGAGTGAGCCACGCGAACACGTGCTCGGCCCGCATCAGGATTGCGAAGGCGAGCGCCTTCACCGCAAGCGCCGCAACCAGCACGCCGAGGATCATCGTGCGCGCTGGAGCGGAGGGGCGCGTTACGACCGAAGCGAGCAACGACACGGCGACGAGATTGCTCGCGGCGGTAAACGCCTCGACCGAGACGAAGAGCCGCGCGGCATGCGCAGGCCCCGCCGGTTCGGCGAGCAAGTCACGCAGGTCACCCGCCCCGAACAGCAGCGTCGCCGGGTTGAGCTGGGCGAACAACCACAGCCCGAGCAGCGCAAGACCGAAGTCGGCCTCGGCGCCGGGCAGGATTGCCCCGGCGCGCAGGCGCCTGAGAGGGCCCCGGCCGAGCAGCCACGGCGCCGCGAGCGTGCCCGCGATCCCGCCCGCGAGTGCGCCCGCGGTGTTGGCGAGCACGTCGAGGTTGGAGGCAACGCGCGCCGGCAGGAAGCTCTGCGCCGCTTCCAGGGCGACCGACAACGCCACGCCGGAAATTGCCGCGACCGCGACTGCCGAAAGCCCGCGCAATCGAGGGTGCAACGCGAGCGTGCACAGCGCACCGAATGGCAGGTAGCCCAGGACGTTTGCGAACAGGTCGAACGTCGTCACCCAGCGCGGCCATGGCGAGGAAAGAAAAGCGAACGCGGATGCGCCCTGGTCCCGCCATCCCGAGAGCGGGTAGAGCGAGGCGTACGCGACCAGCAGGACGTAGACGACGAGAAACAGGCGGGGGAGCGGCGATTCCTTCACGCGCCCGTCACGCGCGCGGTTCGCGATGCACCTCGTGCTGCGTCTCGTGACGCACCCCGTGTTGCGCCCCGCGGTGCTCGACATGCGATGCGCCTGAAGCGAGCGAGCCCGCCACCATGCCGATCAGAGCAAACGCCAGACCCACGAGCTGCGAAGGCCAGATGCTGTCGCCGCCGAACGCCTCCATGAGGAGCCACGACACGAGCCCGAGCAGGATCGAGGTCACCGCACCCGACGTATTTGCACGCTTCCAGTACAGCCCCAGGGCGAGCGGCACAAACGCCCCCACCAGCGTCACCTTGTAGGCGTTCTGCACCATCTCGTACATCGTGCTCTTCGAATTGAGCGCGAACAACAGCGCCGCCAGCGTGAAGGTGACGAGCACGATCCGGAGCGTGAGCAGGAACTGCCGGTCGCCCATGTGCGGCACGAACGGCCGCAGCACGTTTTCCGTGAAAAGCCCGGTCGGGGCGAGTATCGCGCCACTCGCGGTGGAAAGAATCGCCGAGAGCAGCGCGCCGAAGAATACGACCTGCGCCCACATCGGCGTGCGGTTCAGGATCAGCTCGGGCAGGATTCTCTGAATCTCGCGCCCATCCTCGGCCTTGAAAAGCTCCTTCATCGCGGGGTCGATCAGAAGCGCCGAGTAGGCGATGAAGATCGGCACGAAGGCGAACGCGAAGTACGCCGCGCCGCCGATCAGCGAGCCCTTGACGGCGGTGGATTCGTTCTTCGCCGACGTGACGCGCTGAAACACGTCCTGCTGCGGAATCGAGCCGATGGCCAGCGTCATCCACGCCGCGACAAAGGCGAGCCACTCCTTGCCGCCGCCCTTCGGCCAGAATTCGAATTTGCCGGCTTCGATCGCGGCGGAAACGACCTTTCCCGCGCCGCCCGCCATCTCTCCCACGAGCCACGCGATCGCCCACAGGCCGAGCACGATAATCACGGTCTGGAAGAGGTCGGTCCAGGCGACCGACCACATGCCTCCCCAGATCGTGTAGCCGAGCACGATGAGCGCCCCGAGCACGATTCCCTCGTTGAGCGAGATCGCGTTTCCGGACAGGATCGAGAATGCGAGTCCGAGCGCGGTCAGCTGGGCGGAGGTCCAGCCGAGATAAGACGCAGTGATGACCACGCTCGTGACGACCTCGACCGGCTTGTTGTAACGTTGCTTGTAAAAATCCCCGATCGTGAGCAGATCCATGCGGTAGAACGCGCGCGCGAAAAAGAGCGCGACGAACACCAGGCAGAACGACGAGCCGAACGGATCCGCGATGATGCCGCCGAGGCCGTCCTTCGCAAAAGTCGCGGACACCGACAGTACCGTCTCCGCCCCGAACCAGGTGGCGAACACGGTGGCGACGTTCATGTAAAGCGGCAGGCTGCGGCCCGCCACCAGGTAATCCCTGGAGTTGTGGACGCGCTTTGCCGCCCAGAGACCGATCCCGATCGTGACGGCGAGGTACAGGACGACCGAGCCAATCAGCATGGGCGGCGAGTTTACAGGAGCAGCAGCGACTGGACGACGAGCGCCACGAGCAGAATCAGGACGAGCGCGGAGAGCAGGTCGTTGCGCCGGGCGCTCTGGCGCGCGAGCTGCTCGACCGAGGTGCGCAGCGCCGCGAGGCGGTCCTCGGCGAGCAGCCGGTGCGCAAGGCGCGGCAATTCCGGAAGCGTGTGCGCCCAGTACGGCGCCTCGCGCCGGATCGCGCGCACGAATCCACGCCAGCCGAGCTGTTCGTTCATCCAGCGCTCCAGGTGCGGCTTCGCGGTCTTCCACAGATCGAGGTCTGGATCCAGCTCGCGCCCCAGGCCCTCGATGTTGAGCAGCGTTTTTTGCAGCATCACGAGCTGCGGCTGGATCACGACGTTGAATCGGCGCGAGGTCTGGAACAGGCGCAGGAGAAGCTTGCCGAAAAAGATCTCCTTCAACGGGCGCGCAAAGATCGGCTCGCACACGGCGCGGATCGCCGCCTCGAATTCATCAACGCGCGTATCGGCCGGCACCCAGCCCGCGTCGAGGTGGGCTTGCGCCACGCGGCGGTAATCGCGGTTGAAGAAGGCGAGGAAATTCTGCGCCAGGTAGTTCTTGTCCACCTCGGTGAGCGTGCCCATGATCCCGAAGTCGAGCGCCACGTACCGCCCCCGCGTCGCGCCCTCGGTCGAAACCAGGATGTTCCCGGGGTGCATGTCGGCGTGAAAGAAGCCGTCGCGGAACACCTGGGTGAAGAAGATCTCGACCCCGGCGCGCGCGAGGCCCGGAATGTCCACGCCCCGGGCGCGCAGTTCCGCGACCTGCGAGACCGGCGTGCCGCGCATGCGTTCCATCACCATCACGCGCTGCGAGCAGTAATCCCAGTGCACGCGGGGCACCACGAGGAGCGCCGAATTCTCGAAATTGCGCCGCAGCTGGGAAGCGTGCGCCGCCTCGCGCATGAGGTCGAGCTCGTCCTCGAGGTGCTTCGAGAACTCGGCGACCACTTCGCGAGGCCTGAGCCGCCGGCCCTCGGCCCACAACTTTTCCATCAGCTGCGCGGCGGTTTCGAGGAGCGACACGTCCCTTGCAATCGCGCGCTCCACGCCGGGTCTGAGCACCTTGACGGCGACTTCCTCGCCAGTCTTGAGCCTCGCAAGGTGCACTTGCGCGATCGAGGCGCTCGCCTCCGGCTTGCGCTCGAACTCCGCGAATACTTCGTCGATGCGCCTGCCGAGCGCGCGCTCGATCTCGGCGACCGCATCGTCGGAGGGGAACGGCGGTACCCGGTCCTGGAGCCGCGCGAGCTCGTCGGCAATATCCGCAGGCAGGAGGTCGCGCCGCGTCGAGAGCACCTGACCGAACTTGACGAAGATCGGTCCCAGCGTCTCGAGCGCTTTCCTGAGTCGCGCCGCCCGCGGCTCCTCGATCGCGCCGCAAAGGTGCGCCAGCAGGCGATTGCCGGCAAGCGGCGGCACGAACTCATGCAGCCCGAAACGCATCGCGACGGACAGGATGCGCGAGAGCCGGAGCAGCGCCTGCATCGGCGCTACCTCGCGAGCCGCTCTACGCGCTGTTCGAGCCGCTCGAGCGCGTCGCGCAGCCGCGCAACGCCGCGCCGAGACTCCTCGAAGTCGGCGCGGTGCACAAGCAGGCGCTTCTCCTCAACGGCGTAGTCGATGAAACTCTCTGCAAGGCGTGCCAGCGCGTCCTTCTGCCAGGCGGCGAAATCGCGCGCCATTCCTGCGATGCGGTGCGCGGGCGCGTCGCCGATCAGCTGTGCCAGGTCCTCCTCGGCGTCCCAGCGCAGATGGCGAAAGAGGAACAGGACTTCGTTCGCGAACCGCGCATTTCCGGAGAGTTCGACCGCGCGCAGAAAATGATCCTCGCCCTTCAGGAGCGCCGCAAGCGCCTCCGGGCCGAGCCTCATGGTGAGCGACGCCTGTCGCCCTTCGGACCCAGGCGTAAGGCCTCCGTCGGGGGCCACCGAAAGGCGCATCGCCGGCAGAGCCGGCAAGAGCAGCTCCAGCGTCTCGCCGGCGAATGGCGCCAGGCGTTCGCGCGCCCAGGGCTCGGCCTCGAGCAGGTGGTTGAGGGCCGCAGCAACAGGTGATTCAAGCACGATCATCAAAAAAACAAAGGCCACCGGTCGGTGGCCTTCGGATCCGCTACCTCGACCTTCAGTGCATCTGTTGTATTCCGGCGAGCAGCCAACCACTCGAACCGTCGGTCGGCTTGGCGAGGTTCCAGACCTCCTCGAAGCCGTCCGGCGCCGAGGCCGGATTCTCGCGCATCATGCCGGAAAACCGCACGCTCGCCCAGTGCTTGCCGTCCTCGGTCACGACTTCGAGCAGATCGGCGTTGAGCGACACGACGTCGGTCAATTGCCTGCCGCTGGCGCGCTCGAGTACGTCTTTCTTCAGGTCCTCGTAGAGACCGGGCGTCGTGAACTCGCGCAGCTCGTCGAGATCGCCCGCGTCGTTTGCGACCTGGAGCTTCATGAAGTTGAGCTTGGCCGCGCGCAGGAAGCCCGGGACGTCGAACCCCACGGGCACGCTGGGTGCGCGCGGCGCGGGCGCCTGCGCCTCGAAGCCCGAGGCTTGCGAGGGAGGAGGCGCCGCAACCGTTTCGTTGCCCAGCACGGTGTAGGGGCCTTGCGTGCTGCCTGCGGCGTATTGCATCGGCTGCGCGCTCGCAGCGCGCTTCTGCGCGAACATGCGCACGACGAAGATCACCGCAAACACGAGTATCGCGATCATGAGCAGGCTGAGCAACGCGCCGCCCAGGCCGCTGCCGCCGAACATCGCGCCTAGTATCCCGCCCAGCGCAAGCCCTCCGAGCATCGGCATCCACTTGCTCAACCCGCTCGCCGGCGCGGGCTGGG
Source organism: uncultured Enterobacteriaceae bacterium (assembly GCA_964651335.1). Taxonomy (GTDB): domain Bacteria; phylum Pseudomonadota; class Gammaproteobacteria; order Burkholderiales; family SG8-39; genus 2-02-FULL-66-14. Next base: position 106,790 of record CAZYVT010000001.1, on the reverse strand, counting down.
TGCCGGGCGCAGCCGCCGGCTGTTGCGCAGGCGCTGCCTGCTGTGTCTGCTGCCCCTGTCGAGCGGGCGCGCTCGAAGGCGGCGCGCTCGTGATGCTGCGCTGAGCGCCGACTGTCCGTCCGCCACCAAGGCGGGCGGCATCGGCGTCGCCGACTGCGAGCGCGGCGCCGAGCAGCGCCAGCGACAGGCCCAGAAAAATCTTGCTCATGACGTTCCCTCCATGAATCGATGCGCCTATCCTACCGCAGTTTCCAGCCCCGATGCACTGCAACCACGCCTGCGGCGAGGTTGAAAACTTCCACTTGCTCCAGTCCTTCCTGCCGCATCATCGCCGCGAGCGTTTCCCGATCCGGGTGCATGCGGATCGACTCGGCCAGATAGCGGTACGCGGCGGCGTCGCCCGCAACGCGCTCGCCCAGCCAGGGCAGCACGCGAAACGAGTACAGATCGTACGCCTTCTCAAGCGGCTGCCAGACCCGCGAAAACTCGAGCACGAGAAGCCGTCCGCCGATCTTCAGCACGCGCGTCATCTCGGCGAGCGCTTTCTCCTTGTGCGTCATGTTGCGAAGGCCGAAGGCAACCGTGACACAGTCGAAGATGCGCTCGGGAAACGGCAGCCGCTCGGCGTCGCACCGGATGGCCGGCATGATGCGCCCCGCGTCCAGCGCGCGGTCGCGTCCCACAGCCAGCATGCGGCCGTTGATATCGCTCATCCAGACCTCGGCGCCGCGCGCGCTCAGCGCGCGGGCGAGATCACCGCTGCCGGAGGCGACATCGAGCACGTGCTCGCCCGGCCGCACCCGCGCCAGCCAGACTGTGAATCGCTTCCAGGCGCGGTGCAGTCCGAGCGACATGAGATCGTTCATCAGGTCGTAGCGCTCTGCGACCCGATCGAACACCTGCCCGACACGCTGACCCTTTTCCCCTACAGGTACCTGTTTGTAGCCAAAGTCTACATTTGACATTGTCTTTATCGAAAGCGAACGCTCGCTTCTAATCCTGGAGACGAGTCTTCTGACCTTTCTTATGGCACGGTTTCGTAGGTCAGCCGCTCGAAGTCGCTGCCGCGATCAAGGAACTCGAGCAACCGCACCCGGACGGTGGACTCGAGAAAGACCTCGATGACGCGATTCGGCCGGTACCAGCCCGAGGGCAGCACCAGTGTCGGGGGTGCCTCGAGGGCGGCTACTGCAGTGAGCGAAAGGGCGGGCACGAACTGCTCCCTCGTTGCGGTGGGGCCTGTCGGTCTTGCCGCAATTCCGGCGGGAAGGCCGGGCAGCAGTCGGATTCCCAGGTAGAGGTCGTCGTTCTCGGCCTGCAGCAGCCAGCGCACCTGCCCGAGGACGAATTGGCCCGCTCCTTCAGGCCGCACTCCGATCAGTTGGCCATGCGTGTAGCGCGTGCCGGGATTCCCCGCACGGCGCATGATTTTGACTCCCTGCGCGCTGTCGTCCTCGATGTGCCAGCGCTCGAGCAAAAAATTCTGTGCGCTGGCCGCGTGGTCCTCGCGCGTGCTGACGTGCCCGAAGGTTGCGATCTCGTCGCGTTGCTTCTTGGTGAGTTCTGTTTGCCCCCCCGGCTGGCGGAATGCGCGGCCCGAGACATAGTAATGAATTGCCGCCATGTCCTGGCAGGCCTGGGCAATGCTGTCGACGCGCTTTCGCTCGACGGCGCGCGCCATGCGCGGCTGCAGCCACTGACGGTAGAGAAACACCAGCAGTTGCTCGCACGAGGGCTGCACGCAATCCTCGCCCAGGGCGAGCTTGGCCGGCGATTCACCCCGGCGCAGCAGGCCGATACGGTTGCGCAGGCTCTTTCCCAAGGGCCGCGTATCGAGGTAGCGCGGCACCGCCGCAGGCGGACCGTCGCGCTCGGGACGCGCATCGCTCTCCAGATCGACGATGAGCGGCGGCATGTCGCCCTCATCGACCCGCTGGCTCACAACCTCGACCTTCTCGGACCAGCGCTCCAGCAGGTAGGCGACGAACGTGAGCTGCCGCTGGCTGAGCTCGTTCGGATTGGCGATGCTGGTCAGGATCGCCCGCATGTAAGCGATGCGCGGCGACGTGTCGTGTACGTCGCGGTTGAGGTAGTCCTTGACCGGCTCCTCGCCCACCCCGAGTTTCTCCGCGGCCGCGTAGACCTGGTGCAGGCCGCGCCATTCGCCCCTCGGCACCTGCCGATAGGCGCGGTGGTGATGGAACATCTTCAGGCCCGCGTAGGCGAGCGCGCGCTGGCAGATGAGCCCTGCGCGCGCCCTCGTCCCCGCCTCGTTGCGGACCGCCGCGTCGAGGCAGCGCAGGTAGCCGATCCGCATCTGCTCCCAGAGCCCGATGGTGTCCTCAAACACCTCCGCTTCTGCCGGAGCGATCGGCAGCGCCCGATGAGTGAACCGCTTGGCCTGCTCGATCTGCACGAAGTTGACCGCTTCGCGCAGCGCTTCGAGCGTCTCGAGGCGCGCCGGGGCCGGCGTCGAGTAGCGGTTGAATTCCTCCACCTGCAACCGCAGCTGGTGCTGCGCGACCGCCACGTTCGCGAGCGGGACGCTGTCCACCCACCCCTTCGCGGTGGCGGAATCGACGAACTCCGGCGCCGCGTGCGGAGCAAGACCCGGCAGGTCGAAGTCAGACACGAGCCCTCTGCCGCATTACGATCGGCCTTTCCCAAGCGTTGGCATTGCGGTGCGCCAGGCACTTACTGCCGCACAATATAGTCGGCCTCGGCGCCCGTGTCATCCGAGAACCGCGCCAGCCCCTGCCGGCACGACGGGACTGCATCGCGGTCTAACCCTCCTGCTCCGCGTCGAACACGTCCCGGTAGCTCGCATAGAAGCTCGCGAACAGCGTCGGCAGCAGGATGATCAGCAAAGGAAAGACCAGCGCCATGACGCCGAACTTGATCTTGCCGCCCGACACGAGCAACACCACGCTCAGGACGACGAACGGGATCACGAAGGTCACCAGCGTGGCGACCAGGCCGTAGCCGAGGAACGCCCGCCAATTGAGGAGGCTGGCGAGGAAGCTGAAAAAGAGCGCCTTTCCGGCGCCCTGGGCGTGCCAGGCCCCGAGCACGGGAGCGAACCAGAACAGCATCATGACCGGAAGGTAGAGGCCCGCCGCGAGCACCAGCGCTGAAAGGAATTCGTCGGACTGCAGCACCTCTTCGTCCGGCCTGCGACCGGTCAGCATCCAGCGCGCGAGCGCACCATCGTCCGCGAGCGTCGTTGCGCCGAGCAGCGCGGCGAGCAGCGCCAGGTAAACGCACCCCAGGGCGAGCTGGACCGCGGGCCGACCGCGGAACCCCTCGAACAGGAGCCTCAGCTCGGGGGCGCTGCGGCGTTCGCAGCTGCGGCTTGCTGCCATGAACCCCACCGAGAAAGCAGGGTTCAGGAGGATCGCCGCAGCAAGCCCGACGAAAGGCACGAAACTCACCGCAGTCATGATCATCCAGTACATGAACACCAGGGCGAGCCAGGTCGGCGGGGAAACACGAAACAGCCGCCAGCCTTCCCCGAGCCAGCGTGCACCGCGTGCAAATGAAACGACGCGGGCCTTCATTGCGGCCAGGGCACCGACTGCGCCGCGGCCCGCGCCACGAGGACTGCGCGAAAATGCTCCGGGTCGTGAACGCTCACGAGTTGTCCGGGTCGCGGCAGGTGATAGTCGCAGAGACGAGAAAGCCAGAACCGGAGCGCGGCTGCGCGCAGGAGCACGGGCCACGCGCCCCGCTCCAGTGCGGTGAATGGACGCAGCGCGTGGTATGCGTCGAGCAGCGCGGCCGTCCTGGGCTCGTCGAGGCGGGCATCAGTCCGCGGTTCCACGAGGCACCAGTCATTCGCGCATACCGCGAGGTCGTACAGCAGGCAGTCCACGCCGGCGAAGTAGAAATCGATCACCCCCGAGATGCGCTCGCCCTCGAATAGCGCGTTGTCCCGAAACAGATCGGCGTGTACCGGCCCCCGCGGCAGGTCGGGAAACCGGTATAGCGACTGAAAGCGCAGTTCTTCATCGAGCAGCTTCTGACGCTCGCCATCCAGAAGCGTGCGCACCTGGCGCGCGGCGCCCCGCCACCATTGCGGACCGCGCAGATTTTCCCGGTACGCCGCGTAGGACCGACCCGCGAGATGCATGCGCGCGAGCAGCGCGCCGAGCGCCGAACAGTGCACCAAGCCGGGGCGCGCGACGGATTTGCCCACGAGCCGCGTCACCAGCGCGGCCGGCTTGCCATTGAGTTCGGAGAGGTATCGATCCGAGAGATCGGCGATCGGCGCGGGGCACGGGATGCCGTGGCGCGCAAGGTGCGCCATGAGTTCGAGGTAGAAAGGAAGCTCCCCGGCGGGCAGACGCTCAAAAAGCGTGAGTACGTAGCGTCCCTGGCTCGTGGTGACGAAGTAATTGGTGTTTTCGATTCCCGCGGCAATCGGCTCGAGCGCGACCGGCGCACCGACCGAATAGGTCCTCAGCCAGGCGGCGAGCTGGCTTTGCGACACGGGCGTGAAGACCGACATGGGTCGCTCACGGGAACATTGGCTCGGGTGGGCGGGCGCCGCCCCGCGCCCGCAAGCTTCAGTCGAAAGTCCGGATCGGCCACATCGGCACGCGAACTGCGTCGTCGAGCGAGTCGCGGCGCATCCAGTTGCCGTTGCCGGTGGTATCGACCAGGTAATAGGGCGGGCCGTCGCGCGGCGTAACCTTGAGCATGACCACGCGCCCGCCGTCGCGGATTTCCTCGACGCGATCGCCTTCCTGAGGCGCGATGCGCACGCGCGGCTCGTCCGGCGCGATATCGCGAATGCCCGGAGGCGGTGGCGGCACCTCTGGCAGCGGCTCGAGCTTCGGCGGCGTCTGCGCCACGACGGCCGATGCGAACAACGCAAGCGCGAGCGCGGGAAGGCGGCGGATCATCGAGCCAATTTTACCAGAGGGCGCGCGCGCTACAGGCCGAGCAGGATCTCGCGCGCGGACGGGAAGAGCTCGAAACCGCGCGTCTCGTAGAATGCGAAAATCGTGTCCGGCGACAATCCCGAAAAGACGCTCCTGCTGGTGGACGGCTCGTCCTACCTGTACCGCGCATTCCACGCACTGCCGGAACTGAAAAATACGCGCGGCGAACCGACCGGCGCGGTGTACGGCGTTGCCAGCATGCTGCGGCGGCTCGCCGCTGATCACAAGGCGCAGGCGCGCGCCTGCGTATTCGACGCCAAGGGCAAGACCTTTCGCGACGAGCAGTATCCCGAATACAAGGCGCACCGTCCGCCCATGCCGGACGACCTTGCCGCGCAGATCGAGCCGCTGAAGGAACTGGTCGCCGCACTGGGCTGGCCGGTGCTCGCCGTCGAGGGTGTAGAAGCCGACGACGTGATCGCGACCCTCGCCGAGGAGGCGAAGCGCAACGGCTGGCGCTGCGTGATCTCGACCGGCGACAAGGACCTGGCGCAGCTCGTGGATGAGCGCGTGACGCTCGTCAACACGATGCAGAACGAGCGACTCGATCCGGAGGGCGTGAAAGCGAAGTTCGGCGTCGACCCCGGGAAATTCGTCGACTACCTCGCGCTGGTCGGCGACGCCGTGGACAACGTGCCGGGCGTGCACATGGTCGGACCCAAAACTGCCGCGAAATGGATCGACCAGTACGGCACGCTCGATTCCGTAATCGCCCACGCCGGGGACGTCGGCGGCACGGTGGGTGAAAACCTGCGCAAGGCCCTCGATTGGCTGCCGACAGGCCGGCAACTGCTCACGGTGAAGCGCGACGTGGAACTTCCGGTAACGCTCGCCGATCTCGAGGACAGAAGCACGGACCCGATGAGGTTGAGAGAGCTCGTCGAACGCTTCGGCTTTCGGACCTGGTTACGCGAGTTGAATGGCACCGCGCCAGAGGAGCCACCGCCGAGGCGTTTTGCCACCGCAATTGCACCGACCGTGGAAACACCGGCCGGCGTCAAGCGGCGCAACTATGAATCGGTTTTCAAGGACGCCGAGTTGCGTCACCTGGTCGCGGCGCTCGAGAAAGCGGACCTCGTCGGTTTCGACACGGAGACGACCGGTCTTGAACCGATGACGGCGCGGCTGGTCGGCATGTCGTTTGCGTGCGGCGACACGGCCTTCTACCTGCCTCTTTGCCATGAATACCCCGGCGCGCCGCCGCAGATCGCGCTCGACGAGGCGCTCACGCTGCTCAAGCCGTGGCTCGAGAGCGAGCGCCATGCCAAGGTCGGGCAGAACCTCAAGTTCGATTCCCACATCCTCGCCAACCACGGCATTGCCTTGCGGGGGATCGCGCACGATACGCTGCTCGAGTCGTACGTGTACGAAGTGCACGAGCGCCACGATCTCGATTCGCTCGCCCGGCGATATCTGGGCTGGGAGACAATCTCCTACGACGACGTCACCGGAAAGGGCGCGTCGCGGATTCCGTTTTCCGGCGTCGAGATCGCTCGCGCCACCGAATACGCGGCGGAAGATGCCGACTGCACGGCCGCCGTGCATGAGGTGCTTTTTCCGAAGATCGCCGCCGACGAAAAGTTGAAGTACATCTACGAGCAAATCGAGCTGCCGGTGCTGCCGGTGCTCATTCGCATGGAACGCAACGGCGTGTTGCTCGATACCGCCAAGCTCGAAGCGCAGAGCCACGAGCTCGGCAAGGAAATGTTCGGGACCGAGCAAAGAGCCCACCAGGCGGCGGGCCAGCCCTTTAACCTCAACTCGCCCAAGCAGATCCAGGAAATCCTGTTCGAGCGCCAGAAGCTGCCGGTAAAGAAAAAAACGCCTTCCGGCCAACCCTCGACCGACGAAGACGTGCTCGCCGAGCTGGCGCTCGATTACCCGCTGCCGAAACTGCTGCTCGAGTACCGTGCGCTCGCCAAGCTGAAATCGACCTACACCGACAAGCTGCCGCGGATGGTGCACGCGGAAACGAAGCGCGTGCATACCACCTACTCGCAGGCGGTGGCGGTGACCGGGCGCCTTGCTTCCAACGACCCCAACCTGCAGAACATCCCGGTCCGCACGCCGCAGGGACGGCGCATCCGCGAGGCGTTCATCGCGCCGCCCGGATGGAAAATCCTCTCCGCCGATTATTCGCAGATCGAACTTCGCATCATGGCGCATATCTCGGGCGACCAGGGGTTGCGCCACGCCTTTGCGCACGGGCACGACGTCCACCGCGCCACCGCCGCCGACGTCTTCGGCCTGCCGCTCGAGAAAGTGACCGCCGATGAGCGCCGAACCGCCAAGGTGATCAATTTCGGCCTGATCTACGGGATGTCGTCGTTTGGCCTGGCGCAGAACCTCGGGATCGAGCGCGCCACCGCGCAGGCTTACATCGACTCATATTTTGCGCGATACCCCGCGGTGAAGCGCTACATGGACGCGACGCGGGAACGGGCGAGGAAAGATGGCTACGTCGAGACCGTTTTTGGACGCCGGTTGTGGCTACCGGAGATGAAGAGCGGCAGCCCGCAGCGCCGCCAGGGCGCCGAGCGCGCCGCCATCAACGCGCCGATGCAGGGGACCGCCGCCGACCTGATCAAGCTCGCGATGGTTTCCGTGCAGGGCTGGCTGGACAGGGAGAAACTTCGGACGAAGCTCATCATGCAGGTGCATGACGAGTTAGTGCTGGAAGTACCCGAGGGCGAACTCGAAACGGTCAAGGAAGGCGTGCGCGACCGGATGCAGAACGTGGCGAAGCTCGACGTGGCGCTCGTTGTGGATGTCGGTGTCGGCGACAACTGGGATCAGGCGCACTGATATCGCTTGACGATTCCGCCGCACCTCCGCTGTCCGCGCGAGTTTGAGTTTAGGTTGGCTCCCCGACCAGGCCAAATCTGGGCACTCTTGGCTATTGAAGGTGCGACTGAGTTAACGTCTTGGTGAACGGCAGGCCAAAATGGCGGCTGATGAAAGCACGGCGCTGGCGGCCCGTCCGTTCCACCTGAAGTTCGGCGTCATCTCAGCCGGCCTAGACCGGTGGCGGAGTGCCACGACTCGTGTGGCAGAGGGCAAGCACTTCAATTTGCTCACCGCGGAGCCGGTAGTAAAGGTAGTAGTGAACTCGCGCCAGATGGACGCGCCTCACGCCCCTCGTCTTGGCGTTCAAGGCCGGGGCGCCAATAGCCGGTTGAGAGATCAGAAGCGCAAAAGCCTCCGCCAGCTCTTCGTCTAACGCGCCGGGAGAAAGGGGACGATTCTGCTCCCACCAAATGGCGGCCTGCTCAATATGCGCGTCGGCGCGCTTGGTGACCCGAATTCGCACAGCCTATTCAGCCGTGACGGCGGGCAAGCTTCGCAAGCACCTCTTCGGCAGAGATCGTCTCGCCACGGTCGGCCTCGGCGATAGACAGCAGGAGTTCAGCCTCTTCCTCGGGGGACAAGGTAAAGCCATTCTCGCCGTCTCTGGCCAACACAGTCACCGACGCTCCCTCCTCCAGGGGTGCCCCGTCGACCACGACCTTGCCGCCGACAACCTTCCCTGTCGCTATCTTCATAGCCGAAAGAATACTCCGATGTACGACTTACCGGGAAATGACGCCGCGGAGCCCGTCTTCGAATAGACCTTGTTCTTGGGGCCTGGCGCCGCGGATGCGAAGGCATCGCGTACCGCTTGAGGCTGTCTGGCCGCCACGAGCAACAGCGCGCGCGCCGGACCATACGGTTCGCGGCGTTCTTGCTCCCAGTTGCGCAGTGTCGCCACGCTCACGCCCATGAACAGGGCGAATTCGGGCTGAGAGAAGCCGAGGCTGCGGCGAATGTGCCGCACGTCAGCGGCGCGCGGCAGCTCCACGGTGAACGTCCTGAGTTTCACCTCGCCGCGTTTCCAGGCCTTGATCTCTTTCAGACCCTCGATGATTTCCTTGCCGATATTGCGTTCAGCCATAGTTCAAATCTGAAGAGGCTCGTCTCGACGAACACCATGGCGCATGGATGATCACTTCAGCGCGCCGAAGACCTTCCTGAGGATCTCGCTCCCCGCCTTGACCGGGTTCTCGCGGATTTTCTTTTCTTCCTCGGCGACCATGAAGAACAACCCGTCGAGAGCTTTCTGCGTGACGTAGCCGTCGAGGTTCGCGTCCTCTTTCTTCACCAGGCCGAACTGCGCGCCCTTCGCGGCGTACTGGTTGTACTTGTCGGCGAGCTTCACCTTCCTGGTCGCCTGCGCCACGACCGGCAGGAATTTTCCGCGCAGCGGCTCCGAGGTGGTGCGCTTGAAGTATTCGGTGCCGGCGGTGTTGCCGCCGGTGAGGATGCCCTTGGCATCCTGGACGGTCATCTTCTTCACCGCATCGACGAGCAGCGCTTTCGCTTCCGGCACCGCGGCTTCCGCCGCGCGGTTCATCGTAAGAATCAGCTCATCCGCGTACTTCCCCATGCCGACGCCGCGCATCAGCTTCTCGTAGCGCTTGAGCGAGTCGGGGAGCGGGATCTTCACCGCGCCGTTGCGGAAAAAACCGTCAGGCTTGCCGAGGCTCGCTACCGCCACCTGCGAGCCCTTCTCGAGCGCCGCCCTGAGGCCCGAGGTGGCGTCCTGGTTGGAAATCTTGTCGAGCTGCGCCGACGCCGCGCCGGGGCCGACTACAAGCATGAGTGCGAGCAGAAATCTCAACATGAGTCCTCCTATTCGATTCCAGCCGAGTGCGCCTGCCGGTCGGCGTGGTACGAAGAACGAACGAGCGCTCCGATCGCGGCGTTGCGAAAGCCCATCGCCCTCGCCTCGCGCTCGAACATGCCGAAAGTTTCCGGATGCACGTAGCGCTCGACCGGCAGGTGATGCGCCGAAGGCGCGAGATACTGCCCGATGGTGAGCAAGTCCACGTCGTGCGCACGCAGATCGCGCATCACGGCCAGGATCTCGTCGTCCGTCTCGCCCAAGCCCACCATCAGCCCCGACTTGGTCGGCACGCGAGGATGGCGGCGCTTGAATTCCTTCAGCACCGCGAGCGACTGCGCGTAATGGCCGCCGGGACGGGCCTGACGATACAGGCGCGGCACGGTTTCCAGATTGTGGTTCATGACATCCGGCGGCGCCGAGGCGAGCACTTCCAGCGCCCGCTCCGCGCGGCCGCGGAAATCGGGCACCAGGGTCTCGATCGTGGTGCGTGGCGAGCGCTCGCGCACCGCGCGGATGCAGTCGACGAAGTGCTGCGCGCCGCCGTCCCGCAGGTCGTCGCGGTCCACGCTGGTGATGACAACGTAGCCGAGCCCGAGGCGCGCGATCGTGTCCGCAAGGTGCTCCGGCTCCTCGCGATCGGGCGCAAGCGGCCTGCCGTGCGCGACGTCGCAGAACGGGCAGCGCCGCGTGCAGATGTCGCCGAGGATCATGAAGGTGGCAGTGCCATTGCCGAAGCATTCGCCGATGTTCGGGCAGGAGGCTTCCTCGCACACGGTGTGCAGCCGCTGCTCGCGGAGAATCTGTTTGATGTCGTGGAAGCGCGAACCAGCGCCCGCGACGCGCACGCGGATCCACCCGGGCTTGGGAAGCGGCGCGCGCGGCACGATCTTGACCGCGCTTTTCAGCATGACTCGCGCGGTCTTCGCCTGCCCTTTTTCCTTGACGCCGGCTTCACGCATGCTCGATCTTTCCGATCAGGATTTCCGCCAGCCGGTCACCGAGCATAAGCACCGAGCCCTCAATCCCCTGGTCACGCGCCTGCGTCACGGGAAGGCCGGGATAGCCGCAGGGATCGATCGCAGCGAAGGGTGCAAGATCCATATCCACGTTGAGCGCGAGCCCATGATAGGCCCTCCCGCGGGAAACACGCAGTCCGAGGGCCGCGATCTTCGCTTCGCCGACGTAGACACCCGGAGCACCCGGTTTTCGCTCGCCGCGACCCCCAAGGAGGTCGATGATCGATTGTTCCAGAAGCCAGACGAACTGCTTTACCTTGATCCCGCGCCGGGCCAAGTCCACCAGCGTGTACAGGACGACCTGCCCCGGGCCGTGATAGGTAATCTCCCCGCCGCGCTCGCATTGCACGACCGGGATTCCGTGGTCGACGTGCGGACCGTAGGAAGGATCGGCGCCCACGCCGAGCGTGTACACGGGCGGGTGCTCGAGCAGCCAGAGCTCGTCGGGCGTATCGTGAGTGCGGCTCGCGTTGAACGCGCGCATCGCCTCCACGGTCGGGACGTAGTCCGCGAGACCTAGATGCTTCACCACCACTGCGGGCGCGTCGACCAGCATCACAGCACCATCACGACCGAAGGGTGGTCGCACAAATCCTGGTAGAGCGCGTCGAGCTGCTCGCGCGAAGTGGCGCGCACCACGCAGGTGAGGTTCAGGTACTGGCCCTTGCGGCTGGGACGCATCTCGATGCTCGCCGGCTCGAACTCCGGGGCGTGGCGCAGGACGATTTCCATCACCTGCTGTGCGAAGCCGCGCTCGCGCCGGCCCATCACCTTGATCGGAAACGGGCACGGAAATGCGAGCGGCGCCTGGTCCGCTTCCACGCCCGCTTCCCAGGCCGCGGCGCCTAGGCGGCGCGGACCGCCGTCTCCTTCCTGTCGCCCGCGCGCATCACCGTCTGCTTGAAGTCCTGGTAGAGCTGGTACATGCGGCGAAACACCGGCCCGGGCTTGCCTTTTCCGACCGGCCTGCCATCGAGCTTCACGATCGCGAGCACCTCCTTCGACGACGAGGTGACCCAGATTTCGTCCGCCATGCGCGTTTCGCCCTCGGTGACCTCGCGGATCTCGACCGGCAGCCGCGCGCCCTGCGCGAGTTCCAGCACCACGTCGTACGTGATCCCGGGCAGGATCAGGTTCGACTTCGGGGGCCCCTGGATGACGCCGCCGCGGACCACGAAGACGTTCGAGGCCGAGGCCTCGGTGAGCTTGCCGTCACGAAACAGGATCGTCTCCGCGGCGCCGGCATCGGCCGAAACCTGGCGCAAGAGGCAATTTCCGATGAGCGAAATCGATTTGATGTCGCAGCGCAGCCAGCGGTTGTCCGGTGCGCTCACCGCTTCGGCTCCGCGCTCGATCACTTCGCGCGGCGGGTTGACCATCGGGTTGGACATGATGAACACGGTGGGTTCGGCGTCCCGCGGAAAGGCGTGATCGCGCTTCGCCACGCCGCGCGTGACCTGGAAGTACACGCCCTGGTCCTCGAAGGGCTGTTTTGCGATGAGCTGCGTAATGATGTCGCGCCACTCACGCCGCGCGTGCGGGTTGCGGATCCGCGCCGCCGCAAGGCTGCGCTCCAGGCGCGCAAGGTGCTCCTCGAGGCGGAACGGCACGCGCGAATACACCGGCACGAGCTCGTAGACCCCGTCGCCGAAAATGAAGCCGCGGTCGAGCACCGGCACCAGGGCCTGCTCGAGCGGAAGAAACCTGCCGTTTAGAAAGACCATGGTTCCGCCTTTTCCCGCGTTTCGAAACCGGCGCCGCGGCGCCGTGCCGGTTTCATTGTAATTGTTATTTCAACCACAGCCTGAGTGTATCCCAGGCACGACCCAGGAGACCCGCCTGCGCGACGCTCTCGAGCGCGTAGACCGGATATTCGCCGAGCGGCTTGCCGTCCAGGGAAACGCGCAATGCTCCTACCCGCTGCCCTTCGCTCACCGGCGCGATGATCGGCGACTGTGTCAGCAGCTCCGCCTTGAGTTTTTCCGCCTGCCCCTTGGGCACGGTGACCACCAGATCGCCCTGGAATCCGGCCTTCACCTCGCGCTTGTCGCCCTTCCACACTTCGATCACCTTCACCGCCCGCCCCTTGTCATAGAGCTTCACCGCGTCGAAGAACTGGAATCCCCAGTTGAGCAGTTTCTGCGACTCCTGGGCGCGGGTGGATTCCGAAGTCGAGCCGAGCAGCACCGAGAGCAGCCGCCGCGGTCCGCGCCGGGAGGAAGCGATCAGGCAATATCCCGCCGCCTCGGTGAACCCGGTCTTGACGCCGTCCACCGTCGGATCGAGCCACAGCAGCCGGTTCCGGTTGGGCTGCGTGATGTTGTTGTAGCGGAACTGCTTCTGCGAGTAGTACTGTGCGTAGGGCTCGGGAAAATCGCGGATCAGCGCAGCGGCAAGCAGATGCAGGTCGTGCGCCGTGGAGTAGTGCTGCGGATCCGGCAGTCCAGAAGCGTTCATGAACTTCGTATTCTTCATGCCGAGGCGCGCGGCCTCGCGATTCATCGCCTGTGCGAACGCCTCTTCCGAACCCGCCACCGCCTCGGCGAGCGCGATGCAGGCATCGTTGCCCGACTGGATCACCATTCCCCGGATCAGCTCCTCCACGGCGACAGGCTTGCGCGGCTCGACGAACATGCGCGAACCGGCGGCGCGCCATGCGCGCTCCGAGACGCTGATCTGCTGCTCGAGCGAGAGCTTTTTCTCCTTCAGCGCCCTGAAGACCAGATACGCCGTCATCAGCTTGGTGAGCGAAGCCGGCTCGAACCGCTCGTCCGCTTTCTCGGCTGCGAGCAGCTGGCCGCTCGAGAGATCGGCGAGCACCCAGGCGCGGCCGATGACGGAGGGAGGCTGCTGTGCGTGCGCATACGCGCCGGCGACCAACAGCGTGACTACGGCAAGGGATCGAAGCATCGGGAAGTACTGCGAAAAAAGCAGCGAATTATACGCCCCGGCGCCGGGCTATCGCACGATGAGCAGCGGCGAGAGGCTGATTTCCGACCGGATTCGATCGGCGATCGCGCGCGCATCGTCCTGCGAGCGGTACGGGCCGAGGTGCAGTCTGAACAGCGTTCCGCCCGCGATCACCTGGATCGCGTCCTGCAGCCACGCAAACTCGCGCATCATCCGGGCGCGGAAGGCTTCGGCGTTTTCGCGCACCGCGAAGGCGCCGAGCTGGAGATAGACGCCTTTCGCCTCCGCACCCGCTGCCGGCACGACGTTGTCCGCTGCCGGCGCAGGCGCGCTCGCCGCCGCAGCGACGACGGTGCCGCCGGGCACGACGGCCTCGATCTCGACCTGCGCGCTGCCGGACTCCACATAGCCCAGCTTGTACGCCGCAGCGTAGGACAGATCGATCACCCGACTGGCGTGAAACGGCCCGCGGTCGTTCACGCGCACCAGCACGCTGCGCCCGTTTGCGAGGCTGGTGACGCGCGCGTAGCTCGGGATTGGCAGCGTCGGATGCGCCGCCGTCATCGCGTACATGTCGTACGGCTCGCCGCTCGAAGTGTTGCCGCCGTGAAAGCGCCTGCCGTACCAGCTCGCCACGCCGCGCTGCCGGAACGGAGCGACGCCGGCGAGCGGCACGTAGTCGCGGCCGAACACCTGATAGGGCCGGTTGGCGAACCGATGCAGCGGCTCGGCCTTCGGCACGGCATCTGGAATCGCGTCCAGGTTGGGCGGCGCGCCTTCCCCCGGACCGTCGTCCTTGTAGTAGCCGCCGCGCGCGGGAACCTCCCCGGGCGTCTCGCGCTTTGAGAACACGCTGCAGCCGGCGACGAGCAGTGCGAGCGCGGCAGCCAGCGCTCTCACATCTGCTCGTACACGACGTTGCCGGCGACGATCGTGGCGCGCACCCGGCCCGCGAGCTCGTGGCCGAGAAACGGGGAGTTCTTGCCCTGGCTCTTCAGGGCCTCGGGCGTGACTCGAAAGGGCGCCTGCGGATCGAACACGATTACGTCGCCCGGGGCGCCGGGTTCGATGCGGCCCGACGCCACACCGAGCACGCGCGCGGCGTCGGCCGTGACGCGGGCGAGCGATTTCACGAGCGGAAGCTTTCTTTCCTCGCCCCACTTGAGCACCAGCGGCAATAGCAGCTCCAAGCCCGTCGCGCCCGGCTCCGCTTCGGCGAAGGGCAGCTGCTTCTGGTCCTCGTCCACCGGGGTGTGGTCCGAGACCGCACAATCGATCGCGCCGTCTGCGAGCGCCCGTGAAAGCGCCTCGCGGTCGCGCCGGCTCCTGAGCGGCGGCTCGAGCCGGCAATGCGAATCGAAGTAACCCAGGTCCACCTCGGAGAGGTGCACGTGATGGATGCCGACGTCGCAGGTGACCGGGAGGTTCTCCTTCTTCGCGGCGCGAATCAGGTCAACCGCCCCTGCGCTCGAGAGCCGGCATACATGCAGTCGCGCCCCGGTGGCGCGAACCAGCTCGAGCAGCGTTCCGAGAGCAATCGTCTCGGCGAACGACGGGATGCCGGAGAGACCCAGGCGCGTGGCGATTTCACCGTCGTGCGCAACACCTCCTTTCGCGAGCCAGGGGTCCTCGACGCGCAGCCAGACCGGATAGCCGAACGTAGCCGCATACTGCAGCGCGCGCCAGAGCACCTGCGTATCGGCGATCGACGCATTCGCCTGCGAAAACGCAACGCAGCCGGCCACCGCGAGCTCCCCCATCTCGGTGAGGCGTGCGCCTTCGAGCTTCACCGTGAGTGCGCCGACCGGATACACGCGCACGCGCGCAAGCGCCTTGGCCCGGCGCCGCAACATGTCCACGAGACCAGGCTCGTCGAGCGGCGGGTCGGTATCCGGCATGCAGGCGAGACTGGTGACGCCGCCGGCGACCGCGGCCTCCATCTCGGATTCCAGGGTTGCCTTGTACTCGTAGCCCGGCTCGCGTAGTCGAGCAGACAGATCGATGAGGCCCGGCGCAACCACCAGACCCTTGGCCTCGATGATCCGGTCAGGCGTTCCCGCAGATCCGGCAATTCTTCCGTCTGCGAGAAACACGTCGCCGACCGCGTCGCGCCCGCTCGCCGGATCGATCACGCGACCGCCGCGGATCAGGATTTTCATCAGTTCCCTGCCACGATCGACATCACCGCCATGCGCACGGCGATGCCGAACGTGACCTGCGGCAGGATCACCGAGTGCGGCCCGTCGGCGACCGAGGAGTCGATTTCGACCCCGCGATTCATCGGCCCGGGATGCATGACGATTGCGTCCGGGTGCGCGAGCGCGAGCTTTTCCGCGGTGAGGCCGTACTTCATGAAGAATTCCTGCGCCGAGGGCAATAGCGCCCCGGTCATGCGCTCGTTCTGCAGCCGCAGCATGACCACGACATCGGCTCCCTTGAGCCCGGCAGCCATGTCGTGAAACACGTGCACGCCGAGCGATTCGACTCCCGCCGGGAGCAGCGTCTGGGGGCCGATCACCCGCACTTCGGGCGTACCGAGCGTGGTCAGGCCGTGAATCAGCGAGCGCGCAACCCTCGAATGCAGGATGTCGCCGACCACCGCGACCGTGAGCCGCGTGAAGTCCTTCTTGTAATGGCGGATCGTGTACAGGTCGAGCAGTCCCTGCGTCGGGTGCGCGTGGCGGCCGTCGCCGGCATTGATCACGTGCTCGTGCGCCTTGACGTTGCGCGCGATCAGGAACGGCGCGCCGCTCGAGGCGTGGCGCACCACGAAGAGATCCGCGTGCATCGCGGAGAGGTTCGCCACCGTATCGAGCAGCGACTCGCCCTTGGTCTGCGAAGACACCGCGATGTTCAGGTTGATGACGTCGGCCGAAAGGCGCTTGGCGGCGATTTCGAAGGTCGTCCGCGTGCGGGTCGACGGCTCGAAAAACAGATTGAATACGCTCTTGCCTCGCAGCAGCGGAACCTTCTTGATGTCGCGCTCGGTGACGCCGACAAACGACTCCGCCGTGTCGAGAATCTGAAGCAGGATTTCCCGCGGCAGGCCCTCGATCGAGAGCAGATGCTGCAGCTCGCCGTTCGCGTTGAGTTGCGGGTTACGCCCCACGTTCCAGCTCGAGCCTGAGCGTGCCGCCGCCGGCGCGCTTCAGGCGCAGCCGCATTCCTTCCGGCACCTGAACGACCGCGCCGCAGTGCTGGGCGCAGATCGGCAACTGCCTGCCGCCGCGGTCGGCGAGGATCACCAGCGAGATGCTGCGCGGCCGTCCGTAGTCGAACAGTTCGTTCATCGCGGCACGCACGGTGCGCCCCGTGTACAGCACGTCGTCCACCAGCAGCAGGTCCCGGCCGTCGACGTCGAACGGAATCCTCGTGCGCTTGGGGTCGTGCTTGAGGCCTTCCTTGTGGTAGTCGTCGCGGTAAAACGCGATGTCCATGAGCCCGAGCGGGTCCTTCAGGTCGAGCATCGGGTGCAACCGCTCGGCGAGCCACGCACCGCCGGTGTACAGGCCGATCATCGCGACGCTGGGCGTCACGTGCGCCCGCAGCTCCGCCGCCAGCCTGGGAAGAAGCAGTTCTGCGTCCGGAAGGGCGATCTCGTCAGCGGGCACGCTTTCCTCCCGGCGAATGCCCTGGGGTCTTCGCCGCCTCCCCCGCTTCCCCTTCGCGGAAGTATTGCTCGAGGATCAGCTGCGCAGCATACGAATCGAGCGCCTTTGACCACGACAGCTTCGCGGCCGCCCGCGGGCCGGCAGCGGCGCGCACGCGGTTTTCCGCCTCCCTCGAGCTGTAGCGCTCGTCCACGCGCACCACCGGCAGGCCGAAGCGCTGCTCCAGCTGCCGCGCGAAACGTTCTGCGTGCCGCGTCGTTTCGTGCCTCCTGCCGTCTTCACCGAGCGGCAACCCGACCACCATCGTCGAGGGCCTCCACTCCTCGGTCAGCTTCGCGATCAGCGCAAGACGGGCATTGGCCTCGCGCGCGACGATGCCGCGAAGCGGGTGGGAAGTGCCGGTTTCCGGTTCGCCCACCGCTACCCCAATGCGCCGGATGCCGAAATCGAACGCGAGGACGGTATGGGCAACCGTCTCAGGCATGTCCCGCCTGGTCCGCGAGGCGCGCGAAGTCCAGACCGAGCAGCTCCATTGCCGCCGGCAGGCGCTCCTCTGCAGGAGTATCGAAGATGATCGCGTCCTTCGCTTCGACCGTGAGCCAGGCATTTTGCGACAGCTCGTGCTCGAGCTGG
Source organism: uncultured Enterobacteriaceae bacterium (assembly GCA_964651335.1). Classification (GTDB taxonomy): domain Bacteria; phylum Pseudomonadota; class Gammaproteobacteria; order Burkholderiales; family SG8-39; genus 2-02-FULL-66-14. Next base: position 89,014 of record CAZYVT010000001.1, on the reverse strand, counting down.
CCGGCGGACCACCCGGCGTAGCCAAGAGTCACCAGGATCTTCGTCGGCCCCTCCCCGCGTCCCACCGCCTCGAGGATGTCCTTCGAGGTCGTGAGGCCGATCGCATCACCCACGCGAAGCGTCGATTGCCACTTGCCAGCGGGTGCGTGCAACACGAATCCGCGGTCGGTTTGCACCGGCCCGCCGAAGTAGATCGGCGCGTCGCGCAGTCCCCTCTCCTCCAGGCGGAGCGACAGGCGCTCGAACAGCGCCTGCAGGGTCATGTCAATCGGGCGGTTGACGACGATTCCGAGCGCGCCCTGTTCGCTGTGTTCGCAGATGTAAGTCAGGGTCCTCGCAAAATACGGATCGACCATGCTCGGCATGGCGATCAGGAAATGATGCGTCAGATTGATCGAGGACACGCTTGACGCAATTCTACTCCCGGGCTGCAAGCAGCATGGTTTTCCCGGACCTCAGCGGTACTTCATATTTCCACCATCTCGAAATCCTCCTTGCGCGCGCCGCATTCGGGACAGGTCCAGTTGATCGGCAGGTCCTCCCAGCGCGTACCCGGGGCGATGCCCTCCTCCGCAAGTCCCTTCTCCTCGTCGTACACGAAGCCGCAGATCAGGCACATCCAGGTCCGGTACTGCACTTGACTCTCGGCCATGAAACGGGCGTGACGACGTGGGTTAAAATGGCCCGGCATCTTAACGCATTCCCGCATGGTGCCGGACGCAGCGCCCGCGGCGCTCAAATGGCCAAGCTTCCTCCGATCGCACTGGTCTTCGCCGCGACCGATCCCACCGGCGGAGCGGGTCTGCAGGCCGACATCCTCACTCTCGCGAGCCTTGGCTGCCATCCGGCGTCGGTCGTCACGGCGATCACGGTCCAGAACACGCACGGTGTGCGGAGTGTGCGGGCGCTCGAGCCGCATTGGGTCGAACAACAGGCACGCGCACTGCTCGAGGACTTTCCGGTGGCTGCATTCAAGATCGGCGTCATCGGCTCCGCCGAAAACGTCGCCGCGATCGCCGCCATAGTCGCGCGGCATCCGGGAGTGCCGGTGGTACTCGATCCGGTGCTCGCTTCGGGACGGGGCGACGTCCTCGCGAGCGAAGCGACGATCGCCGCCTTGCGCGAACAGCTTCTGCCGCTCGCCACGGTATTGACCCCGAACAGTCTGGAAGCGCGGCGGCTCGCAGGTGCCGCGGAAGAAGGCGACCTTGCCGAGTGCGCGCAGCGACTGATGGCGCGGGGATGCGAGTATGTGCTGATTACAGGAACGCATGAACCGGGGGCCGAAGTGGTGAACACGCTCTACGGCGCCGCCGGCACGGTGCTGGTGGACCGCCGCCAGCGGCTTCCGGGCAGCTACCATGGTTCCGGATGCACGCTTGCATCCGCGATCGCCGCGCAGCTGGCGAACGGACTGCAGGTACCGGAGGCGGTACGCGCAGCACAGGATTTCACGTGGCGCGCGCTTGCTTCCGGCTTTCGGCCCGCTTCGGGACAATTCCTTCCCGACCGGTTCTTCTGGGCGCCCGAAAGGAGGCGCGAAGCGGGCCCATGAGGCTGCGCGGGCTTTATGCGATCACCCCCGATGACGCCGACTCGGCGCGGCTCGTGGCGCGCGCGCGCGCCGCGCTCGAGGGCAGCGATGGCGGGGGCTGGGCGGCGCTCCAGTACCGCAACAGACTGGCCAGCCCGACGCTGCGGCCCGAGGAGGCGCGCTCGCTCGCCGCGCTCGCGCGCGCCAGGGGCATTCCGTTCATCGTCAATGACGACCTTGAGCTTGCGCTCGAGATCGGAGCCGACGGCGTGCATCTGGGGCGCGAAGACTGCAATCTTGCCGCCGCACGCGACCGGATTCCCGGAAAGCTGCTCGGCGCCTCGTGCTACGACTCGCTGCCGCTGGCGCGCGCCGCGGTGCAAGCGGGCGCCGATTACGTCGCGTTCGGCAGCGTCTTCCCTTCCAGCACGAAGCCCGGAGCGGTGCGCGCGCCGCTCGCGCTGTTTCGCGAGGCGCGGGCACTGGGCGTGCCTCTGGTGGCGATCGGCGGCATCACGGTTGAAAACGCCGCCGAAGCGCTTCAGGCTGGTGCAAATGCTGTCGCGGTGATCTCGGGGCTGTTTGACGCGACCGATATCGCCGAGCGCGCGCGCGCGTTCGCCCGCCTCTTCATTTCCCAAGCCCGGACCGCGGCATGACCACACGCAACGAAGACCTGTTCGCACGCGCCCAGCGGTGCATCCCGGCGGGGGTCAATTCCCCGGTGCGCGCGTTTCGCGCTGTCGGCGGCACGCCCGCATTCTTCGAGCGCGCCGCAGGCGCGTATCTGTGGGACGCCGATGGCAAGCGCTACGTTGACTATGTAGGTTCCTGGGGCCCGATGGTCGTCGGGCACACGCACCCGGCGGTGGTCGAGGCAGTGCAGGGCGCTGCTTCCCGCGCGCTGTCCTTCGGCGCGCCGACCGAAAGCGAGATCGAGCTGGCCGAGACGATCTGCCGACTGGTGCCGTCGATCGATCTCGTGCGCCTCGTGTCCTCCGGCACCGAGGCGACGATGAGCGCGCTGCGTCTGGCACGCGGGTTCACCGGCCGCGACGCGATCGTGAAGTTTGAAGGCTGCTACCACGGCCATGCCGATTCTCTGCTGGTGAAGGCGGGCTCGGGCGCCCTCACCTTCGGCCATCCAAGCTCGGCGGGCGTGCCGGCCGACACTGCAGCCCACACCATCGTGCTCGATTACAACGACGCGCAACAGTGCAAGGCCCTCTTCGCCGCGCGCGGCGGCGAGATTGCCGCAGTGATCGTGGAGCCGGTCGCGGGAAACATGAACCTCGTGCTGCCGGCGCCGGGATTTCTCGAGACGCTGCGCACAGAGTGCTCACGGCACGGTGCCGTGCTGATCTTTGACGAAGTGATGACGGGCTTTCGTGTTGCGCTTGGCGGCGCCCAGGCGCGCTACGGCATTCGCACCGATCTGACGACGCTGGGCAAGGTGATCGGGGGCGGCCTGCCGGTCGGGGCATTCGGCGGACGGAAGGACATCATGGAAAAAATCGCCCCGCTCGGGCCGGTGTATCAGGCGGGTACGCTCTCGGGCAATCCGGTGGCCGTTGCCGCCGGACTGGCGACGTTGAAACTGGTGGATACGCCTGGATTCCAGGAAAGAATTTCGGGGGTTACGGAAGCATTGGTGCAGGGGCTGCAAGAGGAAGCTCGGAAAGCCAGGGTAATTTTCTCGGCCCAGGCGATCGGCAGCATGTTCGGCCTGTATTTCCGTGCCTCGCCGCCGGCGAGCTTTACCGAAGTCATGCAATGCGACAAAGACCGCTTCAACAGATTCTTCCACGCCATGCTGACGCGCGGCGTATACCTCGCTCCGTCCGCCTACGAAGCCGGCTTCGTGTCGGCGGCACACGGCGCCACCGAAATCGACGTGACGCTCGCCGCCGCGCGTGAGGCGTTCAAGGCCTGATAAGTGAACGCAAGGCTCGCGTGTGCGGGCCAGACCTCAGGCGGCACGGGCGCTGAGCGCTTCCATGTCGACCAGGGTCTCGAAAACATCCCGATTGGGATGTTTCTCCGGAATCGCCTGACACGCCGATCCGCCTCGCTCCGCGACACCAGGCTCTGTGCGACGGTTGGTCGAAGTCCATTGCGCTTTAACAATGCGATCAACCGCATCGGCCCCCTTTTCACACTTCGGCACTTCGGGCATTCGAGCGGGGCAGCTTCGTAAACTTTGCGGATGAGCCGCGCCCAGGCGGCCCTCGCCCGCTGCGCGAACTCGCTCAGGATCTCGCAACTGTTAGAGCTTATTGTATTTCGTCGCCTTACCTCGAGATTTCTCTACTGGATACTTCTTCGCGTTAAGCGCCAGCTTTTTGTCGGCTGCTTTCGCCAGATCGATATCCAGCTTGTCGCACAGCCGCACCAGGAACAGCAGCACGTCAGCGCATTCCAGAGCCACTTCCGCGCGCGTTTCCGCCGGCAAGTTGGACGCCTGCTCGAACGTCAGCCACTGGAAATGCTCAAGGACTTCGCCGGCTTCGCCCGCGAGCGCCATCACCAGGTTCTTGGGATTATGGAACTGGTCCCAGTCACGTTCCATCGCGAACTCTGCCAGCCGCACGCGGAGCGTTTCCAGATCGTCGGCTCTTTTTCTCATAGGTGATTTCTCATCCGACTCTCTTCGGATGCGTGTATAGGAACCCACCCAGGCGCAATCCTACATCGCACGCGGAGTCATTTGCGTCAAAGAACCCGCAAGAATTCAGCCAGCACTCTGATGCGCTCCTCATCGGGAGTAATCTCAATTGGGTGATATCCGTCGAGCAACGATTCCGGCCGGAGGCGGATAAGGATATTAGCTTGTCCGCCGTCGTCGGATGCCGCCTTGAAGCTTTGGTATCGCTTAACGGTGAATGCGGCGCCAGAATCCGGGTCTGCGTAGTCTCGCAACTGGGCAAGCACAATCTTGCCGTTCCGAGTGCCGCCGGGATTTAATCGAAAGAGACACCACGCACCGTTGGGAATCTGGCGATTCATTGATTCACCAACCACCTGTGCCACGAACAAGTCCATTGATGGTCGGACACCAGATGGTGGCTCGACCCAAACAATCGCATCAGAACTTGGCATCTGGAATTCGCCGAACGTGCTCGCCGCGATCCTAAGGTCATAGACGGGAATGCAGTTATGGAAGTGCCTTCGCTGGGCGAGGGGCACTTGCTTCAAGGGCAAGACTGAGGGCTTGGTCTCCGATAATGCCATCTTTGAAGGCAGTTCAGCCGTCTCGGCGAATACGACCCCCTCGCAACGACTCAGCAAGAATTTCGCCGTCTCCTCATCTTCACAGTACACATAGCAGCCCTTTAGGCCACGCGAAAGCAGCACGCGGTAAATGTTTCGAATGTAAGCAGCGAAGGCATCACCGCTTCGCCGTACGACATTGTCTTTTGAGAACGTTTTATCTGCAATCCACTTCTGCGTAGACGAATCGAAGCGGAGGTCCCGTCCCCAGATCACACCCACGTAATCAAACTCAAAGCCTTGCGCGGTGTAAACGCAGCCGACTTGGTTTATTCCACCAGGGTCATGCGCCCAAAGCGGTGCCTTCGGAATTCCTGCGGCGAGTTTCTTAGATTCGGGCTTTGCGTTCCAAGGCCGGTGAAAATTTCCTATGATTACATCGTCTGACAAAGAGCCATCACTACGAGCTTTACTCCATGGCCAACAAAACCCTGCGACGAGTCTCGCGGAGCTTCCTGGTGTTGAGCGTTCCCGAATGGCGAGATCCAATGCGTCCACTGATCGGAAAATCCGGAAATCAAATGCTTCGTCCTTCCGATTCCATATCTGATTAGCCGTGGATCTTATGCCAAGAGTATTGTCTACCCAATTTACAAAGGCGTCTGATCCAGCGCACCGGAATTGCGCTTCAAGCTGGTATTCCTTGAGATCCGCCCCGACTTTTTTAGCGGCGGCACGTATCAACTCCGCAGATCCAGACTCGCCGGGACGGACCACTTGCAGGTCATCGATGAAAAACACCGATACTTTCGCGGCATTAAGCAATTCGTCAATCTGAGGCGGCATCGCCGCAATCTGTGCCGCAGTCATAAAGCGCGTCGTGCTCTTTTCTCGGATTCTGTGTGCTTCGTCACATATCAGAACGTCGACCGAATTCGGCTCCGATTTTGTATAGTTGTTCGAGTAGGTAAGCTGCGCGGCAGCACGTCTGCCCAAAATCTTGCGTAAGGTTTCAGTAAATGCCTTCGACCCGGTTGTATATTGAGTATGGAGTGCAGCCCTAGACAGCTTGCCTAGAAGATTTGCGGCGAGAACGGACTTACCTGTTCCCGGTCCCCCTTGAACCAACACCACGCGCTTGCGTAGATCTGAGAACCCTCTTTTGGCCTCTGCGAGCGCCCGCTCGAAGACAACTCGCTGTTCATCGAGGAGAACGAATCGAGGCTCCCCGTCGACTACGGCTGAGATGTGATCGAGCAATTTCTTACTGGGTCTTAGCTTGCTTTCCTCTATTCGCTGGAGGATTGGAATACCGTGCCCGCGATTCAGCCGGGCAACCAGATACTCTTCAAGTTCAGCACCTTGCTCGGCGTCAAACAGTGGCACTCGCGACATCGATTCCTGAAATTTGGTCGCGCGGATTGGGTCGTCCAATGAAGTGCGGTAATTGTGCAGGTAAGCGCAGGCCGAAAGAAGAATCGGATCAGGTTCTTCGTAGAAGGCAGAGTGCATGTCGGCCAAGTAGTCGCGATAGCCTTGCGCTTGTACGCTGGGGTGCAGTTTGTCCCGAAGCTGACCGCCAAGCCACGTAGTCACCATAGCCTCTGCATCGGTAGCTTCGCTCTTCTGCCACTGCTTTAGCTCAACGATGACTGCATTCTCTCGTTTGTTTTTATCCACTCCAGTAATCAGTGCGTCTATCCTCCCTGAGTTTTGAGGAAGCTGGAATTCAAGGAAGATGCCGTGGTCGGTCAGTTTTGCACTGCTTACAACAAGACCCAGGCGCGCAAGTGATTCCTCCCACGATCGCACTTCCGCAGGCGAGGGTCGGTGACGAAAATGCTCAACGAAGGCAGATTCCAGACGACGCGCTATGTTATTACGCGTTGCATCGGCGACGAAATTGCTGGTTGTGCCTGCATAAAGGCGCACAACTATCCAGCCTTTCCGCTTCTCGCCGCAAAAAGTTTCTTGGCCGTGGAAAAGGGCTCGTCGAGATCCATTCCGGTATCCATACCAGGTTCAACTTGCCGAAGCCCAGCATGCATTAGGCACATCACTTCGAGACCAGAGAATTCCTCTCCTGGTAAAGCATTCAGTCTGTACTTTTTCTCCGATGCGGCGTAGTCCAAGCCACTCATGCCGAGTACGGCGATTTCAAGCGCGATCTGTTTGACCTTGGTCGCAGGGAGTTTCTCGAATCGCTCAAGCGCAGCCAATAGATACATGGTTGATGCCATGTCCTTGGATCGCAGCAACTCTGGGTTTGTAGTTCCTTGCGGCTGATCGTCTGTCGCGGCCGCTTGCTTCCTCGCGGTCTGTGGCGCAACACCCGGGTCATCGATCCACTGGTACCAATCACGGACGCCAAGCATCTCCGCGAAATCGTCGACGAGCGTGTATTCGTCGCCCGGTTTGAGCGTGCCCTTATTGCGCGCTTGAAAATGCTGGTAGATTTTCTGGGCTATCGGGAACGCATCAAACTTCCGGTAGCTCTGCACAAAATCGCCGATTCCCCCAGAGAAATCATTTAACCAAAGCGCCATTGCTCCATTGAGGGCATCATTGACACGCAGGATTCGCCCTGGCGTCAACTCTCTCGCGTCTTTGTTTGTCGAGACGCTCTCCGCCTCCTTCGCCAACTGAACCAAGGAGCATAGCTGGTTGTAACGCAAATCCGGGAGACGCTCCCGAATGCGCTCCTCGATCATCATGTCGAGCGGCGCATTGAAGACAAAGCCACATGCGCCATTGAGTAGTTCCACCATTAGGTCGGCGGTGTGTTTGTTATTGAGCCCCTTGCGTTCGAGCTTTTTGATATCCGCCGCCATCGAGTGGATTGCACGCTCGCGGGTGATGGCGGTCGTACCGAACCACTTGTTCCGGCCAAGCGCGCGTGCTTCCGCTTCCAGGGCAATGTGCGTAAGTTCGTGCGCCTTGACGTGCTGCCAGAGAGGTTCTGGATAGACGGGGCGAATAGCAAGGACGTGGTGATCGCGGTTCTTTTTCCACGCCATTTGTGTTTGCCCGGCGATCATGGCTGCCAATTCATGCCGCTCTTCCTTCACCGGATAGCCCGATAGATCCTCGACATGTTCCTCGTACACTTCCAGGGCTTTGGCAGCTTTTTCCTTGTTGATATTGGCGATCGCCTTGGCCGTCTCCCAGTAGGTTTCGCGCGCCGCCCCAAAAACTGACTCTGACCGCGCATCTTGCCGCTCGGCCTTTTGAAAAAGCTCCTCGATAGACGCTAATGCTGCTTCCGGCCTGCCCATGCCGACCAATGCGTGGGCGCGGCCGTAGTAAGCGTTGGCGAACTTGGGATTCGAGCGGATTGATTTCTCGAACCAAGCGATTGCATCTTCGTACTTGTGGCGCTCGGTGCAGATAGCACCAAGCGAATTCATGGCCCAGCCATCTTCCGGCTTTAGCTCGAGCGCTTGCTTAAGAAAACGCTCTCCCCCCCCCCCAATCGTTTTCTTTGGCCAGAATGTTGCCCAAGACCACGAATGACCAGGCATCCTTGGGATCAAGAACCGCCGCTTCGACCAGATTTTCTCTGGCTTTATCGGTCTCCTGCAATTCCATGTAAGCCATCCCTAAGTTTCTTCTTGCCGCAACGTTCGCCGGGTCAAGTTCGATGACACGCTCCCAGATTCCTATCGCTTTTCGATAGTCTCCCTGCTTGGCTCGCTGGGTGGCCTTTGTGTGCAAACGGTCAGCTTCGGATTTGTCGTGAATAGCTGAATCTGGGATGTCGATAGTTACGATCCCATCTGCCACTTCAATTCTTGTTTCTTTGGGAAGGAAGTCGAAGACCTGGCGAACCCGCTCGATAATTTCGACATTTGACCCTCGAATTAGATCGAGGCCTTCGATAACGCTAAGATCGATGAGTCGGACAAAAAATAGCATAAGGGTCGGGATGTGTTCTGAGGGCGCCGGAGCATTTCACGCAACGGATAGATCCTATGTAGGGCCGCAGTGGTTAACCTCTGGTGGCTTTCTCAACCCTTGAAGACAAGGAGACCAGAAGATGAACCCCGCGACCCATGGAACGGAAGGTAGCGCATCGGTGCCGGTGTTGTACATGGCGCTGGAACTGAGTAACACCAGTTGGAGGCTTGCGTTTGGCGACGGCGTCAAGCGCCGCCAGGTGGTGGTGCCTGCGGCAGACCTGATGAAGCTCGCCGAGGTAGTGGCGAAGGCCAAGGAGCGATTCAAGCTGCCCGGCTCGGCCCGGGTGATGAGCTGTTACGAAGCGGGCCGCGACGGCTTTTGGCTGCATCGGCACTTGGTAAGCGTCGGCGTCGAGAATCAGGTCGTGGACGCTGCCAGTATCGAGGTGAGCAGGAGGCTTCGCCACGTGAAGACCGATCGGCTCGACGGCGAGCGCCTGCTCGCGAAGCTCATTCGGCATCACACGGGCGAGCGCGGCGGCTGGAGCGTGGTGCGCGTGCCAAGCGTGGAGGAAGAAGACGCCAGGCACCTTCACCGGGAGTTGGAGCGCCTGAAGCGCGAGCGGCTCGCGCATCGGCTTCGTATACAGTCCTTGCTGGTGACGCAGGGCGTACGGCTCACCATCAAGAGCGCGCTTCGGCTGCGGCTTGGCAGCCTCGCGCTCTGGGATGGCCATTCGTTGCCCGTGGAGCTGAAGGCGGAGCTTGAGCGCGAGGCGGAGCGCCTTGCACTCGTCGAGCGCCAGATCGGGGCGCTTGAGGCCAAACGTCGCGAGCGGCTGCAGAGCCCTCGAACCGACGCCGAGCGCAGGATCGTTCATCTGATGCGCCTGGGGGCGATCGGCCCGGCGAGCGCCTGGCTCCTGGTGATGGAGTTCTTCGCCTGGCGAGCCTTTCGCAACCGGCGCGAAGTGGCTGCCCTCGCCGGCTTGGTGGGCACGCCCTATAACAGCGGTGACAGTGAGCGCGACCAGGGCATCAGCAAGGCGGGCAATCGCCGGGTGCGGGCCATGATCGTGGAGATCGCTTGGCTGTGGTTACGCTTCCAGCCAAAGAGCGCGCTGACCCAGTGGTATCAGACGCGCTTCGCCGGCGCCGGCGCGCGCATGCGCCGCATCGGCATCGTTGCCCTGGCGCGGCGATTGTTGATCGCGCTGTGGCGCTACCTCGAGGATGGTGTGATCCCCGAGGGCGCACGGCTCATCCCTGCAACGCTGTAACGACAAAATCCAGTCCATCGACGATAGGAGGCTGCAGCGTTGAAGGTTGGTCGAGGCGCCCGTGAATTTCCTGGGTCGCGCGCTGAGCGCGACCGTCCTGATAGATGGGGCGTTTCGTCCGCAACCGGTTCGTCTTGCCCGCTTGGGGCGCATACAGCATCGGGTGATCGGCAACGAGTGCCGACACGGATAGAAGGTGGTGACGAGCGAATCGCGCTCGCACTCACGAGTGAACCGGGCCAACCAACGCGAAGGCTGCTTGAAGGAACGAAAATGAAGAGAACACCGTAAACCCGAAACCCGCCGCCGGAGGCTTGACACGCGGAGGACCTTCATAGAAGGAACTTCTATCCTGATTGCTGCGCGTCTTTGATCCTCGTCCCGTGCGAATGGCACTTTCACCGGGTCATTTTCTCGCGGTAGTCTATCCCTTCACGCCACTGCCACGGAATCCATGCGTCAAAGCAAAAACAGCGTCGCCAACCCTAGGAAGATGAAAAACCCGCCGGAGTCGGTGCACGCGGTAATCAGCACCGAGGACCCGACCGCGGGGTCGCGGCCGAAGCGCGCGCGCAGGTAGGGAATTGCCACTCCCATCAGCGCGGCAAGCAGCAGCGTGAGCACCATCGCCAGAGCCATCACGCCGCCGAGCGCGACATTGCCGTAGAGCGTGTAGGCCACCACGCCGAGCAGCGACCCCCAGAGCACGCCATTCATCGTCGCCAAGCCCAACTCCTTGGCAAACAGCTTCTTCCAGTACAGCTCCTGGATCTGGCCCAGCGCGAGCGCACGCACGATCATGGTGGTCGTCTGGTTGCCCGAGTTGCCGCCGATGCCGGCTACGATGGGCATCAGCGCCGCGAGCGCCACCAGCTTTTCGATTGAGCCCTCGAACGCGCCGATCACCCGCGACGCGATGAAAGCGGTGACCAGGTTGACGGCCAGCCAGGACCAGCGGTTTCTGAAACTGTTCCAAACCGGCGCGAAAATGTCCTCTTCCTGGCGCAGGCCTGCCTCGGCGAGCTGTGTCTCTGCACTCTTCTCGCGGACATAGTCCACCACGGCGGTCACCGTAACCCTGCCGATCAGGTGGCCAAAATGGTCTGCCACCGGCGCTGACACCAGGTCGTAGCGCTCGAACGCCTGCGCCGCGTCCTCGGCGCGGTCCTCCGGATGCAGCTTGACGCGTTCCGGCACCATGACCTGGGCGACCGCCAGGGCCAGGTCCGAGACGATCAGCCGGGCGAGCGGCAGCGTGCCCCGGAGCCGCTGCTCGCGATCCACTACGAAGAGCTGGTCGGTGTAACCCGGAAGCTCGTCGAGCGCCCGAAGATAGCGCGTCACCGCTTCCAGCGTGACGTCCTCGCGTACGATGACCTGATCGAAGTCCATGAGTGCGCCAACGGACCCTTCCTCATAGGACATTGCCGCGCGCAGCTGCTCGCGCTCTTCCTGCGGAAGCGCGCGGATGACGTCCTGCATGACCTGCTCGGGCAGGTCGGGCGCAAGATCGGCGATCTCGTCTGCCTCCAGCGACTCGGCCGCGGCGACGAGCTCTCTCGAGTCCATGCTCGCAATGAGTGACTCGCGCACCGCATCCAAAACCTCGAGCAGGATCTCGCCGTCGCGGTCGGCCTTGACCAGATCCCAGACCACGAGCCGCTCCTTCAGCGGCAGGGCTTCCAGGATCGTCGCGATATCTGCCGGATGGAGCCTTTCAAGCTTTGCACGCAGCTCGGTGAGGTACTGCAAGTCGCCCGGCTTCCCGGCCGAATCGATCAGCAGCAGGTCCTCGCGGCCGGCCAGACCCTCTGCAAGCGTGTGCCGGCGCAACAGTTCCTGCACATCACGCAGGTTCCGCTGCAGGTCCTCGACTTCCAGCCGTGTCGGCCGCTCGGTCATGCAGTTGCTGCGCTGCGCTCGCTCACTTCAGTCCGGTTCCGGCCTCCGGCCTTGGCGCGGTACAGCGCATCATCGGCGCGCTGCACGACCTCGCCGTCCTCTTCGCGACCGTCGCTCTCCGTGACGCCTGCAGAAAAGGTCTGCCCCTTCGGCGCCGCCCCATGCAGGCGCTCGAAGAATCTCACTGCATTGCCGGCGTCGCAGCCGTGCAGCAATACGGCAAACTCCTCTCCGCCATAGCGAGCGATCAGGTCACCGGCGCGCAGTCGCGCGGCAAGCGCCTGCGCAGTGGCGCGCAACAGCGCGTCGCCCCGCCGGTGGCCGAAGGTGTCGTTGAAGCGCTTGAAATGATCAAGGTCGATCATGGCCACGGCGCAGGGCAGCCCGGTCCGCCGCGCCCGGTGCAGACCCTTGACCAGTTCCTCGTCCCACGCGCGCCGGTTCGGCAGGCCGGTCAGCACGTCCACGCGCGCGATCTCCGCGAGCTGGCGCACCAGTTCCGCACTCTTGGCCATTGCGTCGCCCAGCGAATGCGCAAGCAGCAACGCAACCAGCAGCGACAGTCCGGCGAATGCAACCAGCAGGACACGGGCACGCTCGGCCGCCGCGCCCGCTTCCTCCGCCGTGCGTTCCGCGCGCTCCACCGCGGTCGCGCCGAGCGCCCGGATCCGCGCCGCGATGTCGTCGCCGAGCGGCACCGCAATCTCGAGCACTTTGGCACTCGCAGCGAGCTCGTCCGCGCGCGTGCCGCGTTGAATCAGCGCCGAGATCTCGCCATTGACCTGGTCGAAGTATTCCACCTGGCGGTGCACTGCGGCGAGAAGCGTCCGTTCCCGTTGCTCCAGCGGAAAGCGCCCGACTTCCTCGAGCGCCTGACGCAACTCTGCGAAGGACCTGCGGTATTCATGGGCCGCCGCGACGGCGCCCTCGGTGCGCAGCGCCTCCAGGGCGAACTCCGCCTGCCGCGCCACCAGCTCGTTGGCGAGCGAACGGGCATCGAGCACACGCCGCGCCAGGCGCAAGGCTTCGGTTACGGTCTCCCGGCCGTATTGCCCGGCGTCGATCCCGATCCACGAAGAGACCAATGCCGCCAGCACGAGCGCCATGACGGCGAAGATCCTCGCCACCATGCTCCCGCTCGCCCCCCCCACCGGTAACATGCGGCGAAGTCTATCTGAAGGCGCGGCGCGCTATGGAATCCGGACCAGCCTCATGCGAGCGAGAATGATCTCGACACGCCCCGCGACGTAGGTCGTGGTCCGGCCGCGCTCGTAGCGCTGCGGACTGGGCAGGATCGCCGCAAGCCACGCGGCCTGCTGAGCGCTCAGCGCCGCCGCCGGTACCCCGAAGTGGTGCCGCGCGGCTGCTTCGGCGCCGAATACGTCCTCGCCCCACTCTGCAACGTTGAGGTACAGCTCCAGGATACGGTGCTTGGACATCGCCGACTCGAGCATCCAGGTGATTGCCGCCTCCTCACCCTTGCGCAGCCAGGAGCGCTCGCCCGAGAGAAACAGGTTTTTCGCTAGCTGCTGGCTGATGGTGGAGGCGCCAGCCACCACCCTGCCCCGTCTCTCGTTTTTCTCGATTGCTTTCTGAATCGCTTCCCAGTCGAAGCCCTCGTGGCCGACGAATTTCGCGTCTTCGGCTGCGATCACGGCTCGCTTGAGATGCGGCGAGATCCGGTCGTACCCGACCCACTGCTGCCTGAGGCTCGCCTTCGGGTTGCTCTCGCGCAACTGCTCCAGACGCGCCTGCATGAACGAGGTCGACGAAGGTGCGTGCGTGTTCCACCAGAGCACGTGGGCATAGAACCAGACCTGTACGCCGGCCACGGCCAGCACCAGCGTGCCGAGGCCGTAACAAAAAACCTTCCAGCCGATGCGGACGAAGCGCAGCACGCTGCTCGTCACTCGGGACCGTTCAGCGAGCGCGCAGCGCGGCGATCACGGGAGCGGTCTGCGGGCGCACCCCGCGCCACAGGAAAAACGAATCCGCCGCCTGCTCGACGAGCATCCCCGTGCCGTCGCATGTCTCGGCGCCGGAAAAGCGCGCAAAGGCAAGAAACGGCGTATCGCGTCCGTAGACCATTTCGTACGCGAGCGCATCGGGGCAAAAAAGCCCTTCGGGCAGGAGCGGCGCCCCGCCATCTAGTCCCGCGGACGTCGCATTGATCACGAGGTCAAATGCCCGCCCGGCAAGAGCCGGATACCCGCACGCCTGCAGGGGCGCGCCGGCGAACCCCCGCACCAGTTCGGCCGCCTTCGCCACGGTGCGGTTGGCGACCACGATCTGCGCCGCGCCGGCCTCGGCAAGCGGGGCGAGCACGCCACGCGCGGCGCCCCCCGCGCCCATCAGGAGAATCCTCTGGCCGCGGATCACGCGCCCGAGGTTCACGGTCAGATCGCGCAACAAGCCTGCGCCGTCGGTGTTGTCGCCGCGCACGCCCGCGCCCTCGAAGAGGAGCGTGTTGACCGCCTGCGCCGCGCGCGCCCTCGGCGTGACCTCAGCGCAGTAATGGAACGCTACCTCCTTGAAAGGTAGCGTGACGTTCGCGCCCCTGCCGTGCGCGGCGCGGAACTCATCCACCGTCCGCTCGAACGCGTCGAGCGGCGCCTCAATGCGCAGGTACTCGATGTCCTGCCCCGTTGCACGCGCAAACTCGCCGTGGATCCAGGGCGATTTCGAGTGGGCGACCGGATTGCCGATCACCGCGTAACGATCGGCCATCCCCTAATCGGTCCAGATCTTGTCGCCTTGGGCGAAAAACCACGTCCGGGTGATGACCAGAAGGTCGGTGTCCCTGCTGATGTCGGGCGAAAAGGCGGCGAACGGCGCAGCCATCCGCACGATTCGAAATGCGGCCTCGTCGAGCACCTTCAGGCCGGAGGAGCGGTCGAGCTCGACACTGTCGATCGAGCCGTCCGGGCGAAGCGTTACGGTGAGCCGCAGGTTGCCGTAGAGCTTGCCGCGCGCTTCAGCCGGGTAGTTGAGCGTGCCGACGCGCTCGATTTTTGCGCGCCAGCCCTCCTCGTACAGGGCGAAGCGGTACTCGGTCGCGCGCGCCCCGATGAAACGCTTGCGCGGGCGCTTCTGGTAGTCGTCGGTCTGCTTCGCAATCTGTGCCTGAAGGCGCATCGCGGCAAGCGAGAGGTCGGCGAGGTCGCGCCCGCTGACCTGCGGGGCCGATTGCTCGGCGGGCGCCGGCTCGGGCGCCTCCACGGGAACCCTCGAGCGCGCCTCCGAGGCCTGCGCAAGAAGCTGCCGCTGCTGCGCCTCGAGCTGCTGTACGCGCCGTTGCGCCTCGACGAGGTTGCGCCCGGGCTCGCGCGGATCGGTCACGGGAAGCGGCGCCTTGGCGCGGCGGCGCTGATCGACGTTGCCGCCGCCGTCGAGGTTTGCCTGGGCCAGCGCTTCCGCGTGCGTGGGCCGGTCGCGGGTCTTGGCGTTGACCAGGATCACCTCGAGCGGAAGGTGCGGCGACTTCCAGCGCAGCCCCTCCGGAAACCTGAACTGAACCGTAAGCACAGTCGCATGCAGAAGGAGCGAAACGACCACCGACACGGTCAGAACACGGGACTGGCGATCGAGCGCGTCCCAGAACTGGACCGGGTGCCGCAAATGCAACGCGACGGTACCTTGCAAAATCACCTCAAGCTCTTGTACCGCCGCCATTTTATGCGCTTACGCCTGCGCCTGCCCGAGGTCCCCGCCATTCATCTGCGTACGGGGGCGACCGAGGGTCGCGCGCCATGCGCAGCGGACCGTGCGCTCGATCAGGTCGACGTCCTCGACAGCGAGCCGCACCAGCGTGCCGGGTTCGAGTTCGGGCAGCGAGGGCACGCGCGCCACCAGCGGCAGGCCCTCGATGCGCGCCAGGTTCTCGCGCAGTACCGTGGCCGATGATTCGCGCACCTGTTCCTGCAGCAGCCAGCGGAGCGACCAGTACGTCTCCATCGCGCGCTGGTATTCATCGTAACGTGCGTATGTCAGCTCGAATGCGCGCAGCGCTGCCAGCAGCGTTTCCGAATTACGCGCGACCGGCGGGCGGCCGCCCGACAGAGTGGCGGCGAGCTGGCGCTGATTGAGCAGGTCCACGTATCGCCGGAGCGGCGAAGTCATCCATGCGTAGCAGGACACGCCGAGCCCGCCGTGCGCTTCCGGGTGCACGCTCAACCTCACCTTGCCGGAAGACTGCACGCGGTAGATCGCCGCGACGTCGCGCTCGGCAAGGAATTCCCCCCAGGTGCCGTTGGCCAGGATCATCAGTTCGGAGACCAGCTTGTCCAACGGCGCGCCGCGCCGCCGGGGTTCGATGCGTACGCGCCCGTCCGCGACGCGGAACACGTAATCGATCGCGCCGTCATTCGTGCTCGGTTTGCCGCGCTTTCGCTCCAGCGCCTCCGCCAGGCGCCACAGCAGGCGCAACTCGTCCTCGAACGCCAGCCCTGCGCGGGTGCCTGATCCGAACGCCGCGTTGACTGCTTCGAGCGCCGGGTAGCGCAGGTTGGCCGCAATCCGCACGCGCTCAAGGCGCGAATGCCGGCCGCGCACCGAAAGATCCTCGACCGAGACATCGAGATACAGCGACACCGCCGGGCGCTCGGTGCCCGCGTCGAGCGAGAAGGCGCCGATCGTGTCCTCGGGCAACATGGTGAATTTCTGCCCCGGCATGTAGGCGGTGGACAGCCGCTCCCGGGCGATTGCATCGAGCGGCGACCCGGGCTCGATTCCGAGCGCGGGCGCCGCGATGTGGATGCCGACGCGCAACTCCTTCTCCGATATCCGCGTGACCGAGAACGCGTCGTCGATCTCGGTGGTGCCGAGATCGTCCAGGCTGAACGCGCGCGCTTCCGCTCGCGGCAGCTCCGGGACTGAGGCGGGCGCGGGGTGCGGCGGAAAGTCGGTCCCTTTCGGGTAGAACTCGTAGAGGAATCGATTCAGGTGGTACGCGTGGCTGTCGGGAAGCCTTCCGCAGCGCGCGAACAGTTTCGGCGCGCTGAGGCCGGTTTGCGCGCAGGCTTGCTCGAGGGCCTTGGTTTCGGGCTTGCTCCGGTCGGGCGCATACAGCAACTCGTCCTTGAGCGCCGCAATCTCCTCGGGGCACTCGAAGCGCGCAAGCGCCTGCACCCATGCCGCGACTCGCTCCTGGATGCGCTTCTTTTTCTCCATTCCGGCGAGCGCGAGCTTGAGCGTATCCTCCGGCGCCGCCTGATAGCGTCCGCGCCCGCGCCGATAAAAATACATCGGTGCCGCGTGCAGCTTGAGCAGCACCCCCGCGGCTTCCGCGGGCGCAGGGCCCTGACCCACGTACTCGCGCGCCAGGTCCTCGAACCCGAACTCGGCCGCACCGCAGCACCGCCACAGGAATTCCGTGTCGAGTTCGGAGGCGTAGCGCCGGGCCTCGGCAAGCAGGTCGGCTCCCGAGGGCCGCTCGAATCTCAGCAACACGTTCGAGGCCTTCACCTTGGATCGCCGTCCGTGCGGGCTCTCGACGTGGAACGACGCGGCGCTTTGCGCAAGCACCGTCCCGACCTTGAACTCGCCGTCTTCCTCGTAAAGGACGTTCATGCCCGCGGCGCGATCCCCGCGAAAGCGAGAATCCGCGGGATGTGCTCTGGAAAACTCAACAGCGTGTGGTCGCCACCGCCGCGGATCACGGTGCGCGCTCCCTCGTATTTGCGCGCCGCCTCGCACCAGTCGAGCACCTCGTCGCCGGTCTCGAGGAGCAGGAGGTAGCGCTCCGGGTCGACCCGTTCGACCAGCAGCGCGCGCCAGCCCGCGAGGTGCTCGCGCGTAAGTTCGTAACGTTCTCCAGTGTGAAGGTTCTGCTGCGGGCCGAGCAAGGCCTGCAGTCCCACGTGGGGAAGGACCGCCGGCTGGATGAGTACGGCGCGGCAGCGGTGCTTTTCGGCGAAGTACGTCGCGTAGAAACCGCCGAGCGAACTGCCGACGAGAGTCAGTGCCGTAGTCTTGCAGCGCTCGATCTGGTCACCGATCACGCGGGCCGCGTCGGCGGGACAGTGCGGCAGCGCCGGACAGGTGAACAGGTGTCCGAGGCCGCGCGCTTCCATGTACACCTTCAGTGTGCGCGCCTTGTGCGATGCGGGTGTGCTGTTGAATCCGTGCAGGTAGACGATCATCGCCCTTGTCCCGCCTCGAGCGCGGAGAGAAGCTTTGCGTGAATTCCGCCGAAGGCGCCGTTCGACATGATGAGCACGTGGTCGCCTGCGCGCGCCTCCTGCGCGAGTGCATCGACGAGCGGCTCGACGCTCACCTCGCATCGCGCCGGACGCCCGGCGGCGCGGAATACCGAGGCTGCATCCCAGTGCAGCTGCGTCGTACAGAGGTACACCAGATCCGCCGCCGCCAGACTCGGGGGCAATGCGTCCTTCATGACGCCGAGCCTCATCGTATTCGAGCGCGGCTCGAGCACCGCGAGGATCCGGTCGCTGCCGACCCGGGCGCGCAGCCCTTCGAGCGTGGTCCGAATCGCCGTCGGATGGTGCGCGAAGTCGTCATACACTGTGATCCCGCGCACCTTGCCCAGCACCTCCATCCGTCGCTTGACACCCCCGAAGGATCCAAGCGCATCCAGCGCGGCCGGTGGTTCAACGCCGGCGTGGCGTGCAGCCGCAATGGCGGCGAGGGCATTCATGCGGTCGTGCTCGCCCATCATTGCCCAGCGCACGCGCCCGAGCGCGTCCCCGCGCCAAGCGACCTCGAAGCCTCCCTCGTTGTCCGGGGGCCCAGCCGCCCACCCGGAGGGGACGCCAAATTCATCGACCGGAGTCCAACATCCAAGTGTAAGCACTCGCTTCAGAGCCTTGTCCCTGCCATTGGTAACGATTCGCCCGGACCGCGGAATTGTTCTTATAAAGTGGTGAAATTGTCGCTCGATCTCTGACAGATCGAAGAAGATGTCTGCATGATCGAACTCCAAATTATTGAGGATCGCGGTCCTCGGCCAGTAGTGGACGAACTTTGAGCGCTTATCGAAAAACGCGGTGTCATATTCATCCGCCTCGATCACGAAATAGGTCGATCCGGTAAGGCGCGCAGAGACGGAAAAGTCGCGCGGCACGCCACCGATCAGGAAACCTGGGTTATGGCCGGAACGATCCAGGATCCACGCCAGCATCGAGGACGCGGACGTCTTGCCGTGGGTCCCAGCAACAGCGAGCACCCACTTCTTGCGTAGGATCTGCTCGCCGACCCACTGGGGGCCGGACTGGCAACGCTCGCCGTGCTCAAGGATCGCCTCGACGAGGCGATTACCGCGTGTGACCACATTGCCGATGATCCAGAGATCTGGCCTTAGCCCGAGCTGCTCCTCGTCGTACCCCTCGATCAGCTTGATGTCCAGCGCTGCGAGCTGCTCGCTCATCGGCGGATAGACGTTGGCGTCGCATCCGGTCACGCGGTGACCGGCCTGTAGGGCGATCGCCGCGACACCGCCCATGAAGGTGCCGCAGATGCCGAGAATGTGGATGTGCAAGGCGGCCGCTTTCCGCGAAAAGGCGGCGATTGTACGCGAGCCCCTGCGCTATGATCCGCCGGCGCCATGGCGAGGAGCGGGGACATGAGCCGCAACGGCATGCGGCAGGGCGGCATGAGGGCGCGGATCGCGGCAGCGGCCGCGCGCATCATGGCGGAGGACGGAATCGACGACTTCGCACTGGCAAAGCGCAAGGCGGCGCGCCAGCTTGGCATCGAGGGGCGTCTCGCGTTGCCCGGAAACGACGAAATCGAGACCGAGCTGCGCGCCTACCGATCGCTCTACCAAGCCGAGGAACACCCGGCAAGGATCGCCGAGCTGAGGCGCGTGGCGCTCGATGCAATGCGTGCGCTCGAACGCTTCAATCCCTACCTCACCGGATCGGTGCTCAAGGGGATCGCAGGACCCTATGCTGAGATCGAGCTGCAGCTCTTTCCGCAGAGCCCGAAAGAAGTGGAACTCTATCTTCTGGACCGCAGTATCGCTTATGCAACGCACGAGAGTCGGCGCTTCTCCGGCGACCGCGCGCGCGCGGTCGCGGTGCTGTCGCTGCACTGGCAACGCGCGCCGCTCAAGCTCGCGGTGTTCGATCATCGCGACGAGCGCCTGGCGTTGAAGACCTCGCTCGCGGGGCGGGTGGCAGACCGTGCCGGCATCGCCGAGGTTGGAGCATTGGTCGTAGCGCAGGATGACACTCCGCAGGCGTGACGCTTTGATTTTGGGTGGGGTCGCCGCGGCCGCAGCCGCCGCGGGTTTCTTCGCTCGCCCGATCCTCCTTGAACTCGGCGGCGGGGGCCGCGCTGCGCTACGCGATGCAACCTTCGAAGACCTCGCCGGCAATCCGCGCTCGCTTGCGGACTGGCACGCAAAGATCCTGGTTCTGAATTTCTGGGCTACGTGGTGCCCCCCTTGTCTCGAGGAAATTCCGATGCTGGTCGCGGTACGGGATCGTTATGCTTCGTCCGGCGTCGAATTTGTAGGGATCGCCGTCGATCTACCGGTAAAAGTCGCCGAGTTCTCAAAAAACGTGTCGATCACCTATCCGCTAGTAGTGGCAGATGCGGGAGCGCTCAACCTTTTGCGCAAGCTTGGCAATACCGCAGGGGGGCTTCCCTATACGGTGTTTCTCGATCGCGACCGAGTCCTGGTCAAACGCAAACTTGGCCTCCTCAAACGGCCTGAATTGGAGGCCACCCTCGCGGAGCTGTTAAGGAAATAAGGATCAAAATCGGCTAAAATGCGCCGTTCTGCGGCGAAAATGTCGAAAATACCAATGCGGGGGCGGCGCAGTATTCTGGTTCTGCACGGACCCAATCTCAACCGGCTGGGCACGCGCGAACCAGAGGTTTACGGTCGCGATACGCTGGCTCAGATCGGCAGGCGCCTTGTTGCAGCTGCCAAGGCAGCCGGCGCGGACCTGCAGAGCTTCCAGAGCAACCATGAGGGAGATCTGATCGAGCGCATCCAGCGCGCCGGCCGGGAAGGAGTGCGCTTCATCATCATCAACCCGGCGGCATACACGCATACCAGCATCGCGCTGCGCGACGCGCTTGCCGCGGTGCGCGTTCCATTCATCGAGGTACATCTGTCCAATATCCATGCCCGCGAGCCGTTTCGGCAGCGGTCATTTTTTTCCGACATCGCGGTAGGAACCATCTGCGGGCTCGGCAGCCAGGGGTACGACCTGGCGCTCGCGTACGCGCTCGCCAGGACGTAGCTGCAGCGCGCGGCATCCGCCGCAGGGGAGGCAACCTGATGGACCTGCGCAAGCTGAAGAAACTGATCGATCTCGTCCAGGAGTCCGGCATCGCCGAGCTCGAGATCACCGAAGGCGAAGAAAGAGTAAAGATCGTCAAAGGCGAGGCGACGGTGTCTCCGATCGCCGGGTCTGTACCGGTCCTTTCGGCTGTCGTGCCGCCCGGATCGGTCCCCCACCCCGCGCCCGCCGCCATGCCGGCGCCTGCCGAGGAGCTGGCGTCCGGGCAGGAGGGCCACGTGGTCAAGGCTCCGATGGTCGGGACTTTTTACCGAGCGCCCTCGCAGGAAGCGAAACCGTTCGTCGAGGTCGGCCAGACGGTGAAAATGGGCGAAACGGTCTGCATCATCGAGGCGATGAAACTGATGAACGAGATCGACACCGATGTATCGGGGGTGGTCAAGGCGGTCCTGGTCGAGAACGGCCAGCCGGTCGAATACGGCCAGCCCCTGTTTCTGATCGGGTAGCAGGAGACGATGTTCGAGAAGATCCTGATCGCCAACCGCGGCGAGATCGCGCTGCGAATCCAGCGCGCCTGCCGTGAAATGGGCATCCACACGGTGGTCGTCCATTCGGAAGCCGACACCGAGGCAAAGTACGTGAAGCTCGCCGACGAGTCGGTGTGCATCGGCCCGGCGCCCGCAGCCGCGAGCTACCTCAACATCCCGTCGATCATCAGCGCGGCGGAGGTGACCGATGCCGAGGCGATCCATCCGGGTTACGGGTTCCTGGCCGAAAACGCCGATTTCGCCGAACGGGTGGAGCGCTCCGGGTTCGTATTCATCGGCCCGCGCCCGGAGAACATCCGCCTGATGGGCGACAAGGTGAGCGCCAAGCAGGCAATGCTGAAGGCCGGGGTGCCCTGCGTTCCCGGATCGGATGGTGCACTGCCGGAGGACCCCAAGGAGATCGTGCGCATCGCGCGGCGAGTGGGCTATCCGGTGATCATCAAATCGGCCGGCGGCGGCGGCGGGCGCGGGATGCGAGTCGTGCACACCGAAGCGGCGCTCCTGAACGCGGTCAGCATGACGCGCTCGGAGGCGCAGGCCGCGTTCGCGAATGGCACCGTGTACATGGAGAAGTTTCTGGAGAATCCGAGGCACATCGAGGTCCAGGTGCTCGCCGATGAACACAAGAACGCCGTGTTTCTGGGCGAGCGCGACTGCTCGATGCAGCGCCGCCACCAGAAGGTGCTTGAGGAAGCGCCGGCGCCGGAGCTGACGGCAAAGCAGCGGGACCGGATCGGCGAGCGCTGCGCAGAGGCGTGCCGCAAGATCGGCTACCGCGGCGCGGGCACCTTCGAATTCCTGTACCAGGAGGGCGAGTTCTACTTCATCGAGATGAACACGCGCATCCAGGTCGAACATCCGGTGACGGAGATGATCACCGGGATCGACCTCGTGCAGCAGCAGATCCGCGTCGCTGCCGGCGAAAAGCTGCAGTTCAGGCAAAAGGACATCGAACTGCGCGGCCACGCGATCGAATGCCGAATCAACGCCGAGGACCCCTACAAGTTCACCCCGTCGCCGGGGAAGATCTCTTCGTACCATCCGCCGGGCGGCCCCGGCATCCGCGTGGACTCGCACGTGTACGCCGGCTACACCGTGCCCCCGAACTACGACTCGATGGTAGGCAAGGTGATCGCCTACGGTGCAACGCGCGATCAGGCGATCCGGCGCATGCGCATTGCGCTCTCCGAGATGGTGGTCGAGGGCATCCAGACCAATATCCCGCTGCATCTCGAACTGCTGCACGACAGCCGCTTCCTGCGCGGCGGCACGTCGATCCATTACCTCGAGCAGAAGCTCGCGCAGGAACCCAAGAAGCCGAGGTAATGCCCTGGCTCGCCATCGCGCTTGAGGTGGATGCAGCGCAGGCCGGGCCGATGTCGGACGCGCTGCTCGAGCTGGGCGCGCAGTCCGTGACGATCGAGGATGCCGACGCCGAGACGGAGCGGGAAGCTGCGCTGCACGGCGCCCAGGACGGGGCAGGGCACGTTCCTCACCCCTGTCGCGTGCTCGATTACGGGTGCGGTTCGGGTATATTGGCGCTCGCCGCGGCGAAGCTCGGCGCGTCCGAGATCGCAGCAGTGGACCTCGATCCGCAGGCGCTCGAGGCCTGCGCGACGACCGCCCGCGCCAATGGCGTGGCGCTTCTGGTCACGCCGCCGGACGCACTACCCCCGGGAGACTACGACGTGATCGCAGCCAACATCCTCGCCCAGCCGCTGATCGCACTGGCGCCGCTCTTCGCGGCACGCGCGCGGGCCGGGGCCCGAATCGCGCTCTGCGGGGTGCTCGAAGATCAGGCTGCGCCGGTGATTGCCGCGTACGACCCCAATTTCGATCTTTGCATCGAGCGCGTTCGCGACGGTTGGGCGCTCGTCGCCGGCGCGTGCCGATGACGCTGGTCACGCGCTGCCCGACCTGCGGCACGGCGTTCCGCGTGCAGACGGGGCAACTCGCGCAAAAAGGCGGCAGAGTGCGTTGCGGCAAATGCGCAACGGTGTTCGACGGAGTCGCCGGCCTGCTCGACGAAGGCGCTGCGCCACCGGCTGGCGATTCCGAGCCCTCGCCACAGCTTGCGCTGTTCGAGCCGGCCCAGGATCCGGATTCGGCCGCGCCGGAGAACCCGTCCGGGCAGCCAGCGGTACCGGAGTTCCTGCGAGAGGCGCCGCCGCCCCCGCGCGCCCGTGCTGCATGGACCATCGGCGCGTTCGCCGCACTCGTCGCGCTCGCGATGCAAGGTGCGTTTCACTATCGCACCGAGCTCGCGGTGCTGTTTCCCGAAGCGCGCGCGCCGCTCGCGGCGGCCTGCGCATCGCTCGGCTGCACGCTGTACCTGCCGCGGCGATCCGACCTGATGTCGATCGAATCCTCGGACCTTGAATCCGACAACCGGCGCGAGGGCGTGATCGTGCTGAACGCGGTGATCCACAACCGCGCGCCCTTCACGCAGGAGTACCCGGCGCTCGAACTGACTCTCACCGACGAGCGCGACCAGGCGGTGCTGCGGCGCGTGCTTGCGTCCGCGGAGTATCTGCGCGGAACCTCGGGCGGAATTCTCGCGCAGGGAATCTCGGCAGGCGCCGAAACGGCGCTGCGCCTGCATTTTGACACCGGCGGGCTGCGCGCGGTCGGCTATCGTCTCTACCTCTTCTATCCGTAGATGAAAATCCTCGTCACCGGCTCGATCGCTTACGACACGATCATGGTGTTCCCGGATCGCTTCCGCAACCATCTGCTTGCCGACCAATTGCACATTCTCAACGTCTGCTTTCTCACCCCGGAGATGCGGCGCGAATACGGCGGCACCGCGGGCAACATTGCCTATAACCTCAAGCTTCTCGACGGCGACCCGCT
Source organism: uncultured Enterobacteriaceae bacterium (assembly GCA_964651335.1). GTDB lineage: Bacteria > Pseudomonadota > Gammaproteobacteria > Burkholderiales > SG8-39 > 2-02-FULL-66-14. The sequence goes on along the minus strand of CAZYVT010000001.1, from coordinate 64,576 downwards.
GGTGATGGCGACCGTGGGCGAGGACATCCGGCCCTACCTTGAACGCCTCGACGAACTGGGGATCGCGCCGGACCTGCTCAAGCGCGTTCCCGGCCAGTTCACCGCACAGGCGTTCATCACCACCGATCTGGACGACAACCAGATCACTGCCTTTCACCCCGGCGCAATGAACTTTTCGCACCAGAATCACGTGACGGGCGCGCTCGGCGCGCGACTCGCGATCATCGGCCCGGACGGCAAGGACGGGATGCTGCAGCACGCGCGTGAATGCGCCGCACACGCGATCCCGTTTCTGTTCGACCCGGGGCAGGGGTTGCCGATGTTTGCGCGCGAGGAGCTGCTCGAAATGGTGCGCCTCGCCGACTACCTTGCAGTCAACGACTACGAAGGCAAGCTGCTCGAGGAGAAGACCGGGCAGACACTCGATGCGCTTGCGCGCGAGCTGAAGGCGCTCGTCGCGACCCTGGGCGCGCAGGGCTCGATCGTGCTCGCCCAGGGAAAACGCCACGAGATCCCTTGCGTGAAGGCGGACGCGGTGCTCGACCCGACCGGCTGCGGCGACGCCTACCGTGCCGGGCTCCTGTATGGCATCGCGCGCGGCTGGGACTGGCCCACCACCGGGCGCTTGGGCGCCGTAATGGGCGCGATCAAGATCGCGCAGCGCGGCGCCCAAAACCACAACCCCCGGCGAAGCGAGATCGAAGCCCGCTTCAGGCAGGCGTTCGGCTACTCGCCCTGGGGCTAGACGATCTTGCCGCGGATCTTCGCGGCGTATTCCTCGAGCTTCTCGCGCGGCGGGTTTTTCACCGGCCAGGTGATCTCCATGCCATCGCCCTCGTGCCGCGGCAGCAGGTGCACGTGGTAGTGAAACACGGTCTGTCCAGCCGGCTTGCCGTTCGCCTGGTAGACCGATAGCCCCGGGGGCGAGAAGGCCGCGCCGATCGCGCGGGCGACGCGTACGCTCGCGCGCGCCACCGCAGCGGCCTGCGCCTCCTCGAGCGCGTACAGGTTTTCGGCATGCTTTTTCACGGCGACGAGGACGTGGCCGGGATTCACCTGGCCGATGTCCATGAAGGCGAGCGTGTGCTCGTCCTCGTACACCCGGGTCGACGGAATCTGTCCGGCGACGATCCTGCAAAATACGCACTCGGTCATGCGTCCTCCCCGATCGGTTGGTAGCCCGAGCAGGGTACCTGCGCGAGCCACCGGTCCTCAAGCCGTAGCGCGCTGAGCGCGCCGCCCCAGACGCACCCCGAATCCAGCAGCGCGAAGCGCTCAGTGAGTTTGAGGCCGAGCGACGACCAGTGCCCGCATACAATCGTCGGCTCCTCGCGCTCCAGCCGGGTGTCGAACCACGCCTGCGTCCCGTCAGGCGGCACGATCCCCGTCGACTCAAGTTCCATTGCGCCTTCGTCGGTGCAAAAACGCAGCCGGGTCATCGCATTCACGATCACCCGCAGCCGGTCCCAGCCGGAGAGCCTCTCCTTCCAACGGTCGGGCCGGTTGCCGTACATGTGGGCGAGGAATTCCCGATAGTTCGGCGCGCCGAGCGCCTGCTCCACCTCGCGCGCAAGCGAGCACGCCTTCTCGATCGTCCATTGCGGCAGCAGTCCCGCATGCACCATGGCAAAGCGGCCCTCCACGTGCATCATCGGTCGGGCGCGCAGCCAAGCGACGAGTTCGCCGGCGTCGGGCGATGCGAGCACATCGTCGAACGTGTCATTGCGGCGGCTCCCTTCGGAGCCCTCGAACTGACACACGAGATGCAGGTCGTGATTGCCGAGCACCGTCACTGCGCACTCGCCCAGATTGCGCACATAGCGCAGTACCTCGAGCGACTTCGGGCCGCGGTTGACCAGATCGCCGACGAACCACAAGCGATCGCGAGAGCGCTCGAAGCCGACGCGGGAAAGAAGCTCCTGCAGCTCCTCGAAGCAGCCCTGCACGTCGCCGATCGCGTAGGTCGCCATGGGACGCGGACTCTAGCAAACCCGACCCTCGGGGGTCGGCCTATCTCCCGTGGCGGGTCTCAAGCTATACTGCAAGGCGCTCGGATACAGAACAACAGGCATTTCTCCCGTAGTACCCATAGCACGCAGAGGAGAGGAGGCAGCCCAATGGGTAGGACATTCGCAGCTTCCGCACTTGCACTCGCCGCGTTCGCCGCGGCCGTGACGCCCGCCTTTGGCATCACGGGCAGCTGGGTCGAGGACCACGAACACCCTTATGTAGGCCTGATCGTGTTCTATAACGCCGGCGGCACTTTCATCTGGCGCTGCAGCGGCTCGCTCATCACCCCGACCAAGTTCCTGACAGCCGGGCACTGCGCTGACACAGCCGGGGGCGCCGCGTCTGCGCGCGTATATTTCCAGCAGGATGCCGGCGCCAACTTCAGCCCGTCACTGGGGAAGGACCCGATCACCGGCTATCCGTCGGAATGCGCGGGAACCACCTTGGGCACGACGTGCGCCGAATCCATGAACGGCAAGATCTACAACTACGGCTTTGCAAACTTCGCCGGTTTGCCCAACACGCATGATGCGGGCGTGGTGATCCTGGATCAGGCAATCAGCTTGCCGGAGTACGGCGTGCTTCCGCAACCCGGGGCGCTCGACGGCTTGGCAACCGCACGCGGCCAGAAGGACACGATCTTCACCGTCAGCGGCTACGGCCTCACCTTGCGCGTGCAGGTACACTCGGCGCTTTCCAACGTCTCCTTCCGCGAGCGGCTGATGGCGAAATCCACGCTGGTCAATCTCAACAGCGCGCTCAACGACGGCTACAACCTTCAGACCCAAGGCAACGGCGATCGGCGGGGCGGCACGTGCTCGGGCGACTCGGGCGGGCCGGTTTTTCTCGGCGGTCCCACGTCCAACAACATCGTGGCCGTCACGTCCTTCGGTCTGAATGCGCTCTGTCGCGGCACGGATTTCGGCTACCGCATCGACAGGCAAGACGTGCTTACTTGGATCAATAACCAACAGTAGGCTTGCGCGGCGCGGCGGCCCGTCAAAAGCTCGCGTCCAGCCTGCGGTACTGGATCGCCTCCGCGACGTGCGCCGCGCCGATCATGTTCTCCCCGCCAAGATCGGCGATCGAGCGCGCCACCCGCAGCACGCGGTGATAGCCCCGCGCCGAGAGCGAAAGCCTGGCGATCGCCTGCTTCAGAAGATTCTCCGCCGCTCCATCGATCGCGCAGTGGCGCGCGGTCTCTCGTGCCTGTAGCCACGCGTTGGGCTTTCCTTGCCGAACAAGCTGACGCTCTCGGGCAGCACACACGCGACCCCGAATCGTCGCAGAGGATTCGGCCACGCTATTTCCCATCATCTCCCACTCGCCCGGTCTGGGTACCTCGACCTTGAGGTCGACGCGATCCAGAAGGGGCCCGGAGATTTTCCCCCGGTAGCGCGCAACCTGATCGGGCGTGCAGCGACATCTGCCCGAGGCATTGCCGAGATGACCGCAAGGGCAGGGATTCATGGCGGCGACGAGCAGGAAGCGCGCCGGATACGTGGCGTAGCGCGCCGCCCGTGCAATGGAGATGCTTCCCGATTCGAGCGGCTCGCGCAGCGCTTCGAGCGCATCGCGCGGGAATTCGGGCAGCTCGTCCAGGAAGAGGACGCCATGATGCGCAAGCGAAATCTCCCCCGGCCGTGGCGGCATGCCGCCGCCGACCAGCGCAGCGCTCGATGCGCTGTGGTGCGGTGCGCGGTACGGGCGCTCACCCCAGCGAGCGGCGTCGAATCCGATGCTGGAAGCTGAATGCACTTCCGCAGTCTCCAGCGCCTCGGCCGGCGTCATCTCCGGCAGGATTCCGGGCAAGCGCGCCGCGAGCATCGACTTTCCCGTACCGGGCGGCCCGATGAGGAGAATGGCGTGTGCTCCGGCGGCGGCGACTTCGAGCGCACGTTTCGCCTGCGCCTGGCCCTTCACGTCTGCAAGGTCTGGATAGCATGGAAGGACGCGCTCGACGCCGTCGCAATAAGGGATAAGCGGCGTGTCTCCCGCAAGATGCGCGCACACTTCGAGCAGGCTCGCGGCCGGAAGGACGTGCGCGCGCTCGGCGAGCGCGGCCTGGGCCGCACTTTGCGCCGGAAGCACGAACGCGCGGCCCGCCTTGCTCGCGCCAAGCGCCATCGCGAGCGCGCCGCGCACCGGGCGCAACTCCCCGGTGAGCGATAGCTCGCCTGCAAACTCGTGCCCCGCAAGCGCAGCGGCCTTCAACTGGCCGCTCGCCGCAAGGATGCCGAGCGCGATCGGCAGGTCGAAGCGGCTCGAATCCTTCGGCAGGTCCGCGGGCGCCAGATTGACCGTAATGCGGCGCGCGGGGAAATCGAAGCGCGCGTGGTTGAGCGCGGCGCGCACCCGGACCTTCGCCTCGCGTACTTCGATGTCCGGCAAGCCCACGATGTGAAACGCCGGAAGCCCCGGGCCCAGGTGGACCTCCACGGTCACCTCGGGCGCGGCAATCCCCGCAAGCGCGCGGCTCGCTACGGTGGCAAGCGACATTCGATCCCCTCCACGGGGAAAACGCGCGGCAGGCGGGGCGGTTTACGCGGCGCGGTCGCCGCCGGCGCGCGCTTCCAGCTCGGCGATGCGTGCTTCGAGCGCCAGGAGCTTTTCTTGCGCGCGCGCAAGGAGCTTCTTCTGCACCTCGAAGTCCTCGCGCGCCACCAGATCGAAGCGGTCGAAAAACGCCACCAGCAGCGCGCGCAGATTTTTCTCCAGATCCTGCACCGGCGAGGCGCGCATCGCCTCGCCGAGACGGGAGCCAAGCTCGTCGAGCAGGCGCTTCTCGATCATGGCGGCGGTCAGTCTAGCACGCGCTTTTCTCGCCCTAAGTCGCGATGCGCGCAAGCAGTTCGAGGAGCTTTACGCGCTCCGCAGCCGAGAGGCGCGACGCGACGCGCCGTTCGTGGATCGCGATGCCGCGCCTTGCCCGCACCACCAGGCCCCGTCCCGCGCGTGTGAGCCACAGCCCGTTGGTGCGCCGGTCATCGCCTTTCCTGCGCTCGATCAATCCCTTCGCCTCGAGCTGATCGAGCACCCCGACCATGGTCGAGCGGTCGCGCTCGACCGCGTGCGCGAGCCGACTCTGCGTCACCCCCGGATTTGCCTCGATCAGAAGCAGCATCCCGATGCGGCCCGGGGAAAGGCCCGGAACGCTCGCCGCGAAGTCGCGGAACACGGACTGCTGGGCGAGCCGCAGCCGGTAGCCGATCAGCCCGGGCAGCGGCCCCGGGTTCAGCCGCACCCCGGGGCGCCTGGCGGCGTTCTCGCTCATATTGCTTTGATCTCAAACAATTCGGTTCCCCAACGAACCGCGCTAGCATCCTATGCAAAGCAGGGCGCATCCGCAACCGCATTCGTGAGTGACGCATGGCCATGACCCGGTGCATGGGTTATTCTGAAGCGCAGCATCACGCCACATGGAGCCCACACTCGACCCGCCGCGCGTCACGCTGTTCATCGTGCGTTCTCTACGATCGCTCCGGCTGCTCGGGATCCTCGCATGAACCTGGCCGAGCATGTTCTCGGGCCGGCAGCGATTGCGCGCCACCGAACCCGCATCGCGTTTACCTGCGGCGATGAGTCGGTCACCTATGTCGGGCTTGCGGCACGTGTCGCGCGGGCGGCGGCCGCATTCGCCGCGCTCGGCATCACGCCGGGCGACCGCGTAGTCTTGTTGCTTCGCGACACGCCGGAATACGTTGCGGCCTGGCTGGGCGCGGTGCGCGCCGGAGCGGTGGCGATCGGTCTCAACACCAAACTCTCCGAGCAGGAATATCGTTACATCTGCGCCGACAGCGCGGCGCGCGTTTCGGTCGTCGAGGACGTGTTCGTACACGCCCGGCCCGATCTGGCGGCTGAATTCGCGCGTCTGGGCGTACTTGCGGTCGCGGGAGGCGGAGCGCCGCAGGGCGCGGCGTTGTGGCGCGAGTTGCTATCGCGCGCCACGCCCGATGCGCCGGCGTATGAGGCGCGGCCCGAGGATCCGGCGTTCTGGCTGTACTCCTCCGGAACCACGGGCAAGCCGAAAGGAATCGTCCATTCGCACAAGGACGCGCTTCCGGCCGGCCAGGTGTTCGCGGAGACGCTCGCGCTCGCCCCGGGCGAGAAGGTCTTCGTCACCTCGAAACTGTTCTTTGCCTACGCGCTCGATCACGGCCTTCTCGGATCGCTCGCGCACGGACTCACGAGCGTACTGCACCCCGACTGGCCTGAAATCGACGAAGTCTGCGCGATCGTCGCGCGCGAGCGTCCGGCGGTGTTCGCAAGTGTGCCGTCGTTCTACCGCCGGCTTGCGGCGCTACCTGACCAGGCGCTCGAGCCGTTACGCGCGGTGCGCCATTTCCTTTCCGGCGGGGAACGGCTGCCCGAGCGGCTGGTCGAGAGATGGAACCGGGTCACCGGCGGCGAACTGCTCTCGATCTACGGCATGTCAGAGACGTTCTGCGTGTGCATGGTGACGCCACGCGGTTTGCCGGGCACCGCCCGCCCGGGCAAGCCGCTCGCCGGCGTGCACGTTCGGCTCGAAACGGCGCAGGGAACCGAGCCGCTGCCCGGCGAACCGGGAGTACTTTGGGTGCAGCACCCGGCGCTCGCTCTCGGCTACGCGAATCGGCCAGAGCAGACCGACGCGCAATTCCGGGACGGCTGGTTCTGCACCAACGACCTGTTCGTGCGCGACGCGCAGGGCCTGTACACGCATCAGGGCCGCAGCGACGAGATGGTGAAGATCGCCGGCCAGTACGTACAACCCGGCGACATCGAGGAAGCGGTGGCGGGCGAGCCGCTGATCGGGGAGGCGGCTTGTGTTCCGGTCCTCGATACCGACGGCTTCGATCGGCTCGCGCTGTTTGTGGCGCCGTGTGGTGATTCCGCCGCGGCGATTGCCGCCGCAGAGCGCGCGTGCGAGGCGAAACTGCCGCGCTTCAAGCGGCCGAAATGGGTGCGCAGCGTTGCAGAGATACCGCGCACGGCCACCGGCAAAGTGCAGCGCTTCAGGCTGCGCGAATTGTTGCAGCGCGATCTCGCCCCCAAAGGATAAAATCTCCGTTCCGCCCCCTTTCACCCCGGCACTTTTCCGTCCCTCAAAGAGGAGCGCATGGCGTACGCGATTCCGATCTGGACCCAACCGGCGTTGCCCGTCCTCGGATCCGGCGAACTGTTCCCGGTGCGCCGCATTTTCTGCGTCGGGCGAAACTACGTCGAGCATCAGAAGGAGATGGGCGGCGACGGACGCGAGCAGCCGTTTTTCTTCATCAAATCGGCCCACGCGCTGGTGCCGCAGGGCGGCGACGTACACTATCCGCCGAAGACCGCGAATCTCCACTACGAGACCGAAATGGTGGTCGCAATCGCACAGCGCGGCCGGCGCATCGCGGCGAAGGACGCGAACGGCTACGTGTTCGGGTATGCGGTGGGCCTGGACATGACGCGCCGCGACCTGCAGCAGATCGGCAAGGACAAGGGCCGTCCCTGGGACTTCGGCAAGGACTTCGACGAAGCTGCGCCGTGCAGCGCGCTGGCCCCGGCCTCGAAGATCGGCCACCCCGGCAAAGGCGCGATCTGGCTCGAAGTGAACGGCAAGCAGCGCCAGAAGGCCGACCTCGCCGACATGATCTGGTCGGTGCCCGAGCAGATCGAGTACCTGTCGCAGTACTACACGCTCGAGCCGGGCGATCTGATCTACAGCGGTACGCCTGCGGGCGTCGGCCCGCTGCAACCCGGCGACGAGCTGCATGCTGGCGTCGACGGCGTGGGCGAGCTCAAGGTCAGGATCGTCGCGCCCCTGTGATCCGGCTGTACACGTTTTTCCGCAGCTCGGCTGCGTTTCGGGTCCGCATCGCGCTCAACCTGAAGGGACTCGCCTACGAGCCGGCGTTCGTGCATCTGGCCAAGGGCGAGCACCGCAGACCCGAGTATGTGACGCTGAACCCGCAGGGGCTTGTCCCCGCGCTGGTGGACGAAGGCCCTCTTCTCACCCAGTCGCTCGCCATTATCGAGTATCTCGAGGAAACGCGTCCGGTGCCGCCGCTGCTGCCGAAGGACACCCTGGGACGAGCGCGCGTGCGCAGTCTTTCGTTGCTGGTGGCGTGCGAAATCCATCCGCTCAACAACCTGCGTACGCTCACGCATTTGCGCAAAGCCTTGGGCCAGACCGAGGATCAGGTGAACGCCTGGTACCGCCACTGGATCGCCGACGGGTTGGCGAAGCTCGAGGCGGAACTGGCGAGCGACCCGGCCGCGTTCTGCCACGGCGAGCTACCCACCATGGCTGACTGCTGCCTGGTACCGCAGGTGTTCAACGCCAAGCGCTACCGGTGCGAGCTGGCGTCCTTCCGCAATGTCGTGCGCGTGTTCGACGAGTGCATGAAACTCGAGCCGTTCGAGCGCGCGCAGCCCTCCAGACAACCGGACGCGGAGAACTGACATGACCAGCGGCATCATCGCGGTTGCGACCGTCGCGCACGTGCCGACGCTGTCGCGGATCGAGATCACCCCCGATTTCCAGAAAACGCTGGTCGAGGGCGAGCACCGGCTCGGCGAGGAGCTGCGCGCAGCCAAGCCCGACCTGTGGGTCATCGCCTCGACGCATTGGGTCTCGACCTTCAACTGGTTCGCCACCTGCCAGGCGGTGCACCAGGGCGTTTGCGTGGCCAACGAGGCTCCCGACCTTGTGCCGGGCACGCCGTACCGTTACCGCGGCGACGCGGAATTCGCGGGCGAGCTGGTCGCCGAGTGGAAGCGCGGCGCCATTCCTGCCGAACGCAATGAAAGCGCGCACTACACGTGGGATTACGGAACCTTCGTGCCGCTCTCGCACCTGGACCCGAAGGCGGAGGTCGCGGTCGTCGGCATTCCGTCGGTGCTGATGGCCAACCTGGAAGAGTGCCGGCGCGCCGGCGCTTCAGTGTCCGCGGTCGCCAAGCGCCTCGGCCGGCGCGCGGTGTTCGTCGCGAGCACCGCGCTCAGCCATGCGCTGGTGCGCGGACGCCACCACATGCCCACGCCGGAGCGCGCGGCTCTCGACCAGCGCTTCATTGAAGCCTACAAGGCGGGACGTCTGCGCGAGCTGATCGAGTGGCTGCCGGCATTCAGCCGCGAGGCGGTGGCGGAGATGGGAGGCCGGGTGCTTGCGACGATGCTCGGCTGCGCCGAGGCGCTTGCCGAGGACGGGAGCACCCTCGTCCCCGCGATGTACGGCGATTACGCGCAGAGTTCAGGCAGCGGCAACGCGGTGCTTTGCCTTCGCCGCGCGGCCTAAACGAAAAAGTCCGCCTGAGGCTCGCAGCCGGGAGTCACGAGGTAACGGTTGAAATCCGTCACTCCGTGCTCCCGGAGCAGCACTTCGTCGACGCAGAAATTTCCGCTGAAGGCGCGGCTCGGCTTCGTCAGGATGAGGTGCGCGGCGTCGGCCATGATCTGGGGCGTGCGGCTGCGGTTCGCGAGCGCCGCGCCCCCGACCACGTTTCGCACCGCGGCGGTATCGATTGTGGTCTTCGGCCACAGGGCGTTGAACGCGATCCCCGTGGCGCGGAATTCGCCCGCCATGCCAAGCACGCACAGGCTCATGCCGAATTTCGCCATCGTGTAGGCCACGTGCGGCGCAAACCAGCGCTCCTCCATGTTGAGCGGCGGCGAGAGGTTGAGCACGTGCGGGTTGTTCGCCTTGCGAAGATGCGGAATGCAGTGCTTCGAGCACAGGAACGTGCCGCGCGTATTGATGCCGTGCATCAGGTCATAGCGCTTCATGTCGGTCGCCTCGGTGCCGGTGAGGCTGATCGCGCTCGCGTTATTGACCAGAATGTCGATGCCGCCGAAGGCCTCGACCGCGCGGGCCACGGCCGCCTGCACCTGGTCCTCGAAGCGTACATCCACCACCACCGGCAAGGCGCGCCCGCCCGCGGCTTCGATTTCCCTCGCCGCCGTGTAGATTGTGCCCGGCAGTTTGGGATGCGGTTCGGTGGTCTTTGCCGCAACCACCACATTGGCGCCGTCCCGGGCCGCGCGCAGCGCGATCGCGAGGCCGATCCCGCGGCTTGCACCGGTGATGAAAAGTGTCTTTCCCTTGAGCGTCGTATCCATAGGCAGGCATCATTGCATGCCGCAACAAAGAGGAGCAAGCATGGTCCCGAAAGGCAAGCCCTCCCGCAAGCGCCTCCGAAGCCGACCTGCCGGGCCGGTGATGCTATTCATCGGCACCCGCAAGGGCGCATTCACGCTCAAACCCGATTCTCGGCGGCGGCAATGGCGGATCGGCGGCCCGCATTTTTGGGGCAATATCGTGAATCACGTAGTGCTCGACCCGCGCGACCCGGCCATCCGCTTCCGCATGATCGACGAGCAGCAGTCCATCCGGCGGCACATCAAGATCTTCGTTAATCGGGAACAGGCACGGGCACTCGACAGGCCGCTCGACGAGCGCGACGAGATCGTGATCGTCGGCGCGCTGAGCGGCGGCTAGCGGCGTGATGCTGGCCCCGATCGACGTCATCCGCGCCTACCCGCCGCACGACGGAACGCTTCGGGGCCTCCTCGCCAGCCGTGCATCCGCGGACCCGGGGCGGACGTTTCTGCTCCAGGAGGGAGGCGTTGTTTCGTACGCGGAGTTCTCGCGCCGCGTGGAAGCGGCTGCCCGCGCGCTGGCGGCGCGCGGCATCGGCGCGGGGCACCGCGTTGCCTTGATGGCGACGAACAGTGCCAACTATGTGGTGCTGTTCTTTGCGCTGGCGCGGCTCCGCGCGGTAATGGTGCCGGTGAATCCGGATTTCGGGCCCGTGGAGGCGGGCTACATCCTGCAGCACGCCGGCGTGAAGGCGGTGGCGGCGAATCCCGCAGCACTCGCGTCGGCCCGCGAGGCGACGCGGCCGCTCTTGCCCGCGCCCTGGATTTTTCTGCTGGAAGGCGAATTCGATGACTTGATCTCGAACGCGCCGCGTGCCGCCTTGCCCCGAGCGCCATCGGCCGGAACGACCTGCCTCACGCTCTACACCTCGGGTACCACCGGATTTCCGAAAGGCGTGATGCACAGCCAGCGGAACTTCGTAATGGCCGGTGAGGCTTTCGTCGCGCGCTTGTGGCTGCAGCCCGGGGACCGGTTGCTTTGCATCCTGCCGCTGTTCCACATCAACGCGCTGTTCTACTCGCTCGCCGGCAGCCTCGCCGCCGGGGCGACCCTGGTACTGGCGCCGAAGTTCTCCGCATCCACGTTCTGGACGACCGCCGCCGAGACCGCGGCGACGCAAGTCAACATCATCGCTGCCATCGGCACTATCCTCGCGCGCCGGCCGCGCAGCGAGTTCGATCCGCGCCACCGGCTGAGGGTGATTTACGGGGCGCCGATCACGCCGGAGCTGGAGCGCACGTTCGGCGTGGAGTTCCGGGTTCCCGTGATGATCGAGGGCTACGGGATGACCGAGATCCCGGGCGCAGCGAATAATCCGTTCAACGGCGAGCGGCGGCCGAACAGCATGGGCAAGGCGGCCGTGCATCCCGACCCCGCCGTGAGCTTCGCGGAACTTCGCGTGGTCGACGACAACGGACGCGACCTGCCCGAGGGCGCAGAGGGCGAACTCTGGGTGAGAACGCCCATCCTCATGCAGGGCTATTACCGGGACCCCGAGCAGACCGCCGCGGCAATGGAAAACGGCTGGTTCAAGACCGGCGATCTGGTGAGGCGAGACGCCGACGGATACTACTACTTCATCGCGCGAAAAAAGGACATCATCCGCCGCCGGGGGGAAAACATTTCGGGGGCCGAGATCGACCGCGTGGTGAGCGACCATCCGGCGGTGGTGCAATGCGCCGCTATTCCCGTGCCCTCCGAGCTGGGCGAGGACGAGATCCTGGTTGCGATCGTGAGGAAGCCGGATGCGGAGGTCAGCGCGCGCGCGATCGCCGATTGGTGCCGGGAGCGGTTGGCGGCGATCAAGGTGCCGCGTTACGTTGCGTTCGTCGATTCGCTGCCGATGACGGCGACGCAGCGGGTGCAGAAGTTCCTGCTGCGCGGGGATCCGGGACTGCTCGCGCGCGCGGTGGACCTGGGACGCTAGCGTCAGCGCGCGCGAAAGCGCGCTTTCAGCTCCTCGGTGATCGGCTGGCCCTTCATCCGCGATCCAGGACCCGCTACATGCCGGCCCCAGACGCGCGTCTCGGTCCCGCGCGCAAGCAGCATGCCGTCGGCGCGCACCACCTCGTGCGAGACGACGAAAGATTTGCCGCCCCAGCGCACAATCCGCGAGCGCACCTCGCAGTGATCGCCCGGCTCTGCCGGCATGACAAACTCGCATTCAGCGCTCACCACCGGCATCACCATGCCGTTCTCGATCATCGCCTTGATGCCGTGCCCGACAGAACCGAACAGTGCCCAGGTCGCGCTGTCAAACCAGCGGAAATACGTGGGATAGAAAATGATTCCGGCCGGATCGCAGTCACTCCACTGCACCTCGGTACGCAGCACTCCGACGATCGAATTGAATCCGGGCGCGTCCACGCAAGGAATTCTAAGAGGTCCGGCGCGCATGGGCCGCGCACGCACAGAGCGTCGGAGGTAAGGTGCAACTCACCCCCGCGTCACTCGTCTTAACACTGCTCCCAGGGAAGCCCTTCGAAGCGCCAGCCGGCAGTCGAGCCGCGGTGATGCTTGTCGTCGAGCTCGCCCTCGAAGCCGTGAATCACGTTGCAGACCTTGGTGAAGCCGGCACGCTCGAGCGCTTCGCCAGCCTCCTGCGAGCGGTTGCCGCTGCGGCAAATGAGGACGATCGGGCGCGTGTTGTGGTTCGTGCCGGCGAGTTTCCTGACCTGGCCGACGAAATGGGGGTTGACCTCCCAATCCGGGCCGTCATTCCAGGCGACATGCAGCGCGCCGTGCGCATGGCCGACGAACAGATATTCCATTTCGCTGCGACAGTCGACGAACAGTGCGTCCGAACGGCTGTTCAGGAACTGGTACGCCTCTCGGGCCTCAAGGTGGTCCATGCAGACCCCATTATAACTGCCGTAAGCGGTTGACGACGCACGTCTTTGTCGGCACACTACGACCGCAGCACGAACGCGCATCGCGCGTCGGCGCCGATTTGATGTTCAGCTTGCGGGCGCCGCACCGCCTCGTGGCGGGGACAAAGAAATGCAGCTAAAGAGACGCGCCCCGCGGTTCATCCCACCGGCCCGTTTCTGCGCAAAGCTGAGCGGGCGTTTTGTTTCGAATCATTGATGAACCTGCCTGCGCTCGCCGACACACTCGCGCCGCTCCTGGCGGAGAGGATTGTGATCCTCGATGGCGCCATGGGCACCATGATCCAGGGCGAGCGGCTCTCGGAGGCGCAATTCCGCGGCAAGCGCTTTCGCGAGTGGCCGAACGACCTGCGTGGCAACAATGATCTGCTGGTGCTTACGCAGCCGGAGATCGTGCGCCGCATCCACGTGCGCTATCTGGAAGCGGGCGCCGACATCATCTCGACCAACACGTTCAACGCGACTGCAGTATCGCTCGCCGACTACGGCATGCAGGCACTCGCCTACGAGCTCAACGTCACGGCGGCGCGCCTGGCAAAGGACGCGGCTCGCGAGTGGGAGGCGAACAATCCGGCGCGGCCGCGCTTCGTGGCGGGTGCACTAGGTCCGACCTCGAAGACCGCGTCGATTTCTCCGGACGTGAACGATCCGGGCTTCCGCAACATCAGCTTCGAGGCACTCGCCGCGGCATACGGCGAGGCCGCATGCGGTCTGGTCGACGGCGGCGTGGATCTGCTGCTCGTGGAAACCGTGTTCGACACGCTGAACGCGAAAGCGGCGCTGTTTGCGATCGAAAACCTGTTCGAGCAGCGAGGCCTGCGCCTGCCCCTGATCGTTTCGGGAACGATCACCGACGCCTCGGGGCGCACGCTGTCGGGGCAGACGACCGAAGCGTTCTACAACTCGGTGCGGCACGCGCGTCCGCTCGCGGTCGGATTGAACTGCGCGCTCGGCGCGAAGGAGCTGCGCCAGCACGTGCAGGAACTCGCCGAGATCGCAGAAACCTACGTCTCGTGCTACCCGAACGCCGGACTGCCGAATGCCTTTGGCGAATACGACGACACGCCCGACTCGATGGCGCGCCAGATTGGCGAGTGGGCGCGCGCCGGACTCCTCAACCTCGCCGGTGGCTGCTGCGGCACCACGCCGGAGCATGTCCGGGCGATTGCCGACGCTGTGCGCGGGGTCAATCCGCGCGTCGTGTCCGCGCGCCCGCAGATGCTGCGTCTTTCCGGACTGGAGCCGCTCAATGTGGGGCAGGGCTCGCTGTTCGTCAACGTCGGCGAGCGCACCAACGTCACCGGCTCCAGGGCCTTCGCGCGACTCGTACTTGCCGGAAACTTCGCCGACGCTCTGACCGTCGCGCGCCAGCAGGTGGAAAACGGCGCGCAGGTGATCGACGTGAACATGGACGAAGCGATGCTCGACTCGGAAAGGGCCATGGTCACGTTCCTGAACCTCGTGGCCTCGGAGCCGGACATTTCGCGCGTTCCGGTGATGATCGACTCGTCCAGGTGGTCGGTCATCGAGGCCGGCCTGAAATGCCTGCAAGGCAAGGGCATTGTCAATTCGGTCAGCTTGAAGGAGGGCGAGGAAGAGTTCCTGCGCCAGGCGCGTCTGGTGCGCAAATACGGCGCCGCGCTGGTGGTCATGGCGTTCGACGAGAAGGGGCAGGCCGACACGCTCGAGCGCCGCATCGAGATCTGCCTCCGTGCGCACCGGCTGCTGACGCAGCATGCGGGCTTTCGCGACGACGACATCATTTTCGATCCGAACATCTTCGCAGTCGCGACCGGCCTGGAGGAGCATGCGCGCTACGCGCTTGACTACATCGAGGCGACACGCTGGATCCGGCGGAACCTGCCGCATGCGCAGGTCTCCGGCGGTGTTTCAAACCTGTCGTTTTCGTTTCGCGGCAACGATGCAGTGCGCGAGGCGATGCATACGGCATTTCTCTACCACGCGATCCGCGCCGGCATGTCGATGGGCATCGTCAACGCCGGCCAGCTCGGCGTGTACGAGGAGATCGAGCCGGAGCTGCGCGAGTGCGTCGAGGATGTGATCTTCAACCGCCGCGCCGACGCCACCGAGCGTCTGATCGAGCGGGCGAACACGGTGAAGGGCAGCACCCGCGCCGAGCGCGAGGACGGCGCCTGGCGCCACGCCGCGGTCGAGGATCGGCTGGTGCACGCGCTCGTGAACGGCATCGCGACCCACGTCGTCGAGGACACGGAGGAGGCGCGTCTCCGCTACGCGCGCCCGATCGGGGTGATCGAAGGCCCTCTCATGAGTGGCATGAACGTGGTGGGGGATCTGTTCGGCGCCGGCAAGATGTTCCTGCCGCAAGTGGTGAAATCGGCCCGCGTCATGAAGCAGGCGGTCGCGCACCTGGTGCCTTTCATCGAGGCGGAAAAAGTGCGCACGGGCGAGGCGGCCAGCGCCAAGGGCAAGCTGGTGATCGCCACCGTGAAGGGCGACGTGCACGACATCGGCAAGAACATCGTCGCCGTCGTGCTCCAGTGCAACAACTACGACGTGGTGAATCTCGGGGTGATGGTGCCTGCGCAGACGATCCTCGAGACCGCGCAGCGCGAAAACGCCGATGCGATCGGGCTCTCGGGCCTGATCACCCCATCGCTCGAAGAGATGGCGCATATTGCGCGCGAGATGGAGCGGCAGGGGTTCATTGTGCCGCTCCTGATCGGCGGTGCGACCACCTCGCGCGCGCACACCGCGGTCAAGATCGCGCCCGCGTACTCCGGGCCGGTCGTGTACGTGCCGGACGCCTCAAGAAGCGTGCCGGCGGTGCAGAGCCTGCTTTCGCGCGACGCCCGGGGCGGGTACGTCGCCTCGGTGCGGGCAGACTACGACAGGATCCGCGCGCAGCACGCGGAAAAGAAGGGCCCCGGGCCGCTGCACACGGTTGCGGAAGCGCGCGGCCTCGGCCTGAAGACGGATTGGGCGAACTATCACCCCCCGGCGCCGAAGCGGTCCGGAATCGAACGCCTCGCCGACTACCCGCTCGAGCGGCTCGTACCCTGCATCGACTGGTCGCCGTTGTTTCAGGCCTGGGAGCTCTCCGGACCGTATCCGAAAATCCTCGACGATCCGCTCGTCGGCGGGCAGGCGCGGCGGCTCCTGGCCGAGGCGAAGGAGATGCTCGCGCAAATCGTGCGCGAAAAATGGATCCGCGCGCACGGCGTCTGCGGGATCTTTCCGGCGGCTCAGGTGAATGGCGACGACATCGAGATCTACGCAGACGAGGCGCGCGCCAGGACGCTGATGACCTGGCACAATCTCAGGCAGCAGAACCACAAGCCGGCCGGAAAGGCGAATCTCTGCCTGGCGGATTTTGTCGCTCCCAGGAACTCAGGCGCCCCGGACTATGTCGGCGCATTCGCGGTCTGCGCCGCCGGCATCGAGGCGCGGGTTGCGGCGTTTGAGGCCGGGCACGACGATTACAGCGCGATCATGCTGAAGGTGCTTGCGGACCGCCTGGCGGAAGCGTTCGCCGAGCATCTACACGAGCGCGTGCGGCGCGAGTTCTGGGGTTACGCCCCGGACGAACGCCTTGCACACCAGGCGCTGCTCGCCGAGGCCTATCGCGGCATCCGGCCGGCGCCCGGCTATCCGGCGTGCCCGGACCATACCGCGAAGGGGCCGCTGTTTGCGCTGCTCGACGCGCAGGGCAACGCCGGAATGAGGCTCACGGAGTCCTACGCCATGCTTCCGGCCTCTTCGGTCTCGGGGTTCTACTTGTCGCACCCGCAGTCGAGCTACTTCGCGGTCGGAAAAATCGGCAATGACCAGGTCGAAGAGTACGCGCGGCGCAAGGGTATTGAAGTCACCGAGGCCGAGCGATGGCTTGCGCCCAACCTCGCCTACGAGCCCGCCGATATAATTCCCAGCATTTCCAAATAGGGAGCCGCAGCATGGGAAAGGGCGACAAGCGCACGCGCAGGGGCAAGATCTTCAAGGGCAGCTACGGCAAGAAGCGTCCGGGGCGGATGAAGAAGAAAAAGCGCTAGCGCGCCGCTGCACGTTCCGTTGCGGCGTTCACTTGCGCCAGAACGCCGGCGTGAGCACGACCAGCAGCGTCATCAGCTCGAGCCGGCCGAGCAGCATGGAAAAACTGCAGACCCAGGTCTGAAAGTCGTTCAGGACCTCGAATGTGGCCGCCGGCCCCACCTGGTTGAGTCCCGGACCGGTATTGTTGATCGTCACCACCACCGCGGAGAACGCGGTGACCACGTCCAGCCCGCTCGCGGTGAGCAGCAGCGTCATGAGGATGATGCACGAGGCGTACACGAAGACGAACGCCAATACCGAGAACACGACGTTGTTCTCCACCGGCTGGCCGGCGATCTTCACCGGGCTGTAGAGCCGCGGGTGCAGGATGCGCAGCAACTCCCTGAAAATCTGCTTGAACAGGATCTGGGCGCGGATCATCTTCATGCCGCCTCCGGTCGAGCCCGCGCAGGTGCAGAAGCTGCACAGGAACAACATCCACAACGGCGCGAAAACCGGCCATAGGTTGAAGTCGGTGTTTGCGTAACCCGTGGTCGTGGCGATCGAAACCACGTTGAACGCGGCGAACCGCAGCGCGGTCCAGTAGTCGGGGTAAATCTGGTTGCCGAGCAGGTACCAGGCGATGCCGAAGCAGGACAGAATCGTCACCGCGAGAAACAGGAACGCTTCCGGGTCGGCGCGGTAGGGCCTCAGGGAAAGCTTCCGCCAGGCGAGGAAGTGCGTGCCGAAGTTGATTCCGGCGACCAGCATGAAGACGATGGCGACCGCTTCGACGCGCTGCGAATTCCAGTGCCCGAAGCTCGCGTCGTGGCTGGAAAAGCCGCCCAGACTCATCGTGCTGAACGCGTGGATCACGGCGTCCAGCCAATCCATACCGGCCCAGCGGAATGCGAGTGCGCAGGCGACCGTAATGAGGAAATACACCAGCCAAAGCCCCTTCGCGGTCTCCGTGATGCGCGGCGTGAGCTTGGTGTCCTTCATCGGTCCGGGGGTCTCCGCCTTGAAGAGCTGGCTGCCGCCGACGCCGAGGAGCGGCAAAATGGCAACCGCCAGGACGATGATGCCCATCCCGCCGATCCACTGCAGCAGCCCGCGCCACAGGTTGATCGACGGTGGCAACCTGTCCAGCCCCGAGAGCACCGTCGAGCCCGTGGTCGTGATCGCGGCCATCGTTTCGAAGTAGGCGTCAGTGAAGGACAGTGCCGGCAGATAGCCCATCAGCGGCAAAGTAGCGAACGCCGGCAGCACCGTCCACACCAGCACGACGAGCAGGAATCCATCCCTGAGTTGCAGCTCGCGCGCACGCCCGCGCGTCGCGAGCCAGCCCAGTACTCCGGCAAGCGCCGTGGCGAGAATCGCGATGTCGTAGGCGCGCTCGGCGCCGTCCGCGAGCGCGAGCGAAAGCCCGAGCGGCGCCAGCATGGTGCCGGCGAAGATCACCACCACCACGCTGAGAAGGTTGAAGACGACGGCGATGCGGCCCATGTCGCGGCCGCGTTACAGGAAACGCGCCCCGACCTGGAACAGCCTCTCCACCCTCGGGAGAGTCTTCTTGTCCGTTACGAATACGATGACATGGTCCTCGGCGATGATCTGGGTATCGTGGTGCGCCATCAGGACCTCGTCGCCGCGCACGATGGCGCCGATGCTGGCGCCCGGCGGGAGCTCGATTTCCTCGATGCGCCGACCCGTCACGCGGCAGGACTCGCGGTCGCCGTGCACCACCGCCTCGAGCGCCTCGGCCGCACCGCGCCGCAGGCTGTGCACCGCGACCATGTCGCCGCGCCGCACGTGCGCGAGCAGCTTGCCGATCGTCGCCTGCGCCGGAGAGATCGCGACGTCGATCTGCGCCCCCAGCACCAGATCGACGTAGCTCCTGCGGTTGATCAGCGCCACCACGCGGCGCGCGCCCATGCGCTTGGCGAGCAGCGAACTCATGATGTTGTTCTCGTCGTCGTTGGTGACGGCGACGAACAGATCCATCTCGGCGATGTTTTCCTGCTCGAGCAGTTCCTCGTCCGTGGCATCGCCGTTGAGCACGAGCACGCGCTCAAGCTTCGCCGCCAGTGCTTCGCAGCGGCGCTTGTTGTGGTCTATCACCCGCACCGAGTATTCGGGCGCGAGCGCCCGCGCAAGCCGCTGCCCGATGTTGCCGCCGCCGGCGATCATGACGCGCTTCACCGGACTGTCCATGCGGCGCAGCTCCTTCATCACCCTGCGGATATCGTCCGCGGGCGCGAGGCAAAACACCTCGTCGCCCGCCTCGACCACCGTGTCGCCGTCGGGCGCCACCGCCGTGTCCCTGCGAAAGATCGCGACCACGCGGGTATCGACGTTCGGAATATGATGGCGCAGGTCCTTGATCGGATGCCCGACCAGCGGCCCGCCCATGTAGGCGCGCACTGCCACCAGGCTCACCTTGCCGTCGGCGAAATCGAGCACCTGCAGCGCCTCCGGGAACTCGACCAGCTTGACGATGTAATCGGTGAGTACCTGCTCGGGACAGATCGACAGGTCCACCTGAAACCCGTCGGGGCCCAGCACTTTCTCGTCGTTGAGGTAATCGGTCGCACGCACGCGCGCGATCCGCCGCGGCACGTTGAACAGCAGGCTCGCAAGCTTGCAGGCGACGAGATTCGTCTCATCCGACTGGGTCACCGCGATCAGCAGGTCCGCATCCTCGATCCCGGCCTCGATCAGCACCGAGGGGTGCGAGGCGCTCCCGGTCACGGTGCGCAGGTCGAGACGGTCCTGGAGCGCGCGCAGACGCGAATGATCGATATCCACGACGGTGATGTCGTTCTGCTCCGAGACGAGGCTCTCCGCCACAGAAGCGCCGACCTGCCCGGCCCCGAGAATGACAATCTTCACGCGCCCTCGTTCCGCCGCAAAAAGAGGCGAATCATAACGTGCCTGTCACGACGGATTGAAATGCGGCGCAACCGGCTCCGCAGCGCCTCGTTGTTCATTGACTTTCCTCCCGCCTGCCCACCGGCAGTCCCAGCGCCTTGAGCTTGCGGTACAGGTGCGTGCGTTCCAGGCCGGAGCGCTCGGCGACGCGTGACATGCTGCCGCGCTCCTGCGCGAGAAGATTCTCGAAATAGATGCGCTCGAAGCCCTCGCGCGCCTCGCGGTAGGGGCGATCGAGCGCCAGGCCGATGGGCGCGGCGGGCGCGGCATGCGCCGCGAGCACACGCTCGACGTCCTCCAGGTCAACCTGCTCGTCAAGCGCCGAGAGCGCCAGATTCTTCACCACGCTCTCCAGCTCCGCAAGGTTGCCCGGCCAGGCGTGGTAGCGGAGCGCGTTGAGCGCCGCGACCGTCAACCGGCGCGCAGGACAGGTTCGCGCTTCGACCATCTGCGTCAGCATCAGCGCGGCGAGGTCCGGCACGTCCTCCGCAAAATCGCGCAGCGCCGGAAGCCTCACGATGAGCTCCGCCAGGCGCGCGACCAGATCCGGGTCATACGAGAGCTTCTCCACCAGAGACTTCGGCTCGACCGGCGAAAAGCTCACCAGCCGCACTTTGTGCCGGTCGGTGCGCGCGACCAGAAATTCCAGACCCTTTTGCTCCGCGCGCCCGAGCCGCGTCAGATCCGGAACGAACAGGATTCCGCCGGCGGCGCGCCCGAGCAGCTCGGAGGAGGCCTCCGCGAACAACGTCTCGCCCGCCAGAAAGGGGGCCCCGGGGGCAGCGAGCAGGCGCGCAAAGAGATCCGGCTGCATGCCGCGCTCGCCCCGCAGCATCAGGGGCGCGCCTGCCTGCGCAAGCTGCGCAAGCCGCTTTCTCAGATCGGCCAGTGCCGGCGAACGACCCAGCGCGGCGAGCGAGAGCTGGCGCGGCACGGCGTGCTCCTGGTTGCGCAGCGCGCGCTTCACCGTGGCGAGCAGCCGCTGCAGTGCAATCGGCTTCTCCAGGTAATCGAGCGCCCCGACTCGGGTCGCTTCGACCGCGGTTTCGATCGTGCCGTGCCCGGACATCATCACGACCGGCATGCTGAGCTGGCCGCTCGCCGCCCATTCCTTCAGCAGCGTGATCCCGTCGGTGTCCGGCATCCAGATGTCGAGCAACACCAGATCGGGCCTCTGCTTCTCGCGCACGCGCCGCGCCGCGTCCGCGTTCTCGGCGAGCAGGACCTGGTGGCCCTCTTCCGACAGGATTTCGGAGAGCAGCTCCCGAATTCCGACTTCATCGTCCACGATCAGGATCTGTGACATAGAGAACTACGCTCTGCTGCAGAGCGTCGGCAAGCTGCCGCGCCGCAGCAGCAAACGTTCGGGAACAGCGTTCATGGGCCTCATGCGGCTTTCGCCAAGGGGAGCAGCACGCTCACGGACGCGCCCTGGGTAGGGCGGTTCTCGATCGCGATCGAGCCGCGATGTTCATCGACGATTTTCTTCACGATCGCGAGACCCAGCCCCGTACCCCGCGGCTTGGTCGTCACATAGGGTTCGAAAATGCGCGTCATCAGCTCCGCCGGGAAGCCGTCGCCGTTGTCCGACACCGAAATCCGCACCTTGTCGCCCGCCAGTTCGGTGTGCACTTCGATCGCGGGTTCCGGACGCGCATCGCGGCGGTGTTCGAGCGCATCCTGCGCGTTCTGGACCAAATTGTGCAGGACCTGCCGGATCTGCGCCGCATCGGCCCACACAGTGGGCAGGTTCGCGGCAAGCCGGGCCCTGATCGGCACCTTCGTATTTTCGTACAGTGCCAGCACCTCGCGCGCCAATGCATTGAGATCCATCCCCGCAGGGACCGGCGCAGGCAGGCGCGCGTAGTCGCGAAAGTCGTCCACCATGGCTTTCAGCGCCGTGACCTGATCCACGATCGTCTGCGTGCCGCGGCGCAGGGCATCGGCGTCCTCCGCCGTAACCTTCCCGGCGAGCTTCCTCTCGAGCCGTTCCGCCGAAAGCTGGATCGGCGTGAGGGGGTTCTTGATTTCGTGGGCGAGGCGCCGCGCGACCTCCGCCCACGCGGTCGCCCGCTGCGCCTGAATGAGCTGGGTGATGTCATCGAACACCAGCACATAGCCGCCGCTGCCCTCGGTCAGCGCCGCACCACGCGCAAGCAGTGTCTTGCCGGTGCCTCTGAGCTCCAGCTCGATCTGCCACGCGTGCTCGCCGTGGCCGAGGAACTGCTCGCAAACCGGTGACGCGAAGGATTGCAGTGCACCAGGCCAGTGCTCGAGCCGAAGCCCGGCGCACGATTCGAGTTTCGCCCCGAGAATCGCTGCGGCGCCGTGGTTTGAGATCGAGAGCGAGAGATCCTGGTCGAACACGAGTACCCCGGCCGTCAAATTGGCGAGGATGTTCTCCAGTCGCGCCTTCGCGGTCTCGAGCGCGGCGCGGTTCGACTCGACCACGCGCCGCGCCTCGTCGAGCTGGCGTGTCATCGCGTTGAAGGATTCCGTAAGGACGCCGAGCTCGTCGCGGCTGGTCACCGGCGCCAGACGGCTGAAATCGCCGCGTGCCACTGCCTGCGTCGCGCCAGCAAGGACCGCAAGCGGGTGCGCGAGCCGGTTGGCGAGAATTGCCGCGAGCGCAATCGCCACCAGCAGCGTCATTCCGAGCGCGAGCGTCAGCGTCACGATATAGATGAGTTTCAGCTCCTGGCGTGCGAGCGCAAGTTCGCGATAGTCGCGGTACGCGGCTTCCACCGCCGCCGCGGCCCTCGCGAAGGTTTCGGGAAGCGCCTGTCTGAACTGCAGAAAACGCGGCTCCTCCGCCAGCGTGGTGCTGAGCATCGGAACGACGACTCGGAGCACGAGGGGCTTGCCCGGGGGGGACTCGACGGCCGAGTAGCCGCGCCCTGCCCGCGCCTGTCGGAGCGTCTGGGCGGAAGGCAGGTCCGGCACAAAGCGTTCGACGTCCGCGCTCGCGCTCGCGAGCAGTCGTCCATTTGCTCCGACCACCACCGCTTCCTGCACGCCCGCCTGCTCACGCAGCCGGTTCAGCACCAGCGGAAGCTGCGCCGGCGCATGATCGGCAAGCTCGAGCGCCACCGCGCGTCCCTTCACCTGCAGGTCGCTGAGAACCTGGTCGATTGCCGACTGGCTCAGACTCATGCCGCCCTCGAGCGCTGCGTCGACCTTGACGTCGAACCACGATTCGATGCTGCGGACGAGAAACTGCACGGACACGGTGTACACGAGCGCCCCGGGGACGACCGCCATCAGCGCAAACAGCAGCAGAAACCTCAAGGTGAGCCGTGAACCGAACACCCGTGCGCGCACCTTGCGCGCGAGCGCGACCAATTGCCAGGCCACGAGAGCAGCAAGCCCGGCGGCGAGCGCTGCATTGAGCCAGTACAGCAGCGGGTAATGCTGCGCGAACAACGAGATATTCGCGCTCGCGGTGACGAGCAGGAACAGCAGTACTCCCGCGAGCGCCGCGGCGGCGATAACCAGAGCCTTCATCGGGCAGGAGCCTCCTTCGCGTCGCGACTCTCTACGGGTGCGGGCAGCGCTGGCGGCGGACGGAATGCAAACTGCTTCCATGGCGACTCGAGATGCAGGTCGGGACTGGTGAGCGCGCCGACCTGGAATGGTTTGGGCAGCAGCGTGAGGTCAAGGCGCATCCGGACCGCGGCCTCATGCCTGGCGTCGGCGAGCACAGTTCCGCGTTCCACCACGAGCCAGTTGCGCACGCGCCTCAGCACGTGGAGCGCCTCTTCGAGCGTCGCAAACTGCTGCTGCAGCAGCCCCGAGGAGAGCCGGTATTGGCGCGAAAGCGGGTGGTACGAAAGCCTGAGCTGCAGGCGTTTCGCAGCGGCTTTCTCATCGAACCACCACCAGCGCGGGCGCGTCAGCTCGAACTCGACCACGAAATACAGCGGCACTCCGTTCGCAATCACTTCGGCGAGGCGCGGGCCGAAGTCAAACGCGAAATCGGCATCGAGCGCGAGGCCGTCTTCGGTGGGTGTGAGCTGCGCCGCACGGACTTCGATTTCGCCGGCGTGCGCCGCGAGCGCCGCCGCAAACAGGAGAGCGGTCAGAGCGGTCTTCAGGAGGGCGACGCCTCGCATCGCACTTTGCGTCAGGCCGTTTTTTCTAGGAGCGCAAAGTAGAAGCCGTCATGCTCGGCATCTGGGAGCAGTTGCGCAGCCGCTCCTCCCGGCAGTGCGAGCAGCCGCGCCGCAGGCGTTCGCGCAAGGAGCGCATCGACGATGAAGCCGTTTTCCTCCGGAAATACCGAGCAGGTGACATACAGCAATTTACCACCCGGCGTGAGCAGCCGCCAAAGCGCGTCCAGGATGCGCGCCTGGCGCACGCCGTATGCCGCGATGTCGGCCTCGCGCCGCAACCATTTCATATCCGGGTGGCGCCGCGCGACACCGGAGGCCGAACAGGGCACATCGGCGAGGATCCGCTCATAGGCCCTGCCATCCCACCAGCTCCCCGGTATTGTGCAATCCGCCGCGCTCACCCCGGCAGTGAGCCTGAGGCGCTGGAGATTGCGCACCACGGCCGCACAGCGCGACGCGTCGAGGTCGAGCGCCGTGAGGGCAACGTCAGCCGTCTCGAGGATGTGCGCAGTCTTGCCTCCCGGTGCAGCGCAAGCGTCGAGCACGCGCTGGCCGGGATGCAGATCAAGCAACGGCACGGCGAATTGCGCGCCCGCGTCCTGCACCGATACCTCACCCTCTGCGAACCCGGGCAGGCGCTCGACCGGAACCGGCCGCTGGAGCAGGACCGCACCGCCCTCGAGGATGCGCGCGCCGATGCCCTGGGTCGCGAGACGCTCCACGTACTTTGCTGCCGAGGACCGCCGCGCGTTTACCCGCAGGCACATCGGCGGGCGGCTATTTCCCGCGGCCAAAATGCGATCCCACTGCCGTGGATGGGAGGCGCGCAGGCGAGCAATCCACCAGGCCGGGTGCTGATAGCGCGCGACCGGGTCCGAGGCGAGGCGCGCCTCGATGCTGCTGCGCGAGCGCAACCGCGCGCGCAGCAGCGCGTTGACATAACCCGTCGAGCGCGCGCGTCCGAGCCCGGCGCACGCGCGTACCGCCTGATCCACCACCGTGTAATCCGCGTATCGGCCGGACTCAAGCGCGTACAACGCACACCAGAGCAATGCTTCGACCAGCGAATCGGGTGCGCCCCGCCTGGAGAGGACACGCACTGTCGCCTGCACACGCCCATAGCAGCGCAGGGTCCCGTAACACAGATCCGTGAGCGCGGGGCGTACACCGCCGCCGAATTCCTCAGAGGCTCGCTCCAGCGTCGGCGAAAGGCTGCGGCCGGCGGCGACCTGTGCCACGACCGCCGCCGCTGCGCGCAGCGACTCAGCGAGGGATTGCAAGCAGCTCGCCCGGAGAGACCGCGAATCCGCGCAGGAATTCGCCGGCGGAGAGGCGGCGACCTCCGGCGCGTTGCAGTTCGGTGATCTCGAGCGCGTCCTGACCGCAGGCGATCCGTATTCCGCCCGGTCCGGCGCCGAGTACGAGACCAGGCTCACCGCGCCCTTCAGCCAGACGGGCATTCCAGATCTTCAGCAGCTCTCCGCGCAACGAAGACTGCGCACCGGGCGAGGGCCTGAATGCGCGCACCGCGCGCTCGAGCTCGAGAGCGGGCTTGGACCAATCCAGCGATGCCTCGCTGCGGCGAATTCGTTCCGCGTAGGTGGCGCCCGCGGCGGACTGCGGCTCGAGGCGTGCCCGTCCTGCGGTGAGTTCGGCGAGCACCTCGACCACCATCTCGGCGCCCAGTGCGGCAAGCTTATCGTGCAGCGTCCGCGCGTCATCGTGTACGCCGATCGCGAGCGCGCGTCCGGCAAGCACCGGTCCCGTATCCAGCCCGGCGTCCATCTTGATGATCGTGATCCCGGTCTCGCGATCGCCCGCCAGCAGGGCGCGCTGGATCGGCGCCGCGCCGCGCCAGCGCGGTAGCAATGATGCATGCACATTCAGCGCACCGTACGGAGCGATATCGAGCACACCCGGCGGGAGAATGAGGCCGTAGGCGGCGGTTACCAGCGCATCCGGCCGCACCGCCGTCAGGCGCTCCACCGCGGCATGATCCTTGAGAGAGGCCGGCTGGAAGATGTCCAGGCCGAGCGCGAGAGCGAGTTTTTTTACCGCTCCTGCCGCCGGCCTCAAGCCGCGCCCGGCAGGCCGGTCGGGTTGAGTGACCACGAGCGCGACTTCGTGCTGCGCCTGGGAAATGGCCGCCAGCACGCGTTCTGCAAACGCTGGCGTACCGGCGAAAACGATGCGCATCGAGCGGGGCGCGCAGCGCGCCGCGGTCCGCGCCCTCAGGCGCTTCTGCGCAACTGCTTTGCGAGCTTGGCGCGGATGCGCTGCTGCTTCAGAGGCGACAGGTATTCGACGAAGACCTTGCCCTTCAGGTGGTCCATCTCATGCTGAATGCAGACCGCAAGCAGGCCTTGCGCTTCCAGCGTGAGCGCGTTGCCGTTCGGATCGTAGGCGCGCACCCTGATGCGATCGGCACGTTCCACAGTATCGTAAATGCCCGGGACCGAGAGGCACCCTTCCTCGATGTCCGAGACGCCCGAACTCTCCACGATCTCCGGATTGATCAGCCTGACCAGCGAGTCACGTCGCTCCGACACGTCGACGACGATGACGTGCCGATGCACATCAACCTGCGTGCCAGCAAGCCCGACGCCCGGCGCGGCATACATGGTTTCGGCCATGTCACGAACCAGCGCCTTGAGGGACACGTCAAACACGGTCACGGGCGCCGCTACCTTGTGTAGCCGCGCATCCGGGTACCGAAGGATGCTGAGGATCGCCATGGATCAGAAAATCACTTGCAAATTGAATTAACTAGATGCAGTATCTCAGGCAGCGCCTAAACTGTTCGGACTTTATGCTACATTTAAGGGCAGCCAAACGGGAAATCGACCTGACCCACCCGGGGTAATGCCATCCTTCGAACGGGGGCCGCATGCGTAACCAATTGAATAAGTTTATCACAACGCTGATTTTTGCCCTCTGCGGCCTGGTGGCAGTGGCGGCCTGGGGGCAGGTGCCGAAGTCGCCGCTGGCGCTCAAGCCAAACGCGCCGGACCGCTACGTCGTGGTGCCTGGCGACACGCTTTGGTCCATCGCCGAGCGCTTCACCGATTCGCCCTGGCGCTGGCCCGAGCTGTGGAACCTGAACAAGGATCAGATCAAGAATCCGCACCGCATCTACCCGGGGAACGTCATCGTCATTGATCGGATGCGCGGACAGCTCGCGCTTTCGAACACCGTGAAACTCTCGCCGCGAGTGCGCCGAGAATCCACCGCGGAAGCGATTCCAACCATCCCGCCGCAGATCATCGAACCGTTTCTCACTCGGCCGCTGGTCATCGAGTCCGATGGGCTCGACCGGGCGCCGCGTATCGTAGCCATCGACGAGGGACGCGTGGTGGTCGGCGACGGCGGCAAGGCATTCGTGAGCGGAATGGGCGACTCGAAGGAGAAATCCTGGTATCTGTACCGGCGCGGCAATGCGCTCGTCGATCCGGACACGAGTCGCACGATCGGATACGAGGCGATCTACCTCGGGACCGCGCGCGTCACCCGGGCGGGTGAGCCCGCGACCGTCGAAATTTCGAGTGTCACCCAGGAAGTCGGAATCGGCGACCGGCTGGTGCCTGCCGGAAAGCCGGAGATCGTCAACTACGCGCCGCATGCGCCCGCAGCGGGCGTGCAGGGGCGCGTGATGTCGATCTACGGCGGCCTCGGCACGGTTGGCGAGGCGGGAAAGCACTCGATCGTGGCGCTCAACCGCGGCAAGGCCGACGGCCTCGAACTCGGTCATGTGCTGGCACTCTACCGTCACCGCGGCAATGCCGTGGACACAACGAAACCGAAAAACGCGCCCGATGCGATTGTTGTATTGCCCGACGAGCGCTATGGTCTGACGTTCGTATTCCGCGTTTTCGACCGGGTGTCCTATGCGCTGGTGATGAATGTCACCCGACCGGTCAGTCCGCTGGATGTGGTCCGGACTCCCTGATCACAAGGACTGAGCACCCATCAGCAGTGCGGGGGCGCCGCCGGCGCCCGCCAAGGGAAGGCGGATCCCCTCTCCGGCCCTCCCAGGCATGACGCTCGACCCGGGGCTGGCGAGCTGGCTGAGGCTTTCACTCACGCCCGGCCTCGGCGCCGCGGCGCTGCGCGAACTGCTGCGGCAGTTCGGCCTGCCCGAAAACATTCTCGCTGCCGAACGCAGCGCGCTGGCCCGCTACGCGCCCTCAGCAGCGCTCGATGCGCTGCACTCCGAAGCGGTCGCGCACGCCGTTGCGAGCGCGCTCGAGTGGGCGGTATCGCCCGGTCACTCGGTCGTGACGCTCGCCGACGCGGCGTACCCGAAACTGCTGCTCGAAATCGACGATCCGCCGGCCCTGCTTTATTGCGTTGGCCGCGTGGAACTGCTGAACCAGGCTTCGCTCGCCATAGTGGGCAGTCGTAACGCGACCGCACTGGGCGGGCGTGACGCGCAAAGCTTCGCACACGCACTTAGCGATGCCGGACTGACCATCGTCTCGGGGCTGGCGCTCGGAATTGACAGTGCAGCGCATCGCGGCGGGCTTGCCGGGCGCAGTTCCACGATTGCGGTTCTCGGCACCGGCATCGACGTTTTCTACCCGCCGGGAAACCGGGCGCTGGCGCAGGAAATCGCCGCTCACGGGCTGCTCGTATCCGAGTTTCCGCTTGGCGCCCCCCCGGAAAAGCACCATTTCCCGCGCCGGAATCGTGTCATCAGCGGGTTCTCGCTTGGGACCCTGATCGTCGAGGCGGCCCTCTCCTCGGGTTCGCTGATCACCGCGCGCGCCGCGCTCGAGCAGGGACGGGAGGTGTTCGCCGTGCCCGGTTCGATCCATTCGCCGCTTTCGAAGGGTTGCCACAGCCTGATCAAGTCCGGGGCGAAGCTGGTAGAGTCTGCCGACGACGTCCTGAGCGAGCTCTCCGCGTTTCGGCGCAGCGATTCCGCCCCCAGGCAGGAAAAGGCGCTTCCGAACCCGGACGCGGCGTACGCGGCGATCCCGGACTCGCCAGTGCTTGCGCAGATGGGATTCGAGCCTGTCGACATTGATTCGCTCTGCACGCGCGCGGGGCTCTCCGCGCAGCGCGTCTCAGCAGAACTCCTGCGGCTGGAACTCGACGGCCGCGTCGCCGCGCTCCCGGGCGGCCTCTACCAGCGACTGCACTGAGAAGAGATCTACTTGCGTGGGCCGGAACGCGCCTGCCGGACTGACACTCACGCGCGCGTCGGAGACGACGCGGTTGTCCCGCGGCCGCCTTTGCAGGTATCCTCTGCGGCCTTTTGGTACCCATGGGCAAGAAACTCATCATCGCCGAAAAACCCTCGGTCGCCGCCGATATTGCGCGCGCGCTGGGCGGGTTTGCGCGCGAAACCGATTACTTCGAGAGTAACGACTACCTGCTTTCGTCCGCGGTGGGCCACCTGCTGGAGCTCGCGGTGCCGCCGGAGTACGAGGTCAAGAAAGGCAAGTGGACTTTCGCGCACTTGCCGGTGATCCCGCCGCATTTCGAGCTCGCGCCGATCGAGCGCAGCGCCAAGCGCCTGGAGGTATTGCTCAGGCTGATCCGGCGCAAAGACATGGTCGGACTGATCAACGCGTGTGATGCGGGGCGTGAAGGGGAGCTGATCTTTCGCTATATCGTGCAGCACGCGGGGGCGAAGAAATCGATCGAGCGCCTGTGGCTGCAGTCGATGACCTCCGCCGCGATCCGCGAGGGTTTTCAGCGCCTGCGCCCCGGCCGCGAGCTGCTGCCCCTTGCCGACGCCGCGAAATGCCGCTCGGAGGCCGACTGGCTCATCGGCATCAACGGCACGCGCGCAATGACGGCGTTCAACTCCAGGGAAGGTGGCTTCTATCTCACCACGGTAGGGCGTGTACAAACGCCGACCCTCGCGATCCTGGTCGAGCGGGAGGAACGGATCCGCGGCTTCGTGCGGCGCGAGTACTGGGAGGTACATGCCCGGTTTGCGCTCAAGGCGGGGGAGTATGGCGGCCGCTGGTTCGACCCCGATTTCCAGAAAGTCGAGGACGCAGAACGCAAGCCCGAGCGCCTCTGGCAAGCAGCGCACGCCGAACGCATCGCCGACGCGTGCCGGAATCAGTCGGGCCTGCTCAGCGAAGAGACCAGGCCCTCGACGCAGGCCCCGCCGCTGCTGTTCGACCTGACCAGCCTGCAACGCGAAGCGAACGGACGTTTCGGATTTTCCGCAAAAACGACGCTTTCGCTCGCGCAATCGCTGTACGAAAAGCACAAGGCGCTCACCTACCCCAGGACCGACTCCCGCGCCTTGCCTGAAGATTACCTCGGTACGGTCAGGAAGACGATGGAAGCGCTGTCGCAAGGCGGGCCCTATACGGCGATTGCAAGGACGGTTCTGAAAAGTGGCTGGGTCAGGCACAACCGGCGCGTTTTCGACAACAGCAAGATCTCGGATCATTTCGCGATCATTCCCACGCCCCAGCCGCCGCGACACCTGAATGACGCCGAAGCGAAGCTCTACGACCTGGTCACGCGCCGCTTCCTGGCGATCTTTCATCCGCCAGCGAGTTCCCTGCAGACGACGCGCATCACCAAAGTCGGCGAATACCACTTTCGTACCGAAGGCCGGGTCCTCCTCGATCCGGGCTGGCTTACGGTATACGGCCGCGCAGCACAGGACCCGAGCGAAAACCTGCCGGCAGCGGTAAAGAACGAAAGGGCGCTGGTGCGCGAGTGTGCTGCACAGGCGAGTCAGACCCGGCCGCCTGCGCGCTATACGGAGGCGACATTGCTCTCGGCGATGGAGGGAGCCGGCAAGCTGGTGGAAGACGACGAACTACGCGCCGCAATGGCAGCGAAGGGCTTGGGCACGCCGGCGACACGGGCAGCGATCATCGAGGGACTGATCCACGAAGACTACATGCTCCGCCAGGGCAAGGATCTGGTTCCCACGCCCAAGGCGTTTTCGCTGCTTTTCGCGCTCAAGCACTTCGGCGTGAACGAAATTACGTCACCGGAGCTCACCGGAGACTGGGAATTCAAGCTCAAGCTCATGGAATCCGGCAAGCTCAAGCGCGACGAGTTCATGGACCATATCGAATCGGTGACGCGCGACCTGGTCGAGCGCATTCGCGAAGGCGAGATCCCCGACACGGCGTTCGCAACAGTGCCCGCGCCGTGCCCCAATTGTGGCGGTACAGTGCAGGAGAACTACCGCAAATTCCAGTGCCAGAGCTGCGCCTTTTCGCTCTGGAAAGTGATCTCTGGAAGAGAGTGGTCACCCGAAGAGGTCGCCGAGCTCGTCACGAAGCGGTACGTCGGGCCACTTTCCGGCTTTCGCAGCCGCCTAGGCAAACCCTTCTCGGCCGGGGTGCGGCTCAACCATGAACTGCGGACCGAGTTCGACTTCGGCCAACCGCGGCCGGGGGAGGAGGGCGAGGCCGCGCCGGATTTCAGCGCGCAGACGAGCCTTGGCGCCTGCCCGAAGTGCGGCGCAGGTGTCTTCGAGCACGGGGTCGCGTACGTGTGCGAGAAATCGGCCGGCCCGGCACCTTCGTGCGATTTCCGCTCCGGCAAGATCATCCTGCAGCAACCGGTCGAGCGAGCGCAAATGGAGAAGCTGCTCGCGACCGGCAAGACCGATCTCCTGACGCGTTTCATTTCGCGCAAGGGGCGGCCGTTCAAGGCCTATCTGGTCAAGACCGCAGGTGGAAGGGTCGGATTCGAATTCATGGCCCGCGCAACGAAACCCAAGGCGCCCGGCGGTCTGGCCGCGCCGGCGCACGAGCCTACCCTGGTCCGGAAGGCAACGCCCAAGCCGAGCAGGCGCGCGAAGCCGCTCCCGAAGCGGAAACGTACCGGCTAGATATCGAGGTTGCGCACACCCAGCGCGTTGGACTCGATGAACGCGCGCCGCGGCTCCACTTCGTCACCCATCAGTTTGGTAAAGATCTCGTCGGCGGCGATGCCATCCTCGATCTGGACCCTCAGCAGACGCCTGGCAGCAGGGTCCATGGTCGTTTCCCAAAGCTGCGCGGGGTTCATCTCGCCCAAACCTTTGTAACGCTGCAGGCTGGTCGATTTCTGCACCTCGGCGAGCAGCCACTTCATCGCCTCGCCGAAATCGCTCACTGAATGCTTGTTGCCGCCGCGCTGCACGAAAGCACCGGTTCCGACCAGGCCGCGCAGCATTTCCGCCGTGGAGCGGATCTGGGCGTAGTCCCCGGAATGCACGAATTCAGCGTCGATTGCGGTGATCCGCACGTTGCCGTGCCTCGTGCGCTCGAGGCGAACCTGATAGCGCTCGGTTTTGGGATCGAATCGTGCGCTCACCCGGACTTCGTTCGTCGGAAGCGCCGCCGCGAGCGCCGCTGCAGATGCTTCCGCAAGATCGCGCCGCGACAGGTCGACCTGCACGCCCCGCAGGAGCGCCTCCAGCACATCGCGGTCAATCCAGCGTGCCACCCTCTCCAGTACCGCCTCGGTGACCAGGTACGACTTGGCGAGTTCGGCGAGTGCGACACCGCTGATCGGGTCGCGCCGCGCCGCCGGGTGAAGCGCGGCGTCCACCAGCGCCAGGCGGAGCATGTGCTCATTCAGTTCGTGATCGTCCTTCAGGTAGCGCTCCTCCTTGCCCAGCTTTGCCCGGTACAGCGGTGGTTGCGCAATGTAGATGTGCCCGCGCTCGACCAATTCCCGCATCTGGCGGTAGAAAAATGTAAGCAGCAGGGTGCGAATATGCGATCCATCCACGTCCGCGTCGGTCATGATGATGATGCGGTGGTAGCGGAGCTTGTCGGGGTTGTACTCCTCCTTGCCGATGCCGCAGCCGAGCGCGGTGATGAGCGTCGCGATCTCCGCTGAGCCGAGCAGCTTGTCAAAGCGCGCCTTCTCGACATTCAGGATCTTCCCTTTGAGCGGCAGGATTGCCTGGAACTTGCGGTCGCGGCCCTGCTTCGCGGAGCCGCCGGCCGAGTCACCCTCCACCAGATACAGCTCGCACTTCGCAGGATCGCGCTCCTGGCAGTCGGCAAGCTTGCCGGGCAGTCCCATGCCGTCGAGCACACCCTTGCGGCGCGTCATCTCGCGTGCCTTGCGCGCCGCTTCGCGCGCGCGCGCCGCGTCGACGATCTTGGACGTGATGATGCGCGCGTCGTTGGGCCGTTCATCCAGATACTGGCGTAGCTTCTCGGCTACGATCTCCTCGACCACCGGCCTCACCTCCGATGAGACCAGCTTGTCCTTGGTCTGCGACGAGAACTTGGGCTCAGGCACCTTGACCGAGAGAACGCATGCCAGACCTTCCCTCATGTCGTCGCCCGTGGTTTCGACCCTTGCCCTTTTTCCCAGCTCATGCTCCTCGATGTACTTGTTCAGCACCCGCGTCATCGCGGCGCGCAGCCCGGTGAGGTGGGTGCCGCCGTCCTTCTGCGCGATATTGTTCGTAAAGCAGAGCACGCTTTCCTGGTAGGAGTCGTTCCACTGCATCGCCACTTCCACCCCGGTCCCGTCCTTTTCGCCGATTCCATAGAAGACGGTCTGGTGCAGAACCGTTTTCGAACGGTTCATGTACTCGACGAAACCCTTCACGCCCCCGGAAAAGGCGAAGTTTTCGTCCTTGCCCGAGCGCTGGTCGACGAGCACGATGCGCACGCCATTATTCAGGAAGGAGAGTTCGCGCAGCCGCCGCGCAAGGATGTCGTAGTGATAATCCACCACGCCGAATACCTGCCGAGAAGCAAGGAAGTGAACCTCGGTCCCGCGTTTCTCGCTAAGACCTGTCACGCGTAGCGGGGCGGTGGGCGCGCCGTCCGCGAACTCCAGCTGGTATGCCTTCCCGTCGCGCCAGATCGTGAGCCGTAGCCAGCTCGAAAGCGCGTTTACCACCGACACGCCGACGCCGTGCAGACCCCCGGACACCTTGTAGGTGTTTGAATCGAACTTGCCGCCGGCGTGAAGCTCGGTCATCACGATTTCGGCAGCCGAGCGCTTCAACTCGTCATCTTCCTTGATCCCCGTCGGAATGCCGCGGCCGTTGTCGAGCACCGACACGGAATTGTCGGTGTGAATCGTGACCACGATTTCGTCGCAGTATCCAGCGAGCGCCTCGTCCACGGCATTGTCCACAACCTCGAATACCAGATGGTGCAGGCCGGTGCCGTCGGAGGTGTCCCCGATGAACATCCCGGGACGCTTGCGCACAGCGTCCAGACCCTTCAGCACCTTGATCGAGTCGCTGTCGTAGCCGTTCGTGTCGCGAACCTGCTGTTCGGTTTCCCCCACGTCTTCTTTTCCTTGAAACCCGCTAGATGCGCATTGGCATCACGACGTACTTGAACTCCGGCTCGGACGGAACGCATACCAGCGCGCTCGTGGATGCATCCCCGAAGCTGCACTCGACCTGCGCGCCGGCCACATTGTTCAGCACGTCGAGCAGGTAATTGACATTGAAGCCGATGTCGAGCGCTTCGCCTGCATAGTTGACCTCGATCGTTTCCTCGGCCTCCTCCTGCTCGGCGTTCGAGGACACGATCTTGAGGCTGCCGTCGGCCAATACCCAACGCACGCCGCGAAATTTCTCGTTCGAAAGAATCGCCGCCCTCAGCAACGCCTGGCGCAGCACCTCCCGGTCCAGGGAAAGCCGGTTGCCGTGCCCGACAGGGATCACGCGTGTGTAGTCGGGAAACTTGCCATCCACAAGCTTGGACACCAGGTCCACCGTGCCGAAGGAGAATGCCGCCTGGGTCGATGAAAGCTCGATATGCACTTCGTCATCGCCGTCGCCGAGCAGTTTCGCCAACTCCAGCACGGTCTTGCGCGGCACAATCACTTCCTGGCGCGGCAGCTGAACCTCCAGTCCCATCGCCACATAGGCAAGGCGGTGCCCGTCGGTGGCCACCAGTCTGAGCTGTCCGTCATCGACGACCACCAGAAGCCCGTTCAGGTAGTAGCGGATGTCCTGCTGCGCCATGGCGTACTGTACAAGCCCCAGAAGCCGTCGCAGCGCCTTCTGCGGCAGCGCGAAGCGCGCTGCTTCCGCGACGGGTTTGGCGAGCCGCGGAAAATCTTCAGCCGGCAGGGTCTGCAGGACGAAGCGGCTCATGCCGGCCTTTACCAGCAGCCGCTTGTCCTGCATCTGCAGCGTCACCTCCACGCCTTCGGGCAGCGCGCGCAAGATATCAACGAGCTTTCGCGCACCCACCGTCACGGCCCGCGCTTCGCCCTCCTCACCAACGTCCGCGCGGGCCTTGATCTGGATTTCGATATCCGTTGCGAGAAACGAAAGCTTGCCGGAACCGCGCTCGATCAGGACGTTGGACAGGATCGGCAAGGTGTGGCGCCGTTCAATGATGCCGCTGACCGCAGAAAGCGGGCCCAGCAACTCGTCTCGCTTTGCTCTGACCAGTATCATTATTTACCTCTTCTAATAATAGCTAATAAGCAGCCTGCTTTTTCTGTATAACCGGAAAAACAGCGCTTGCTCCGAGGTTTGGCACGACCGGGTGCGGTGCAAACCCTGTGGAGCGCGCTGTGGAGGGTTGTGCATCGAATCGGTTCGATCCGGTACGCGGCTGTTTACCCACAATTGGTTCGCGCTGCATGCACAGGTTCTTCACCACGTCCTGCGTCACCCCTTGAGGACCTGCTCGAGGAGATGGTAATCACGGTTCAGGGCGTGGTCCTTCTTGCGCAGCGTCGCGATCGTGCGGCAGGCGTGCAACACGGTAGTGTGGTCGCGGTTCCCGAACGCTTCGCCGATCTCGGGCAGGCTCATCTGCGTGAGGTCCTTGGCGAGCGCCATGGCGACCTGCCGGGGGCGGGCCACGGTGCGGGTGCGCTTCTTCGAATGCATGTCCGAGATCTTGATCTTGAAGTACTCGGCTACCGTTTTCTGGATGCTGTCGACCGTGATTTGCCGGCTGGCGACGTTCAGGATGTCGCGCAACGCCTCGCGGGCGATTTCAACAGTAAGGTCGCGGGCGTAGAAACGCGAGTACGCGAGTACTTTTTTCAAAGCCCCTTCCAGCTCGCGCACGTTTGACCGGATGTGCTTGGCGATGAAGAAGGCGATGTCCTCGTGCAGCGCGACGGCCTCGCCTTCGGCTTTCTTCAGGATGATTGCGACGCGCATCTCGAGTTCCGGCGGCTCGATGGCGACGGTGAGCCCCCAGCCGAAGCGGGAGATCAGCCTTTCCTGCATGCCCGCGATCTCCTTCGGGTAGGTGTCGCATGTGATTACGATCTGCTTGCGCGCTTCGACCAGCGCGTTGAAGGCATAGAAGAACTCCTCCTGCGTCCTGTCCTTGTTGGAGAAAAACTGGATGTCGTCGATCAACAGCAGGTCCAGCGAGTGATAGTAGCGCTTGAATTCGTCGAAGGATTTCTGCTGGTAAGCGCGCACGACATCGGTGACGTATTGCTCCGCGTGGCTGTAGCGGATTCGCGCCTGCTCGCGCCCGGCAGCGACGTGATTGCCGATCGCCTGCAGCAGATGCGTCTTGCCGAGACCGACCCCGCCATAGATGAAGAGCGGGTTGTAGGAAATACCGGGGTTCTCGGCCACCTGAATCGCGGCGGCGCGCGCCAGCTGGTTTGCCTTGCCGGTGACGAAACCCTCGAACGTGAAGTTGCGGTTCAGGCGCGCCCGGTCGAGATGAGGGAGCGGCTCGGCGCCGTTACGCGGGGCACTCGCCGGAGTGCGGCTGGCTGGAGCGACGGCCGGAGCCAGCACCAGCTTTACGTTCAGGTCGCGTCCCGTTGCCTCTGCCGCGAGCCGGCCGATCCGCGAGGCGAAACGCTCGCGCACCAACTCAAGCACAAAGCGGTTGGGCGCAGCGAGAACCAGTGTATCGGGTTCCGACGCGCTCGCCCCGGCAGCGAGCGGGCGGATCCAGGTGTTGAATTGTTGCGCGGGCAGCTCCTGCTCCAGTCGGCGCAGGCAGGCGTCCCAAAGGCTTTGCATCGTGGTTGCGGATCCGGTGTCTTCGGCGGGTGAGCGGCTGCGTGCGGAAAACGCGCCGTTCGCAGGAGAAATTTTACCCGTTTCACGTGCAGTTATCCACAGCCGTGGCGCGAAAAAATCACGATTTGACAACGCGGAGCGCAGCGCGCTCTAATACCGCCCTTTTTGCGATCGGGCGGACCGATGAAGCGAACATATCAACCATCGAAAACGCGGCGTGCGCGGCGCCACGGATTTCTTGTCCGCAGCGGCACGCGGAGCGGGCGAGCGGTGCTGCGCGCGCGTCGCGCCAAGGGCCGCAAACGCCTCGCCGCGTAGGTCTGCCCGGCGCGTGCTCGGGGGGGCGAAGCGGGCACGGTTCGGGCTGGGAGCGGAGCGGCGGATTACCCGGAGCCGCGATTTCGAGCGTTTGCTGAGGGAGGGGATCCGGAGAAGCGCCTCCGGTTACACGTTTTACCTGGCGCAGCGCCCCGAAGGCCCCGCTCGCCTCGGCATACTGGTTTCCCGCAAACATTCCGCGAAGGCGACGCGGCGCAACGCGATCAAACGCTGCATCCGCGAAGCGTTCCGCCTGGCGCACGCACAACTGGGGGCGCTCGACATCCTGGTGCGGCCCCCCTACGGCGCCGTTCCCGGAAAGCAGATGCTGGCGCAGCTGAGACAATTGCTGGAAAGAGTCGAGCGATGAACGCGATGCTGCGAAAAATGGTAAGGGGCTACCGAACCTTCATCAGTCCCCTGCTAGGGCCCACGTGCCGTTTCTACCCGAGCTGCTCGCAATACGCCGAAGAGGCGCTTGAAGTGCACGGCCTGCTGCGCGGCGGCTGGCTCGCGGCACGGCGCCTGTGCCGCTGCGCACCCTGGCATTCCGGCGGCTATGACCCGGTGCCCGGGAAAGGCGAGCACCGCTGAGCGGGACCGATCATGGATACCCAGAGACTGATCCTTTTCTTCATTTTCAGCTTCTCGCTGCTCTTGCTGTGGGACGCGTGGGAGAAGGAGAGCCGCCCGAAGCAGGCGCGTGTCGCGCCTGTGGCGCAAAGCCCGCTCGGGGTTCCTGCCCCCGCCAAACCGGCCGTCGCGCCGGGCGGTCCTGCGCCGACCGCGACAGCAGGCGGTCAAGCTATTCCTGCTCTCGCGGCGGCCCAAGCGAAAGGGGAGACGGTGCGAGTTCGGACCGACCTGATTGCCGCCGAAATCGACACGCTCGGCGGTACGCTCAAGCGGCTCGAGTTGCTGCGGCACAAGGCGACCGAAGACTCAGCGAAGAATTTCGTTCTGCTCGGCGACGCGCGCCGCTACGAGGCGCAGAGCGGACTCGCAGGGGACCTGGGCGCGAATCACCGCTCGCTGTGGACGGTACAACCCGGCGAGCGCTCGCTTGCAGAGGGCCAGGACGCGCTCGAGGTTCGACTGACGATTCAGGCAAATGGCCTTTCGGTCGCCAGGATCTACACGTTTCGCCGCGACAGCTACCTGATCGACGTCGCGCTCGAGGTTCGCAACGAAGGCGCCGGAGCGATCGCGCCGTTTGCCTACTTCCAGCTCACGCACGACGGCGAGCAGGGCAAGGGTGTCAGCTCGGTCGCCGATACCTTCGGCGCGCAGAGCTTCTTCGGTTTCGCGGTGTATACGGAGGAGAAGAAATTCCAGAAGATCCAGCTTGCGGACGTGGAAAAGGGCAAGGCCGATTACCTCAAGCAGGCGAAGGACGGCTGGATCGGCTTCATCCAGCATTATTTTGTTTCCGCATGGCTGCCCGCAGGGCAGCAGGAGCGGGAATACGCAGTCGAGCGTCGCGCCGACCCGGCTGCCCCCGAGAGGAGTCTGTACTCGGGACGCGTGATCCTGCCGATTCCGGCCATCGCGCCGGGAAGCTCGGCACGCGTGTCGGTCCCGTTGTACGCCGGGCCCCAGGAGCAGCGGCGCCTCAAGGCGGCGGCCCCGGGCATGGACCTGGCGGTCGATTATGGCTGGCTTACGATCATCGCCTGGCCTCTGTTCTGGGTGCTGGAGCTCTTTTACAGCTGGAGCGGCAACTGGGGCGTCGCGATCATCCTGCTCACGGTGCTGATCAAAGTGGTGTTCTTCCCGCTTTCGGCCGCGAGCTACAAGTCGATGGCGAAGATGAAGCTGATCACGCCGCGCCTCACGAAAATACGCGAGACGTACGCGCACGACCGCAACAAGATGAATCAGGCGATGATGGAGCTGTACAAGACCGAGAAGATCAACCCCCTCGGCGGATGTTTCCCGATCGTGGTGCAGATCCCCGTGTTCATCGCCCTGTACTGGGTGCTGCTCGCCGCGATCGAGTTGCGCAACGCTCCGTTCATCTTCTGGATCAAGGACCTTTCGGCGCTCGACCCGTACTACGTGCTGCCGGTGCTGATGACAATCACCATGATCCTGCAGACCAGGATGAATCCGGTGCCGCCCGATCCGGTGCAGGCGCAGGTGATGAAGTTCATGCCCTACGTCTTCAGCGTGTTCTTCTTTTTCTTCCCCGCCGGGCTGGTGCTGTACTGGCTGGTGAACAACATCCTCTCCATCCTGCAGCAATGGCAGATCCAGCGCATGTTCGACCGCGACAGGCCTGCCCATGCGAAGCGCTGAGCGCGCTTCCCTCGACACCATTGCTGCGGTAGCGACTCCCCCCGGGCGCGGGGGTATCGGCGTAGTACGAATCTCCGGACCGAAGGTGCCCGAGATCGCGCGCGCGGTGCTCGGCCAGGTTCCCGCGGAGCGGCATGCGACGCTGTGCACGGCGCGGGACGAGCGAGCCGAGGCGATCGACGAGGGCATTGCGCTCTACTTTCCGGCGCCGCATTCCTATACCGGTGAGGCCGTGCTCGAGTTCCACGGGCACGGCGGTCCGGTCGTGATGCAGGCTTTGCTGGGTGCGTTCGTTGACGCCGGGGCCCGGCTTGCGGAGCCGGGCGAGTACACCCGCCGAGCTTTCTTGAATGGCCGACTCGATCTGGCGCAGGCCGAAGCCGTCGCGGACCTGATCGACGCCGCAAGCACGGAAGCTGCGCGCTCGGCGCTGCGCTCGCTGTCGGGAGAGTTTTCCCGGGGAATCGAAACGCTGGTCGCGGCGCTGACCGAGCTGCGAGCGCTCACAGAGGCAATGCTCGACTTCCCGGAAGAGGAGGTGGACGCGTTGCACCGAGATGACGCGCGCGCCCGGCTCGAGCGCGTGCGTGCTTCTCTCGCGGAAGTCCTCGCGAAGAGCAGGCAGGGAAGCCTGTTGCGCGAAGGAATTCACGTCGTGATCGCCGGCCGGCCGAATGTCGGGAAATCGAGCCTGCTCAATCGCCTCGCGGGCGAAGAGCGTGCGATCGTCACGCCGGTACCTGGAACGACGCGCGACCTGGTGCGCGAGGACATCGCCATCGAGGGGGTGCCGCTGCATGTGGTGGACACCGCCGGCCTGCGCGAAACCGCGGACGAAGTCGAGCGCATCGGGGTCGAGCGCGCGTGGCAGGAAATGGGACGGGCCGATGTCGTGATTGCGATGTTCGAGGCACCGGCGGGCATCGGTCCCGAGGATCGCGCGATCCTCGCGCGGTTCGCGTCAGCGTTGCCC
Organism: uncultured Enterobacteriaceae bacterium; assembly: GCA_964651335.1. Taxonomy (GTDB): domain Bacteria; phylum Pseudomonadota; class Gammaproteobacteria; order Burkholderiales; family SG8-39; genus 2-02-FULL-66-14. Next base: position 23,997 of record CAZYVT010000001.1, on the reverse strand, counting down.
GCGGGCGCGGCGCGGATTCACGTGTTCAACAAGATCGACTTGTGCGGAAAGCCACCGATGCGCACAGGAAGCGAAGTATGGATTTCAGCGAAAACCGGAGAGGGCGTGGAGCTTCTGCGCCAGGCGCTGCTTGCCGCCGCGGGATGGGAGCGAAGCGGAGAGTCGGTGTTCCTCGCGCGCGAACGGCACCTGCGTGCGCTTGAGCGCGCGCAAACGCACTTGAGCGCGGCTGCGGGGGAGCTGTCGCGCTGGGAGCTTTTCGCGGAAGAACTGCGTCTTGCCCAGAAGTCGCTCAACGAGATCACAGGCGAGTTCACTTCCGATGATCTGCTCGGAGAGATTTTCCGGAGGTTTTGTATTGGAAAGTAGATCCGCGCGCAGAGCGGACGCTTGGTCGAAATCGCTACGGCCTCGTCACCGCCCCACCGCCCGCGCCTTTCGCGGAAGGTTCGAAGAACCGCTGCCAGTCTTCGACAAACTGGGAGCGACTTGCTGCAACTCGTCCGAATCCTTCGCGCTGTACTTCGCCTATATGAGTCCAGCCGTCCGCGATCGACGGCGCGCGGCTTGCTGCTCGACGCGGCGGCTCCGAGATGCCTTCCGGCGGCCATGACGCACCCGGCGCGCCGCCGTGTGCGGCGCCGTAGTACGGCACCGGAGCATATTCATACGGAAAGGAAAGGGCATGGCCGATCACGCCGCCGATCAGCGCACCTGCGAACATCGGGCGGGGATCAAACCGCGGACCGCAAGTGAAGGACCTCCCGCCGTAGCAGCGAATCACTGGATTCATCCCGCTCACCTGAGCGCCAAGGAGCGCATTCGCTCCGGCACCAGCGGCCCAGCCGGGTGCGGATACGACGGCCCACTGCGGTTGCGCGCCGTACGGCAAATAATGTGTGGCGTACTGGCCGTAGAGTGGCAACGGCGCGCAAGCGCCGACTGCGACGAAGATGGAAACGAGCCAGGCAACAGGCGATCGGGTATTCATCGGCACCTCCGGTTTCAAACGCATGTCTCCCTGTAGCATGCCGGGGCTGACCGATGCGTTACACATCGCTTACCGATCCCGGCCGGTGAAGCCGGCCCGCGATACTTGGATCAACCCGGCACTGGCGCTCGCGCTTTGCGCCGCGGCAGGCGTGCTCTGCGCCTGGCTCAGAACGCCGCTTCCTTGGATGATCGGGCCGATGGTGGCGATGGCAGCGCTCAATTTCGCCGGGGCCCGGCTGCGTGCCCCCGCCGGAGGGCGGCAGATCGGCCAGATCATCATTGGCGTAGCGCTTGGGCTGTATTTCACGCCGTCGGTTGCGCGCGAGGTGGCTTCGTACTGGCACCTTCTATTGGCTGCAGCACTCTTTGCGATCCTGCTCGGCTGGGCCTGCGGCTGGTTCGTTGCGCGCGTCACCGATACGGACCGCACAACGGCGTTTTTTGCCAGCGTTCCGGGGGGTGCAGCGGAGATGACGCTGCTCGGCGAGCACTTCGGCGCGCGCGCCGACCGCGTTGCGCTTGCGCAATCGCTGCGCATCCTGGCCGTGGTGATCGCGGTGCCCTTCACCCTCAGCTATTCGGGCGTTCATGGCGCGGATGCGGTTCGGCCGGTGGAGATCGCGCTCGACCCGGCGAAGCTCACGCTGCTCTTCGCGCTTGCCGCTGCCGCGGGCGGCGTACTTGCATTGGTGCGCGCGCCCAATGCATTCATGCTCGGGCCGCTCTTTGCCACCATAGCGCTTACCGCGAACGAGGTGCAGTTCTCCGCGCTCCCCGGCGCGCTCGCGAACGCCGGCCAGCTGCTCCTCGGCTGTGCGCTCGGCTCGCGCTTCGAGCAACAGTTCCTGAGCCGGGTGCCACGCTACGTCGCCGCGATCCTCGCGAGCATCGGCCTGGCGCTCGTTGTCGCCGCCGCCTTCGGCGCAACGCTCGCCTGGCTCACAGGGCTTTCGCTTCCGACTCTGGTGCTCGCGACAGCGCCCGGCGGGGTTGCCGAGATGTGCATCACGGCGAAGGTGTTGCAGCTCGGCGTTCCCCTGGTCACCGCGGCGCATGTGACCCGGGTCATCGTGCTGGTGACCGCCACGGGGCCGATTTTCCGCCTCGCCAGGCGCATCGGGCGCCGCGCCGAAAGATGACGATCTGTTTGCCCAATAAGGGAAATGGGCCTGTTTCCCCAAGGGTCTGCAGGAGGGTAAAATTCGCCCCTGCTCGACTCCTCGACCGGCCCGGGACCCGTTCTGGGCCGTTTTGCTTTTAGGGAAGCTTTTCATGACAGGTCCGCGTTCCTCCATCACCGATTCCTCAAATGCGCCCGGCTGGGTGCGGCACGAAGGACTGAAGCGCTGGGTTGCCGAAGCGGCGCGGCTCGCCAAGCCCGAGCGCATCGTCTGGTGCGACGGCTCGCAGGCCGAGTACCACCGGCTCTGCGTCGAGCTGGTTGCGGGCGGCACCTTCGTCAAGCTCAGCGAGCGGCTGCGTCCCAACAGCTACCTCGCGCGCTCGCACCCCTCGGACGTGGCGCGAATGGAGGACCGGACCTTCATCTGCAGCGAAAAGAAGGAAGACGCCGGTCCGACGAACAACTGGATGGATCCGCGCCAGATGCGCGGCACGCTGAATCGCCTGTTTGACGGTTGCATGCGCGGCCGTACCCTGTACGTAGTGCCGTTCTCCATGGGGCCGATCGGCTCTCACATCGCGCAGACTGGAGTTCAGCTTTCCGATTCCGCATACGTGGTCGTCAATATGCGGATCATGACCCGGATGGGCCGCGCGGTTCTGGATTGGCTGGGTGAGGAAGGCGATTTCGTTCCCTGCATGCACTCGGTGGGCGCACCGCTCGCTCCCGGCGCGAAGGACGTGCCGTGGCCATGCAGCGAAAAGCAAAAATGGATCGTGCATTTCCCGGAGACGCGCGAAATCTGGTCGTACGGCTCCGGGTACGGCGGTAATGCGCTCCTCGGCAAGAAGTGCCTCGCGCTCCGCATTGCCTCGGTGATGGCGCGCGACGCAGGCTGGCTGGCGGAGCACATGCTGATCCTCGGCGTCGAGTCGCCCGGCGGCGAGAAGAGTTACCTCTCGGCTGCGTTTCCGTCGGCGTGCGGAAAGACCAACCTCGCGATGCTGATCCCGCCCGCGGCGTTCAAGGGCTGGAAGGTGACCACGATCGGAGAAGACATCGCTTGGATCAAGCCGGGACGCGACGGGCGGTTCTACGCGATCAATCCGGAGGCGGGCTTTTTCGGCGTCGCTCCCGGGACTTCGCAGTTGACCAATCCGAACGCGATGGCAATGCTGCGCGCGAACGTCATTTTCACCAACGTCGCGCTGACGCCGGAGGGCGATGTCTGGTGGGAGGACATGACGCGTGATCCGCCGCCGCAGCTGATCGACTGGCAGGGCAGGGATTGGACTCCGGGGTGCGGGCGTCCCGCGGCCCATCCGAATGCGCGCTTTACGGTACCGGCCTCGCAGTGCCCCTCGATGGATCCGCAATGGGAAGATCCGGGCGGCGTACCGATCGCGGCCTTCGTCTTTGGCGGCAGGCGTTCCTCGACCGTGCCGCTCGTGGTCGAAGCGCCGAGCTGGAACGACGGCGTGTACATGGGCGCGACGCTCGGCTCCGAGACCACGGCCGCGATCACCGGCAAGGTCGGCGTCGTGCGGCGCGATCCGATGGCGATGATCGCGTTCTGCGGCTACCACCTTGGGGATTACTTCGCGCACTGGCTGAAGATCGGAAGCGCGGTGCGTCACCCGCCGAAGATTTTTCGCGTCAACTGGTTCAGGAAGAACGCCAACGGCAAATTCCTGTGGCCGGGTTTCTCCGAGAACATGCGCGTGCTCGCCTGGATCGTGGAACGCTGCCACGGGCGTGCGCAGGCGGTGTCGAGCCCGCTGGGACTCATGCCGCGCTACGAGGACCTGGCCTGGGCGGGCCTCGAGAAGTTCGGCCGCGAGCAGTATGCCGAGCTCGAGCGCGTCGACGACAAGGCCTGGCAGCAGGAGCTGGCTTCGCACGACGAACTGCTTCGCAAGCTCGGCGCGAAGCTGCCACGCGAACTCGAGCTGCGGCGTACCCTATTGCACGAGAAACTCGCAGCGTAATGTGACGCGGGTCCGCTCGCTGCCGCCTAGGGTTGCGCAGCTAGCGCGGGGAAGCGGCCCTGCCCTTCTCCAGCGCCAGCGCGAGCGCGCCGGCCGATAGCGCGGCGATCGCCGCAGCGATGAAGGTGGCGTTCGAGCTCCAGCGCTCGATCAGCCAGCCCCCTGCGGCGATCCCGAATCCCACGCCGCATAGAAGCCCCGTCGAGGACCAGGTAAAGGCCTCGGTCGCGTGCTGCGACGACGCGGTCTTCGCCACGAGCATCGACTGGATCGTGAGCGCTGGCGCCATCACGACGCCGGCGAGGAGGCTGAGCAGCGCGAAGAGCCAAGCGTTTGCGGCGAGCGCGAGCAACGCCACGCCCGCACCCATCACGAAAAGAGTCACCGCGAACTGACGCGCGAGCGGCAATCGCCAGCCGCGACTGCCGTAGGTGAGCCCGCCGGCCACGCTGCCAGCGCTCATCAGTCCAAGCATCACCCCGGCGAGCGCCGGATGCCCGGCTTCGGTCGCATAGGCGGTGATCCCGATCTCGACCAGGCCGAATGCCGACGAATAACTCAGTACCACCGCGAGCAACGGCAGAAACCCGCGCTCGGCCAGAGGGCCGAACAACGTCGCGTTCGCGCGCGGCTCGATTCGCCAGCCGTTGAGCGCGGGCGAGCGCAAGAACATCAGCGTCCCGGTGTTCGCGCAGAGCGCTGCGAAAAGCACCGCTGCAGCGGGCGATTCAAAAGCGAGAAACAGGGCCACCAGCATCGGACCAACGATGAAGATCGTCTCGATCAACACCGACTCGAGTGAATACGCCGCTGCAAGAAGGGGTTCCTCGCCGAATTCCCGTCGAAGAAACGTCCGCATGCAGACCGTAATCGGCGGAAAATTCGCGCCGGCCGCGAACGCGAGCGCGAACGTGGGTGCAACGCCGGCCCCGCCTTTCGCCGCCAGCACGAGGGCGACCAGAGCCGCGGGAAAGGCGCCGGCGCACCAGAGGAGCACGCGGTTCGGGCCGGAGCGGTCGATGATGCGGCCCAGCAGTGGCGCGACGCTCGCCAAGCCGACCACGTATGCGGCGCTGGCCGCGCCGCCGCGAATGAACGACCCGCTCGCCGTCTGCTCCAGCAGCAGGATCGAAAGGCCGGCGATGCCGATCGGAAGGCGTCCAATCACCGAGGCGATCACCGTGCCTTTCAGGCGCGGGCGTGCGAGAAGTTCGGCGTAAGGGGCGAGCGAGATCATCGGGCGGGCGCAAAGGGGCGCGATTGTCTCACGCGGGTTTGGTCTCGGCGCTGTATTGCTGCAGTGCAACATCAGCGTCTCTGCCATTGGTTCCACGTGAAACATCGATCTCCGAGCGGCGCGCCTAGTTTCACGTGGAACCATCGCGTATGATTGCGCTCCCCGAAAGTCCGTACGCAATGCGATTTCCGAGTAACTTCGACGTGATCGTGGTAGGTGGCGGCCACGCCGGCACCGAGGCAGCGCTAGCGGCGGCGCGCAAGGGCTGCCGCACCCTGCTACTCACGCACAGTATCGAAACGCTCGGTCAGATGTCGTGCAACCCATCGATCGGCGGCATCGGCAAGGGGCATCTGGTCAAGGAGATCGATGCCTTGGGCGGGGCGATGGCGCTCGCAACCGATGAGGCAGGAATCCAGTTCCGGACCCTCAACTCCTCCAAGGGTCCGGCCGTGCGTGCCACGCGGGCCCAGGCGGACCGGCTGCTGTACAAAAAGGCGATTCGCACGCGCCTCGAGAATCAGCCGAACCTGGTCGTTTTTCAACAGGCGGCCGACGACATCCTGCTAGAGGGCGGCCGCGCCACCGGCGTCGTCACCCAGCTCGGAATCCGATTCCATGGTCGCACCGTGGTGCTCACCACAGGCACCTTCCTCGGTGGTCTGGTGCACGTAGGACTGGAACGCTATCAGGCGGGTCGAGCGGGAGATCCGGCGTCGGTCACACTGGCGGACCGCCTGCGGGAGCTTGCACTTCCGGCCGGCCGGCTCAAGACCGGAACCCCGCCACGCCTGGATGGTAAGACGATCGATTTCTCGGTCATGGCAGAACAGCCCGGTGACTTTCCCGAGCCGGTTTTTTCGTTTCTCGGCCGCCGCGACATGCATCCGGCGCAGCGTCCTTGCTGGGTCACCCATACCAACGCCCACACTCACGAGATCATCCGTGCCGGGCTCGACCGCTCGCCGATGTTTACCGGGGTGATCAAGGGCGTCGGGCCGCGCTATTGCCCGTCGATCGAAGACAAGATCCACCGCTTCGCCGGAAAGTCGAGCCACCAGATTTTCCTTGAGCCCGAGGGCTTGAGCACCAGCGAGATCTACCCCAACGGAATCTCGACCAGCCTGCCGTTTGACGTACAGCTGAATCTGGTGCGGTCGATCCGCGGCCTTGAAAACGCTCACATCCTGCGTCCCGGTTACGCGATCGAGTATGACTACTTCGACCCGCGTTCGCTCAAGTCGTCCCTTGAGACGAAGTCGATTCCAGGACTGTTTTTCGCCGGACAGATCAACGGCACCACCGGCTATGAGGAGGCGGCGGCACAGGGACTCCTCGCCGGTGCCAACGCTGCTCTGCAAGCGAAGGGCGAGGCGGCGTGGTGCCCGCGCCGCGACGAGGCCTACCTCGGCGTGCTGGTGGACGATCTTGTGACGCGTGGTGTGTCCGAGCCATACCGCATGTTTACCAGCCGCGCCGAGTATCGGTTGGTACTGCGCGAGGACAATGCAGATCTGCGCCTGACCGAAACGGGCCGCAGGCTCGGGCTTGTGGATGACACACGATGGGATGTTTTTTGCCGCAGGCGCGATGCGATTGCGCGCGAGCAGGAGCGTCTGCAGTCCATTTGGGTGAATCCAGCGACCCTTCAGAACGAGAATGCACGCGGCCTTCTTGGGCACCCGATAGACCGTGAGCACTCACTTTTAGATCTTTTGCGCAGACCAGAAGTAAGTTATTACTCACTTATAGAATCCTGCTTGGCTGGCGAGGGGGTTGAGGATCCTTCAGTAGGCCAACAAGTGGAAATTCAGGCCAAGTACCAAGGGTACATTGATCGCCAGCGTGAGGAAGTTGCGCGACGCCAGGCGCAGGACTCCGTAGCACTTCCTCCGCAACTTGATTACCGCACGGTGCGCGGGCTTTCCACAGAGGCGCAACAGATCCTTGGCCGCCACGAGCCCGAGACCATCGGCCAGGCGGCGCGGATTTCAGGTGTGACCCCTGCCGCGATCTCACTGCTGCTGGTGCATTTGAAGAAGCACTGTCGCCCGCAGAGCAACAAGCACGCATGACGCCGCCTGCAGCGCTCAGGCACGGGCTGCGCGAACTCGCGCTCGCGCTGCCTTCCGATGCGCAGGAAAAACTCCTTGCGTACCTCGAGCTGCTTGCGAAATGGAACCGCACCTACAACCTCACCGCGATTCGCGATCCGCTGCAGATGGTGAGTCTTCACCTGCTCGATTCGCTTGCAGTGCTGCATGAGATTCCGAGAGGAGCGCTGGCGGATGTCGGCTCGGGCGCCGGCCTGCCGGGGATCCCGATTGCGATTGCGGAGCCGGAACGACGCGTGGCGCTGAACGACGCCAGCCACAAGAAGAGCGCGTTCCTGCGGCAGGCGGTGATCGAGCTGGGAATCGCGAATGCCGAAGTGCATCACGGGCGCGCCGAGAGCTGGCGGCCGCTTGAACGATTCGCGGTCGTGATCTCGCGCGGCTTTGCCGAGCTCGCCGAATTCATCGCCGCGTGCCGGCATCTTGCGCTGCCCGACGGCGTGCTGGCGGCGATGAAGGGCGTCCATCCCGATGAGGAGCTGGCGAATCTGCCGCACGGGTGCGACTGCAGCGACGTGCGCAAGCTGCGCGTGCCGATGGTAGAAGCCGAGCGCCATCTGATTCTGTGCCGGGTCACGGTCTGAACATGGCGCGCGTGCTTGCAGTCGTAAATCAGAAAGGCGGCGTCGGGAAGACGACCACCAGCGTCAATCTCGCCGCCGGCCTGGCATTGGCCGGACAACGCGTCCTGCTCGTCGATCTGGATCCGCAGGGCAATGCGACCACGGGAAGCGGCATCGACAAGCGCACGCTCGCGCGCACCGTGTACCACGTGCTGCTCGGTCTTGGTGACATCGGCAACATCCGCTCCCGCTCGCAGACCGGCCAATTCGACCTCGTCCCATCGAATCGCGAGCTTGCCGGCGCCGAGGTCGAGCTTGTCGCATTGGCTAATCGCGAAGGACGGCTGCGCGACGCGCTTGCGAGAGTGCAGATGGAGTACGAGTTCGTGCTGATCGACTGCCCACCGTCGCTGTCGCTGCTGACTGTAAACGGCTTGGTAGCGGCGCAGGCGGTGCTGATCCCCGTGCAGTGCGAGTACTACGCGCTCGAGGGGCTGTCCGACCTCGTCGGCACAATTAAGAGAGTACGCGCTCACTTAAACCCTACGCTCGAGATTGCTGGATTGCTGCGAACAATGTACGACCCGCGCAATACGCTTTCGCTGCAGGTCTCGCAACAGCTCGAGTCACACTTTGGCGACAAGGTTTACCGCTCACTGGTGCCGCGAAACGTGCGCCTGGCTGAAGCACCGAGCTACGGGACTCCGGCGGTAGTCTGGGACCGGAGTTCGAAGGGTGCGCAGGCGTACCTCGAGCTTGCCGAAGAACTGCTGGCACGAGGAGCGAACGGATGAGCAAGTCGAAGGGCTTGGGGCGCGGCCTGGACGCGTTGTTGGGGGACGAAGAAAGCGCGCACGCGGACGCCCTGGCGACGCTGCCCGTGGGCGCGATTCGCCCCGGCCGATACCAGCCGCGCACGAGGATGGACGAAACCGCGCTCGCCGAGCTCGCAGCCTCAATCCGCGCGCAAGGATTGATGCAACCGGTTTTGGTGCGCCCGCTCGAGCCCGATCGCTATGAACTGATCGCCGGCGAGCGCCGCTGGCGCGCTGCGCAGCTCGCCGGGCTTGCGGAGATACCCGCATTGGTGCGCGAGGTGCCGGACGAGACCGCGCTCGCGATGTCGCTGATCGAAAACATTCAACGCGAGAACCTGAACCCGATCGAGGAGGCGAACGGCTTGCAGCGCCTGGTGGACGAGTTCCGGATGACGCACGAGCAGGTGGCGGAAGCGATCGGCCGCTCGCGCAGCGCGACGACCAACCTCCTGCGGCTGCTCAGGCTTGCCAAGCCGGTGCAGCAGATGCTCGCCGATGGAACGCTTGAGATGGGACACGCGCGAGCGCTGCTTGCGTTGGACGGCGCGCGCCAGTGCGAAATTGCAAATCGGGTGGCGGCGCGGGGCCTGTCGGTCCGTACGGTCGAGGCGCTGGTGGCGCGGCTCGCGCGCGGCGCAGGCGCGCGCAAGAAAACAAGAGCCGATCGCGATCTGGTTCGCCTGGAGCAAGAGGTGTCGGAACACCTTGGCACGACGGTCGAGATTCGCGCGGGAAGAAGGGGCAGTGGCAAGATCGTGGTGCACTACTCAGGACTCGATCATCTGGACCAGTTGCTCAAGAGACTGCGCTGAACCCAAGGTACCGAATTTTGCGGTGCAACGCGTTGACCCCCCGTGCTCCAACCGAATATACTTTCCGCGCTTTGCGGGATGGGGGGCACATGAACGCCAGTCCTCGCCTCCTGGGCAAGCCGATCCGCACGGTATTGCGGTGGCAACTCATCGCCACCGCTGCCCTGACGCTCGCCGCGGGAGTCGTGGCCGGCGGTCACGGCGCGCTCTCCGCGGCGCTTGGCGGCGCGGTCAGCTTTTGCGCTGGTTGGGTGTCCGCGATCGTGGCATCGAAGGGGAAGACGCAGTCCGCAGGGGAGGTCCTGATCGGCGCGCTGACGGCCGAAGGCGTCAAGATCGGCCTCATCGTAATCCTGCTGTGGCTCGTGCTGGCGACGTATGGCGACGTCGTCATGCTCGCCTTTCTCGGATCGTTTTTGGTGACGGTCCTGGTTTTCGCAATGGCGTTCTTTGTGCGCGATGACGACGAGCGTTGACCCGATGGCCGCAGGCAAAGAGCTCAACCCCACCGACTATATCGGCCATCACCTGACTTTCTTCTCCAAGCCGGTCGGAGAAGGCGGCTTCTGGACGCTGCACCTCGATTCCGTCATCACGGCGGTAATTCTCGGCATCGTCGGCTTGGGGTTCCTGTGGTGGGTAGTGCGCGGCGCCACCTCCGGCGTGCCCGGCAGGCGCCAGGCGTTCGTCGAACTGCTGATCGAGTTTGTCGATGAACAGGTCAAGGGCATCTTCCATCATGGCGACCGCAACAAGTTTGTGGCGCCTGCCGCCCTCACCGTATTTGTTTGGGTCGTGCTGATGAACGCCATGGATTTCCTGCCCGTCGACATCATGGCGGGAATTCTTGGAGCGGTCGGGCTGCACGAATTCCGCCTCGTGCCGACCGCCGACGTGAACACCACGTTCGCGCTCGCGCTTTCGGTCTGGCTGCTCATGATCTACTTCAACATCGCGGTGAAGGGCATCGGCGGCTGGCTGCACGAGCTCGCCTGCGCACCGTTCGGCGTCAGGCCGCTGGCGCTCTCGCCTTTGTTGGTGTTCTTCAACCTGCTCTTCAACTTCATCGAGTACGTGTCCAAGCCGCTTTCGCACTCGCTGCGGCTGTTCGGCAACATGTACGCCGGCGAGATCATCTTCCTCCTGCTGTGGCTGTGGGCGGCGACCGGCCTCGCCGGCACGATCTTCGGCACCATCCTCGGCGTGGCCTGGGCGATCTTCCACATCCTGATCGTCCTGTTGCAGGCGTTCATCTTCATGATGCTCACCGTGGTATACATCGCGCTCGCGCACGAGCGCCACTAGGCCCCTCAATCCGACCCGTTCCGCTCACGAAAGGAAATAACATGGAGAAACTGCAATATCTGGCGATGATCCAGGCCTACACCGGGATCGGTATCGGCCTCATGATCGGCCTCGGCGCCGCCGGCGCGTGCATCGGCGTGGGCATCATGTGCAGCCGCTTCCTGGAGGCTGCCGCACGCCAGCCCGAGCTCACCAACTCGCTGCAGGCGAAGGTGTTCCTGCTGCTTGGACTGATCGACGCCTCGTTCATCATCGGTGTGGGGCTGGCGATGATGTTCGCCTTCGCCAATCCCCTCCTCGCGGTCGTCCGCTAGCCGCTTTTTCCCCGAAGGGGACAGCATGAACATCAACCTGACGCTTTTTGCGCAGGCCGCGACGTTCGCGCTTTTCATCTGGTTCACGGTCAAGGTCATCTGGCCCTATATGTTGCGCGCGATCGAGACGCGGCAGAAAACCATCGCCGACGGGCTCGCAGCCGGGGAACAGGGCAAAAAGTCGCTCGAAGTGTCGACGCGCCAGGCCGAGGATGCCATCCGGGCGGCGCGCGAGCGCGCCGCCGAGGTCGTCGCGCAGGCCGAAAAGCGCGCAGCGCAGATGGTCGACGAGGCGAAGTCCACGGCCAAGGACGAGGGCGAGAGAGAAAAAGCAGCCGCGAAGGCAGAGATCGAGCAGGAAGTGCAGCGCGCCCGCGAGCAGTTGCGCGAGCAGGTCGCAGCGCTCGCCGTCGCGGGCGCTGAAAAGATCCTGCGCCGCGAGGTCGACGCCAGGGCGCACGCGGACCTGCTGGATGGCATCAAGCGCCAACTATAAGAACCACGATGCGTTGCAGCGAGAGAAGAACCACAATGCGCTGCGCCGCAGAAACCGCCTGCGCCGCACCGCGCGACTTCGGAAAGGGCTGTAACGCACTAAATCATGGCTGAATCGAACACCATTGCGCGACCCTACGCCGAAGCTGCCTTCCGCCTGGCCGACGGGCAGAGCAGGCTCGCCGAGTGGTCCGCGGTGCTCGCCAACCTGTCGGCCGTGGCCGCCGATGAGCGCGTGCGCGCGGCGATGGGCGATCCGAATCTCCAGGCCGCGAAGGTGGCGGGCCTGTTCATCTCCATTCTCGCGGGACAGCTCTCCGGCGAGGCGGAGAACTTCGTGCGGGTGCTGGCGGAGAACCGGCGGCTGGATGTGCTTGCCGAGATCCGCGCCCAGTACGAAGCGCTCAAGAACGAGCGCGAGGGCGTGGTCGAAGCCGAAATCTATAGCGCGTTCGAACTGGATCAGGAACAGTTCGCGGACCTGGTCGCGCGGCTCGAGCGCAAAACAGGGCGCCAGGTCAAGGCGAGGATCAGCATCGACCCATCGCTGATTGGCGGAGTCAAGGTCGTGCTCGGCGACAAGGTCATCGACGGTTCGGTGCGCGCACAACTCGGCGCACTCGAGAGCGCGCTCAAAGCTTAGGTCAATCCAGGAGCAGTCATGCAACTCAATCCGTCCGAAATATCGGAACTGATCAAGAGCCGCATCCAGAATCTCGATGCCGGCGCGCAGATGCGCACGCAGGGTTCGGTCGTCTCGGTCACCGACGGCATCTGCCGCGTTCATGGCCTCTCGGATGTCATGCAGGGCGAGATGCTCGAGTTCCCGAAGAATACCTTTGGCCTGGCTCTCAACCTCGAACGCGACTCGGTCGGCGCGGTGATTCTGGGCGAGTACGAGCACATCACCGAGGGCGACACGGTCAAATGCACCGGCCGCATTCTTGCCGTACCGGTCGGCCCCGAGCTGCTCGGGCGCGTGGTCAACTCGCTGGGCGCGCCGATCGACGGCAAGGGTCCAATCCACGCCAAGGAAACCGACGTGATCGAGAAAGTCGCTCCGGGCGTGATCTGGAGGAAATCGGTATCGCAGCCGGTGCAGACCGGCCTCAAGGCGATCGACTCCATGGTGCCGATCGGCCGCGGCCAGCGGGAGTTGATCATCGGCGACCGCCAGACCGGCAAGACCGCGGTTGCGGTCGATACGATCATCAACCAGAAGGGCAAGGACCTGTTCTGCGTGTACGTCGCGATCGGGCAGAAGGCTTCGACCATCGCCAACGTGGTGCGCAAGCTCGAGGAGCACGGTGCGATGAGCTATACCATCGTGGTGGCGGCCTCGGCCTCCGAGTCGGCGGCGATGCAATACATCGCGCCCTACGCGGGCTGCACGATGGGCGAATACTTCCGTGACCGCGGGCAGGATGCACTGATCATCTATGACGATCTCACGAAGCAGGCCTGGGCGTACCGCCAGGTCTCGCTGCTGCTGCGCCGCCCGCCGGGACGCGAGGCCTATCCCGGAGATGTGTTCTACCTGCATTCACGCCTGCTCGAGCGCGCGGCGCGCGTCAACGAGGAATATGTGGAGCGCTTTACCAAGGGTGCGGTGAGGGGAAAGACCGGATCGCTCACCGCGTTGCCGATCATCGAGACGCAAGCGGGCGACGTGACTGCATTCGTGCCGACCAACGTGATTTCGATTACCGACGGGCAGATTTTCCTGGAAACTGACCTGTTCAACGCCGGCATCCGGCCGGCGATCAACGCCGGCATCTCGGTATCGCGCGTTGGCGGTGCGGCGCAGACCAAGGTGATGAAGCGACGCGACACCGGCGGCGGCGTGCGCCTTGCCCTCGCGCAGTACCGGGAACTCGCGGCATTCGCGCAATTCGCCTCCGACCTCGATGAGGCGACCCGCAAGCAGCTGGAGCGCGGTCGCATGGTGACCGAACTCATGAAACAGGCACAGTACCATCCGCTGCAGGTGTGGGAGATGGCGCTCACGCTGTTTGCCGTGAATAACGGCTTCTTCGACGACATCGATGTCAAGAAGGCGCTCGCCGCGGAGCGCTCGATGCGCGACTACGTCAAGGACAAGTACGCCGACCTGATCGGCCGGATGGAGGACAGGAAGGACCTTTCCGGAGAGGACGAGAAGGCGCTCAAGGCCGCAATCGCGGACTGGAAGAAAAACGGCAGTTTCTAGACGCGCTGCGCGCAGGAGCGGAGATGGCGTGCCGCGCAACGCGCGCAAAAGGAAAACGCGATGCCAGGAACCAAGGAAATACGGGTGAAGATCCGGAGTGTGCAGAACACGCGGAAGATCACCAAGGCGATGGAGATGGTCGCCGCCTCGAAGATGAGGAAGGCGCAGGAGCGCATGCGCATGGCGCGGCCCTACGGCGAGAAGATTCGCAACGTCGCCGCACACATTTCACACGCCAACCCGGAGTACCGGCACCCGTTCCTCGTGCACCGCGACACGGTGAAGCGCGTCGGGCTGATCGTGGTCACGACCGACAAGGGCCTGTGCGGCGCACTGAACACCAATCTCCTGCGGATGGTGCTCAACCAGTACAAGGCATGGCAGAGCGAGGGGGAGGAAATCGACCTCTGCTGCATCGGCAACAAAGGTCTCGGTTTCATGCAGCGGTTAGGCGCCAACATTGTCTCGCAGGCGACGCAGCTCGGCGACCGGCCGCAGATGGACAAGTTGATCGGCACGATCAAGGTGATGCTCGATGGTTACACGTCTGACCGCTTCGACCGGCTGTTGCTCGCCTACAACCGCTTCATCAACACGATGAAGCAGGAACCCGTGATCGAGCAGTTGCTGCCGCTTTCGGGCGAGCGGATGGGCGCGCCCGAAACCGTATGGGACTACCTCTACGAGCCGGAGGCGAAAACGGTGCTCGATCAGGTGATGACGCGCTACATCGAGGCGCTCATCTTCCAGGCTGTGGCCGAGAACATGTCCTCCGAGCAATCGGCTCGCATGGTGGCAATGAAGGCCGCTTCCGACAATGCCGCCGACCTGATCGACGAATTGACGCTGATCTACAACAAGAACCGTCAGGCCGGGATCACCAAGGAGCTTTCCGAGATTGTCGGCGGCGCCGCCGCCGTATAGGGGAAACAACCATGGCACAAATGCAAGGCACCATCGTCCAGACCATCGGCGCGGTGATCGACATCGAGTTTTCGCGCGAGCAGATGCCCAAGATCTACGACGCGCTCACGCTGGAGGATGCGGGCGACCAGGGGCTCGCGGAGAAGGGCCTGACGTTCGAAGTCGAGCAGCAGCTCGGCGATGGCGTGGTGCGCTGCATCGCTCTCGGCTCCTCGGACGGCCTGCGCCGCGGCATGAAGGTAAACAGCACCGGCAAGCCGATTTCCGTGCCGGTGGGGCAAGCCACGCTCGGCCGCATCATGGACGTGCTCGGCCGCCCGATCGACGAGGCGGGCCCGATCAAGACCGAAGAGCGGCGCTCGATTCACCAGGCGGCGCCCAAGTTCGACGAGCTCTCCCCCTCGATGGAGCTGCTCGAGACCGGCATCAAGGTGATCGACCTGATCTGCCCGTTCGCCAAGGGTGGAAAGATCGGCCTGTTCGGCGGCGCCGGCGTCGGCAAGACCGTGAACATGCTCGAGCTGATCAATAACATCGCGACCAAGCACAGCGGCCTCTCGGTGGTCGCCGTCTCGTTAAAAAACACCCGCGAGGGCAATGACTTCTACCACGAGATGTCGGACGCCGGGGTCATCGTCAAGGAAGACCTCAGCCAGTCGAAGGTGGCGATGGTGTTCGGCCAGATGAACGAGCCGCCGGGGAACCGCCTGCGCGTTGCGCTCACCGGCCTCACCATGGCCGAGAGCTTCCGCGACGAGGGGCGCGACATCCTGTTTTTCGTGGACAACATCTACCGCTTTACGCTCGCCGGGACCGAAGTCTCGGCGCTGCTCGGACGGATGCCTTCCGCAGTGGGCTACCAGCCGACACTCGCCGAGGAGATGGGGCGGCTGCAGGAGCGCATCACCTCGACCAAGATCGGCTCGATTACTTCGGTGCAGGCGATCTATGTGCCTGCGGATGACCTGACGGATCCAAGCCCTGCGACCACCTTTGGCCATCTGGACGCGACCGTTGTGCTGTCACGCGATATCGCATCGCTGGGCATCTATCCGGCGGTGGACCCGCTCGATTCGACCTCGCGCCAGGTCGACCCCAACACGATCGGCGAGGACCACTACAACACGACGCGAGCAGTGCAGGCGACGCTGCAGCGCTACAAGGAGCTGCGAGACATCATCGCGATCCTTGGAATGGACGAGCTTTCGCCCGAGGACAAGCTGGCGGTCGGACGGGCGAGGAAGATCCAGCGGTTCCTGTCGCAGCCGTTCACCGTGGCGCAGAACTTCACCGGCACGCCCGGCAAGTACGTGCCGCTCAAGGACACGATCAAGGGCTTCAAGATGATCGTTGCCGGCGAGTGCGACCACATCCCCGAGCAGGCGTTCTACATGGTCGGCCCGATCGAAGAAGCGTTCGAGAAGGCGAAGACGCTGCAGTAATGGCCAATACGATCCACGTCGACGTCGTCAGCGCCGAAGAATCGATCTTCTCCGGCGAGGCGGAATTCGTCGTGCTGCCGGGGGAAGCGGGCGAGCTCGGCATCTATCCGCGCCACACGCCGCTGATCACGCGCATCCGGCCGGGCGCGGTGCGGATCCTGCCCGCGGGCGGCGGGGACGAGGAGCTGATTTTCGTCGCTGGCGGAATTCTGGAAGTTCAGCCCAAGCTGATCACGGTGCTTGCCGACACGGCGATCCGCGGTCACGACCTCGACGAGGCGAAGGCAAACGAGGCGATCAAGCGCGCCGAGGAAGCCCGCCGCAGCGCCAAGGACAAGCAGGAGATTGCCGTGGTCGAGGGCGAACTCGCGATGCTCGCCGCTCAGCTTGCCGCGATCAGGAAGCTGAGAAAAAAGTAAGTTTCTCTAATGCCGAGGTAGCTCGGCGTACGGCTCGTCTTCGGCAACGAATTCGGTTTCCTTCACCGCTTCGTCCGTCCACGCCCTTACAGCCGGTGCCGCCAGCAGCGCCTGCTGGTATTCGTGCGCTGCTCCGGATAGTTGCACATCGTAGGTCGTGAACCGTGTCGCGACTGGCGCGTAATAGGCGTCGGCTGCGGAGAATCCCCCGAACAGATACGGTCCGCCGCGCCCAAAGTCCTTTCGCGTCACCGCCCAGAGCGCGCTGATGCGCGCGATGTCCTTTGCCACTTCGGGGCTCATCCCCTTGCCGGGATGTCGGCTGCGGATATTCATCGGCATCGCGCCGCGCAAGGCGCGAAAGCCCGCATGCATTTCGGCACAGAGCGAACGTGCGCGCGCCCGCGCCCGCGGGTCGGCAGGCCAGACTCCGCTCGAAGGAAACAGTTCGTGCGCGCGCTCGATGATCGCGAGCGTGTCCCAGGTCGCGAAACCGGTACCCTGCTCGCCCTCCCAGAGCACCGGAACGAGCCCCGAGGGCGAGAGCCTGCCGATGTGGTCGCGCCAGTCCTGCGATTCGAACTTCAGCTGCCGTTCGCCGAAGGCAATCTCTGCCCCGCGCAGCGCGACCCAAGGGCGCATGGACCACGACGAGTAGTTCTTGTTGCCAATGACCAAAGTCAGCTGAGCGCTCATGCAAAACGTATAGCGCGTTCTGTGAAATGCGGCAAGCGGCTGCCGAAGCGGCGGGCGGCCACCAGAATGATCTCCCGACCTCCTTTCCTTTCTGGCTCCGCCGCCGCCGCGGTTGGTATAAGCGACCTACAAGGTCACTGCGGCGGCGAGCGCTAGGACCAGCCACAGCAGTGATGGGCTTGAGCGCCGTTCTCGACCTGCAACCTTGAAATCAGCCGGAAGAGCGCACTCGACGCCGAGCGCGATATCGCCGTAATTCATGCCTGCAGGCTCCCGGCGAGTAGCAGCGCGGCGCCCGCGAGTACCACGCTTACGGTGAGGCCAATCGCCAGTGCGAGGGCCACTTGCGTGGCAAGTTCAACCGCGATCAATCGGATCCTGGTCATTCCGGTTCTCCTGGTTCTTTGCTTGAATTAGAGGTCTGGAACAGGCCAGCCGACGGCCGGCGCGATGGCAATGCGGAGATGAAAAATGGCAAGAAAATGGCTGCGCGCCTTCCGGTATAGTCGCCGGCCATGCCCCGCCGCGTCGCAATCGTCGAGGACGATCCGGCCATCCGCGCCAATTACGCCGATGCGCTCAAGCGCTACGGCTACGATGTCGTCGCCTACGCCGGCCGGCGTGAGGCGCTCGAAGCTTTCCGCGCCCGCCTGCCGGACCTTGCCGTGATCGACATCGGTCTGGGCGACGAGGCCGAAGGCGGCTTCGCGCTCTGCCGCGACCTGCGCGCGCTCTCGCCGCAGTTGCCGATCGTGTTTCTGACCGCGCGAGACTCGGACTTCGACGTCGTTTCGGGCCTGCGAATGGGCGCCGACGACTACCTCACCAAGGGGGTCAGCCTGCCGCACCTGCTGGCGAGGATCGGCGCGCTTTTTCGCCGCGTCGATGCGCTGAGCGAAGAAAAGCCGGTCGAGGAGAGAATCGTGCGGGGCGCGCTGGAACTCGACCTCAAGCGCTTCAGCGCGCAATGGCGTGAGCGGCGGATCGTGCTGACCCTGACCGAATTCTGGATCGTGCACTCGCTTGCGCGCCACCCCGGACACGTGAAAAACCGCGAGCAGCTGATGCGCGACGCCGAACTGGTGGTGGACGACACCACCATCACTTCGCACGTCAAGCGCGTGCGCGCCAAGTTTCTCGCCGCCGACCCGGCCTTCGACGGGATCGAGACCGTCTACGGCCTGGGTTACCGCTGGAAGGCTTGAACTTGATTCGCCTCACGCTGCGCGCCAAGCTCGCGCTCGTCGCGCTGGTGCTGCTGGTGCTGCCCTGGGCGGGGTATCGCTACGTGCGCGAGATGGAACGCTTTCTGCTGGCGGCGCAGGAGCAGGCGCTCGCGGCGACTGCGCGCGCCGTTGCCACGGCGCTGCACGACCGGCCGCAACTGCTCGCCTACCGTCCGGCCGATGAGTCCGAGTTGCGCCGGCAGGCGGAACGTGAGTTGCAGCGGCTGACCGGCGGCGCTGCGATCGAGCGCGAAGCGCCGCTGCGCGAACCATCCGGCATCGCCGAGATCGCGGCGATCCTCAAAGGCGTCGAGCGGGCGAGCTCGCGCATCTGGGTGGTGAGTCGCGACTATCGCGTGCTCGCGCTCGCCGGCTCGCTCGAGCGCGCCGAGCCGGAAGCGCCGGGCCTCGCGCAGCGAGCGCTGGGCTGGCTCGTCGGCGCGCCGGGCGAGGAGTTCGACGAGGCGATCGCGGATGAAGCGGTGGCCCCGGGCCGCGAAGTCGCGGCAGCCTTGCAGGGGGCCGCGGGCACGCGCTCGCGCAATACGCCGGACGGGCGCGCGCTGATCGTCTCGGCGGCGCATCCGATCTGGGCCGGTGACGAGGTTCACGGCGCGGTCGTGGTAGAGGAAACGACGAGCCGCATCGCATCGCTGCGCAACCAGGCGCTCGAACGCTTGCTGGTCGTGACGCTGGTCGCATTTGCGCTGGTCGCGGTGGTGCTGCTCTGGTTTGCGACCCGGATTTCGAATCGCATCCGGCGCTTGAGCGAGGAGGCCGACGCGGCAATCGATGCCCGCGGCAGAGTGACGCGGCTGCTCACGGCTTCCGACGCCGCGGACGAAATCGGCGACCTGTCGCGCGGATTTACCACGGTCCTGTCGCGTCTTGCGCGCTATAACACCTACCTCGAGGGAATGGCGGGCAGGCTTTCGCACGAGCTGCGCACGCCGATCGCGGTAGTGCGCTCCTCGCTTGAGAATCTGCGTGCTTCGCAGTCCGCGGACGAGGCGCAAACGTACCTGGTGCGCGCCGAAGAAGGCCTGGCGCGGCTCTCGACCATCCTCGCGCGCATGAGCGAGGCGAGCCGGCTCGAGCAAAGCCTCGCGTCCGCCTCGCGCGAGACCTTCGACGCCGCCGCCCTGGTGCAGAGCTGCGTCGACGGCTACCGGCTTGCCTATGCGCCGCGCGCGTTCGAACTCCTGCTGCCGAAAGCGGGCGCGCTTGTGCATGGCGCGCCGGACCTGCTGGCGCAGATGCTGGACAAGCTGGTGGAGAACGCGGCGGACTTTGCGGTTCCTGACACCCCGGTGCGGGTCACGCTTTCTCGCGCCGGCGAGCGCGTGGTGCTGCGAGTCGAAAATGACGGGCAGCCGCTGCCGGAAGAAATCCGTGAATCACTATTTGACTCGATGCTGTCGCTGCGCAGCGGACCATCGAACGGCGTTCCGCATCTCGGGCTGGGACTCTACATTGCGAGGCTGATCGCAGAGCACCACGGAGGCGCGCTGCACGCGGAAAACCTCGCCTCCGGGCGCGGTGTCGCCTTCGAAGCATCGCTGAAGTGGGCCGCGGACCCGGTCGTATAATCGGCCGCTTGCAGCAGTTTGAACCCCTCACCGCCCTGTACGACCTGCTGGTCGTGGGCGGCGGCATCAACGGCGCAGGCATTGCGCGCGACGCCGCCGGCCGCGGTATGTCGGTGCTGTTGTGCGAGAAGGACGATCTTGCCTCCGCGACCTCGTCCCGGTCTTCGAAACTGATCCACGGCGGGCTGCGCTACCTGGAACAGTACGAATTTCGCCTCGTCGCCGAGGCGCTGGCGGAGCGCGAGGTGCTGCTTTCGATCGCTCGGCACCTGGTCTGGCCGGCGCGCTTCGTCATGCCGCACGTCCAGGAATTGCGGCCGCGCTGGATGATCCGCACCGGGCTCTTTCTATACGATCATCTGGGAACATTTGCGCCCTCGCTGGGGGCGCGCCGTGCGTCGCTACCGGGTTCGCGTGGCGTGAGACTGGACCTGCCTCCGCTCAATTCCGGCCTCAGGAGCGAGTTGAAGCACGGCTTCGAGTATTCGGACTGCCGGGTCGACGACGCGCGGCTGGTAGTCGCGAACGCGATGAGCGCGCGCGCGCAGGGTGCCCGCGTGCTCACGCGCACCGAGTGCGTCTCGGCGCGGCGTGAGGGGGGGCTGTGGCAGGTTTCGCTGTCGAATGGAGAGACGCCGACGGTTCGCGCCATCGTCAACGCGGCCGGCCCCTGGGTGAAACGCGTGCTCAACGACCGCCTGGCGCAGGCGTCTCGCGATGCGGTGCGGCTGGTGAAAGGCAGTCACATCGTATTGCCAAGACTCTACCAAGGCGAACACGCCTTCATCCTGCAGAACGACGACCGGCGCGTCGTCTTCATGATCCCGTACGAAGGCCGCTTCACCCTGGTCGGCACGACCGAGGTGCCGGTCGAGGAAGCATCCCGTCCGGAAGCGACTGCGCAGGAAATCGAATACCTTTGCCGCGCGGTGAACCGGTACCTGGCAAAGCCGGCGAATGCCCGCGAAGCAGTCTGGCGCTACGCCGGCGTGCGACCGCTTTATGACGATGGCACCAGCGATCCCTCCGCGGTGACGCGTGATTACACCCTGCGCGTGGACGACGAGGCGGGTGCGGCGCCGGTGCTGTCCGTGTTCGGCGGCAAGATCACGACTTACCGGCGCCTGGCTGAGCACGCGCTGGAGAAACTTTCGCCGTATTTTCCGAGCATGAAGGGTGCATGGACAGCAAGTGCGCCGCTCCCGGGCAGCGATTTCGGGGATGAAGGCCGCGAGGGTCGGTACGCAGCGCTTGCAGCGCGCTATCCGAAAATTCCGGGCGCCACGATGCGAGCGCTTTTTCGCCGCCACGGCACGCTTGCGGCCGAGGTGCTCGGTGATACGAACAGCGCCGCCGATCTTGGAGAAGACTTCGGCGGCGGCCTCACCGAGCGCGAGCTTGCCTATTTGGTGGCGCGTGAATGGGCGATCACGGCGGAAGACGTGCTCTGGCGCCGCACCAAGACGGGGCTGCACATGACCGAGTCCCAGCGCGCGCGCGTCGCTACGCGCATGGGCCGGTAATGCGACCGCTGGCGCAGTTGCGCGCGAAGGGTTTCCGCGGGCTTCTGTTCGACATCGACGACACGCTCACGACGCACGGAAAGCTGACGGCGCAGGCTTACGGCGCGATGGAAAGGCTCAAGGCGGCGGGAAAGATCGTCGTTCCCATTACGGGCAGGCCGGCGGGTTGGTGCGACCACATCGCCCGCATGTGGCCCGTGGACGCGGTGGTCGGTGAAAACGGCTCATTCTATTTCTGGTACGACACCGCCGCGAGAATGCTGCGCAAGCACTACCAGGATTCCGACTCCGTGCGGGCGCAAAAGCGCGCTTCGCTGGACGTCATCGTGCGGCGAATTGTGCGCGAGGTGCCGGGCTGTGCGCTCGCCTCGGATCAGGCCTACCGCGAGACCGATCTCGCGATCGATTACTGCGAAGACGTCCCGGCGCTTCCGCTCGCGTCAGCCGAGCGGATCGCGAGCCTCATGCGCGAAGAGGGCCTGTGCGCCAAGATCAGCTCGATTCACGTCAACGGCTGGTTCGGCGACTACGACAAGCTGTCGATGACGCGCAGGCTTTTCGCGCAACGCTGGGGAGAGGAACTCTCGCAGGGTGGCGCGCAGTTCGTATTCGCAGGCGACTCGCCGAACGACGCGCCGATGTTCGGGTTTTTCGCCAACTCGGTCGGGGTGGCGAACGTGGCCCGCTTCGCCGGGCGGCTCGCCGTCGAGCCGAAATATGTCACCCGCGCCGCATTCGGTGCCGGTTTTGCCGAACTGGTCGAGCACTTGGTCGCGCTGGGTTGATGCTTTGCTGGTCACGCTGCGGTAATCCGCCTACTTGGCGGAGTAGCGGTCGCGCAAGATGTTCTTCTGCACCTTGCCCATGGCGTTGCGCGGCAGCTCGCGCACGATGTAGGCGCGCTTGGGAACCTTGAAGTTGGCGAGCTTGCCTTTCGCGTAGGCGATCACCGATTCCTCGGTGAGCGTCGCTCCTGGTTTCGGGACCACGACCGCGGCGACCGCCTCGCCGAAGTCCGGATGCGGCAGGCCGATCACTGCCGACTCCTCCACCCCCGGCAGTTCGTCGAGCAGCATTTCGATTTCCTTGGGGTACACGTTGTAGCCACCGCAGATCACCAGATCCTTGGAGCGCCCGACGATCGAAAGATACCCGTCGTCATCGAACATTCCCATGTCGCCGGTACGGAAGAAGCCGTCCGCGGTGAACTCCTCCCTGGTCTTTTCCGGCAGCCTCCAGTAGCCCGGAAGCACGTTCGGCCCGCGCACCTGGATGTGACCGATCTCGCCCGCCGGCAAGCGGCCGTTCGCCTCGTTCACCACTCGCACGTCGATTCCGGGAAGCGGAAAGCCGACCGTGCCGCCGCGCCGCTCACCCTCGTAGGGGTTGGAGGTGTTCATCCCGGTCTCCGTCATTCCGTAGCGCTCGAGAATGGTGTGGCCGGTCCTTTTCCTGAAGTCGCTGAATGTTTCCGTGAGCAGGGGCGCCGAGCCTGAAACGAACAGCCGCACCATGGCGCACCGTTCCTTGCTGAGATCGGGCTCCGCCAGCAGGCGCACGTAATACGTCGGCACGCCCATGAACACCGTCGCCTGCGGCAGGTAGCGCAGAGTCTGCCTGGCATCGAACCGGGGCAGCAGGATGATGCGGCTCGCGTTGAGCAGCGCGGTATGGAGCGCGACGAACAGCCCGTGCACGTGAAACAGCGGCAGTGCGTGCAGCAACACGTCGCCGGCCCGGAAGCGCCAGTATTCGTGCAGGGTGAGCGCATTCGAGGCAAGGTTGCGATGCGTGAGCATCGCGCCTTTGGAGCGGCCGGTGGTGCCTGAGGTGTAGATGATCGAAGCGAGATCGTCCGCCGCGCTTGCCACGGTGTCGAACTGCGCTCGCTGGCTTGCCGCGGCTTCGGCAATGGAGCCGCGTCCACTCGCGTCGAGTTCGAAAAGCTGAGGTACACGCGCGAACCAGGAGCGCGTTTCCGGCCGGCACACCGCCGCCTTCGGCTCGGCGTCGCTCACGAAATAGGCGACTTCGCCCTCCTGATAGGCCGTATTGAGCGGCAGATAGACCAGCCCGGCGCGCAGGCAACCGAGGTACAGAAACATTACCTGCGCGGATTTTTCGGCCTGCACCGCAACCCGGTCGCCGCGCTCGAGGCCGAGCGAAACGAGCAGGTTTGCGTAGCGTGCCGTCTCGGCCTCCAGGTC